>JANYKW010000075.1 GCA_025358025.1 Bacteroidia bacterium | reverse complement strand
CACTACGACTGTAGCCAGGTTGGTGAGAGTCGTACCGCTAAGTACTTTTAGAATGAAATCCCTGGTAATACCATTTTGGACCAGCGACAGATCGGGAGCAATGCTAATGATGTTTCTAACATTGTTCCAGCCGGTGATACCCGAATTGCTTTGCAATGTTATCCCGCAATTTTTATCCTTACCAGCCGGATCATGATAAGTAAGGTTGATAACAAAATTTGAGGCGGAATTTAGCGCTACTGTTTGTAACTGTCTGACATCATCGCTTAGAAATATTGAGGGCGATAAGGCTGAAAGCTGGATGGGGGTAGGATTGACATGGTAAGTAGTGATAAAATTGAATATCCCATTGAGATAATCTTTGATTGCTCCCACGTAAGGCGAAGGCTGAGAACAAACAGGTTTCGATGTACGCTTGCATCCAGCAAAAAGATTGCATTTTGTAACCACATGAATCGTTGGAGGAAAATCAACGGGATAGTTTACTTTCATGTCAAAACTGCACGGGCCCGAATTGGCCCCTGTGCAGGATATATTGCTGATGCAACATACAGATAAGGGAGCTATGGTTCCATGAAGATAAGGAATCTCAATCTCCATGCAGGGATCAAGGTCTATCCTCATCCAACTATTTCTGGCATCCCCACCATGTGTTCCGTGAACACTCGTTATGCCCATGGAACTGATGGATGCGGGTATTTGACTGGTTGTCATTGAAACGGAGGCGCTGCTTTGCAAGGACCTGATAATGGAATTGAAGAGTTCGTTCAGGTTGGCTGCAAGCGCCTTTTGACAAGTAGAATCTGAAACGAGGACGCCATCAGACGTTCCGCCGCAAAGGGTATTTGCTGCCTGCTGATTAATATTGCCTGCTTGGTTTTCAATGGCTTGTGCATACTGGCATGGATCATCATAGTTCGTGACACCGCTAACATCCATGGAAATACCTGCATCTGCCATCACATTGAGAATATTGTCCAGACTGGTGCCAAACCGGTTTTGTTTGTCCTTATACAGCAGCCAGACAAATGGGTTTGATGAGGATTGGCAGGGTAGATTATTGTGCAGGGATGCAAAATTTGGCGCATTAAAGGAGAATTGCGCCCAGCCATTGTAATCTTTTGCCCCAATACATCGTGAATTGCAATTATTTGCATCCGCGTATGAATTTTGGCTGGACTGTATGGCCTCATTTTTAGCCGATAAATAGAGCGACCGAAGGAAAGTCCATTCAAGGTCTGCTACATTGGGATCTGTCCCAAAACCGTGAGTACTTAAATAAGTTGCTGGCAGGTTGCAAGGAGGTGCGGCAGGATTCATCACCGGTGTTGAACCTTGTTGGTTTTGAGGAGGGTTGTTGTGGGCACACCAGGCCATCTGCATGGCAAATTCATCGGCGGGTATGGTCGCAGAACAGCCGTAATTCTTAAGTTTATTTAAGAGGGCAGTTTTAATAGCCGGATTGGCGTTGTTCAAAAACCACGGATCCTTGTCCAGCAATTGTTCATACGGTTTAACATTGGTATTGGGAAGTGGACTGCCCTGGGTAAAATAACCTTTGGCGACAGCATCTCCAAAGAACTGTGTTGAAAGTAGCTGGGAATCAAAATCAAGGGTAGCGTCTATCTGACCGGAACTGCACCAGCCCAGCAGGCAATGTTCGGGGTGCATAGGGAGTAGTTTTTCTGCATACTCAGGCAGCCAATTATTAACCAGGTCACTGTAACTGGCAAAATTGGACGGGGACAGGGCGAGGTTGATTTGGGCAAGCGTAGGTAGAGCAGGTAATAGGTTGCCCGGATTAAAAATTGACAGCGGAAAGGTGCTGGCATCAATGATACCACTGGCATTTCTTACATATTGTGCATATTGGCCGCCCGGTGAGATATCGGCCAGCATCATGGAACGGATATTATCGCATCGGTTGGGATTGGGTTTGCAATAAGCTGTATCGCATGTTATGGTTTTGACCGGCGGTTGGGCACAATTGGCACAACTCCTGTAGCAATTCATGGTATCAACACGTGAAAGCTCATCATGCAAAATGGCATTCCACTGTGATTTGCAGGTATCTTTCAGGACTTCGGCAATGTATGCCAGGGCGGCTTGCCGGTTAACCGTAATCTTTTTTGTAATGGTATAAGTGCCTATCCCAAGAGTCTTTACGATGTGACGCGGATAGGTTCCGGTACTGCTGCTATTGTCGCAGTTCAGATCAGTTTTGCCGTTACTGTTCAATAAATTACCAATGGTTCCGGAATAGGAAACTAATGGCGTGCCTGTACAACTTTCAGTATGGTTGAGGGTAATGTCAATGTCGTAAATGCAATCAAGACAAACCGGGAATCCGGTACATAACTCGGCATTGAGTGTTTCCGGATTAATCGCATAATCGAAGGTATAATCAGTATTGTCGGTTGTGACCAAGAACTGGTGTTCAATGACAAGTGTCTTGTCGACGGGATTCATCACATTTTTACTCATCAGGGAGATGTCAATGGTATTCGTCGTTTGATTGGCAAGAGGATCAAGATTATCTGGCGCTTTCCCTGCCAGGGCTGTTGCAATGGTTTTACCTTCAGGATTAATATAGGCTACAGTGATCTGTCCATTTGGATCCATCACAGCGTTTTTCTTGTATCGTAATGCATCCCCAACCTCTGTACCAAACATGCGGTCAAGTTCTTCCTGGTTCGGAGCGGCATAATAAAACCTTGTCTCGTGATGGTTAACAAATTGAAAAGCAGTACCTATTCCGCTTTGAGCCGCTACTCTTCCCGTGTTATCCTGCAGATAACTCTGTTGTGTAAAGGGGAAACCACCTGCATCAGGAATAAATGCGTTAAACCCAAGTTTGTTTGGATTATTGGTTGAATAATACGCTGCAGCGCCCATGATACCGGTTGTGGCATCAGGCTGTGGAAATAACCTATTGGTGCTGGGACACGTGAAATTAGGTTGATCAAAGTCCTGCCAGTTATATGGCTTTCTTGTTGTATTTGGAGAATTTATATTGTTGCTGATATTCAAAAGCGGTAAATATTCGAGTTTTTTAGAATTGGTGGGTACCGGCAAAATATTTACGGCCGGCCGGCCCTGATAATCGTAAACGGTCTCACCGGCTATTACTTCCCGCTCTTTCAAACTTCCCGGTTGAAAACAATCGGAGCTTTCAAATAGTAGTTGGTTATTTGGCAATTGTGGTTCCAGGTTTATTCCGGTTACGGTCTGTCTTGAACGAAAGGTCCCATCCAGATAACCAACGATATCACTGCGCTTCCCTTCCTCCGCGAAAGTGGTAGTTGCCTGCCAGTTCATTTTATCGGATGAATGTGCGGTGCCATGGTAGAACTTATTGGCAAAGGTGAAAACCTTGCCGTTTTCAACGCCGCTCCATCTGCAATACACAGGCAATTCGAGGTTATTGCCACCCCTTCCGATGGCTCTTACCCTGTACAAAAGATATCCCCTTTCAAAAACCAGAGGCAACCTGTAATAGGTTTCTTTTAAAGAGACTCGTGTGCTGTTGTCTTTAAAATTAAATGGGATGTTGGCTGGATTGAGGGGAACACTATAATTGCCAGCGTAATCATCCACGAAAGTGTATTCCAGTTCATAAGCTTCGGCATCGGGTAAGTTGCTCCAGTTGACAACAAGTTCGTCAGATACCTGATCTTCACAGGCAGTCAGATTCGTTGGAAAAATGTTGTAATTGATCCGTGTAAGCCGTTCCTCCTGAAATCCAATATTTAATTCGATAAAATCGGCCAATTTGGTTTTCAACCGGGTCAAATCGGTTCCTTTATCAGACGTGACGACCACGTTGGTGATGGTTAATTCGGCCTTATAGGCGTTCCGGAATGCATAGATGCTGGAAATTACGCTTTTGGATAGGGTGTCGGTTCTGTTGTTAATTTCCAGTGTGATGTTTTTGGAAACAGGTGGCGACGATACATTAATCGGGTAATAACTTAGTCTGGCCGATACGGTCACTTTGGCATTTCCCTGGAAAGCGGACTGGTTCTTAAGGAATAATTCTATGGTATTTTGATATGTCGTAATTCTGTTGTTATTATTCATTTGCCCGGGATTGAAATCCGGCAAGGCAACCGGGAAATTGATTGATTCACCTGAAAAGTCCATCAGAGTTTTTCCCGGCAATAGAAAATCAATTTTTGGATACTGCTTTGCAAATACATTAATAGCAAGGAAAGGCAGTAATAATATCAGTATGAATTTATGCATTGCCATAGTTATTAATGTTTTACAAGGGATGAATTAACTTCCTTGATGGTCACAATTCCCTTCTCTGTCTCTTTCTTAATGCGCCTCAACTCCCCTTGATTGTTGTACTCATTTTTAGTGAAATAATTGTTTTCATCGAGACTGTAGGTAAGTCGCAGGTTGACGTCATCATATACGTAGGAAACCATGTTGCCATCTGCAGGGCATATCCTCAGGTCATCAAAATAGGTTGCAGCGTTTCCTTGCTTCAGGTTGACTGAGACATTATTATTGGCAGAAGTGGAGAAAGTCCCCATGATTCTTTGCCAGCCTTCTATCACCGGACCTTCGGATTTTAGACTGACAGACGATGAACCACTGCATGTTATATCAACCGTTGCATCACTGCAGGAGATAATGGGTTGTGGATTGTTCACTTTTACCCAACAGGAAAAGATGTATTTCTTGTTTAAATCAGGAGAAAAACCTCCTATACATTGAATGCATCCTGAATCATTTCCCGGCTTACCGGTTGTGCCTGTTGGCGTATTCCCATGGTTTCCCCTATCCCCTTTGCAGGCGACCGGAGGGGAAATGGTAAATGATAAAGAACCCTGGACTTCTAATGAGTATTTGCCTGTATGTGATTCATTATCAGATATAACCGGATTACCTTTTACCACATTTACTCTTTTCATTTCCATATACTGATGCGTTGAACCACTTCCCGTTGATGTCGTGGAGGAAGACCCAATCTGCCTCATCTGTGATGCAGGAATAGTATGACCTCTGTCGAATTCAGTGGTTAATGGGCAATAGGCACAGTAATAATCTTCAAAACCATCAAAATAGGTCTCGCCATATGCTGCATTGATAGCCTGTGCTGTAATCAAAGTATTTTTATAACCGAATAAGCTGGCTGTTTTTCTACCAATTCGATCTTCTTTCTCGATGGTCTGACCATCCACATTGGTCAAATTGACTTTTTCTTTCCATTCCCAGTTGGCATAACCGGGTGTCCAGTTGAAGGTTGGATTTGAAGGCAGTCCCCAAAAGTCAGTGTATATTCTGAACAGTCCTTGTTCCTTGATATTTGTAATTCCATTAGCCAGGTTAACAGGAGTCCGATCTTCCAAAAAGAACCAGGTTCGTTTGGGTTTAAAATTTCCCTTCTTTCCTGATAAGAAATCATTTTTCCCCATCCTGTTTTTGATGGTTGCACAAGAGTCACAATAATTTACGGCATCATCATCGTACTCAATTGCAGAACTGTTCAGGACCTTATTCTGGCCAAATTCCAGTTTAATTCCATTGGCTAAAGGATTCTGATTCCAGGTAATCACCTGACCTGCAGAAGCCGACAAAAGATTTTTAGCTCCTGAATTATAGACCTGATATTCGTTCGCTGAGATAGCTGTTTGTGATCCGAAATCATTCACAAAATTTGGGATGGATGAATTCAGATCTTTCACCCACAACCTGGGACCTGTTCCGGTTGACCGAAGCTCATCTCCGACTTTTAAGAAGGATTTAAAAACTGAAAGATTTGTGCTGTTGATGTTCAATTTCGCATTTGTATAGGATGGCCCCATCCCGTTGTACATCCACCATGCAGGATATTTGAAGGAAAATATTGTGTCGTTGAATTCGTTGGCCAGTTTCGTTAAAAGGACTTCTCCGGTAAGCTCATCAAAGGCTAAATTTTCTGTGGTAACCGATGAGCTTTGTTCAAAGACTGTTTTACTTTTTAAAAGGCCATTCCGATGAATTACCTTATTGATAACGATCGATTGAAATTGCTTCTCTTCTGTCATCTGGGAGTACAAGGGCATGATGATCGGGATGGGTGCTATTCCGAAAACAGCCATATTCAAATTGGCATTGTAGGAAGTGGAAACAGATTGATCATGGCTTTTTCTACCGTCAATGGTATATTCAGCGGATAGTCCCATTTTATTGTTTTTGGTGAAGCGGCCGCTGTTGTCAATGAGTGTAAAGTGGTCGTTGTTAGGAAAATACTCAGAAACCTCACCGGAAACACTGTCGCCATTTTGGTTATATACCCACGTGGCTTTTGCTAAACCGCTCATGTTGTTCAACTCAATTGAATAACCCTGGGAAACAGAGGCAAAATCATGCTGCTGATCAATGGCTACAAATGGAAGCTGAATAGGATTGAATTGGGTTTTATCCCGCTTTTCATCAATTGTGGTCCGGTTCACTTTTACAGGATAGTCCTTTGAGGTATAAAATTCATTGACAATCTTCCCGGTTTTGCCGACGTTGAGATTTGTTTCATTGGTAATTTGAGTAACCTTTCCGTAAGTAATCTGAGGAGCAGGGAAAAGTGATTCATTTACCGGTTCTTCAACGAAATAATCGTTGTCAGGGGCCAATTTCTTTTTATCGGAATAAAAGATGGGTTGTTTGAGTGAAATCTCATCACCACCCACCATCGGTTCATAATCAGCAACTCCTGAACTTATTGTCACTTTGCTGTTGTTCAGCGGATTCATCTCTTCTGTCGTATAATAATAGGAAGTTGCATACGATTTATTCTGATGTGTATTGCCAGTCATGGCATTCCAATTGTCGTCAATACTTATTTGTTTGACACGGCTGCCACCGGCAATTTTCTTTTTTGCAGGGTTGTATAGACGGATAAAGCTTTTTGCCAGGGAAATCTCTTTGCAATAACCCTGTAACTCACAGTATAGGTTCACACCCATGGAGGAAGCAGAAATCTGATTCCCCAGTTGACTCACCGTACCCGGTAAGGATTGAATGAATGAGGCAAAATTGGCCGGCGCACCCATGGAAGTATTGTTAAACACCATATTGTTCCGGTTGATTCGCATAAACTGGAACGCAGTTTTGAGGATCGGACTGCATTTGATCAGGTTGTTCTCATCATCTATGGCAACAGGGTCCAATTCTACATAGGCATAATTTGGGTTGCTGGCTACACCAAAATCTTTAACTTTTGTATAACCGGTAATGTATTCATATTTGCCACCACTCAGGTTCACATATAATTTATAGTACAAAAAACCATCTTTGATATCTTTGATATAGTTTTCTTCCAGTTCCTTTCTTGCTTCTACAGAATTTGAGTTATTGACAGGAGTTGTCAGTTTGAAGTAAATTCTACTCTTAATGTTTGGGGTAACAGGATCATAAAGAGAATTTCCGGTAATGTTGGGATCATTTGGACTGGCTATCCCGGTTACCATAAACATTTGCCCGGCAGTCTTGTTCTGGATATAGCCATAATCATTGGCTTCATAATTCACTTTTAATTTGCCCCCACCCGGGATCGTGATATCAGTTAAGTTCCAGGCATATGCGTTTTTATTCATTTCAAGCGTATCCTGCAGGGCATAAGGGAAATCAATATTGGATAGTGGGGAATTATCATTGCAATCACTGAAACTATTGCCATTCTCCTGGTAATAACCCCACCGGTTGACACTTCTGATGTTGTAATCCGGGTTAACATTCGCATGATTCGGTTTATTGCCATATCCAAAAACATACGGTGTAAGTATTCCCTCTTTTGAATGCTCATAGGTAAAATCCACTTTGTTTAAGGTCAGTTTGCCGTTAGTGGCTACAGCTCCGTTATCAATATTCTTGCACAACAAATTGTTGTAGTCAAAATGAATGGTTTTGATTGGCGTAGCATTGTTGCCATTCCTGGCACGATCTGGAAGTGAGTAAACCTCTATATAGTCGAGTTTTCTTAAAAACTGACCTGTATCCTTCCCTCCATTTTCATCGGTCACCCCATATCCGTCCTGCCTTTGGCTGTAGTGAAATTCGGCAATCTCTGTTTTGGATTCAATGGAACGAACATACCAAAGTTCTTTGCTGCCAAAGACATAGTTACCTTTGTCATCCTGATCATCACTTCTTAATCCCCTGTTGTAGGTGGCGTAATCCTTGGCAAACGGAGTTCTCCAGTTGTAGCTGAAGTTTTCTTTAAAGTAGCTGAATTTGACATAATTGCCCAGGTCGTCTTCGGTAATTCCATCGTTGGTAAGGTCCCTGTAATCGGGGCTTAAAACGGCGGTGATCAGGAATTGTGTTACATAAGCCGGGGTCGTGGTAGATTCAAAAAAGTTGTCAATTCCCTTGTTGTTTCCAGATGTATTATCCTGGTTTTCTGTATAATGAACCAGGTTTTTTGTCGGATCCGTAGCATTGCCTGTGACATTGAAACTGACCTCCTTTTGTGAGATATTATAAACGGGTATACCAAAAACATATTTCATACCGTCGGGTTGAGTAACCGAAATTTCTGAAAGGTGATGCCCTTTATGGTACCCGGATGTTCTGATCAGCGGAGGCGCTGGTGTGTTGTTGAAATTGTAATATTTTATTTGTTTGTCGAACCCAATTTTATCTGCCTCATCTGCGGTCAGGTAATTGATTGTTGATTGCAAAACGGGTTGTACAGCGTTCAGCACATTGGATGTGACATGGCTCCCATTGCTCAAATATTGTGTGAGGAGAGTCTCGTTCAGAAGATTGAATTGTATTGGATTATAATCTCCCAAAAAAGAAAAGTCGGAGCAATTAAATTTATTGATTTCCCCATGATTCTTGAGACAAAACTGATGGTACAAGCTGTTTCCAATCACATCCTGTTCCGGTTTGAAGCTGATATTGGTCGTATTCCATTTCCCGGTTTTTTGAAATGAAACTGAAGTTCCAAAGTTGGCGCCGGCTTTGAAAAGGGCGCCTAAATTCACCTCTGCCCCTGCCTGATTGCCGTTCGAATTGACAATTGCCTCCGCATCTCCCACAAGGCCAATGTCATTTTTATTGACCGAAAAGGTCATGGATAATCCCTGTCCGTTCAGGTTAAAAACATCCGGAGTTTTGAATGGGATGGGTAATATTTTTGATTCGCCAATAAAATAGGGAAGTCTTTTCTCCCGGTTAAAATCCATGAGCAAATTTCCTCCTATCGAGTTGCTTTCATACATGGACCCATATGCAGCAAAAGTCTGGATGGTTGTAGCCAATGTTTGTTTGGAAAAATATCCGGTTACCCTGATGTTAGGATCTACATAATAGGCGTCCCAACCTATGGCGCCTGAATAGGTCCCCGAGCTGTTCAGAAAAGGATAATCAATATCCGGCTGGAAAGAATTGTTCAGATAGGAACAACTGGTCATGCCAAGAAGCGCCGTGGAAGATTGGTCTCCCGGTGTCTGATTTGGACCTTTTCGTTGTATGGGAGTCTTCTCTTTACCCTTTGTTAGTGATTCCCTTACATAACTCAGGTTCATATTGCTGCTGACTTTCAATCCTTCGTTGGAATTGACTGACCAAGTTTTACCCAGCGAAATGCCCAATCTGTCATTACCTTTTCCCAGTTTAAGTCCTATACTCGGACTCAAATATTTATCTACCCCCGATTGGGAATTGACAGAAACACCCATCCCCAAAGCGGCGCTTCCCCCCACACCCACATTGGATTGTGCGCTTAGACTGGCCGATCCGCTTAAGGAGGGCTCCAATCCCCAACCTTTGTAATTATTATAGAAAACGCCTAAACCTGCTCCAACAGAAATACCGAGAGACGGGGGTAATCCGGCAATTTCCAGATCTACCCCCAATTTACCGCCGAAAGTTTCGTTGGGTTTGACAGAATATTCCTTGGTAATGGGATCTCCATTGAAGTCATCTGGTAATCCCCTTAAGGTTCTGACGATACTTCCGGCATTCAAATTCCAGCCCAATCCAACCATGGACGCAACATCTTCCATCTGAATTCCGGATTGATAGGTTAAATTCATGGGATAGCCACCGATAGTGAACAAGGGAATCTGGTAGGAAAAAGAACCCGATGAAGGGTTGACCAAATTCGAGGTACCTGCTTGCTGGAATTGCATAAATTCAGGCTGCCCCGGCCCGCCGGTTTGCGCTTTCACACCGAAAGCCAGCAACATCAATGCGAATAAAACGCGGATATTATTTTTCACGATCGTTGGTAACTTTAAAGTTGAAATGATAAGTGCTATGGAAATCGGAAATGGTCAGAAGGTAAAGCCTGCCTGGTTCAAGATTGTAGTCTTTGATATTGATGGAGATCCTGTTTACCCCGGTAACACTATTCAATTTGATCACATCCTTCGATTTGCGCTTTATTTTCCTTGCTTCGACATCGTAAATCGTTACTTTTATATTTTCAACCGATGCATAATGGTTTAAGTACTGGACCCTCAATACATTGTTGGATATTTCAGTGCAAGTGTAAGATGGCTCCGCGGACAGTTCATAATAATATCTGATATCCATCAGCGCAACCGAATCCCTGCATAGAATCTCCCCCTCTTTATTGAGCCACTCGTAGTTGACATAGAATGGGTTGAAAGTTGGAACCGAAAAATAGAAGGTTCCGAGTTTCGTTTCACCATTAGGGATATCCCCTGAATTGTTGGTCCATTTTATCTGGCTTGAGCCCGGAGGAAACTTGGAAGGGGTTCTGCTCCATTCTTTGGGCGCTTTGTTATCAATGCCAATGACCGAATCATTTTTAATTTTTATTCTGAAGCTATTGGGGTTGTTCCTTCGTTCAGTTCCCGCATATTTATTGGTGATGCTGCCTTCATAGACAATAGAGTCTCCCCTGTAAATTTTTCTCAATTCAAATGAGTAGTTCTCACATTTTTGATCAGGGAGGGATTTTGGGACATCAGATATTGGCTGGAAATCTTCTACCTTTATTACAATCTTACATGGTTTACATCTCTTCCCGCCACATACCGGAGTGACATCGACAGTATATATTCCGCTCTGGCTAAAATTGAAACGGAAGATTAGTCCGGTTCCGTTGCCTGAAGCGATGCCCTGAACAGACCATTCGAAAGAAACGGTACAGGAACTATCTTTGGGATTGCAAGCAAAATCCGGAAAATGGAATTGATAAATTCCTTTTGAAAGAGAGGCAGTTTCGTTGCATTTCAATCTAGAAGTAGTTGCATCCTTTGCCTGAATTTCAACCACAGAATTGCTCCATTCTCTACAGTCGCAAGTCTTACAACCTTCAACCACGATAGAATAAATACATGGCTGGCAGGCCTTTCCATTACAAGCGGCATTCAAGGTTAGGGTATAGGTCCCGTTGGTTGTAGGGGTGAAAGAACCGTTGGTACCATTTCCTGCTTTTGTACTTCCATCAGCCATTCTAATTTCCCATCCTGTCTTTGCCTGACATTTTTCATTGTTAGGACTGCACTGATAGTTGGTTGAAAAGCTGAAAGGTTGATTGCATTTCCATGCTATTCTCCCATTGCATTCATATCTTGAAACAACTGCCGCGTTTTGCACAGTTAATGGATTCCATGTTCCGCACGCACAGCGTATTGCGGAAAACACAAATGGTTTGCTGGTACCGTTATTCCCCCCGATTGGCTTCCCTTCCCGGTTCAGTGCCTGTACATTCCAGATAAAGTCGCACAGATAGGGAGGTAGACATGGGCCACCTACTAAATTATTTACAACTGCCTGGGTAATGTTGTCTATATCTTTGGTAATCAGTGGTTGGTTGGCCTGCATTGCCTGCATTCCCGTTTGTCCCTGCATCAATTGCCAAACCAATAAACGGTAGGTAACCGGCTCCTGTGGTCTGGGTATTACCGGTATCCACCTAAATCCGATTGGTTTTTGAAGTTCTGCATCACTGAATTCGGATACATCCGCAGGAGAAACCAGTTGAGGTGGCTGATAGGTTAGTTTCTCAACCTCTCTGATTGAAAATAGTTTGCATTTTTCTTCGCTGTAAGGAACAGACCCTGCCGCGCCATAACCAAAAAACTGGGCACAAATTTCATAATCACCAGGAGCTAAAACACAGTCCTTACCCAAAAATGAAGCTGCGTTCGTTCCACTCCAAACCTTGGTAAGGGTACTGAAATTAGCAGAAGGGGCAGAACTGCCGGTAAAGGCGCCGCACACTTTGACTCCACCTTTTTTAATCGTTAGTAATAGCTTACTCTCTTCAACCATTGGGTCAACCCGACCAGCGACCGCTTTTGCCGAGGCAGTGATGGTTAACATTGTTTTTCCGGTACCCCAGTTGGCTGTATTGGGATCAGGACTGGCTGGCAATGAAATATTGATGCCAGTAATAGGGTAACTTTGAGAATATCCCTGAACAACTATTGTCATCAATATAAATAACAGAAATTTGTTCATCATATGGCGGACTTTATTGTAGGGTATCGAATCAATTGAATACAAAAAGCGGATATATTTAAAGCTAATGGTTCAAAACCGTCAGTCATTTACAGTACTATCTCCCCATTCCTGATTCTTATTGAAGATTTGTTCTTTAGCTGTTTCAGGGATGATTTCAGTTTTTCTATTTTGTCTGATGGGACATTCGGATCCTTTTCCAAATCTGCAATAGCCTCCTCGATCGATTGGTATTCTTTTACATTGACCTCGTTGGTTTCCTTCCTTATTATCAGAAGAGGCGCTTTAATTGTGCGTCTCCCGGAAAATATTTTCATGAACCAATTTGTCAGGTACATCTTGCAGACTTAGATTTTTCATTTAATCTACACACGAGTATTCCCTGCCACAATAGCTAATTAACAATCGGTAGGTGTTGGTAAACGAACGGGAGGCAAAATAATTTATTGGTAAGTAAAGCAGGAGGACTTTACTTACCAATAATCTTATAAAGGGGAGAAGGGAGGGAAATGATTACTTCGGTTCCATGAGAGAAACTGTTTCTGCTACTCAAATCTTCCAGCATAATTGGTTTTGGTAAATTCATTTTTGTACTCAATAGCCGGAGACGTTCTTCAACTATTTCTATTCCTTTCGAAATATGATCTACCTTCTTGTGTTTATGAGCTTCAACAATACCAATTCCGTTGTCGGTAATTTTTATGATCAAAGATCGGCTAATGTTCGATTCAATATCAACTTCTTCAAAGGAAAATGAAATGGTTACCAGACCTTTCTCTTTGGAATTGATTATGCCATGCCATAACGTGTTTTCCACAAAAGGTTGAATGATCATATTCGGTATCAAAAGTGTGCCGGTGTCGACTTCGGTCCCAGTAACAATCTTATAAGAAAAGTTTTCCTGAAATCTAAGCCTCTC
>JANYKW010000064.1 GCA_025358025.1 Bacteroidia bacterium | reverse complement strand
GGCCGAATCTTTTTTGGTAGTCCGGTTGCCACGGAAAAGCTGTGAATCAAAATAAATACAAACTTCAGGAACAACAGAACTACCCTCCTTTTTACCAGCTGCTATCTGAACGGAGGTGATGAGATTCTCTTTTCCATCCGTTCGCAATACCCCGATGGGCAGCTGAGAACCCGTCATAATAACGGCTTTATCAAGATTTTCAAACATATAACTGAGTGCAGAAGCAGTATACGCCATGGTATCGGTACCGTGCAGAATGACAAAACCGTCGTATTTGGTGTAATTTTTCTGTATCGTCCTGGCCAGCCGGGCCCAGATGACAGGTGTCATGTTGGAGGAATCGATAGGCGGACTAAAAGTAATGGAGGAAATCGAATAGCCCAGCTTATTCAGCTCTGGAATTTCGTCGAGCAACATGCCAAACTTCATGGGCGCCAGCGTCTTTGCAATGGGATCCTCCCGCATTCCAATTGTTCCACCCGTATAAATAATCAGAATTGCTGCTTTTTCGTTGGTTGCCATCCGAATTTGTTGCTTGTTGATAATCGCTCATCACAAATGTAACGAAATCTTGATATCTGCCATCACTTAACCTGCTCAATGCATTTTCAAAAGGAAGAACCCGAAATAGAAAATTATTATGAAGACTGAGGGACTGTTTAAATTTTGCAAATCAATATGCCGGAGGCTAAAGCCCAACGGAGATATGATGGCGCACATACTACTGATTATTTTTTAGATACCTGCTAAATGGAACGCGGATGACAATAATAGCACGAAAAAACGCAGATTTTATGGATGAACGCAGATTTTTCAGTATCTTTAATTAAAATTCAGATAAAGGATGCCTGCACTTATAGAACAACTGAACAAAGCCTATTTTTGGGATGTCGATATCACTCAAATCGATGAAGAAAAATCAAAAAGGTTAATCATCGAGCGCGTTATTAATTACGGCAACCTTCATGAAATAAAGCTGATAAAAGAATTTTTTGGAATTAAAGAGATCAGATCAACACTTTGTAAGCTCAATTATATTGATCCTAAAACCTTGAATTTTATATCGTTGCTCTTTCATGTTCCAAAATCAAAATTTAAATGTTATACAAGGAAACAGTTGACCAATCAACCCTGGAATTATTAATTCAGTTACAGCAGAAAGAGTACCTGAAAGGGTTTTATCTTGTTGGAGGCACTGCATTGGCATTAAAAATGGGGCACCGCAAATCGGTTGATCTTGATCTGTTCTCAAACTTCAATTTTGATACAGTGCAACTGTTGGAAAATTTGTCAGCCGATTTTCCCTTCTCGCTTTTTTTCTCGGCGAATAACACCCTAAAAGGAAGTATCAACCAGGTACAGGTAGATATACTGGCACATCGTTATCCCTTGATTAGTGATCCAATCATCATCGAAAAAATTTGTTTCTTATCGGTTGAAGATATTGCTGCCATGAAACTAAATGCCATTTCGGTTAGCGGACAAAGGGTAAAAGACTTTATTGATATTTACTACTTGCTCCAAACCTATTCTATAGGAGAGTTGATTGGATTTTACAAGAAGAAATATTCACAATACAACGAGGCAAATGTTTTGAAAAGTTTATGCTGGTTTGAAGAGGTAGATCTTTCGGATTGGCCGGTTCTCTTAAAAACACCAAAATTAAGATGGGGAACGGTTAAGAAAACAATCAAAAAAGCCACAAGCGAATATCTACAGCTATTATAAGCGATATCCCTAAGAACACAGATATCTTATCTCTCCTCTCTCATCTAGAATCCAAACATCTCAGTCGCATTCCTGGAAGTAATGGAGGCAATGTTTTGGACGGATGTATGATGAAGCGCTGCAATTTTTTCAGCTACTGTTACAATATAGGAACACTCGTTGCGCTTGCCCCGGTGGGGGACCGGAGCCAACCAGGGAGAGTCGGTCTCTATCAGCAGATGCTTGGGATCAATCTGTTGGATGGTCTCTCCTAGATCTGAATTTTTGAAAGTAATAATCCCATTGATTCCAATTTTAAAGCCCAGTTCTATAATTTGCTCAGCTTGCTCCAGGTTGCCGGTGAAGCTGTGAAAAACCCCGTGCAAATCCGGGGTATAGACTTTTCTAAGTTGCTCCATCACTTCGTCGAAAGAGTCTCTGACATGAATCACGATTGGAAAATTTCTGCTTTTGGCCCATCCTATCTGGGTTGTAAATGCTTCAATCTGCTCAGCTAAAAAAGATTTTTCCCAGTAAAGATCAATGCCAATTTCGCCGATACCGTAGAATTTTCTTTTCCCCAGCCAATATTCCAGGATCTTCAGCTCTTTGCGAAAATCTTCCTTGACAGAAGTCGGATGCAAACCCAATAACGGGTAAAAAAGACCCGGCAGGGTATCCGTCAGATCAAGAAGTGGTTTGAGGGAAGAACTGTCAATGTTTGGTAAGACAATACGTTCAACTCCGGCCTCCAGCGCCCGGGTAATTACCTCGTCGCGGTCAAGACTGAAATCGGCAGAGTAGATATGAGAATGACTGTCAACAAACATACAAGCAAATTTTCAACAAAGGTAAGTAAGCTGACAGTCAGTAAAGTTAAGGGAATGTTATCCTTGTAAAAAGAAAAAGTGAGTTGCCTGGCAACTCACTTTTTCTTTTTAGACAAGACCTTGCGCAAGCATTGCATCGGCCACCTTCACGAATCCTCCCACATTCGCTCCTTTGACGTAGTTGATGTAGCTGCCCTCACGGCCAAATTTCTGACATGTATCGTGAATATCTTGCATGATAAGGTGCAGACGTTTATCGACCTCCTCTATGGTCCAGTTGTAACGCATACTGTTTTGTGACATCTCCAGTCCGGAGACTGCTACACCCCCTGCGTTGACAGCTTTTCCCGGGGCATAGTGAATTTTGTTGCCAAGGAAATAGTTTACTGCACCTGCAGTACATCCCATGTTGGAAACTTCCCCGATCAGGAAGCAACCGTTGGCAACCAGTTTTTTGGCATCCTCTTCATTGAGTTCATTTTCGCAAGCACAGGGAAGTGCAATATCGACTTTTTGTTCCCAGGGCTTTGCATCTGGGTAAAAATGACATCCGAACTCCCCGGCATATGGAGCAACAACATCATTGTTGGTGGCACGAAGGTCGAGGAGGTACTCAATTTTGTGACCCGAAATCCCGGCAGGATCATAAATATAACCGTCCGGTCCGGAGATGGTAACCACTTTTCCACCCAGTTCATCAATTTTTGTGATGGCGCCCCAGGCAACATTTCCGAAACCTGATACCGATACTGTCTTTCCTCTCATCTCTTTACCCATTTCCCTGAGCATGTGCTGCACAAAATAGACCGCGCCAAAACCAGTAGCTTCCGGACGAATAAGAGAACCGCCCCATCCCAGGCCTTTGCCTGTCAATACTCCGGTGAATTCATTGCGAATGCGTTTGTATTGTCCGAAGAGGTAACCGATTTCTCGTCCGCCAACACCAATATCCCCGGCAGGAACGTCCGTGTTCGGACCAATATGACGGAAAAGTTCAGTCATGAAAGATTGGCAAAAACGCATGATCTCATTGTCGCTTCTTCCTTTTGCACTGAAATCGGAGCCTCCCTTGCCTCCTCCCATCGGAAGTGTGGTCAGGCTATTCTTAAAGGTTTGTTCGAAACCCAGAAATTTTAAAATACTCAGATTGACACTCTTGTGGAACCTCAATCCTCCTTTGTAAGGACCTAAAGTACTATTGAACTCCACGCGGTAGCCCCTGTTGATCTCCACTTCACCCAGGTCATTCATCCAGGGTACGCGGAACATAATGGTCCGTTCCGGTTCAACCATGCGTTCCAGAATCTTGGCCTGCTTGTAGCGTGGATTAGCATCGTATACTTCCCAAACTGTTTCAATAACCTCTCTAACTGCCTGGTGAAACTCATTTTCGCCCGGTGTACGGGCTTTCAACTCCTCCATAAATTTATCGATTCCGGCATTCATGGCTTTTCTTTTTAAGATGGTTTATGCGTATTATTTTACTTGATCATCGGTTAAATGGAGGATCTCTCCTAATTTGTCTTTTGCAAGGGCTTTGGAGGAAGGTTCCATTTGGGAAAATCAACAATCAAAAGTAAGGTATTTTTTATTCCGTTATGATCGGATGAATGTGAATTTTGTCATTAATTCTTAGATAATCAAAGTATTAGTACACTAATGGCAATTTGTTGGATTTTTGTAAAATTGAATTGATTTGCATTTCAAAATGAAAGTAAAATGCCTGTATTTAAACAAATTATTTACCATAATAAAATTTTGCGGGGTTAAAAGTAACAGTTTAACACAGCAGTATCTGAATTAAAATCTTATGCACCATGAAGTTTCACAGCGGAATCGCAGGGAAATGTGCTTTTATTAAAAACTCCTTGGAACTCTGTGCTTCCCTGTGAACCACCGTGTGATTATTTTGGGATTTTAATCGTAATTTTGCCCCACAATTTCAGCACCAACAGTTCAAAGACGATGGATTACAACTTCAAAGAGATTGAAGCCAGATGGCAGCAATATTGGGCCGACAACAAGAGTTTCAAAACGAAAGACGATTTTTCCGGCCCGAAATTTTACTGTCTCGACATGTTTCCCTACCCTTCGGGTGCCGGACTGCATGTGGGACACCCCGAAGGTTATACCGCGACCGATATCGTTTGCCGTTACAAGCGGAGCAAAGGTTTTAACGTGCTCCACCCGATGGGATGGGATGCCTTCGGTCTGCCAGCCGAGCAATATGCCATTCAGACCGGTACTCATCCCGCTGAAACCACCCAAAAAAACTGTGACAATTTCAGACGTCAGATCCAATCCCTCGGCCTGAGCTACGACTGGGACCGTGAGATCAATACCACAGATCCCTCCTATTTTAAATGGACCCAATGGATCTTTACCAAATTGTTCAATACCTGGTTTGACGCAACTGCCGGGAAAGGGAAACATATTTCTGAACTGCCTGTACCCAGGGAAATTTCAGATGCAGGCCAAAAGGCCATCCGTGAATATACCGATCAGAAACGTCTGGCATACTACGGCGAGGCCCAGGTTTGGTACTGCCGTACCTGCAAAACGGTGTGTGCAAATGAAGAGGTGCTGAATGACGGATCCCACGAGAAGTGTGGCACCAAAGAGGTTGAACGCCGTTTCCTCAAACAGTGGATGCTGCGTATTCCGCATTATGCCGAGAGCCTGCTCGAAGGCCTCGACAATCTCGACTGGCCCGAAGGTGTAAAGGAGATGCAGCGAAACTGGATTGGCCGCTCAACAGGTGCAGAAGTGGACTTCACCCTGGCCGGAATAAACAAGAAACTCAGGGTGTATACTACCCGTCCGGATACCCTGTTCGGTGCTACTTATATGGTGGTAGCCCCTGAACATGAACTGGTTGCTGAACTGACAACTCCGGAACATCAAAGGGCTGTAGCAGAATATATCACCAATTCGGCACTCAAAAGCGATCTCGACCGCACCGACCTGGCCAAAGGCAAAACCGGCGTTTTTACCGGTCGCTTTGCCATCAACCCGTTGAACGGGGCAGAAATTCCCGTCTGGGTAGCAGATTATGTCCTGATGGGATACGGTACCGGAGCCATTATGGCGGTTCCTGCCCACGATGAGCGTGACTTTGAATTCGCTCAGACCTATCATCTACCCATCGTATGCATCCTGGATCCTGCCTCGGGTACCCTGGCTGAACTGCGTGCCAAAGTGCTTGCCGGTGAAGCCTGCTGGAGCGAAGATGGAGCCTACATCAATTCTGCCAACCACAATATCGGTATCGATATCAACGGACTGACCAAGGAACAGGGCATCATGCAGGTAACAGCCTGGCTGGAAAATTCCGGACTGGGCAAGGCCACGGTCAATTATAAACTTCGCGACTGGCTTTTCAGCCGCCAAAGATACTGGGGCGAGCCATTTCCTGTGATCCACTGGGAAGACGGGGAGATTTCGCTGCTCAGCGATGACGAACTGCCGCTGCTGCTGCCCGATGTAGAAAAATACCAACCCGGAGAGACGGGCGAATCTCCTTTGTCGAATGCCGGAGAGTGGCTTTTGGTTACAGATACAAATGGCCGCAAGGGTCGACGCGAGACAAATACCATGCCACAGTGGGCCGGTTCCTGCTGGTACTATCTCCGGTTCATCGATCCGAAAAATGATGAAGAGCCTTTTTGCAAAGCCAAAGAGAACTACTGGATGCCCGTAGACCTCTATGTCGGAGGTGCTGAACATGCGGTATTGCATCTGTTATACAGCCGTTTCTGGCACAAAGTATTGTTCGATCTGGGTATCGTATCTACCAATGAGCCTTTTCACAAATTGTATAACCAGGGGATGATTCTGGCTTTTGCCTACGAAACAGCCTCCGGTTCCAAAGTTCCTTCTGATATGGTGACTGAGAAAGAGGGGAAATATTTCCACAACGAAACAGGGGAGGAGCTTCGCCAGATTGTAGCAAAAATGTCGAAATCATTGAAGAATGTGGTAAACCCGGATGACGTGGTGGAGAAATTCGGAGCCGATTCCCTGCGACTGTACGAGATGTTTATCGGTCCGCTGGATGCTACCAAGCCCTGGACGGAAAACGGTGTAAAAGGCGTCTACAACTTCCTGCGCCGCGTCGCTGCCTTCTTTGGTGAGAAAAGTAATCTGACCGAAACCGTTGAGCGCAAAGAGACTTTAAAGATTTTGCACCAGACAATTAAAAAGGTTGGTGACGATGTGGAGGAGATGAAATTCAATACGGCGATCTCACAAATGATGGTCTTTACAAACCATTGCTACAAAGTCGGATCAGTTACCCCTGAAACGGCCTCCACCTTTTTCCAGGTCCTGGCACCTTTCGCTCCCCATCTGGCGGAGGAACTGTGGGCCATGAGTGGTCATTCAGAAAGCGTCGGGAAAGCATCCTGGCCAATCTTTGATCCTTCCTGCCTGACGGAAGAGGTCGTCGAATATCCGGTATCCTTTAATGGTAAAGTACGGTTCAAAATTGAATTACCGGTCGGATTGTCTGCCAAAGAGGTGGAGGAATCTGCCCTGAAAAGCGATATGACCAAAAAATGGACCGAAGGCAACACCATTGTAAAGATTATTGTGGTACCTGGGAAAATTGTGAATATCGTAATAAAGTAGATATGAGATATGAGACATGAGATATGAGATTATTTGTGGGAATTGGATTTCGAGGTGAGTATTGAACTTCGGATCATTCTTAAAAGTTCATTAGCTTCCTTTCGATAGCTAACTAGTTCAATTTCTGTGATATAGTCCGTTCTCCTCAAGAGCTCGATCCAATAAATTGATTCGTCACATTCCTTTTGTGCTATACCAAGTTTATGTTGAAAATCGGCTTTACTTTCACTGTTTTTTGCTTCTCGAACCATGGCTCCGACAGATGTTCCACTTCTTAATAACTGCTTGCTTAATACAAATTCTCGTTGATTCAAATTTAAATGCTTGAATAACTTTACAATTTTAATGGCAAAAAGAAAACTCTTCTCCTTCAGTATACTCTCACTCATTTTAATAATTTTACTTTGATTAATATAGTATAAGTTACCCCTTTTATTTAACAAATCCAATCATATCTCATGTCTCATATCTCATGTCTCATATCTCATGTCTCATCTCTCAATCGCATCAGAGTCAGATTCGCCCCAAGCCCCACCGGACCGCTTCACATCGGTGGTGTGCGTACTGCTTTGTTCAACTATCTTTTTGCCAAACACCAGGGTGGTGATTTCCTGCTGAGGATCGAGGATACCGATCAATCCCGCTATGTCCCGGGTGCCGAGGCATACATCATGGAGGCGCTCGACTGGTGCGGAATCAAAATTGACGAAGGTCCGCGGGAAGGTGGTCCCCACGCTCCTTACCGTCAGAGTGAACGCAAAGAGCTCTATGCAGGTTATGCACAGCAATTGATCGACTCCGGTCATGCCTATTATGCCTTTGATACCTCTGAGGAGTTGGATGCCCTTCGAAATCTGGCCGAATCAAAGGGTGAGACATTTACTTACAACAACCTTACCCGCGCAGGACTTAATAATTCTCTGACCTTACCGGGAAGCGCCTGTGAATCACTTCTTTCTTCCAGTGCACCACACGTGGTTCGCTTTAAAATGCCCGAAAATGTAGTGGTCGAAGAGACTGATCTGATCCGTGGTCATGTGCAGTTCAACACCAACCAGCTGGACGACAAAGTCCTTTTCAAAAGCGACGGAATGCCTACTTATCACCTGGCCAATGTGGTGGATGATCACCTGATGGAGATCACCCATGTGATCAGGGGAGAGGAGTGGCTGCCTTCCGTTCCTTTACATATATTATTGTACCGGGCTTTTGGCTGGGAACAAACCATGCCCCGGTTTTCACATCTGCCTTTGATACTTAAACCTGTGGGCAAGGGAAAACTGAGCAAGCGTGATGGCGACCAGCTTGGTTTTCCGGTGTTTCCACTGGCATGGAAAGATCCGGAAACCGGCGATGTTTCCAGGGGCTACCGCGAAGATGGCTATCTGCCGGATGGCTTTATCAACATGCTTTCACTCCTGGGCTGGAATCCGGGTACGGAACAGGAGATCTTCTCCATGGATCAGCTAATCCAAAGTTTTACCCTCGATCGGGTTGGAAAATCCGGTTCGCGTTTTGATCCGGAGAAAACAAAATGGTTCAACCACCAATACCTGATCAGGCATGCCGACACCGAACTGGCCACGCTATTTGTCCCTTTTCTGCAGTCGAAATGCCTGGAAGTGCCGTTCGAACTGGTTGTTCGCGTAGTCGGACTGGTCAAGGAACGCTGCCATTTTGTGCATGAAGTCTGGGATCAGGGATTTTTCTTTTTTCAGTCACCCGAATCCTATGATGAGAAAATGGTCAGCAAACGCTGGAAAGACGGGGTACCTGAAATGATGGAAGAAATCGCCGGATTCTTCGCAACCATCGAAACCTGGAATGCACCGGAGATCAAAGAACCATTCTCCCGGTTTGTTACAGAAAAAGGATGGAATTTTGGTACCATCATGAATTCCCTTCGCTTGTGCCTCGTGGGCGGCAGTTTCGGTCCCGATATTTTCGAAATATGTGAGATTATCGGCAAAAAGGAGACCATTGCACGAATCCAAAAGGCTATAGCCCAATTGCCAGGCACAAATTAATTCAATTGCACTTGTACAGACGCTGGGCTCAGCGTCTCCCCTGCCTTCACCGCAAATCTTGAAGATGGTGCCAATTGCATTTGTCCGGACGCCGGGCCCAGCGTCACTGTACCGAATACCCCCCATACAACAAATCTCACCCCCTTCGCCAAAATTCTATCAATAATTGTGCAAAAAAGAGATAAAATTTTGGTTTTTCGGATAGAAATACATAATATTGCTTTTAGACTTATTTTGTAAGCCCTTGAAGTATAGGGAATTCTTAAATATAGGCCTGTATTTTAACATTTTTTACTAAAAATTATTTTTTTTCAACTTTTTTCAGATATCAAAGCAACCTGCAGCTCTTTTTCATCGTCTAATGTGTAAACGGCTTTGTATTTTTTGTGTTTTGTTTCAAAAAGGAAAGCAACCTAACTGACATTTTAATCATCTACAAGAAAACAAGCCTGGACTTTGTGCCTTTTAACCTTTTTAATGAGGATTTGGGCTGAAAAAATTAGGAATTTTGAATAGTTATGAATAATATTGTGGCGAATTTACCTAACCTTACTATAACCGGGTAGATACATTCGTTATATCATTTTTAAAACCACGTTCTTAAAACATTATTTGAAAACAATAAACATTAAAAATCGATTAGACATTTGTAAGTATTAACGATTATTTTATGAAAACCAGAGATTTAATTATCAATTTAAAAACAACAAGAATTATGAAAACAGGGGGTACTATGAATTTCCTAAAAAGGGCAGGGGCTATCTTGATGCTCGTTGCTATTTTTGCATCATCCTGCAACAAGTATGCGGATGATTTCACACAACTAAACACCAAACTTGATGCACTTGCAGTGCAGGTTGCCGGTGTTACACAACTGACTGCCGACATGGCTGCACTGAAGACCCAGGTTGCTTCCTTGCAAACTACTGTTGCTCTTTTGCCAACAAAAGTTCAGCAAGATGCCAGCTTTACAGCATTGAGCGCTCAACTGAAAACAGTTGGTGACAATGTTACTGCCATCCAGACTGTCTTGACAGGTGTTGCCGCAAACGGCATTGCTACAAAAGCTGCTGTTGACAAATTGGGTACTGATCTGGCTACATTATCTGCAAAGATTACAGCCGACAATGCTGCAATGACAACCAAACTGAACGGTCTTGCCGATACCGATTTGGCTCAGACTGCAAAATTGAATGAAATTATTGCTGCCAATGCTACACTGCTTACAAAAATTACCGCTATTCAGACCGACATGGCCGCTGCTGCGAAAACAGGAGCTTCTACCGATGCTGTTACCGCATTGACTATTGGTGGTTTGCAGGCGATGCTGAATGCACAGAAACTTCAGTTGGATCAGATTCTGCTGAACACTTCCATGTATACAGGCAACGTTACTATTACGACCGATGCTGAAGTTGATTTCTACTTTGGTAAATTAGCTCAAATGGTTATTGTAAACGGTGATCTTCTTGTTGATCCTACGCTTATCACCAAGATTGCCAATATGAATACCGTTTTGGAAAAAATCAATGCTGTTATTGGTGATAATTGGGTTGACCTTTATGTAAGTGCTGCCCCTGACAAGAAAATGTTTTTAACCAATCTTACTTCGGTATCCGGAGGCATTGATATTTATGGCGGATCGGATGGTGCAACCCAGGCTGGTATTGATATCGCAAAATTGGCTAGTGTTTCCTCTAATATGTATATAAATCTGGATGGTCCGCTTGCTTTGCCTTTGCTTGCACAAGTTCGCGGGTGGTTTGAGATATATCCTTATACAACTGAAGACGGTGGCCCTGTTGGTACAACTTCTGTTGATTTCCCTAAACTTACTGTTGGTGGAAGTATTTGGGTTGGTAATACAAATGAAATTTTATTGCCTAGCGCAACATCAATTGTCATGCCTTTGATTTCTATTTATAACGTAAGTGCTCCTGAATGTATTTCGCTGAAATCTACGGATGCTAAAATTGGTAATGGTGAAGCCACATTAGATATTTATGTTAATGCAGATGCGGTTGTTGATCTTTCTTCTGCAACTGAAGTTCTTGGTGGATTGTACATTGCTGAATATACAGAAGGTGGGGCAGTATTATCAGCCAATCTTTCAAAATTGGCCGATGCCGGTGGTGCTGTTTATGTAAATGCCGCTACGGTAAACACAGATAGTTTCAATGCGGATGTGGCTCTTACCATTGAAGGTGCTGAAGTTGTATCTCTTCCTGCATGGGTTACCGGTACTTCTTCATATCTTACTGCCAATGATGCTTTAACAGTTACTGCAAAATCATGGTTCACTGCTGGTGTTCCTGGATTAGGATCTGTTGAATCACTTACAATCACTGCAGCAAACTCTCCTGTTGTTGTAACTTCTTATGGATCTCTTGTTACTTTAAATGTAACTGGTAAGACAGTAACTGGCTGGGGTACTTTACTTGCAAGTGTAACATCTGGCGATCCTTTAGTACCTTCGTCTAATCCAAATCTTGAAAGTGTTACTTTGGGTGGTGTATTGAAATCTGCAACTATTAGTGGCGCTTCTTCCTTAACTGCTGTTACTACTTCTGGTGTTGTTAATGGATTCGTTCTGAATGATTGCGATGCAATGGAAGCATTGACTTTGGCTCATGCTCAGTTCGAACCTACTACAGGTGCTCCTCTAACTACAGGTTCATTCCTGACAGTTACTAATAATTTAGTACTGGAGTCAGTAACTACAACAAAATTGAACAAGGTTGTTGGCTTGAATATTCAAAGCAATGCTGCCCTTACAACTTTGGGATTGGCTTCATTGACATCTAGAAGTAACGGTGCGACAGCCGATATTAAAATTTTGAATAATGCCATAAGTGGTACATTCACTAATGCGGTTGCGCTTGTTCCTGGAATCTCTCCATATACTGAGGCCGTTATTGCTTCTCCACAACTTGCAGTTCTTAATGCTTACAGGAGTGCATTGTATGCATCAAGTGGTCCAACTGTAACCCTGGATATTGAATATGATACTGATGTTGATGGTAATGCTTTTAATCTTTCAGCTGCAATGGTAGCTAATGAAGGTATTTCAACTGCAATTATTGCAGCTGCTGGTACTCAAATTAATCATAAAGATGAGTGGGCTCTTGTTATCCCATAATTGATATTGAATCAATACCGATAGTTTTTTATATTAAAGCCTCCCTTCGGGGAGGTTTTTTTTGTGCTTGGTATGCCGTGTATGGCAAATAGCTTGATGTGGTAAAAGTCCGGTTTGGGGGGTTGTAGTTTTTCGGGGACTCGTTTCCAACGGGGGAACAAAACAAGTCGTCTGCGATGATAGCTGTATTTTCCACGGTACAAGTAATTAGCATTTATCCCCTGATTATAAACGAGGGAAAGCATGATAGGGTGTGATTTGCGAATTGATAATTTTGTAACTTTACAAAAAACAGATATGGACTCTATAAAGGATCGGATTACAGTAGATATTAATATTTGTAACGGAAAACCTACTATCCGTGGTAAAAGAATTGCCGTTCAAACAATTTTGGAGTTTTTGGGTGCCGGTGATACAAGAGATGAAATACTTAAACAATATCCTACACTTGTTTCGGAGGACATTGATGCATGTTTGAGGTTTGCTGCTGATTTAATGAGTCATCAATTTTCTTTCAAAGCAATTACGTAATGGCAAAGTATTTGATCGATGCAAATTTGCCATACTATTTTATTTTGTGGAATCACCCTGATTACATTCACATTAAGGATTTAAATGATACGTGGAGTGATGAGCAAATATGGGATTATGCGAAGCAAAATAACTTAACAATAATAACGAAAGATTCGGATTTTTCTCTGAAGGCAATCTATCAGGGAACTCCTCCTAAGGTGATTCATCTGAAATTTGGAAATCTTAAAATGAAAGATTTTCATCTAAAAATATATAAAGTTTGGGATGTAATCGAACAGAATCTCGAAGGGAATAGTATTATTAATGTATTTATAGATAGAATAGAGTTTATAAAATGATAAGGTAATCATAACTTTGTAAAAAATTTGCGATATGAGTACTGCAGATCAGGATAAGTTAAGAAGCGAACATTACGTTGAGGCCATTCGCTATATGGATATTGCCAACGAGATTTTTATTAAGGCCTGGAAGGAAGATGATCTGTATAATGCCCGCAGCTTAAAGTCATGAAGCATGGGAAAGAAAATTATCGTAGCCATCACCGGTGCCAGCGGATCGGTGTATGCCAAACGTTTTCTGGAGAAACTAAAAGTGTCGGAAACACCTGTCGAGTCCTGTTCGGTTGTGTTTTCGAAGAATGCCAGGGATATTTGGGCATATGAGTTGAATGAGAAAATTAACCCGGAAGCGTTTCCCTTCCCCATATCCGAACCAAATGATTTTTATGCTCCGTTCGCATCGGGATCGGCCGGGTATGACACCATGGTGATTATTCCCTGTTCCATGGGTACTCTTGGAAGGATTGCTGCAGGGATTTCCGATGATCTGATCACCCGTGCTGCCGATGTAATTCTGAAAGAACGCGGCCGGTTGATTCTGGTGCCAAGAGAAACACCCTATAACCTGATACATCTGCGTAATATGGTAACCCTTACTGAAGCCGGAGCCATTGTAATGCCTGCAACGCCCTCATTTTACAGCTTACCTGCCAATATGGATGAATTGGTGGATACAGTGATCAACAGGGTCCTGGACCTGGCAGGAATCAACAACGACGGATATAAATGGGGTGATGAAAAATTTCTTACACAGAGAAACACAGAGAAAGGAGATATTTAGAGAAGGACACAGAGGAGTCTGCGATCATCTGAAGCTAATTAATAGATGAATCTTTTAATGCCATTCTTTAGTAATGTGACGTTGAAATTGATTAGTAACCCAATTTTCTTGTTAGAAAATTTTAAGTAGGTAAGCATCTGTGCATTATGAATTGGAGAGAGTAGATCAACTGATTTTAGTTCGATAACTACCATATCTTCAACCAGTAAATCAATCCTGTACCCACATTTTAGTTTGATATCTTTATAATATACAGGTACTGGCTTCTGCCTTTCAATTTTAAGTCCTGCATTCTTTAGTTCTGAGGCTAAACACTCTTCATAAGCTGATTCCAAAAGTCCGGGGCCAAGCGCTCTGTGTATATTAATTGCAATACCAATTATTTCTGATGTTAGCTGATTCGTATCCATATTATTATTCTATTACGGGATTAATTTATTAATCCAATTCTCCGTGATCTCTCTTTTTCAAATTCTCTCTGCGTAACTCTGTGTTAAATTTTTAGGCGTAAGCTAAAGTCGCAATACTAACCGTGGTACCCGGGATTTTAAGCAGTTCTTGTGCGCATGCTTCCAGAGTTGAGCCAGTGGTTACCACATCATCGACCAAAAGCAGATGCTTCCCTTCAAGAAGCTCGGGTTTTCTCACACCAAATAACTCTTTCACGTTTTCCCAGCGTTCAAATCTTCCCTTGTTGGTTTGGCTGTTCGAGTAGTGGTTGCGTACCAGATTGTTCGTCACCTGTGGTATTCCCATGGAAGATGAGAGTCCTTTACCAATCACTGCACTCTGGTTGTAACCCCGGCTGCGTTCTCTTTTGGGATGCAATGGAACAGGGATGATGATTTGAATATCCTGGAAGGATTCAGTTTTGATTAAATCAATTCCCAATAGTTTTCCAAGTTTTTCCCCTACTTCCATTGAACCTTTGTATTTAAGCTGATGCATCAGATGCTGCATGATCCCTCCTTTATCGAAGCAACAAAATGAGGTGGCCATTCGAATATTAACCCTTCCCCAAAAGAGCTGAGCCACCGGATTATCAGGCTGTTTTTCGAATCCTGTTTTAGGGAGATCAATCAGGCACCCCAGGCAAAGAACATCCTCTCCACGTACCAGGGCTGTATGGCATCCTGCACAGAGACGGGGATAGAAGAGCGCAATAAAGTCATCGAGTAGCATTTGCTTAGTTTGAAATGTTAGGGGTTAATCATTTTTGGCTATCGCTAAGTAACCAACAGCATTTCGTTGAGTTGCTTTTTGGACTGCTAATTCCTGCAAAGCCAGATAGATTTCGTTGAACTGTAGGTTCGTGTCGAGCATAAATCTTTCCAGCTTTTGGTTGATCTCTGCAAAAAGAAGGGTGTTTTGGCGAATCAGAATGAAAGCGCGGATAATTTGAATATTTATCTCAATTGCTTTTTCGCTTCTAAGAACACTAGATAACATTGCAACTCCCTGTTCTGTGAAGGCTTGAGGTAAGAATCTATTACCACCTCTGTTTGATATCACAATTTGTGATATCAAACTATTCCATTCAGTTCGTGATAATTCAAACATAAAGTCA
>JANYKW010000051.1 GCA_025358025.1 Bacteroidia bacterium | reverse complement strand
ATAATAAATGATGGGGAAAATACAAATGATTCCATACTTAATTACTTACTATCGATTGGATTAAATCGAACAAATAGTTTAAAGTGTTAAAGTATTCAATTTGTCTAGATTTCGACAATCTGATAATCGGTCTTGAACTTTCGCTATCAGGAGAAACAATTACAATATATTCTCAAGCTCTCCATAATTTTAAAATTTTCAGATTGAAAAGTATTGAATAAAGAAAGTTGATTAAAGTAATCAAACCAAAGATGAAGGAATGAATTATCAAAATGCTACAGAAACACTAATTTTTTTCCTGACAATAGTTACTTTAAAAGACCAGTCGTCAAAAAATATTGACCTATATTGGGTTAAGAGAAGTCTTATTTAACATTTATATTGAAAATTCGTATCATCTCAATAAAACGGGGTAGAGCTAAGGTAAAGGGAAGGACCATCCCAAATTGAGTTCATGAGCCCGTGAAGAAACCAAGTCAGCTAAAGGTTGAATTTGGTTAGTGCCGGAAATACGGTCAACAAGATAGTGGTAGAAACTTACGCCCAGTTTTTTAACTGTTTCCGCCAATGTCCCAAAAGTATCCCAGGACTTCACCCCATCCTCAGTACGCGGCCCGAAACTGACATCCCGTTTTCGTACTCGCTGCCGTACTCCCAGTTCCGAAGCATTGTTATGAAGCGGCAGTTCAGGATATTGCAATGCCAGTAGCAAACTATCCTTCTTGGCTTTGGTTTTAGCAATCCTTTGATCCAGTGCGTCATATCCAGTGTGGTTTGAGAATAAGACTTCAAATTGAGTCTCTAATCGCAGATGTTCTTCCACTGTAGGTTGTTGGCAGTAGTCCAGCAGCTGGTGGTAATACTCCCAGAATTGTTTCAGAAAATCATCCAGCAATTTGCGATGCAATGGAATCACCGGCATCAACTTTTTGTAATGTCTGCCGTCATGAACCCAACACAACATCATCTTCTGGCCCAACCAGTTGAACTGAGGCGCATCATCACAAACTAATGCGCGCACCACTGGATAATCCTTTTGCGCATGATACGCTGCAACCGCTGCTGCATCGAGAAATATCTTGCGTTGTTGTTTGCTCAATTTGGGTAAACCTTCTGCCAGTCGTTCCAGAAATGCCACCTCTTCCCAATCCTGTTCGCTTTTCCAACTCAGGATTTTTCTCCAAGTTGCTCTCGACCAGGGGATGCTTCTCAGGTATAAGATCGTTTCCTCATTCAACCGAAATAGCCGTTTGCGTCCATTGTTGAGTACATCCAACACACTCAGCCGTTCTTTACTCGCTCGGGTATGGTAGCTGGTGTAGACTGGATTACACACCACATGGCAATGTTGATTTTGTCCATTGACTCGGGTCAATGTGTCATCGGTCTGTTGCCAGGGACTGCTCTGCAATCCTGCTTCATACAATGCATCCTTTTCTGTATGGAAGCTCTCTTGCTTTTTGATCAGCAGGTTCGATATTTCTCCTGCTGAAATCTGTATGCCCACATTCTCAAAGAATTCCTGTATCTTGGGTTCACTGGTTCCTATGCCAAAGTAAAAGGCCAACGTCAGGGCTTTGATCCCTGGCCCAAACTGACCCTCATATCCCCTCGGTAGTTCGGCCAAATAGGTCTTCCGGGTCGAGGCGGCATAGTATTTTCGTTTGTGGAATAGAATGTTATCTGTTCGCAGCAAGATGTCCTGCACCACCACATCTTCATATCCCTTGAATTTGGCATCCTTTGGTAAAACCGAGGGATCCAGATCAACTACTTGTTCCCGGTCGATCTGGATTTTAGCGTTCTTATTATTCTTATGCCGTTGGCGCGATTTATGCCTTTCGTTTTCCGAGGAGTGATCGGTAGGAGGCGGCTTTGGCGTATTCCCTTTGACCTTGGGTTTGCCTTGTTCCCCTTTCAACCGGTTTACTTCATCTCGCAATCGCTGGTTCTCAACCTGTAAATCACGCACGTCTTCCGTTAATTTTTCCACCAGGTTCAATAACTGCCTGATCAATTCCCGAGCGTTTTCGTCTTGTATGGCGTTCAGATCAAGGTTGTCTAACATGATT
>JANYKW010000042.1 GCA_025358025.1 Bacteroidia bacterium | reverse complement strand
GGAGATTTAATTGGAACATATCCTAGTCCAACTGTAGCTAAAATACAAGGTAATGCAGTTCAAGCGGTAACTTACGGATCTTTACAAGATGGATATATTCTTACTTGGGTTAATTCTGCAGGATTACTAGAAATGAAGCCTGCTCCAGTTTCATTTGTTGCTGGTGGAGATTTAGCAGGAACAGCAACAAATCAGACTGTTACCAAATTAACTGGAGCTGCTAGCGTAGTTACAGTGCCTAGTGGCACAGTCCTTAAGTTCCTTGACGGAACGGGATTTTTCTCTACTACAGGCACGCTACGCACTTCTCCTACATTCTCGATCGTTGGACGCAATGCAGGTAATACGCTTGATGTCAATATGCTTCAATGGGATGGATCTAATAATATGAATATTGGATCAATTGGCGGTATAGGTAACCTAAGTATGCAGGCGAACCAGTTCACATTTTATACTGTGGGCGGTTTATATGAAGATGCCATGTCGATCAACTGGCGTGGCCCTTCACACACTGGCGGTATCACATGGGACTTTAGTGCACTTCCTACATTTACGGGGACTCTTGATGCGGCTGTAACGTTTACTCTAAAGCAAGCAATATCCACTACTGGTGCGGGAGTGGTTTTCACTGTTCGCAGTCAGGACGCAAAAGTATCCTCCGCAGCGAACGGCGGAAGCCTCAACCTAAGCTCAGGAGCCGGTGACGGCGTAGGCACACCTGGACTAGTGCAATTTCAAGGCGGTGGTACCACTCGCGCATTCATTGAGACAGTGTTTGGTAAGGGTACGTTTGGTGGATCTGGATCAAACAATAAGTCGGTTATTGGTCCGATTGTTGGTTCAGAAACAACTGCTGCTGGCGTCTACCTACTGACCAACGCTGTTGCAGCGTCGTCCAGTAACTACGTTCTGTATGGCGACGGATTGGCGGCTGTCTTCCTCAATGCTCCGAGCCTGCTACACTTCTCGATTGGAACACTCGACCGAATAAGGCTCGACACCTCTGGACTATACATTGGCCTAAATCCGGCAATCCCAGATTACACTTTCGACTGCAGCCATACCGCCGTCCAACACTTTACAGTAAACGCGACTAGCGCAGCGATTCAATACGACGCTCAGGCGGCAGACCTCGTAGCGCATAACCTCACAATCCAAGGGCAGAGTGCGTGGGGATCAGCAGTCACGAATAAAACTGGAGGCTCGATTTTTCTTACTCCTGGTTCAGGAACTACCGCTACAGATACTCCAGGTTCAGTTGTTATTTCGCTTCCACTAGGATCGGCGGTCAATGTGCCTCTTGGTCACGGTTCGCTAGTTGTGAAAGAAAATGGAAATGTTCTTGCTCGCATCGGTGGATACGCATCAGGTCAGAACTATGGTATCTTATGGCTTAAAGATGGTGGGGCACCTAGTACGATCAATTATAATTTGTTAAGCGAAGGTGCAGAACTTTACATAAACGCTCCAGGCACTGAGATTGTCTTTATCATAGGAGGAGTAAACTATTACTCAAGCCTAAATGCCTCTCGCCAAGCGTGGGGTGCGGGAACATATAATACCTATATGTATCAGCTAGACTTTTCTGCTACATCTATATTTCATTTTACGATTAACGCCACATCAGCAAAAATCCAATATGATGCAAAGACAAGTGATGTAGCTGCGGCAGCACTTACAATTCAAGGTCAAAATGCGTGGGGCTCGGCTGCGGTGAATCTCAACGGTGGCAATATAGTTCTTGCACCTGGGCTAGCGACCTCCGTGGCGAACGCACCGGGTTCGGTGATTATATCGTTTCCGGCAAACAACACTAGCCTCGCGACCAACCACGGCCAGCTAATCATCCAAGAAAACAGCCTCATACTTGCAAGGCTCGGCGGCTACAACTCCGCTCAAGCCTATGGTCTTCTTTGGCTCAGAGATGGCGGTGCTCCAACCGGCGCCAACTATTGCCTTCTGTCGGACGGGTCTGGCCTCTACATAAACTCCCCGTCTGGAGCAGGTGAACACGTTTACACCATTGGCGGCGTGAACTATTACTCAAGTCTCAATGCCTCACGACAAGCGTGGGGTGCGGGAACATATAATACCTATATGTATCAGATGGACTTTTCTGCTACATCTATATTTCATTTTACTATTAATGCAACATCAGCAAAAATCCAATACGATGCAAAGACAAGTGATGTAGCTGCGGCAGCACTTACAATTCAAGGTCAAAGTGCATGGGGTTCTGCAATTACAAATGTGAATGGTGGAAATATAGTAATAACACCAGGATCACCAACTTCTGCATCGAACATTCCAGGATCACTTATTGTATCATTACCACAAAATAATACAGCAACTGTCAGTAATCACGGTTCGTTTTTAGTTCAAGAAAATAGCGTTCCACTAGTAAGAATGGGTGGTGATAGTGCTGCTCAAAACTATGGTATTATTTGGTTAAAAGATGGAGGCAGTCCATCAACTACTAACTATTCAATACTAAGCGATAGTAGCGATCTATATATAAATACATCCCATGAAATCATATTCACAATTAGTGGCTCTTTATACTGCGCAAATATGTCAGCGTCAAGAACTGCATGGGGAGCTGGCACATATAATCAATATATGTATCAGATAGATCACTCGGCTACAGCAATATTTCATTTTACTATTAATGCAACAAGTGCAGCAATTCAGTATGATGCTAATGCCTCTGGAGCTGGTAATTTAATGACTATTAAAGGTCAGGACGCTTTTGCTACATCAGGAGCTGCTGGAGGAGATATCGTCTTGACTCCTGGTAATGGAGATGGTGCAGGAGTTGCTGGTAAAATAAAGATTAATACAACTAGAATTTCAGCGACAATTGGAACTAAAGTATTATTATTAAATAACAATTCTATTGGTGGAACTGGACAGCCAGCAACACAAAGCCAAGATGGCTGGATACCCATTAAAGATTCAAACGGAAATTTATGCTATATACCAATATGGCGATGAATTGCTAACGACTTTAGTCGTTGGTAATTCACAGTTCACTCCCAAATTTGAACCCAACAAAATCCAGTTGCGCCAGCAGTCGTAGCTCCACCATTTGTTGCTGAAGCTGTAATTCCACTTCCAGCACCACCACCACCACCACTTCCAATTCCTGTATTAGCCGTTGGAGCTGTTGGAGTGCTTGGAACTGTGCCTGCACCAGCAGCATTTGCATTACTGCCATTTGCTCCTGCAACACCTTCATACCACATATTACCTGAACTAGTTCCTCCACCGCCGCCACCGCCTACACCAACTCCAGAGCTTCCGCCGGAAGAATTAGTTGCAGGAATTCCAGATGTGCCGCCAATATCGCCTCCAGCACCATCTCCGCCATTTCCTGAAACTGAAACAGCTCCACCAGCACCACTATCACCAGATCTAGGTGTTCTAGTTACATTTGCTGTGCTTAATGTTCCAGTGCGTGACCAACAACCACCTCTAACTAGGACGCCTCCAGAACTTCCTCCTACTCCGTCTTGTCCAGCATTGCCCCCTTGACCACCATATGCCACTGCAATTTTAGTGCCGCCTGCATGCAAAGTAATAATAGTATCTACGCCATCTCCGCCAGAATTCGCATTATTTGATCCAGTAGATCCTGTTCCAGCAGTGCCGCCTGTTCCAATAGTTATATCATATTGAGTATTAGCAGTTAATAATAATTCTCTTATAACTATTTGTGCAGATCCGCCAGCTCCGCCACCACTTCCCCCACCACCATTCTGAGGAGCTGCACCACCACCACCACCGCCACCACCACCACCAACCATAAAAAATAAAACACGATCAACTTTACCAGGTGTTGTAAAATTACCATTCGCAGTAAATTGTTTGACTATTGGCTTGCTCATCTTACTCCCAGATCATTATCCAACAAAGTCCAGTAGCTCCAGCTGCTCCTGGCCCACCATTTCTACCTGCTGCGTTATCTGATCCAGCGCCAGCTCCGCCACCACCACCAATTCCTGTATTAGCTCCGGCGGCTGTAGGTGCAGTAGGCACAACGCCAGTGCCATTTATTCCATTGCCTCCGTTTTGTCCTGCAACACCTTCATACCACATATTACCTATACTGGTTCCGCCGCCCCCACCGCCACCAAATCCAGTTGCGGCCGTGCCACCAGAAGAATTAGTTGCAGGAACATCAGTAGTCCCTCCAACATTTCCTCCAGAACTATCTCCTCCAACGCCAGCTACGCTTAAGTTTCCTCCAGCGCCACCATCACCTGATCTTGGAGCTTTGCCAATTGTGCCTGTGCGTGACCAACAGCCACCGTTACCAGCAAGACCTCCAGTTGTTCCTACGTTATCTTGTCCCTTAGCTCCACCCTGTCCTCCATATGCGACTGCAATTTTAGTGCCGCCTGCATGCAAAGTAATAATAGTATCTCCGCCATCTCCACCAACAGTCGCATTATTTGATCCAGTAGATCCTGTTCCTGCCGTTCCTGCTCCAGCAATCGCACAATCATATTGAGTATTAGCAACTAATAATAATTCTCTTATTACTATTTGCGCAGATCCTCCTGCACCAGCACCACCGCCACCAGCCGTATTAACGGCTCCATGGCCGCCGCCTCCACCGCCGCCTCCGCCTCCTGCCATAAAAACTAATACACGATCAACTTTGCCAGGAGTAGTGAAAGTGGCAGTATTTTGTAAAACAATAGGCTTGCTCATTTAATTTTTATTTCCTTTATATTTTAGTTTTGATCAAAATGAAATTGTTAGTTTCCTTAACATGGGCCCACAACTATTAATTGTGAGTTATTGATATTACATCATATACCAATCTGTTCCATCACTAGTTACAAGCCATCTTCCGCCACTTGTTTGAAGTGGAAGAGTGCCGGCAACTCCATCAATTTTTTCAGCTGCGTTAGGAATTAAACTAATATTTTGAACTTGAGCATTATTATTTTTATCAACTATCCAGAAAAAGTATCCAGCAGCTGGAACTGGTAAAGTTAATGACCTAGTAGCGGTTGTATCAACTACAAATACTACTCCCATATGAGTTGTATCCGCTAATGTAATATTTCCAGAAACCGATATGACAGAAAGTCTTAGTGAGCCAGTAATAAGATTTAATGCAGCCGCACTACCAAGAGTAACAGAACCATCAAAAGCAGTTCCAGTTGATTGTGCTCCACCACGTAATGTTATAGCTCCACCAGCCATATTAATAGAGGCTCCAGAATATGCATTTTGTCCACTAATAATTAACGAAGATGCTTTTATATCTGATACAGCTCCCACTTGTGATAATAATGGTCCGCTTACTCCAGCAATCCATTTAAAAGTTGTAGCTGGAATATTTACTATTCCACTTAATCCTGATATCTGCTGAACAATTGGACTAGGATAATTTCCACCTAAATCTCCAAATGCAGCACCAGTTAAAATACTTGTTCCAGTAGCTCCTTGAGGTCCTTGTGGTCCTGTAGGTCCTGTTGATCCAATAGTTCCTGTTGGCCCTTGTGCTCCAGTTGCTCCCGGATACCCTGCAGGAGAAATAAATCCAGTAGCAACCGTAGATCCAATAGGAATATTTGCTCCAGAAAACCCAAGGTTCATTATGGAAAATGTTGGCACAGATCCAGATGCTACTCTATAATAGCCTCCAGAAGGAATAAATATATCTTGCCCTATTTGTAACCAAGACCCAGATGGAACTTGTATAGCAATAGCTGCTCCAGCTACAGGTTGTGTGAAACCATATGAAGTTGAGTAGGCATTAATACCTATAGGGCCAGTTGGGCCTGTAGATCCTATAGTTCCTGTTGCTCCAGTAATTCCTGGAGTGCCCTGTCCGCCTTGTGGCCCTTGTGGCCCAGTAGCTCCAGTTGGCCCTAAAAGACCAGCTATTGCTCCAGGAGAAACAAATCCGGTTCCTACAGCAGAACCAACTGGAATATTAACTCCAGAATATCCTAAATTTTGCAAACTAAAAGTAGGAACAGACCCAGAAGCTACTATATAATATCCGCCAGAAGGAATAAATACATATTGTCCAGATTGAATCCAATAACTGCTTGGAATTTGAACGACAATTGCTGCACCTACATTTGGTTGAGTAAATCCATAGGAAGTTGAATAAGCATTAATGCCTGGAGCCCCAATAATTCCAGTTGCTCCTTGAATACCAACAGATCCTTGTGTTCCGGCCGGACCAGTTGGGCCTATAGGTCCAATAGTTCCAGTAGATCCTTGAGGCCCAGTAGGGCCAGTTACACCTGGAGATCCTTGTGGTGCTCCAGCTGGCCCTGTTACTCCAGTAGCCCCTTGAATACCTTGAGGCCCTGCCGCCCCTATATTAAATATAGAAAATTGACCAGTTAAAATATTTATAGGAGATTGTGATGTTCCAAATTGTAATCTAATATCAATGACATCATTTGCATTTAAATTTGCTAAAGCATTAATTGCAATACCATTTTGATTAGTATTAGTAAGATCATACAATAACTCTGAGATACCAAAAACAATACCATTAACATAAATAAATAATTGAACAAAATTTGGAATTGTTCCCGGAATGAATTCTATAAGACTGGAAATATAATATTGACCAGGAGTTATTACTGTCATATTATAAGAACTGCTAGTATCTAAAGTTATTCTATTAGAAAAATCGGCAGTTTGAAATTGTAATTTTGTAATTACATTGGCTGAAAAATTAGTATTATTGGGAGAATAAACTCGTGCATAAATAGGTGGGCTACCTAATGGTCCAGTGACTCCAGTTGCACCTCTTGGACCAGTTGGCCCAGTTGCTCCAGCTGGTCCTGTGGGCCCAGTTGCCCCAGTGACTCCAGGAGAGCCTTGTGGTCCTGTAGCTCCAGTTACTCCAGGACTTCCTTGTGGCGCGCCAGCTGGCCCAGTTACACCTGGCGATCCTTGTAATCCTGCAATTCCAGTAGGCCCTTGAGGGCCAGTGGGCCCAGTTGCGCCTGTAGAGCCTGGAGGCCCTACTGGACCTACAATTTGGACAGTTGGATCAGTAACGTACTTTGTTCCATCCCATCTAACATATCCTGGCACTAAAATTGACATCAATATCCTCTTGTTCAAGATAATGCCTAATTTTTAGTATATTAAAATTGTGAATAAAATTTATTTATGATTATTCGCCGTAAAACCAACGCCTTTAGTCAGTGGTATTTTACGAGGCTGCCATATACCAATCAATTCCATCTGACACTAATGTCCAACGACCGCCTTTTGTTTGTAATAATAATGTAGCGGCTACTCCATCAATTCTTTCAGCTGCGCTAGGAATTAAACTAATATTTTGCACATCTGCATTGTTATTTTTATCTATAATATAAAATACATATCCAGAAACTGGGATAGGTAAAGTCAATGATCGAGCAGCGGTAGTATCAACAACAAAAAATGCTCCTGCATGAGTCGAATCTGCAATTGTAATATTTCCAGAAACGGATATAACATTAAATGTAATATTACCAGTATGATTTATTGTTGCCGCAGTACTACCAAGAGTAACAGAACCATCAAAAGCAGTTCCAGTTGACTGCGCTCCACCACGTAATGTTATAGCTCCACCAGCCATATTAATAGAAGCTCCAGAATATGCATTTTGTCCACTAATAATTAACGAAGATGCTTTTATATCTGATACAGCTCCCACTTGTGATAATAATGGTCCACTTACTCCAGCAATCCATTTAAGAGTTGTAGCTGGAATATTTACTACTCCACTTAATCCTGATATCTGCTGAACAATTGGACTAGGATAATTTCCACCTAAATCCCCAAATGCAGCACCAGTTAAAATACTTGTTCCAGTAGATCCTTGAGGTCCTTGAACACCAGTTGCTCCAGTAGCTCCTGCAATACCACCAGGAGAAATAAATCCAGTAGCAACTGTAGATCCAATAGGAATATTAACTCCAGAATATCCTAAATTCTGTAAACTGAAAGTAGGAACAGCCCCAGAAGCTACTCTATAATAGCCTCCTGAAGGAATAAATACATATTGCCCTATTTGTAGCCAAGACCCAGATGGAACTTGAACTGCAATAGCTGCTCCAGCTACAGGTTGTGTGAAACCATATGAAGTTGAGTAGGCATTAATACCTATAGGCCCAGTTGGCCCTGTAGATCCTATAGTTCCTGTCGCTCCGGTTGCTCCCGGATATCCTGCAGGAGAAATAAATCCAGTAGCAACCGTAGAGCCAATTGGAATATTTGCTCCAGAAAACCCAAGGTTCATTATGGAAAATGTTGGCACAGATCCAGAAGCTACTCTATAATAGCCTCCTGAAGGAATAAATATATCTTGCCCTATTTGTAACCAAGACCCAGATGGAACTTGTATAGCAATAGCTGCTCCAGCTACAGGTTGTGTAAAACCATATGAAGTTGAATAAGCATTAATACCTATAGGCCCAGTTGGCCCTGTAGATCCTATAGTTCCTGTCGCTCCGGTTGCTCCCGGATATCCTGCAGGAGAAATAAATCCAGTAGCAACCGTAGAGCCAAT
>JANYKW010000026.1 GCA_025358025.1 Bacteroidia bacterium | reverse complement strand
CTGCAAGGAACAATAAAGAATTATTAACTTATTAAGACAATTTACCATGAAAACTTTTAATTACCTGACAGTAGAAGTGCTTTCCAACGAAGAATTGGCATCAGTAAAAGGTGGCATCGGATACGGCATTCCACAGCCGATCATTATCAACGAATAATTCAAACGCTATTTCAATCTGGTATTCCATGCGCAGGGGCAAATGAATATTGCCTGGGTGTTGGAAAAACAGGATTGTTGCAATTGTTGCAGCAATTTTAGAGGTGGGTGTATATTTTGAGCTTATACAAGCTGTTTTTTTGTGGATTTATAATTTTGAAAAGATGATCTCTGACACGCACAATAAAATTACAGAAGAATCTCACGATGAGGTTTATACGGGAGATGACACAGGTTTGTGCCGCACCATTTTGATAGATGGGCACACCTTGGATGAAGATCTTCCACTGTACCAGGAAATAGAAGATGCATTGCAAGAGAAAGAGGTCATGACATTGCGAAGTCAATTGAAAAAATTGAAAGATATGAACGATCAAGCTGGGGTCTCCGCCATGAATGAGCATACGTTGTATGCCGAAGCCTGTTTTGGCTTACCCGAGGAGATTTACAATCCGGTCAGCCTGAGTGTTGACTTTGAAGAGTATGAGATAGGGAACTATCTTCAGAAGCTTCACATTAAGAATCATGTATTTGCATCGAAAGAGGTTGTTCACGATTTCATTTCAGAAGATAAAGAACTGGGTGAGACGGAACAGGAGATGCTCTCTGCCATGGATGAAATGATATTTGAGGATATCAGGCAAGCTGTAGCAGAAAAAGAAATTATCGATCTGAGGGCCAATCTACAGTCGATTGCCCAGGGTGTATCGGTACACGAGCGCACATTTGAAGAGATAGAGTGTTTTGCCAATGGCGAGCTCGACCATGAAATAGAAAAACTTATGAGGGAAGAGGCCAGGACAAGTGCCTCGCTTTCAAACGAAATAGGTCTTCACACGGAGATCAGCCAGGCCATAGAGGAGCTGGATATCATGCAACTCAGGAGAGGTCTGCAGGATATCATGCAGAATGAATATTCCCACTCATGGAGTATTGAAGAGATAGACGGTTATCTGACGGATGACCTGGATGAACAAACGATGGCACTATTTGAGGACGAGCTGATGGTTAATACCGGTCTTGGGGCGGATCTTTCTTTCCACAGGGAAGTAGATAAAGCCATAGCCGAGGCGGAAGTGATCTCCCTCAGGTCCAGTCTGCAACAAATAGCTATGGATGAGCGGGGCAGGAAGAGTGAAAGGCTTGGAATCGTATCGACCAGGCGCAGGAGTCTGTTCTGGTATGCCGCGGCCTCGGTGCTTGTTTTTATGGTAGTTTTCACCTCCCTGGTGCGGCACAAGAGCTATACAGGGCAGCAACTGTATACGTCATATTATCAGCCGTATAGAGTAGGAGCGAGTGTATCAAGATCTGCCATAGTATCACAGAATAGTCTGAATAATGCGTTACTGGCCATTGATCGCGGAGAATATGCCACGGCATTGAATCTGCTGGAGAGCAGTTCAGTAAAGGGACAGAATGCCTTCACGGTGAACTTCTATTCGGGAGTTGCCTATCAGGAACTTGGAGAGTATAACCGTGCCATAAGATCATTCACGCAAGTGGTTCAGCAAGGCGACAATCTGCTTGTTGAGCAGTCTGAATGGTACATTGGCCTGTGCTATCTCAAGACAGATGAGCGTCAGAAGGCATTGGCACAGTTCAGGTCCATCGCATCCAGGAATGGGTTCTATGGTCAGGAGTCAATCAAAATAATGAAACAACTGGAATAAAAGAAAATAGTTTTAAGTTCACTAACCAAAAATTGGTAAAGTTCCCATACACTTGATAAGTTACTTTATTGTTCCTTGCAAAATGATTCAGTAACTGTTAGTGTAAGCGAGAGTGATTCGAAAGAAAGATATAAAGTTTGACGGTAGTGCTTTGCCTAAAGGGTGAGGCTATCGTTGTTTAAGCGTGGTTTCAGGCTTGAATACGCTGTTTTATTGATATCTTATGACCTCCGGTCTTCTTCCCAGAAAATCATCGAAACGTGATTTGGTAAGTCCC
>JANYKW010000221.1 GCA_025358025.1 Bacteroidia bacterium | reverse complement strand
GAGCTTACCTTTTACCGGATACAGGTTTACGAAATTCTGCCGGGTCAGCAACCGATGCAGGCTTTCCGGGGCAATAGACCTTTGTTGGACGAACCCGTATCAAGAGGCATCACTCAATATCTTTGGAGATCTAATCTGCCGATGATCGATTCGACTGCCAACCACCGGTTTATCTGGACAATACAATCACTCGATGTAAACGGAATGCCCATCCCAACCATGGATATGACCAGTCAGGGGAGAAGCGAACCCGCCATGTTCGAAATTGTGAACCAAATGGGTACCATGAAAACGAACAGCAAGAATGAAGATCTAATAAATCATTGACAATGAGACAAATAATCTACCTGTGTTTACTTAGTTGTCTTGTTCTGCAATTGTCAGCCCAAGAGAACGAGGAGAAAAAGCCGGCAACGCTGGTTTTCCATTTTGTCTACAACGATTTTAAGACTGCCCAACAGATCCGGACCAGCTCCCTGAAAAACGTGCTTGACAACCATCTCTGGAGCAAGTTTGGCGAGATGCAAATGGGATTTGGCTTCAATTACCTGAAAGGGATCACAACTAAAATTGATGGGGTGGCTACCTTAGATGGCAGTTCTACGGATTATCTGTACAAAGATGGTACCACTCATGGCAGTAGTGCGCTTTTATTGGATGCCAATGCAGGGCTGAACCTGAAATTGCTTACCAATCGGCATAAAGTTGTTCCCTTTTTATCCGCAGGGCTCGGAGCTTCCTTGTACAATGGTAAATCCGGTTTCTATATTCCGTTGGGTGCAGGAATCCAGTTCAACCTGTTCAATGAGGCTTTTGTATTGACCAATGTACAATACAGAAATGCTTTAACCTCAGCTGTGAACAATCATTTTCAATACAACATTGGAGTTGGCACCAGCCTGGGTAAAAAGAAAGCAAAACCCGTAAAAGTAGAAGAGCCGGTTATAGTACCTGTACCTGTTAAGAAAGAAATTATAGATCTTACAAAAGACTTTGTCATTGCGGTAAAGGATGAGGCTACCGGACAGCCGTTACCCTACGTCGAGGTTGTTGTAAACGGACCTGAAGGCAAAAGGGTAAGCGGTACAACAGGTGCAGATGGGAAAGTTACATTCAACGCCTTAACACCTGCAGATTATACAGTTAGTGGTCTGCTTAACAAGATCAATACCGTTGTTCTGCCTATCAGGAAAGATAATTTTGAAACCAATGACAAGCAACTCAACTTTACCTTAACCCACAACGATCCCCGGTTTACGCTTTCGGGCATTGTCGTCAACAAGACCAAAAATATACCGGAAGGAGGAGCTGAAATCAATGTTTCCAACGGAACAAGAAGCGGCATCGTTACACAACAAAGTCATGCCGGGGATGGAATTTTCCGGGTTCAGTTGGAAGCCGGAAGCGATTTCACGGTAGTTGGCAAAAAAGCAAGTTATATCTCCAACATCGAGAAAATCACCACGAAGGGATTGAACCGGAGCGCCACACTGTATGTCAAACTGGAGTTGGGCATTGAAGAGGCAAAGGCTGGACAAAGCATTCAGCTGAGTAACATCTATTTTGAAACCGGGAAAGCGAACCTGAATACCACAATCTCTTCCGATCTGGACAGACTGATCCGGTTTTTGAAAGACAATCCTTCTGCCAGACTTGAGATACAAGGTCATACAGACAATGTTGGCAGCCTCAGCATGAACAACAAACTTAGCCAATCCAGGGCAAACAGTGTGGTTGATTATCTGACAAAAAACGGAATCGACAGGAGTCAACTCATTGCCAAGGGTTACGGACCATCTTTGCCGGTAGAAGACAATGCGACCGCTGAAGGCAGAACAAAAAACAGACGGGTTGTGATGAAAGTAATACAATAGCATTTAAATATTTGCCAATTTATGAAGCTAAACCAAGCAATCAACATCATCGTTCTATCGCTTCTTTTTGGTGGCCTGACTAGCTGTAGGCCATCCATTAAAGACAACAAGTACCTGATCTCATTCAATGATACCATTAAGGATCAATGGGGTTATAAAAATCAGAACGGCGAGATCATCATTCCATCCGGCAAGTACATGAGATGTTT
>JANYKW010000214.1 GCA_025358025.1 Bacteroidia bacterium | reverse complement strand
GTTCTCACGAAACATCCTCGCACCTGTTGGAGGTTTCGCCTCTGACAAGTTCATTTCGATTGGGAAAAGTGTGGGCAAGAATATTGCTGCCGAAAAGTTTATTGATGCCGTGATCACAGACATGGACAACAAAGGATTGCTTAAGAACGATCTGTAATCCTGTTAGCAGACGTTTCATTTCATAGGTTTTTTCCATTAATCTATTCCGAAAAAATTGGTTTTTTGTGTACATTCGTGCTGAATCTTCCGGTATTACATTTCTAATACCCGGAATTATATTAACATTTTATTTGCATGATTATGAGCCAATTTAAAACTTTTATTAGCAGATTTCTGGTCACATCAATTTTCTTTGTTTCACTCGCATCGAACCTTTTCGCGCAGGAGCAATACAAGGAGAATAAAAAAGTTACGGCCATTGAAGAATACAAAGGCGGCACTTTTTACCCCGTTCAGCAGTACAGTCAGGTCGACACGAAAAAAAGCCCGAAAAACATCATCCTCATGATTGGCGATGGAATGGGCCTGGCTCATATTTATGCTGCCATGACAGCCAACGGAGGCTCCCTTTTTCTGCAAAATTTCATTTATTGCGGTTATTCAAAAACGTATTCATCCTCCGATTACATCACAGATTCAGCTGCAGGGGCGACTGCACTGGCTTGTGGCGTGAAAAGTTACAATGGAGCCATCGGAGTGGATCCGGATAAAAAGCCGGTAACAAACATTTGCGAACTTGCCACGAAGAAAGGTTTAAAAACCGGCCTTGTAAGCACTTCCGCGATTAACCATGCGACTCCGGCCTGTTTCGTTGCACACCAATCCTCCAGGAGCAGCTACGAAGATATTGCTGCCGATTTTCTAAAGTCAGATATTGATCTTTTTATCGGAGGCGGGGTCAAATCATTTGAGAACCGGAAAGATGGCAGAAATTTATCCAAAGAACTTAAAGATAAAGGTTATCAGGTTCTTTATAAAATTGAGGATATCCAAAAAGTCCGGTCAGGAAAACTTGCCGGATTAACTGCGGAGGAGCACAATCTGCCGATGCCTGAAAGGGGTGAGATGCTTGTCCCTGCGACAGAAACTGCCTTAAATGTGCTTTCCCAAGGTAAAAAGGGGTTTTTCCTGATGGTGGAAGGTTCAGAAATTGATTTTCTGGCACATAACAACAATACCACCGGTGTGGTGAGAGAGACCCTTGACTTCGACAGGGCCATTGGGGCTGCTCTGGCATTTGGTGCCAAAAACAAAGAGACGCTAATCATCGTTTTAGCCGACCATGAGACCGGAGGAATGACCCTTAACGGGGGAAACAACAAAACTGGGGATGTTACTGCCAAATTTTCAAGTCCGGAACATACCGGCATTTGTGTCCCTGTATTTGCTTATGGTCCGGGAGCTGACCAGTTTGTCGGTTTCATGGAGAATACGGAAATTGGAATGAAAATGCAGCATTTGCTGAAGCTGCAATAACAATTTCAGAATAAATTTAAAGAGCCGATTCCATCAGAACCGGCTCTTTAAATTTAGGTGGACTCAGGGTTCAATCTTGATTGTCTCTCCAAAAATCAAAACCACATCACCCGATCGGAGCTTTGCTCTTTTCCTCGATTCCGGCTGACCGTTAAGTGTTGCTTCCCCATCTTCGACCATCATTTTAGCCTGACCGCCGGACTCCGCGATCCGCAGAAGTTTTAGCAGCTTGATTAACTCAATGTATTCGGCGCCTTTCAGATTGTAAACCATGCCATAAATGTTTGAAGGGTTTGAAATGTTTTTATTGTTTGGGGGGTTGATGGTCCCCGATTCTCTGTTTCATTTCGACCACTCGCCTGGTCCCCCTGTCTCCTGGTCTCCCTGTCATTCTTCCCTTTTCACTTCCTCCTGAACCTTCCCGGGCAGCGAAGCTAATACTAGTTCATAGGAGTGGTTGATCATCTCAGCAATAAGGCTGTCCTGCAAATTCCTTTCAAGCATCACCGTATTCCAGTGTTTCTTGTTCATGTGGTACCCCGGAATGATATCCTCATGTCTTTCCCGTAAATCGATCGCCTTTTCAGGATCACATTTCAGGTTAACAGAAGGTTCCCTGTCCAGGCTTAGTAAAGCAAAAATTTTTCCTCCGACTTTTAAGACAAGGGTCACCTCATCAAAGGGAAAACCTTCGGTGACTCCCTTCTTTGCAATGCAAATTTGTCTAACCTCTTCTACGTTCATTCGCTATGATTTTACATTTGCTAAATTTATGAAAAAGTACTTAGAATACTTAGAGTACTTAAAGTGGTTACGCGAGGTTGAGAATATTTTCAGAGTTCAAAACTCTAAGTACTTTAAGTACTCTAAGTATTCTAAGTACTTCCTAGTTAACGGGAGGAATAAATGCCCCTTCAAAATGCTCCAAAGTGTAGCTTCCGTCTTTCTTCAAAAGGATTGAGATCACATCAAACCTGGTTTCCAGATCAACTTTGTTTATTCTCAGCCAGACATCAGCCACTTCCACTATGTTTCGAATTTTGGAAGGAGTCACGGCTTCCCA
>JANYKW010000220.1 GCA_025358025.1 Bacteroidia bacterium | reverse complement strand
GGAGACTAGAGAAGGAGGGGGAAAGGCTAAAGGATAAAGGATAAAGGATAAAGGATAAAGGATAAAGGATAAAGGATAAAGGATAAAGGATAAAGGATAAAGGATAAAGGATAAAGGATAAAGGATAAAGGATAAAGGATAAAGGATAAAGTAGCATTTGGACAGATTGATGGTTTGTCTTATAGTGTTTTTTTAAGTATTAATGAGCTAAAATATAAAGCTTAGCTAATGGGCTAATAGCCAACAGCTAATAGCTAACAGCTTTTTTATGAATCAATGAAGAGTAACGAGAACAACATATTACTAAGTCTGGACTGGATTACAATCCTGATATATCTGACATTGGTTATGTTGGGATGGATCAACATATATGCTGCCGTTTACAGCGAAGAGCATAAGAGTATTCTGGACCTGGGTCAGCAATATGGGAAACAAATGATCTGGATTTGTGCAGGTCTATTTTTGGCAGTTTGTGTTTTAATCGTCGACAGTAAGTTCTATGTTGCATTTGCATACCACATTTATGTACTGATTATCTTTATGCTGGTTGCTGTATTGTTCTTAGGTAAGGAGGTCAACGGTGCCAGGGCCTGGTTTGAAATTAGCGGTGTAGCGCTGCAGCCTGCAGAGCTTGGGAAATTTGCTACCAGTCTGGCTATTGCAAAATATATGAGCCAGTTTAATTTCAAAATAACCATGACAAGATCTTATCTGACACTTGGCATCCTTATTCTGGTACCAGCTCTATTAATTTTACTTCAGAACGACACAGGTTCGGCCCTTGTATTTGCAGTCTTCTTTTTGGTTTTTTACCGGGAAGGGTTGCCTGAGGTTCTTTTAATTGGCGGTTTTACAACCATAATCCTATTCGTTTTGGCTCTCTTGTGGACCCAATTTCAGATTCTTATCTTACTTATAATCGTTTCATTGGTTCTTTTTACTGTAATAAGGCAAAGTATCAAGGATGGAGTTATCGGATTCGTAATTGTATCCCTGCTTTATGGAATAATGTTTGGCCTGAAAAATATTTTTGAATTCAATGCCACTCCGTTTCATCTGCTCATCATTACATCCTTAATTTCTGTCCTGATTTTTATCGTATACGGCCTCTCAAAACACATCAGACAAGCATGGTTTGTTTTGCTGTTTTTTATTTTCTCAATAGCCATAACATTGTCAGTAAATTACTTCTATAGTAATGTATTGATTTCTCACCAGCGTGACAGGGTTGACAATCTATTGGGAATAAAAAATGACCTGTTGGGCGCCGGGTACAATGTAAACCAGTCGAAAATTGCAATTGGTTCAGGTGGTGTGTTGGGCAAAGGATTTTTAAACGGAACACAGACCAAATATAATTTTGTTCCGGAACAAAGTACTGACTTCATTTTTTGCACGGTTGGTGAAGAGTGGGGATTTTTGGGCACAACCGTTGTAATCCTGCTGTTTTTAGTTTTGCTGATAAGGCTAATATATTTAGCTGAACGACAGCGATCGTCGTTCAGCAGGATATATGGCTATGGTGTAGCCAGTATCCTTTTCTTCCATATAGCCATCAACATTTCGATGACCATCGGGCTAGCACCCGTTATCGGGATTCCCCTACCCTTCTTCAGCTACGGAGGATCCTCCCTTTGGTCCTTTACCGTCCTGTTATTTATCTTTATCAGGCTCGATGCCAACAGAACGAAGAATTTACGGTGAAAATAAACCCTGAAGGTTTCGAAGTCCTTCAGGGTTTGTTTCGTCAATACTCCTCCGCCGGTATTAGATTCAACTCCTCTTTACTGAAAACGGGACCATCCTTGCAGACATACAACTTCCCGACATTACAACGGCCACATTTGCCTACGCCGCATTTCATGCGGTTTTCCAATGTAGTATAAATCTGATCATCCCTGAAACCCAGCTTTTCCAGAACTGGAAAAGTGAATTTAATCATGACGGGTGGTCCACATACAATAGCGATAGTATTTTCAGCCGATGGAGCTACCTTTTCCACAACTGTAGGAACAAATCCAACCTCTCCTTTCCAGTCGGGAGTCTCGCCTCCAGGATCAACGGTAGTGACCATTCTGACGTCCGGACGCTCTTCCCACTCTTTCAGTTCGGATTTGTATACCAGGTCTTTTACTGTCCTGGCCCCATAAACAATGGTGATATCCCTGAAGTTTTCACGCAAATCCAGCGCATTCCAGATCAAACATCTCATGGGTGGCAATGCAATCCCACCCGCTATAAATAAGAGATTCTTCCCCTTCCATTCATCCATCGGAAAAACATTTCCATAAGGTCCGCGAAAGCCCATGGTACTACCCTCTTCAAGCGACGACAAACCTGATGTGACCCTTCCGGTGTCGCGGAAGGTACATTCAATATATCCATTCCTGGTTGGAGAAGAAGCAATACAGAAGGTTGATTCCCCTTCACCAAATGCTGAATACTCTCCAAATTGTCCTGCTTGAAATTCGAAGGTTGCTGCCTCTGCTTCATCCTGGAATTTTAATCTGAAAGTTTTTACCCCCGGAGCCTCTTTGGTGATCTTTTCAATGGTCATCAGGTATGGGAGGTATGTATTTTTCTCGCTCATTGTTGTGCAATTGAAGTAATATGTTCCAGAATATTCATGTCAACGGGGCATGCTCGCGAACAGCGGCCACATCCGGTACAACCCACCACACCAAGTCGTTCAGGCATATAGGAAAATTTGTGAAGAATACGCTGACGCCAGCGCTGACTCTGATGTTCACGCGGATTATGACCGGAAGTGTGGAGTGTAAACATGGCAAAACCACAGGCATCCCAGCAACGGATACGACGCCCTTTCGATCCGTGTACATCTTCCTGAATGTCGAAACAGGCACACGTAGGACAGACAAAGGCACAAGCCCCGCAACCAATGCAACGCTCAGACTGCTCTTTCCATACCGTACTGTTAAATGCCTTGCTCAATTTGGTATTTACCTCCTCCAAACTGAATCTTGCAGGCAGGTCAACCAGGTATTTTTCTTTCTTCACTCCTTTGTCGGCTTCAAAGACGGAAGGTAAAAGTGCTGCCAGCTCCCCGCCCCTGGAAGTCAGTATTTCTGCAATTGCCCCACCATCCGGTAGCATGGTGAGCTGAATATCACTGCCAGCAGTATTTCCCGGACTACCATTCACGCTGGTGCAAAAGCAGCTCTCATCGGCTGAGGCACAACTGAAGGATACCAACGAAGTTTTTGCCAGATGGGCATTGTGCAATTTATCCGCACCATCCCAGTTGAAAATGGCTGAGAGAGGCTTAAACCCAGCCGCATCGCAAGGATGAACTTTCCACATGACAGTTTCCGGAACACTTTCCGGATCAAAATCTGTCAGATTGACTTTCCCATTCACCTTTTCATAAGAGAAAAGCACCTCTGCCTTGGGATAAACGGAAGCCTTAATGGATTGAGTCGTCTGAATGTACTCGCTCGAAACCTCATTCAGATTTTTTACCAGCTTAAAATCAATCTGTCCGCGCGAATTGACCGGGGCATAAACCCTTTTACCGCTGGTAATAATAGCGTTGAACCATTGTTCTATTCCGCTTTGACTGATATATTTTGTTTCCATAACTTCTTAGCGTATAAATTGCTCTCTGTCATCCAGCTTCCAGGTGGAGAGTGCGTTGCCTTTTTTTGCTGGCTGACCCGGAATATATCCAAATTCTGGGGCCATATCTTCCATCATCTTCCTGGTAATCAAATCTATGGGAATTCCAACGGGGCACGCATCACCACATGCACCGCAGGCGGTACAGCGTCCGACCATATGCATGGCCCTGTTGATGTGCCATTCCATATTAGCCAAAGGTGCAGGCCATGGGTTGATCCACTGCGGACGGTTTACCTCGACAACACATTTGGAACAATAACATAACGGACAAGCAGAACGGCAAGCATAGCATTTGAAACAATGAGACATCTCCTCCATCCAGAATTTCCATCTTTCTTCACGACTCATTTCATCAATCTTTGACAAGATCTCCTGTTCCCGCTCACCACGTTTTAGCTCAAATTGTTCCACATAGCCGGCAATATCTTCAAAGGTTACTAATTCCCTTAATTCACCGGAAGGATCAACCGTAAGCACCAACAGCTTATCTTCACTAAGCTGATTTTCAACATATAGTTGCATAATGCTTCTCAAGGTCGCGATGGGAGCAATAACGGCAAAACGATCCTTGCCGACCAGCTCTTTTTTGGTCAGATAAACCGCCAGATTGTGGATACAGCGGCTGTCAAAAATCAATTTACGGGCACTTTCGCTGTTCCGGCAAAAAAGAGGCCGGGGTCTTTTGGTCCCTTCTTCATATCCAAGAACCAATGTAACAACTCCTTCTGCCAGTAAAGTGGCTGCCCGCTCTCTAATCTTCTCCATGGTATCCCCCTTTCTCTAAATAATCGGCAATTTTTTGATATTCCTGATAAGGTCCGAGAGAACGAATGTCGGCAACCGTATGGTTAACCAGATCAGCCCATTTTGATCCTTCAGCAGCCGACACCCATGAATATTGAATTCGCCTGATATCCACACCCATCAAATCCAGGATTGAACGAAAAGCGATCCACCGCCGACGTGCATGAAAATTTCCACTTGTATAGTGACAATCGTTGGGATGACATCCGGATACAATAATTCCGTCTGCACCCTGGGCAAAAGATTTTAGTAAAAGCAGAAAATCAATGCGCCCGGTACAAGGAAAGCGGACTATCTTAACATTTGTAGCATATTTAAGCCTGCTGGTACCCGTCAAATCAGCTCCTGCATAGGTGCACCAGTTGCATACAAATGCTATTATTTTAGGTTCAAAATCAGTATTACTACTCATTATTTGTTAGTTAGTCGTTTAATAATGACATAACCTCAGCATATACCTGTTCATGGGTATAGCCTTGTATATCGATTGATTTGGAACGGCAAAAGGCAACACAGGTGCCGCAACCCTGACAAAGTCCTTCGTTGACTTTTGCAATCGTTTTGATCAGACTGCCGTCTCGTCCCCGGATATCTTCATGCTCTATGGCATTATACGGACAAGCCGTTTCGCACATGAAGCATCCGACACAGGTGCTGTATAATGGTGGAGCCAAACGGTTGACTACTGCAACCAAAGGCTCCCGAACCAGTTCATCATTTGAAAAAAGTGCAGCAACCTTCACGGCTGCCCCGGATGCCATTCCAACAGTTTCCGGGATATCCTTCGGCGCCTGACAGGCCCCTGCTAGAAATATTCCTGCGGTATTGGTCTCAACTGGTTTGAGTTTAGGATGTGCTTCTGCAAAGAAATGGTAAGGATCATAGGACACATGCAGTTTTTGGGCAAGCTGCTCTGAACCGCAATTGGCAACACCTGCTGTGGCAAGCACAACCATATCTGCCTCAATCTCAACTTGCTGTCCGCCCAGCAATGTATCGACACCCTTGACAATCAGTTTGCCATCCTTTTCATATACCCTGGCAACTCTGCCGCGTACATAATTTACTGTATCCTCCTCAATGGCTCTCCGAACAAATTCTTCGTAATTTTTTCCGCCTGCGCGGATATCCATATAGAATACTGTGGATTCTCCATCATGCACCTTATGCTGATACAACATCGCATGCTTGGCAGTATACATACAGCAAATTTTTGAACAATACGGAATTCCCTTGGCAGGATCCCTGGATCCGGCACAGGCAATAAAGACGATCTTCTTAGGAATTACACCATCCGAAGGACGGCGGATCTCACCAAATGTCGGACCTGATGCAGAAGCCATCCGCTCAAACTGCAATCCGGTCAATACATCCTTGTATTTTCCATATCCATATTCCGGAAAAAAATCGGCACCTTTTACATCAAATCCTGTAGCCAAAACGACAGCACCCACCTCTTCCGTGACTATTTCATCTTCGCGGTCCCACTGAATCGATCCAACCTGGCAGGTTTTCTCACATATCTTGCATGCGCCCCGCTTGTAGTAATTGCAATTTACCCGATCAATTACAGGCTTATTGGGTACGGCCTGTGGAAACGGCACATAAATAGCGGTTCGGGTCCCCAGTCCGGCATTGAACTCGCTGGGAATCTTTTTGACAGGACATTTCTGGATACATGCCCCACAACCCGTGCAGGTTGAGTAATCAACACTTTTTGCCTTCAGACGGATTTTAGCAGTAAAATTGCCTATAAATCCTTCCAGACTTTCCAGCTCAGCATATGTATATAACTTTATATTAGGGTGTTGTGCCACCTCGACCATGCGGGGTGTCAAAATACACTGTGAGCAGTCGAGTGTGGGAAAGGTTTCTGATAGTTGCGACATATGACCACCAATCGAAGGATCTCTCTCCACCAAAATTACTTTATGTCCGGTATTGGCAATATCCAGGCTAGCCTGAATCCCCGCGATACCACCGCCAATTACCAGGGCTCTCTTGGTTACAGGAACTTTAATAGAATCAAGCGGTTTGTTCTTTTTTACCTTCTGCACCAGCATCTTAACAAGATCTATGGCTTTCTCGGTTGTCTCTTCACTCTTCTCGTGAACCCACGAACAATGCTCGCGCAGATTAGCCATTTCGCACAGATAAGGATTTAATCCGGCCTCTGCACAGGCCCTTCTAAATGTCGGTTCGTGCATCCGTGGTGAACAGGCACCCACCACTACACCATCCAGGTTATACTTCTTAACAGCCTCTTTGATGAAGGTTTGTCCGGGATCTGAACACATGTACTTGTAGTCGATGGCATGAGCGACCCCTTCCATACCCCCTACCTCACGGGCAACACGTTCGACGTCTACAGTGGCACTGATATTTTCACCGCAGTGGCAAATAAATACTCCGATCTTTGACATAGGATTACAGTTCTACGGTTACAAAATGACGTTTTAAACCAAGCTCTTTAGCGCCGATTCCCAATGCAAGTCCGATGGCCTGGGTGATATAAATAACAGGAATATCAATCGGAGAATCCAGTGTCTTGTTGATGGCACCCCGTCTCATATCAAGGTTTGACTGGCACATGGGACATGCAACAATTAAGGCTTCAGCACCGCGATCAGAGGCATCTTTCAGAATATTACCGGAAAGCTTAACAACCAGATCTGTACGCGATACAGAGAATCCACCTCCGCAGCACTCTGTCTTGAATGCCCAGTCCATCGTTGTTCCTCCAATTACCTGTATGAGCGCATCCATGCTCTGCGGATCCTCTACCCTGTCAAATTTCAGGATAGCATGGGGCCGAACCAGCAAACATCCATAATAACAAGCTACTTTGTGCGCAAACGGCTGGGTAATTCTGGCCTTAATATTCTCAGTACCATAAGCTTCCAGCAGTTGCAGAACATTGATGATTTTAAGATCTCCCTTGTAAGGCATTTGTAAAATTTCAGCTACCCTGTTCCGCTTTGGCTGATCTTCAAGTTCATGTTGTGTAACCTTCAGGCGGTTGTAACAGGCCGCACAGGGTACGACAATCTCCTTCAGGCCTTGCTCTTCAGCCAGGGCCATGATCCGTGCAGGAAGAGACAAAGAAAGTTCTTCGTTCATGGAATGAGCAGCAGTAGCACCACAGCAATTCCAGTCCTTTAATTCAACCAGATCAATTTCCAGAGCCTTGGCTACCGCTACTACCGATTCATTGTATTCTCTCGACGAACCGGTCAGGGAACAACCCGGGTAAAATCCTATCTTCATTTGGTTTCAGTCTTAGCGTTTTCAATCGTCTGGGCAAATATTCTCTTCATGTGCCTTCTGTCTTTGATCTTCTCAGGCAAAAGATGCAATTTGCCTTTCAGATACATCATTGGTGCGATGTTGAGATCCTGGGCAAACCGGAAAGTGCGAGATTTGAATGCGGCGATCAGTCCAACTTCATACAAGCGGCCTGTATGTTTGATCGAGTCGAGGAAGGATCTATGAAAAGCAATAATTGGCTTCGAATCAGGATGCATTTTGTTTTCACTGATTGACCGCGTTCTGAGATAATCCATCATTTTGGGTATATCGATCTCCATCGGACAGCGGCCTAAACAGTTTTCGCAATTTAAACAAAGCCAGATCGAGTTGGAATGAAGGATTTTGTCGTAGTTTTCTTTGGTCCCCGTCTGGAGCAACCGCATCAGGTAACTTGGTGGGTAATTCATATCCGAAGCAAGAACACAACCTGCAGTACACTTTCCGCACTGGTAGCAACGCATTACTTCTACGCCAGTATGCGACTGTAAATCAGATACTTTATGTTTCTTGTCCATCTTGTGTCATATATAGTTACATTCATTCATATCACGAGATAAAGGTAAAAATTAAGATTCATGATACTAAGACGTTAACCTTAAAATCTTTCTAAATTAAATTCGAATATTCGATTATTTGTCAGCCAGATTTGAACCAATCCTTCTATTGCATCGCTATTGTTAAGGGGCATTTTATACATTTGTAAAATCCAATTAATAAAATCAATATCCTTATAAATATGGAATCTATAGGATTTATACAATGGTGTCTCGATAATTTGAACTACTGGACCATAACACTCCTGATGGCAATTGAAAGTTCAGTCGTTCCTTTACCCTCCGAATTGGTGGTTCCACCTGCTGCGTACAAGGCTGCTGCCGGAGAGTTGAATATCTATCTTGTGGTTTTTTTCTCAACGCTGGGTGCCTTACTTGGTTCACTTGGAAATTATTTTCTTGCAACAGTAATCGGACGTCCTATCGTCTACCGGTTTGCCAACAGCCGTTTTGGACATATGTTGTTGATTGATGAAGAAGCCATTAAGAAAACAGAGGCATTCTTTGCCAAACACGGATCCATCTCCATTTTTACCGGTCGGTTGATTCCCGGTGTACGGCACCTTATCTCTATACCTGCCGGACTTTCCCGAATGAACCTGTCTAAATTCATTTTCTATACTACCCTGGGTGCAGGCATTTGGAATGTGATCCTTGCTGCTATTGGCTATTACCTCGAGTCTATTGTTCCGTACGACGAGCTGATGACGAAAGTGGATGAATACAGTGGGCATATTTCAACTGCATTTATCGTATTGGGTGTTTTTGTATTTGGATTGATCCTGTACAAAACAATAATAAAGAGCAGGTAAATCTGTTGCTTTTTACTGAAACTAGTACCTCTTCGTTGCACTCAGTGCTTTTTTTATTTACCCACACTCCCTTAACACCTGAAGTTGTTGGTCGTGTGCGTAAATAAAAAAACCCCGCTTTCGCGAGGCTATTAACTGGTTGCGGAGAGAGCGGGATTCGAACCCGCGGAGCCCTTTAGAGGCTCACACGCTTTCCAGGCGTGCCAATTCAACCACTCTTGCATCTCTCCCTGGTTCTATTTTTAAAGGAATGACAAAAGTAGAAGATTTTTTGATTCAAAAAAACATAGGTGCTGCCAAAAACGATTTAAGCTTGGCTTATTTGAATTTTGTTTTCATTTCTTTCAGATACATAGAAATTTTTTCCCTGTCTGCACCCTCTAATTTTCTTAAAGGCAGAGCCATCTCGTCACTGCAGATTCCCATGATGGAAAGGGCTGTTTTGAAAGAGATGGTAATCCGGGCAGCGCTCGGAGAAACAACATACATGGTATTACACAACCAGATGATTTGATTTTTCAGTAAGTCTATTGTTTCATGATCTTTTGCCAACGCTGCATTATAAAGGTCAACAAACAATTTAGGAAATACATTGGCTCCGCCGGCGACGGCTCCGTGAGCACCGCCCATTACAGCATCCGGAAGATAAAGTTCTGTTCCGGCAAATACTGCAAAATTCTGGTCATCCTTAAATGCATCAATCAACATATACAAATTAGCCATATCGCCTGAACTGTCTTTGACTCCAATACAACCCAGCTCCCTGGCCCGGTGAATCGTTGGAATAGTCAGGTTTATTTTGGTATGCATGGGCATGTTGTATAAAACAAACGGCAGTGGTGTAGCTGCAGCCAATTTCTCTACATAATTTATCATTTCTGCTTCCGTTGCAGGAAAATAAAAAGGCGGAGCAACGACAACACTATCCACACCAACAGTTTTCGAATATTCGGCCATTTCCATCGCTCCTGAGAAGGAAGAATCAGTTATTCCAACAAGAACAGGAACTCTGCCGTTAATAATTTCGCATGATAATTTGAGGAACTCTTTTTTTATCCGGTAACTGAGACTAGGTCCTTCACCGTTGGTTCCTAATAAAAAAAGGCCATGTACACCGCCTCCGATGATATGCTCGATAAGTTTCTCAACACCTTGTCTGTCGAGTTCATCATTGCTTTTCAATGGAGTAATCATGGGTGGGATAATCCCTTTCAATGGTAACAACATAATTTCATATTTTAGGAAATACAAATGTATAGCATGTTTTTATGCATTTCAAATATTATTTTATCCATTTCATATTGTTTTTTAACCGTGAAATAAAATATTCTTAACTATATTTGTATCGTTGGTTAATTTATATACATCATGGAATTTGTTTTTGCTAAAATAAATGTCCCACATGAACACTCGTTTATTACACGGAGACTTGTTTTGTCCGAAAATAATCCGAAGATTCATTCACATAAAAATTATGAATTAAACCTGATCATTTCAGGATCTGGCCGACGCATCGTTGGAAACAATATTTCGGGTTTTGAAGCTGGCGATTTGGTACTCCTTGGCCCGGATCTTCCCCACTGTTGGGAAGTACTGGATCGGCAGAGTGACTCACCGCCTACCTGTATCGTCATCCATTTCGATGAAAACATCGTTGGATCCGACTTTTTCAACCTGCCTGAACTTGAAACTGTAAAGAAGCTTCTGAACAGAGGAAACAGTGGTCTCTTTTTCAAAGGAGAAAAAATAGTCCGAATTAAACAATGTATGGAAAGGCTCGTCAATCTCAAAGGTCTGGAGAGTTACATCGAACTATTGCATATTTTTAAAAAGTTGATTCAGGTTGATGAAAAGGAGAGTTTATCCCTGACTCCTGAATATCCTACGAGTTACTTTAAAGACCTCGATCAGATCAAAGATGTATATGAATACGTGTTCCACAATATACAGGAGGGAATTAGTCTTAAGGCAGCATCAGATTTGCTGAACATGGCTCCGGGCTCCTTTTGCCGTTATTTCAAAAAGCGAACCGGACAAACATTTATCCAATATGTTAAAGAGATAAGAATTAGTATTGCTGCCAAAAAACTTGCCGAATCAGATAAACCCATCGCGCAGATCTGTTATGAAAGTGGCTATAACAATTTGGCCAATTTTAATCTCTATTTCAAAAATATTATGGAGATGACCCCTTCGGAGTATCGGAAGAACTTCCGGTAGGGCATAAGAAAGCCCCGGCTCAAATACATGAACCGGGGCCTGGTTTAATACAGCGGCGACCTACTCTCCCACTTTACGCAGTACCATTGGCGCTGACGGGCTTAACTTCTCTGTTCGGAATGGGAAGAGGTG
>JANYKW010000169.1 GCA_025358025.1 Bacteroidia bacterium | reverse complement strand
GAAATTACTTTTAATATTTGCGAATGGAACGCTGAACAGCGAGCCTGTACTGCTTTGATTGATCATTTGTAAATAGTAGTTATAGGAAAATTCAGAAATCGAAGTCTGACTTATATAGACGGTATCATTTAGGTTCAGTTTCCGATCCTGCGGTTTCTCCGGATCATGAAAATCAGTATATACTTCCAGTTTCCCAATGTAATTTCCGTCCACAAACTCGTCACTTGCAACGGCAATGCGATTCGCTTCCCGGACAAGTGTGTCATTGACATAAAGATCCCACTTATAAAAATTACCAAGTCCCTTGGGTTCTCTACCATAGGTAAATACTCCAAGAAAAAGTTTGTCGCCGCGCATGGATGGAAAAACCTGAATTGAGTCAATAGGTTCCACTTTGGTCAGTTTGTCTTTGGCAGTCAAAGTCGCCCCTTGCGAACGAATGGTTATTGTGTATTCCCGTCCAGGGACACCCAAATAAACGGAATTTTGGGGTACCAGGTAGAGGCCTTTTTTACGTTGATCCTCGATGAGTAAAACTGAGTTGGAGGGAGTCGCATTGTCTGATATCACAACTTCTGCTCCGCTAATTCCAGGATAGGCTTCATCCTGATTTACCTTAAGTGATTTGTATAAAAATACGGATGGATTTTTTTTAGTAGTTATACTTGCCTCAACACCGAATAAGTTCAGGTTTTCTTCGCTCAGTTTCACTTCAATTACGTCCTCACAGGAGATGCAGATACCTGCAAAAAGGACGAAAAGCATCCTGCTTTTGATATGATGATAGCCGTAAGCCAGAAACCGGATTCCATTCATATTTGTAGTTTTAAAAGTTGAAATTATAGGTAATGGAAGGAATCATGCTACCAATGATTGACAGCCTGACAGCTTCCGAAACATGAGGGTTCTCCTCATTCTGGCGAAAAGTGACCGAATATGCATTTCTCCGTGCATACACATTATAAATGGAGAAATTCAATAGTTGTTTAAATTTTCTCCGGGAGTTCTTTTTAAAGTCGTAGGTTACCGAAACATCCAGCCGGTGGTAATCTGGTATTCTGTTGCTGTTTCGGTCGGCATAATAATAGAGAGTATTTCCCTGCACATCGTATTTCGCAATCGGATACGAAGTTGGGTTTCCTGTCGCAAAGACCCAGGTAGAAGATAAATTCCAAAGTTTGGTAAGTTCGTAGTTGGCAACCACCGAAACATTGTGCGTACGGTCGTAACTCGATGGATAGGCTTCGCCGTTATTAATGCCGGGTATTTCGCGCATCGAACGCGACAAGGTATAGCTAAGCCACCCCGTAAGCCTGCCGGTTTGTTTTTTGACATAAAGTTCCAGTCCGTAGGCATATCCATTTCCATGCAATAATTCTGTTTCGAGGTCCTCCTTCAGAAATAATTCAGCTCCGTCGATGTAATCAATCACATTGGTCATCTTCTTGTAATAAATCTCAGCAGATGTTTCGTACATATTTTCCTTTAAATTTCGAAAATACCCAAGACCAATTTGGTTGGAAATCAGTGGTTTGATGTATTTATTGCTGGGCAGCCAAATGTCGAGCGGAGTCGGGGAGTTGGTGTTCGTGATCAAATGAAGGTTTTGGGCCATCCGGTTGTAGGAAGCTTTAACAGAGCTTTCAGGGCTTAGCATATACTTTAATGCAATTCGTGGTTCCAGATTGTGGTATGGTGGAGGGATCAATTCGCCTGTACTGTATTCTGTTATACCTGTAACTTCTTTTTCGTCAGGATGATCCGGATTTTCATATTCCCTCACTTTTCCATATCCGATTTGCTGGAACCACGAGTAGCGTAAACCATATCGAAGGCTTAATTTCGGTCCAATGCTTTGTTCATTGGATACATACAAAGAGTTGTCAATTGCATTGTAATTGGTTAATGTAAGGTCTGTAAAGTAGGAGCCTTCGTTGGCATCCACCGCACCGGGTTCGAAATGGTGATGAATCAGGTTAAAACCCATCGTGAGTTTATTCTTCGAGTTCAGATACCATGAAATATCTTCCTTGAAATTGTAATCCAGAATCTGGGATGTCCAGTCAAATTGATCAGCACCGGATCCGGGCACGCCAAGGCTGTAGTCGTATCTGGAAAAAATGAGTGAAGTATTGGAAAACACCTTGTCGTTGAAAAGATGGTTCCAGCGGGCAGTGGAAGTCAGGTTTCCCCATCGCATGTAAATGGATTCTCCGGATTTGAAATAATCATCTCCTGTGTAGGCCGAAAAGTAAATCCGGTTTTTGCTGTTGATTTCCACATTTGTTTTCAGGTTGAGGTCGTAAAAATAGAGTTGGTTGTCCTTTAATGCATCCAGTCCCATAAGTTTTCCCAGGTAATCTGCATAGGTACGACGGCCTGAAATGATGAAGCTCCATTTGTCTTTGATGATAGGTCCTTCAACCGTTAGCCTGCTAGAAATGTTGCCGATTCCGCCACTTATACCCAGTTTTTGTGAATTCCCGTCTTTCATTCTGATATCGATCACAGCGGAGGCTTTTCCTCCGTATTCAGCAGGAATGCCACCTTTGAAAACCTGCAAATCTTTGATGGCATCCGAGTTAAAGACTGAAAAGAATCCCAATAAATGAGATGCGTTGTAAACAGGTGCTTCGTCCAGAAGCATCAGGTTTTCATCAGAGCCTCCACCCCGAACATAAAGGCCCGAACTACCCTCGCCTCCATTTTGAATTCCGGGCAACAGGGTGATACTTTTTATGATATCTATCTCACCCATAAAAGCTGGCAGCTTTTTTACCATTTTTACCTGCATTTTTTCAACGCTCATCTGGAGACTTTCCACGTTTCGGTTCTTCTTCTCACCCGAAACTACTACTTCCTCAATCTGTTTTGAATCTTCTTCGAGCATTAAATTGAATTGTTTGCTTGCATTAAGATTGATAACCGGTGACTGAGTCTGGTATCCAATGCAAGAAAAGGTAACGGCATAAGACCCCTGAGGAACTGATACAGAATAAAATCCGTACGTGTTGGTACTAACACCGGTTTTCAGGGATGGAATGTAAATAGTGGCCCCTATCAGTGCTTCACCGTTGGCTTTATCCTTCAGATAGCCACTGAGGGTTACTTTGGCAGCAAACACATGGAGCGAAAGGAATAACAGGAGTAAAATAATTATGGACTGCTTCAAGAGATTTAATATTTTTTGATCCCGCACGTGCGTGATGGCGATTTTATCTGATAATAATTTATTTTTCATCCGCCAGCGGGCGGATGGCGATTCCATTGTGTAATAATATATTGCATTGCAGGCAAATTGCAGGGAAGATAGTGAAATCCCCAGAGAAACTCAAGCAGTTTATCTAGGGATGTGTGGATAAATAGTGGGCATAGAAATAAGCCAATTCTGCGTCAAAATGTATGGTGTGACCTACACCAGGTAAAATATCGAGACTAACATTCTTGTATCCATGGGCCTCACAGGTTGCCTTGGCATTCATAAATTGCTGCCACATTCCTTTTCCTGTTGTTATGCCAATTTGGGCTACTGAGTCAAATTCCCCGGTATACTGTTTAACCGGAAGATTGATCCGTTCAGGAGCATTCGAAACCGCCTTGCTCGTCATGCCTCTTCCTAAATCAGCAGGATCATATCCTCCGGTGCCTAAATAATTGCAGGCAGAACAACATGCTGCAGCGATATATTCAGGTCGCCACATAACCAACGGCCAAAAGGCATGACCACTCGCGGAAAAACCATCCCAATAAAATTTATCTTCACCATTGTAATCCGCTTTTATTTGTTGAAAAAGCTCGATCACTGCTATCTCATCAAATAACTGATCGGAAGTGGCATTGCAATAATCCAATACATTCTGGGGATAACCATTGGTAGTGCCGGTAATGCTTATCGTTTTCACTGACACTATAATAAATGGCATATTGCCGCGCTTTTGGGCGAATATTTGTGGTCCGTCATTTGGGGCCGCACCATCCCAACCATCACGGATGTTGTACATAAAAATGGGCCATTTTTTTGCTGGAGTCCAACCTATTGGCAGGGAGATATAATATTGTGCCGGACAGGTTCTTCCCAATAAACGGCCGGATGTACTGCTGGTTTTATCTGTTCCACTGTTATAGACCAATCCGGGAATATCACTTGCAGTCAGTGTTACCTGGTCAATGAAATAGGTATCAGCAGTCGTACTGCCACAATTCCTAAACATCATTCTGGAGAACTGACCCGGTGCAATTGCCTGGTTTTTCCACGCGAGTGGTTTGGCAGTTATTTTAATTTTATCCAAATATACCTCGTACGTTTTGGCAGACAGATTGAGCGAAAGTTTTACAGTGTACCACTGATCAATCTGTACCGAAGAGAGAATAGTAACATTGCTTCCCGTATTTTCGATTGCTGTTATCTTCCCGTTATCTCCAATGATCACTCCTGCAATTTCAGTTGTCGCATTTGCCCAAAGGGAAAACTGTTTCCAATGGGAAGTGTCCGTAACGCGCACCCTTGCCTCTACCGAAACTGTACCTTTAATAACAGGTACGAAGTCTTTACAGGTAGTTAACTGATTTGCCGGATCGGTTGAGGTCTTGCTGAGCCTAAGGCATTGGTTGTTAACATCTGCAGGATCATTTTCCACAGTCAGTGTACCTCCTGTGAGTTCAGAGTTGGTCATCTCAACAGGTGCAACACCCTTCACACCAAAGTTGAATGAAAAGAGTGCATATTGTTTCTCAGGACCGGAGGTGTCCGGATTCTCGGGAATTGCCGTAGTCCCTGCAGAACGACATGAGAGCAGGAATGCTAACAGAGCCATGAAAATGGGTTTAAAAACAGAAGGGAGTAAATGCATAATTTTAGCGGTCAAAGCGTTCAATTCCATTAAAAATGCAGTGAACAAAAATTCAAGGGTTTTGGAATCCAAATTTACAATTTTAGTATTTTAATCAGTTAGCGTTCGTGAAAAAATTACATGGGTGAAGTTCATCCCATCAGACAGAATAAGAAACTGTTTAAAATTTGAAATTACACCCAAAATCAAAAAAAATACCCCGGCCCTAAAGGGTGTTTTTTGATTTTTAGGGCTCCCTTCAGGGTTCGGGGTAACCCTAAAAATCAAAATGAATGAAATTTAAACAGTTTC
>JANYKW010000140.1 GCA_025358025.1 Bacteroidia bacterium | reverse complement strand
GGGTTCAATTTTGAGAACTCCACTTCACTCACCGGACAATCCAGCGAAAGCGCTTTAATCAAATCGATGCGAAAATCTTCATAACCTTCCTGTCCATTCGGCTGATGCTCCTGTGAAAGCAACTCTCCCATATCGAAAATCATGTTCAGGATATCAACTTCAATACGTTCTCCGAAAAGCGCATGACGTCTCTTTTTGTAGATGACTTCACGCTGTGAGTTCATTACGTCATCGTACTCGAGCAATCGTTTTCGGATACCAAAGTTATTCTCTTCCACTTTTTTCTGGGCTCTCTCGATGGATTTGGAGATCATAGAATGTTGAATAACTTCGCCTTCCTTCAATCCCAGACGGTCCATGATACCTACTATCCTGTCGGAAGAGAAGAGCCGCATCAAATCATCCTCCAGGGAGACAAAGAATTGGGAAGAACCCGGATCACCCTGACGACCGGCACGACCACGCAACTGACGATCGACACGGCGTGAGTCGTGCCTTTCTGTTCCAATGATAGCCAAGCCACCCAATGCGCGCGTTTCGGGGGTCAACTTGATGTCTGTACCACGACCTGCCATGTTGGTTGCGATCGTGACAGTTCCGAATTTTCCGGCTTCTGCGACAATATCTGCTTCACGTTGGTGCAACTTAGCATTCAAAACCTGATGCTTGATTCCACGCATTTGCAACATCCTGCTAAGCAACTCGGAGATTTCGACCGATGTAGTACCGACAAGCATCGGCCGACCAATTTTATTTAAACGAACGATCTCCTCAATGATCGCCTTGTATTTTTCATTTTTGGATTTGTAAACCAAATCTTCGTAATCTTTTCTGGTAATGGGCTGATTGGTTGGAACAACCACAACTTCCAGTTTATAAATACTCCACAATTCACCTGCTTCAGTTTCTGCTGTACCTGTCATACCTGCCAGTTTATGGTACATTCTGAAATAATTTTGCAGGGTAATCGTGGCAAACGTCTGGGTAGCAGCCTCTACAACAACCTTTTCCTTGGCTTCAATCGCCTGGTGCAATCCGTCTGAATATCGACGGCCTTCCATGATACGACCTGTCTGTTCGTCAACAATCTTCACCTTGTTTTCAATCACAACATATTCAATGTCTTTTTCGAACATGGTATATGCCTTCAACAACTGATTAACCGTGTGAATACGCTCAGATTTAATTGCATAATCCTGCATAAGCAAATCTTTCCTTTCAATCTTTGCATCTTCATTGAGGATAATATCATTTTGAATATCCGCAATTTTTGCTCCTACATCAGGCAAAATGAAGAAACCTGAATCAGCGTTGTTTTGCGACAGAATATCAATCCCCTTGTCTGTCAGCTCAACCGAATTCTGTTTCTCCTCAATGATAAAATAAAGATCATCGGTGACAATGTGCATATTTTTGCTATTGTCCTGCATGTAGAAATTTTCGACCTTCAGCATTTTAGCCTTGTTTCCCTCTTCGCTCATGAAACGGATCAGCGGCTTATATTTAGGCAGACCTTTATAAGCGCGCAAAAGTGCCATGGCACCTTCTTCAGATTCATCCTTTTTGCTGGAATTGATTTTTTTCTTGGCATCAACAAGAAGTTGGTTAACCAACTCGCGCTGTGTTTTAACCAACTGTTCAACAGGTGATTTCAAAACATCAAAAAGTTGATTCTCACCTCTTGGTACCGGACCGGAGATAATCAGCGGTGTGCGGGCATCATCGATCAATACAGAGTCGACCTCATCTACAATGGCATAATGGTGTTTGCGCTGGACCAAATCCGCAGGCTCTGTTGCCATATTGTCGCGAAGGTAGTCGAAGCCGAATTCATTGTTGGTTCCAAAGGTAATATCGGCATTGTAAGCTCTTCTGCGTTCCACGGAGTTTGGTTGATGCTTGTCGATGCAATCCACGGAAATCCCATGAAACTGATAGATCGGACCCATCCATTCCGAGTCACGTTTGGCCAGATAATCATTGACGGTAACAATATGCACTCCCCGTCCGGCCAGAGCATTCAGAAATACAGGAAGCGTGGCCACGAGTGTTTTACCCTCACCTGTCGCCATCTCAGAAATCTTACCGGTATGCAAAACATAGCCTCCAATGAGCTGAACATCATAATGCACCATGTTCCAGGTTTGAAGCGTACCTCCGGCAACCCAGCTGTTTTTGAAAATCGCCTTCTCTCCGTCAATCGTAACAAAGTCTTTGGTGGCAGCCAGATCGCGATCAAAATCAGATACAGAAACAACAATTTCGCTGTTTTCGAAATATCTGCGGGCAGTATCTTTTACAATAGCAAAAGCAGTCGGAAGAATTGTCTTGAGAACCTCTTCAATTTTTTTTGTGATGATCTCCTCCAATTTATCCACCCGATCGTATAATTTCTCTCCCTCCTCAATCGGAATCTCACCACTCTCAGCGCGCTCCTTAAGTGCAGCAATTTCGTCCTCCTCCGCTTTGAAGTAATCACTTACCAGTTTTTTGATTCTTACAGTCTCAGCACGCAACTCATCATTGGTAAAACCCGTGATTCGACTGTATTCCTCCTTGATTAAGGCAATGACAGGCATTACTTCCTTAATATCCCTGTCTGATTTATTGCCTAAGAGGCCTTTTAATAAATTTCCAATAATTGACATATCTCTCGGTTCTGCGTATATACTAAACTATTTTTAAGGTCACATTATCTTCCCCGATTCATCGCGTGAACCCTCATTTACAAGCAAATTCAACTTCAGACTTTGGCGGGGAAAGGATTCACAAAAACCCTGGCCTGCATTTCGCGGTCCATCATCAACAATCCCTGACCTTCGCCATTAATTAATTTAAGGTTATAAAGAATTTGCTCAACATTTGCTTCTTCTTCAACCTGCTCATCCACAAACCATTGCAAAAAACTTTTGGTTGCATGATCGCTCTCTTTGATTGCAATATCCATCAGATTGTTGATCAAACCAGTTACTTTAACCTCATGTTCCAGCGTTTCTTCAAATGTATGGAGCGGATTCTTGAAATCGACGTCTACTTCTCCTATGGGGCTGAGTTCTACACGCCCGCCTCTTTCCAAAACGTAATCAAAGAAATGGATAGCATGAGCCAGTTCTTCCTGGTACTGCACTTTCATCCAGTTTGCACATCCTGCCATTCCAGTGGATTGCAGGTAAGACGACATGGACAGGTATAGGTAAGCCGAATGAAATTCAGCATTAATCTGTTGATTTAAAGCTACTTCTACTGATTTTTTTAACATGATTCAAATTTTTTAATGAATTAGTTCTCTCAATTACTTCATCCGCTTGTTTAGTTCTTCAACCAGTGCATCCATAAATTTCTCTGTGGTCAGATAATTTTCAGCGGTCAACTTGTCTCCATAAATAGAGAGGGCAAGGTCTTTTGTCATCTTTCCTGACTCCACCGTGTCGATGCAAACTTTTTCCACAAGGGCTGCAAAATCCCTCAAAGGTTGATTTCCATCCAGTTTCCCCCTAAAATCCAATCCACGTGTCCAGGCAAAGATGGATGCAATCGGATTGGTTGAGGTAGGGCGTCCTTTCTGGTACTCACGGTAATGACGGGTAACAGTTCCATGCGCAGCTTCAGACTCCATGGTACCACCATCCGGTGTCAGCAGCACGGAAGTCATCAGTCCAAGTGAACCAAACCCCTGAGCTACGGTATCTGACTGCACATCGCCATCATAATTTTTGCAGGCCCAGATGAAATTACCATTCCATTTCAGCGCAGATGCCACCATATCATCGATCAGGCGATGTTCGTAGGTGATACCGGCCTTGTCAAAATCTGGTTTATAATCTGCCAGGAAGATCTCTTCAAAGATATCTTTGAAAAAACCATCGTATTTTTTCAGAATGGTATTTTTGGTGGACAAATATAGTGGCCATTTTTTGGTTAAGGCCATTTTGAAGCAACTGTGTGCAAACCCCCGAATAGACTCTTCCGTATTGTACATCGCCAGCGCAACCCCGGGTCCGTCAAAATGAAAGACATCGTGCACATCCTGTATGGTACCGTCATCAGATTTGAATGAGAGCGTGAGTTTACCCGGACGGTCCACCACGATGTCGGTAGCCCTGTACTGATCTCCAAAAGCGTGACGGCCAATCATGATCGGAGCAGTCCACTGAGGAACCAGGCGAGGTACATTGTCTACTACAATTGGCTCGCGGAAAATGGTACCATCCAAAATGTTGCGAATGGTCCCGTTGGGTGATTTGTACATCTTTTTCAATCCGAACTCCTTTACACGAGCCTCATCCGGAGTGATTGTAGCGCATTTGATGCCCACATGGTATTTTTTTATGGCATTGGCAGCATCAACAGTGACCTGGTCATCGGTTTCATCACGGTATTCAATACCCAAATCGAAATATTTGATTTCGACATCTACAAACGGGAGAATCAACTGTTCCCTGATCATTTTCCAGATAATCCTGGTCATTTCATCCCCATCGAGCTCTACAACAGGGTTTAGTACTTTAATTTTTTGCATCTATCCTACTATTTGAATTAGAATTTTTACTGTTTTTTTGGAGCGATAAAAGTACAAAATAATGACTGATCAACAAGATATTAAAACTTGAAATCTCAAATCCGGATATCTTACTCAAATTCCAGGCCAAATTTTTGTTTCATCAGGTTGAGTACCGGATATTTTGATGCCAGGGTGTTAAATTTTTCCTGATTGGTATAGGGTTTGTTCAATATCTCCTGCTTGTTCTCTGATACGATGAATTCAACTGAAATCAGCTCGTTGCGCAAAACCTTATGCAGATGAGCCACCAGTTTAGGCTTCACGTCGGATACGATTCGGTTGCTTTGAACTTCGTTGTCCAGGTTGTAGGAAATGATAAAATTGTCAAGCAACACAGGCTCCCTCACAGTGAGTGCAGAATTGAGCTGTGCTGCTTCAACAGTTGCGGCAAATTCCTTCCATGCGTTTATTAACTGCTGATTATCAAATACATTCTCCATAATAACACCTTTGTCCTTACCGGAATCAGAAGCAGGCTCAGAGACTCCGGACAAATTGTTTCCCCCTAACATTCCTGATATGGATGGTGTGGTGAGATTTTCCAGGTGCATGTACCTGGTTCTACGTTCGGCATCGGTGAGCCGACTGACTGGTGGCGTTTTTGGCAAAGGCACTGCCACGATAGATTGCTGTTGCTTGACAACCTCTTTCTCCTTTGATTCAGAAGGCTTTACTGCTCCGAAAACAGCCAGAAGAATAGGACATGCTACTGCTTCGTCAATTGTTTTTTTTTTAATTGCTCTATCAGCTGGGCAGTTCTTATCAAAGCTAACTCAACCAAAAAGCGTTGATTGGATGAGCTTTTATATTGAATGTCACATTCGGATGCCAGGATTAATGCTGCTGTCAAAAAGTCTTCAGCGCACCGGGATGCCTGTTTCCGGTATCTTTCCCTGATCTCCCCTCCCACCTCAAGCAGGGGCAGCGTCACGGTATCACGACAGATCAGGAGGTCACGGAAATGTTGAGACAAACCGATGATAAAGTGGTGAGCATTAAACCCTTTTGACAATATTTCGTTAAAGATCATGAGATTACCAAAAACATCTCCGTTCACAAAGCCATCCGTCAATCTGAAGTAGTAATCGTAGTCGAGAACATTCAGATTGGCAATGGTGTCCTGGTAGGTAACCTTTTCACCGCAAAAACTTACTACCTGATCAAAAATCGAGAGAGCATCACGCATGGCTCCATCTGCCTTTTGCGCGATCACATTTAAAGCTTCAGGCTCAATCTCAACCTTTTCTTTTCCGGCAACCTCAAGGAGGTGTTTTTCTATGTCGGAGATGCTGATACGGTTAAAATCATATATCTGACATCTTGACAGGATGGTCGGAATAATTTTCTGTTTCTCCGTAGTCGCTAAAATAAAGATGGCATGTGCAGGCGGCTCTTCCAAAGTCTTCAAAAAAGCATTAAAAGCCTGTGAGGAGAGCATATGAACCTCATCTATGATATATACGCTGTATTTACCAATTTGTGGAGGGATTCTGACTTTATCAACCAGCGAACGGATATCTTCCACTGAATTGTTGGATGCAGCATCAAGTTCGTGAATATTATAGGATCGGTTTTCCCCAAAAGAGATACACGATTCACAATGGTTGCAAGGCTCAGTATCCGCAGAAAGATTGAGACAATTGATGGTCTTGGCAAAAATACGGGCAGAAGTGGTTTTGCCAACTCCTCTCGGACCACAAAACAAATATGCATGAGCCAAATGGTTGCTTTTAATCGCATTCTTCAGTGTTGAAGTAATTGAAGGCTGACCCACCACTGTTGTGAAGGTGTCGGGACGGTATTTGCGGGCCGAGACAATGTAATGTTCCATGCAGAATGTTCACTAAACGAACTCCAAAAATAACTGAAAAATGGATGTCACCGACCGACAAACACAAGAAGTTATCAACTCCGGCAAAATGATAAAAAAAATTCAAGGTATGGTGGGCCTTGTGGCTGCCCCATGATTTTCCATAAGGAGCTCAACAGGACAGGAACAAGGGTTATCAGGACAATATGTAACAACCATCAAAAATTCACGTACAAAATGAAAGTTCAATATTAAAATAATTTCAAAATGAAAAGAATAATTTTCTCACTCTGTTTAATCCTGTCAGTAGCCAGCCTCTCTGCACAGACCAAATCATTCTACGATTTCAAAGCGACCACGCTTGACGGTCAACCCTTTGATCTGAACTCGCTGAAAGGTAAAAAAGTAATGGTAGTTAATACCGCCTCAAAATGCGGCTTAACTCCACAATATGTTCAGCTGGAAAAGCTGTATGAAAAATATAAAGACCAAAATTTTGTGATTGTCGGTTTCCCAGCCAATAACTTTGCTTCTCAGGAACCAGGTACAAACTCAGAAATCAGGGAGTTCTGCACCAAAAATTATGGGGTTACTTTTCCCATGATGTCAAAAATTTCAGTCAAAGGTACCGACATCGATCCGCTATACTCCTGGCTGACAAGTAAAGAAGAAAATGCCGTTCTGGATGCTCCGATTCAGTGGAATTTCCAGAAATTTCTGATTAATGAAAATGGTCAGCTGGCAGATGTTGCCTTACCCAAAGTACTTCCCGATGATGAAAAAATCATCAAATGGATCGAAGGAAAGAATTAAAATTTAGGAATTTCGATTTTCGATAGCGGTGTGGGTTAAATCCAAAATTGAGAATCGAAATTCCAAAATTATTTTAAAGCTTCCTGATCTTTAAATTCCTGAACCACACCACACTCCCGTGATCCTGTAAAAGCAACAATCCTTTGTCGTGCAGACCAAACTGCGGAACATCCCTGAATTTGCTTTTGGCAACCCTTTCATTAAAATCACTATTTCCGCGATCAAATTCAGCAACTTTGGCCCCATTTAGCCAGTGCTCAACATGTCTGCCATAGGAGACAACCCGACTGGTATTCCACTCCCCTACCGGCTTGACTTTTTTATAGATCGAAGGCGGATATAGTTCATAGACGGCTCCAACAGTATGGAAATCATTGGGTAGCATTCTTCCGTCTTTCATCCACGGATGTCCCGTATCATCCAGCATCTGGTATTCAATTCCCAGCGCATCATTTTTACTTTCCTTGACAAAATATTTCACGCCGCTGTTTCCACCAGTGTCCATCATCTTCCAATCCCATACGAAGTCAAAATCATCATACTCTTCGCGCGAAACCAGGCTGCCTCCGCCTCCTGAAACCAGACATCCCTCCTTGATCACCCAACCTTTTGAAGGAAATTCTGTTTGGTTGGCACTGCGCCATCCGGATGAAGTTGTACCATCAAAAAGAAGTTGCCAGCCAAGTTTCGCCTCTTTTTTAGTCAGCGTGTTGACCGATGACGGCTGTTTTTGTGCTGTGCAACCTGCCAAAACAAAAAAAACCATAATTACAGAAAGAGTTCTCATTTGACAATCATTTATTAATCAGTTAAATATGAACATTTTATAACAACTAAGATAAATATTCAGGTACTTAAAACCGCTTTGAATGACTATTTTTTCGGGGCACTGATGACCCCTAGATATCTGCCCATCCAGTAAGGCAGCAACCAGATATCCCCGGCACTGTGTTCAGAGGTTCCGTTGCCGTGTGTACGATCCAGATTGAACATATTGCCATTGTGACGGGACACGGGTCGTTCATCCGGAGGAAGAACCTCCTTGAGTGTTTGCATCCTGAAGTTGGGTTCAATTTTGTCTATATCATTTCTTTTGCTGTTGATGATCACCCAGTCAATCAAATCAATGGGATGTTCTCTCAGCCACCATGCAGCTTCGTCCAGGTCAAATTTTGTTGTACCTGTAAGGGCAGTAAAGATATTCCAGGCTCCTTCCTTTTCCGGCCTTTCAATCTGCCAGTGATCAATGATTGAGGCTTTAAATTTTTCTTTCAGGCTATCGTTAAATGCATACCTGTAGAGTCCCCAGTAGCCCACAAAATACATCTCATCATCAGAATGGTTCCAATCCCCTGAGAGCATTTTGCTGTGCTCATCTGCTCCCGGATCAGCCTTCCCAATATTATCCATCCGTTGCATCAGGTTTTCAAAATAACCATGTTTGTTCATCAGCTCAAAAGCCTTTTCCTTGTATATCTCTTTGTGTGTGAAATGATAAGCAGTCTGAAGCATAGCCACAATGTTCGAAGAATTGATCTTCCTGTCCCCTACATTTCTGGGCAATGCATTGACATAATCCGGATTCCATTTTCCCCATAGTGTCGGTTTTCCATCGAAATCTATCAGGTACATATCGTGATCCACAATGTGTTGCATCAGGATATCTATCAGGTGGATTGAACGGTTTTTCAGATCCGCATCCCCTATCAGCTCAGCCATGGCACCCAGGACAAAAATATGTCCGATAACCTCATCGCTGCTGGTAGTTGCTTTCCAGTCCCATTCCGGGTCGGAGGCTCTTTGCCATCTGTCGGGATCAGAAAGATGTTTCATCCAACCGCTTCTTTCAAAGGATCGCGAAGGAAAACCCTTCAAGCCGTTGATGGTATATAACCGTTCCATCGCGTCGAGTGATTCGCGGCAATTTTGCAAGGCATCCTCTGACTTTGTTACTGCATATCTAAAAACCTCTCCGGCCAGGTACATGGATGTCCAGAGACCATCGTTGTCTGAATCGGTTAGTCTACCGCTTGCAATATTCCCCTTTTCCATATTGTCAAAAGAGGAGTTGAAACCGTTACGGATATGGCGCAGGCGAACCTGTTTTTCATAATAATCCGCTTTATCTGCCAAAGTCCAGCTCTTGTAGGATAACTCCGTTAATCCTTTATCGGTCAAAATCAGCACCGTGTTGTTTTCACCTTTTGCAAAATCTACTACAAGATTCCCAGGTAACCATCTCTCACCATTGTAAAAATTATATTTACCATCAGCTCTTAGCTGAAAGGCACCTTCAGCAGATCCAAACCACATCTGTCCGTTTACCTCTCTCAGGGATGTAATGTTTGAGACCGGAACTCTCTGAACGATCGTCCCATTTTGTTTCAGGGCTGCAGATGCGGGATCGAATTTAATATACCCGTTTGTTGTGCCAATATAAAGCATTTTTTTATCGCCTGAAAGATCAAAACAGGTCAGGTTTTCAGCTTTGAATACACTCTTCAGCTCTTTTTTTGCAGGGTCAAAAACAGAAAGCCCGTTGCTCCCCAACAACCAGAACAGGCTACGGGAAGAATCAAAGCGAATGGAAAGAACTTTAGAACCTGAAAAAGTTCCTGACCACGCGACATTGGCATCCCGGATTAACCTGATCTCTTTCCCGTTGGTTACCAGAAAAGAAAAATCCTTGCCTGCTTCAAACTTGCAGGCATCGGCAAGTGCATGGGCTGAAAATAGTTTACCTGCCCAGCTGTTACTCAGGACTGCTTTGTCATCGAGGTATACAAACTGATCCTTGTACACCAGCATGTCGACAAGCCTTTTAGCTTCCATCGGCCGGTACGAGTGATCTTTCTCAATTTTACCCGGGTAAAGAAATTGTCCGTCATACGGTTTAAACAAACCTGCTGAGGTTAGAATTTTAATATCCCCGTTCCTGTCGCAACCAACCTTCTGAGGCCGGACAGAATCTGATTTAAAGTAGTATTTGATGCTGTACTCCTGCAGATATGGAGTATCCTGATAAACTGGTTGTTTCTCAGTTGTTACTTTCACGGGAGAAAAGGAGCACATGAAAAGTCCGCCGACCAAGGTCAGAAGGTAAAATAAATGTTTCATTTTGTAGTAGTAGTTAAATAAAGACGAATAATGGGATAAAACTACTCATTTTTTTCGAAAATATTTTACCGGTCTCCAATTGAGTTGCCCCTGAAAATTGAATCGCCATGGTTATTACCTTTGGTCAGGAAAAGTATTTCCGAAACATCAATGCATTTCCGTTTCGCAGACACCTATTCCTCCCCTGAAATAATTAAACTGAACATTTGGATGGTCTGCAAGCAAAGACATAGGTACTGAACTGTCCATCAATCGTTTGCTTATCATAAAGGCTGTCAGTCGCTGGCCAAAAGGATTGTCATGCGCACCAGCCTGCCAGATTGACACCTTATCCGCTTTCCAGGTTTGAACCGGACCAACTGTGAGCGCCTGGCGCGGGATACCGGTAACTACACCACCGGCACTGGTTCTGGCATTTTGCATACAGGTCACCGGATGCAGATCGACAACACGTGTTGATAATTTTCTGAACTCTTCAGGCGTTGGCGGTACATCTTTGTACACTCCTTCCCTTTTAACCGGATCATTGAAAGCCCAATGCTTGGTATCGCCTTGTCCACCCTGCATTACGGCACAACGAATTCCTGACTCCCAGCTGCTGCTGTAGCCACTGGTATCCGCCTTTGGAAAATGCATATTGGAATCAGGCATTATTAATTCCTTCCTGATACGGTTGAAGCAGAGCTCTCTGTCAGCTCTTTCAAAAGACAATGAATGAGAAGCATCCATTTCTTTTCCATCAACCACCCATTCATCCATTCCCCAAAAATGTGCATTCGAGAGATTTATCTTTAATTCATTGACTATTCTGGCAACCAGGGGGAGCTGCTCGGTTGGTCCGATTGGACCACAAATTCCAACAGGCTGATCTGCAGTAGCCTGTTGCCAGGAAGTTACATATTCCAGTGCTTCCGCCAGATAAAAATCTTCCGGCGTATCATAGAAAACAACTTTAAATCCGTCTCTGGAAAGCTGCAACAGATCGTTTGCCGAAAGTTTAGCCACATCGAGCAGCAAATCATCTTCCAGCGTGGTAAAATCCCACCATTCCGGCGCCAGCATACTTAATTTCCTAGCCATTGTAAATTATTTATTTTATGAAAATTAATTTTAAATATCTCATATTCAAGCCACAAACTCAATTTTCAACTCCCCTTCAATCTACATTCGTACCTTCCGTCCGAACAATACAATC
>JANYKW010000104.1 GCA_025358025.1 Bacteroidia bacterium | reverse complement strand
TTATTATCAATATTAAACCGTCCATCCTCAGGGTACCTTATCAACCGTGGCCAAAGGTTGAGAGTGTAATTTATTGCCATTCCTATTGCACTCTTTGGCAATACTTCCCTGGACTGACTGGTAAGCCACCGTGCAATTTCGTCTATGATAACCACTGACTGTTCCTGCCTGAGAACCTTTATTTCATCGTATGTTAACTCTTTATTCCTGGCTTCACGTTCGATATCATACAGCCTGCCTATCATCGCCAGTGCCTCTTCACTCCTGGTGCGGTCATTGTCCTTCGAATGTTCAAATTTACGTCTTGCATGTGCCCAGCAGGCCAGATGCTTTATCTTTCCCGGAACTCCCAGGTCGGCGTATGCACTATATCCATCACTTTGAAGATCTCCCGAAAAACCCTGCAGAAAGTTTTTTGGTCCCTCACGACCACGGGTCTTCCTGTAATCAAAACAGACCAGCCGTTTTACAGGATCGTAATAAACCCAGTAATAACCCCGGTGTGTTGCTCCCGGCTTATCTTCCGTTAGTACTGCTATGGGCGTCTCATCTGCCTGAAGGTAATCCGATGTTACTATTATCCTTTTTAAAACGTCATATACCGGAACCAGCCATCTCTCTATTGCTGTATTAGCCCATCCGCCTATTGTGGAATCAGGTATATGAAGGTTCTGACGTTTAAAAATCTTGCTCTGACGATAATATGGAATATGATCTGTAAACTTACTGATCAATATTTGTGCAATCATAGACGCTCCTGCATTACCCTTTGGTATAGGAAGTGAAGGAAGCTCTGCTATCGCAATGCGTGTGGCCTCATCGCTGGATTCAATAATGTACTTCGGCCTGATGATCTGACGGACATAGATATTGGCAGGATCGTACTCAAGTATTTCTGTGATCTCGTTGCCGATAAATTTTGATCCTTCAGGAAGATTCTCTGGTTCAATGACCTCTGTCTTGCGTGGCAGATGTGCCGGGAGTTCAGCCCTGAGCGGGTGTTTCTTTTCCTTTGCTTCAGGCTTGGTACGTGTATATGAGATATCTTCCGTCTTTGCCACAGTGACCTCTGGCACGGGTAAATCAAACAATGTGCTCTGAAGTGGGTCCGGGGTAATAAACCGCTCTCTTTTGGAGCCATAGATCAAACGCTGTAATTCGGCAAGCTGGTGTTTGAGCCATTCGATCTGGGATTGTTGTTCCAGCAAAGTGGATTTTTGCTCCAAAAATTGCTGGTATTCCGCTTTTGATATGGTTATTGTTTCCCCTGTTGTCATGATATAAAATTACATCATGAAAGCATTGAGTATATTTATATTACACCTATTATTATCAACAAAACAAACAAAAATTGTTGTTAAAAACGTCGCCTTTTTCTTGCATTTTTCATTGAAAAACCAGTTACCATCATGGCAAGCTGACCATATTCCAGCGGTTGTGTCAGACCAGGCTTTTTTGCCTCTGGAAGTTCAAGTGTTCCCCGTTCAAGCCTTTTATAAAACAGAACATATCCTCCGGGTTCCCAGCGCAGCATCTTTACCCGGTTACGCGGTCTGTTGATGAAGATAAATAAGTCGCCACTGCGGGGATCTTCTCCCAACCTGCCGCTGACTAGTCCGCTGAGTCCGTCAAACCCCATGCGCATATCGGTTGGTACGTTATAAAGAAAGTACCTGGGCGAGGTTATTGAGAACATATACCCTAGAGGCTGATCAGTTGCTTTATTACAATTATGGGTGTAGATGCTGGTAGCCTCAGCTCAACTCCCCCCGGATAGCGTAATACTAACTCATTAACTGTTGATAGATCTTTGATCCGCAGAAAACTGCCTTCTTCTGAAACTGCGTCTTTGTGTTTATATAACCAGTAACGGAGTGTATGTATCGGGATATTGTTTGCACTGGCATAGTCGATCTGTGTCATGCCTGAGGATCTCCACTGATTTGCGATGTTTGACTTCTCTGAAGTAATCTCTTGGGTTTTCATATTGATTTTTCCCGAAAGATCCGGACATCCCCTCTGTTGTCAAATATGCACTTCCCCGGACGGATACG
>JANYKW010000080.1 GCA_025358025.1 Bacteroidia bacterium | reverse complement strand
AATTGTGCGGAACTGGAAATACAATAGGAGCAAAATCATTATTAAGCTTACAGGGACAACAATAGCAAGTCTTCTTGTGGCTCTTAACTGATTTTCATAATTTCCGGCAAATTTGTAAGTAACACCGGGCGGAAGCATTATCTCACCTGAATCGATCTTCCCTTTTATAATTTTACTTGCTTCTTCGACCACATCGACTTCTGCTTTTCCCTCAAGCTTATCGAAAATGACAAAACCAACAAGGAAAGTATTTTCGCTTCTGATCATCTGTGCACCACGAGTATAATCAATATCGGCAATTTCGCTCAGTGGTATCTGAACACCATTCATTGCAGGGATGAGAATCCGTTTTAAATCCTCTGGATTATCACGCAATTCCCGGGCATATCTTACTCTGAGAGGGAAACGTTCACGTCCTTCGACAGAGGTTGAAAGCGACATACCTCCAACTGCAACCTGTAGAATTTCCTGCACATTGTTAATTGTCATTCCGTAACGCGCCATTGCCTCCCTGTTTAACTTAATTTCAAGATAAGGTGCACCAACAGCACGGTCGTAAAAAACCGCTGATGATTTAATTGACGGAACATCTTTTAAAGCTTTTTCAAGCATCATTCCTGCTTCTTCGATGGTGTTGAGATCAGGCCCATAGACTTTAAGCCCCATAGGGGCCCTCATTCCTGTAGACAGCATTACAAGACGGGTTTCAATCGGCTGCAATTTTGGTGCTGATGTTAAGCCTGGAATATCAGTTACTTTTACAATCTCTTTCCAGATATCGAGCGGTTTTTTGATCTGAGGCCGCCATTGACGAAAATATTCTCCTTTACTATCTGCAATGAGACTATCTGCAGAAATAACTCTGAAAGATTCAGTCTTAGGATTGTATGTTGAATTGTTCTTCAGTGTGTAATTTCCCTTTTTGTCAACTTTAAACTGCATACGATGTCCGTTTTCATCGAGGATATATTCGGAACGGTAGTTGATAGTATTCTCAAACATCTGGATGGGTGCAGGATCGAGAGCAGAGTTAACACGACCCCATTTGCCTACTGCAATTTCCACCTCAGGTATTGTTGCAAGTCGTTTATCGAGAGTTTCAATGTATCCAAGGTTTTTTTCAATACTTGAATGCGGCATACTTGTTGGCATGAGAAGAAATGATCCTTCGTTAAGCGATGGCATGAATTCCTTGCCTGTACCAGGGAATGTATTTACCGCGCCCAGCCATACCGAGGTTTGGCGAAAACTCTTCCACCCGATTTTTTCAGCACTTTTTGGGATAAACCCCAGCACTTTATCAATACCCTGCCAGACCAGTATACCAAAAAATAAAGTAACAGCCGGAATTATGAGAAACTTCCATTTATTCTGTAACGCCCAGCGAAGAATCTTCTCGTAAAAATGTACCATCGACATTAATGCCATTAGAATAACTGTAACAATACCTGCAACGAAAAGGAAGTTAACAAACTCACTATTATGTGCCCCAAGTGGCAGCCATTCAATGGAAAGGTACCATGTTGCAAAAAGGACTGTGATAAATATGTTTATGTAATTTGGAAACTCTTTGCGTTTTTCTGACCATCTGTAATCAAGGAGATTATTTATTCCTACAACTACTAATGCCAGTGCCGGCCACATTTGCCAGACAATAACAAAAATAATACCTGCTATAATGAGACAACCATTCCATATCCTCTTGATTTTCTTCCGGTCAAACGAGATGTTGAAGAAAATATGAACCAGTGTTGGCAAAACAATTATTCCAAGAATAAATGCCGAGAGAAGTGCAAATGTCTTAGTAAATGCAAGAGGATGGAATAGCTTTCCTTCCTGAGCCTGCATTGCAAATACAGGAAGGAAACTTACGATTGTAGTCGCAATTGAAGTAACAACAGCAGCTCTTACCTCGGTTGTTGCCTGGTAAATTACCTCTAATAGTTTTTTCCCACGTATTCCGTGGTTTTCAGGCATTTCGAGATGCCTGAGAATGTTTTCCACATCGACTATCCCTATATCAACCATAACTCCAATTGCAATAGCAATACCGGACAGCGCAACTATATTGGCATCTATACCGAAAAAACGCATAAGTATAAATGTCATTAATACCCCGATTGGCAACAAACCAGCGACAATAAGAGATGCCCTCAGGTTCATTACAAGGACAATAATTACGATTATACTTATAAGGATTTCATGTGAAAGTGCAGATTCAAGAGTCCCTATTGTTTCTTTAATCAATCCAGTCCTGTCATAGAATGGGACTACTGTCACCTTTGAAACTGTTCCATCAGGTAGCGTTTTTTGGGGTAATCCTGCTTCGATTTCTTTAATCTTATCTTTGACATTGTTGATTACTTCCATTGGATTTGAGCCATACCTTGCGACAACAACAGCACCAACAGCCTCAGAACCTGCCTTATCAAGACCACCACGCCGTGTGGCAGGGCCAAAATTG
>JANYKW010000063.1 GCA_025358025.1 Bacteroidia bacterium | reverse complement strand
GGATTATGAAAGTATGGGAGAGCTGTTCAAACAAGCTGGTACAGAGACTTTAGAGTTAACTGTTATTGAAAAAATATGGGGTTATCTAATAGAGCTTATAGCTTTGATAGCCGATATTTTCGAAATAGATATTGAAGAAATTTTGAATAAAATAGCTGATGATAATCAGTCGATTACAAAACTCATCAAAATGAGGGCCGCGCTAAATGCGGCTTGAAGGAGATGCGAAACTTAAATCATTATATAAAATTATATCTTTGTGCAATGAACAGCTCCAAAGATAGCATCTCTGGACCGATGCCTCTCCTAACGGTGGGGCATTTAAATTTTATACTTTCCCCTTCAGTTGCTTCCATTTTCAGTTGGTGACAATTTGTTGCCGACTCACTCATCACTTATATCTCATAACTTTCCCTCAACTCCATCCCAAATTGATGCAGCGTATCCGTTGCCAGCTCATAACCGGCATCGTGGTGCCTGAAGATTCCCAAAGCCGGATCATTGTAAAGCACACGGCTTATGCAAGCAGCGGCCCGGTCGGTGCCATCGGCCAAAACAACCATTCCTGCATGTTGGGAATAACCCATGCCTACTCCCCCGCCATGATGAAATGAGACCCAGGTGGCTCCACCAGCGGTGTTCGACATCAGGTTAAGCAGGGGCCAATCGGAGACCGCATCGCTCCCGTCTTTCATTTTTTCGGTTTCCCGGTTCGGAGAAGCTACAGATCCGCAATCCAGATGATCCCGGCCAATTACGATGGGTGCTTTCACTTTCCCGGTCCTGACCAGATCATTGAAAAGCAGTCCTGCCTTCTCACGTTCACCCATTCCCAGCCAGCATATCCTGGCAGGTAGCCCCTGAAAAGATATTCTCTCCCCGGCTTTTATAAGCCAGTCAATCATGGGGTGATTTTCCGGGAAAGCCTCTATCAGCGCCTTGTCGGTGGTAAAAATATCTTCAGGATCTCCCGAAAGGGCGGCCCATCGGAAAGGTCCTTTACCCTCGCAGAAGAGCGGTCTTATAAATTTTGGCGTAAAACCATCGAAGTCATAGGCATTTGGCTCCCCTCCCTGTTTAGCCATTTCGCGCAGGTTGTTGCCATAGTCAAAGGTAACACTACCCCGTTCCTGCAACTTCAGCATCAATCCGGCATGGCGTGCCATGCTTTTCATGGAGCGGTTCCGGTATGCTGCAGGATCTGACCTGCGAAGCCGGATGGCCTCTTCCAGAGAAATCGCGTTTGGAACGTAACCATGGAGAGGGTCGTGCGCGGAAGTCTGGTCGGTGAGAATATCCGGAATAATTCCGTCGATGAGCAGGTTTTGCAAGGTATCGCCAATATCTGCCACCAAGCCGACTGAAATGACATCCCCCTTCTCTTTCGCCCGCAAAATCATATCAACAGCTTCCCGGTAGGAATAGGAGATGTGGTCGATATATCCTGTCTGCAGCCTTTTCCTGATCCTTTCCGGATCGATATCTACACCCAAAAAAACAGCTCCGGCCATGGTGGCTGCCAAAGGCTGTGCTCCGCCCATCCCACCTAAGCCACCGGATACCAACAATTTATGCTGAAAATTATTGTTGAAATATTTTTTTCTGCATGCTACAAAAGTCTCGTATGTTCCCTGAAGGATTCCCTGACTGCCAATGTATATCCAACTTCCGGCTGTCATCTGACCATACATCATCAAACCGTCCTTCTTCAATTTTTCAAAATGCTCCCAATTGGCCCATGCAGGGACCAGGTTGCTGTTCGCAATTAAAACTCGCGGAGCTTCGGGATGCGTCCTGACAATACCTACCGCTTTGCCTGACTGCACCAGCAGGGAGTGATTTTCGTCGAGGATAAGCAACTGTTTGATGATTTGCTGCAGTGCCTCTTTATTGCGGGCTGCCTGGCCGGTTCCACCATAGACCACCAGCTCCTCCGGATTTTCCGCTACTTCCCTGTCCAGGTTGTTAAGCAACATACGGAGGGGGGCTTCCGTCTGCCAGGATCTGGCATTTAACTGGTTACCACGTGGTGCATGGTAATTGGGATGTGCTGCATAAGTCTCAATAAATTCCGAAAAATTCATCCTTTTCATTTTTAAGTTTGAGACCGTAGCGGGAAGCTACTTCTCCTGAGCGTTTTACCAGCGATTTGCTTTTTACCATGGCGATTGCTTTGTTCATCTCTGCCGACATCACATGATCTGACTCTGCAAAGGGTATTTCCTCACGAACCAGATCATGGCAGGCTTCCAGTATCACCCCGGATTTCAGTGGTTTTCTGAAATCAAAACCCTGGGCTGCACAAAAGAGTTCGATTCCCTGAATTTTTTCCAGGTTATCTATGATCATCAGGCATTTGCGGGCACTGATAGATCCCATGCTGACATGATCTTCCTGTCCGAGAGAGGTTGGAATACTGTCCGCAGAAGCTGGAAAACAGAAAGACTTATTCTCACTCACCAGGGCAGCAGTGGTATACTGGGGGATCATGAATCCGGAATTCAGTCCGGTATCACGCATAAGCAACTTGGGTAATCCGGGTATAGTATCTTTTAGGGACAGATAAATCCTGCGATCAGCAATGTTGCCTAATTCGGCCGAGGCTACAGCCACATAGTCGAGCGGCATTGCCAGAGGCTGACCATGAAAATTTCCTCCTGAGACGGAACTGCCGTCTCTCAGCAGAATGGGATTATCGGTCACCGAATTCAATTCAATATGCAATAGCTCTTTCAGATGTAGAAAAGCATTCCGGGAAGCGCCGTGAACCTGTGGAATACATCGCAGCGAGTATGGATCCTGCACCCGTGTGCAGTTCCTATGGGATTGAACCATTTCAGAGTCTGCGAGAAGCGTCCTCATACGCTCTGCTACATAAAGTGTTCCGCGGTAAGGCCGCAGAAGATGAAGTTCTTCTGTAAATGTTTTAACTGAGCCCAGCATGGCCTCCAGGTTCATGGCAGCAATCAAATCCGCATTATCGAGGCAGTTTTGAAACCGTTCGACTACTTTTACTGCGTGGGCTGCAATAAACTGGGTTCCGTTGATCAGTGCCAGTCCCTCTTTTGCACCCAGTTCAACAGGTTTCAATCCAAATTTCTGCAACACTTTGCCAGCCGCCACACTGGAGCCTTCAAAATATAGTTCCCCAAGACCGATCAGAGGAAGGAAAAGGTGTGACAAAGGAGCCAGATCGCCTGAAGCACCGACAGATCCCTGCGATGGGACGACAGGTATGATGTTGTTGTTGATATGCCAAATAATTCGCTCCAAAGTGCTGATCGCGATTCCCGAATAGCCCATCGAGAGGGCATGAACCTTGAGAATCATCATCAGTTTGGCAATTTCAGGATCGATTGGATCGCCAACCCCTACACTGTGACTTTTCAGAATATTGTATTGCAGTGTCTTCGTGTCCTTCTCGGAGATAATAGTCGTGCAAAGGGGGCCAAAGCCGGTGTTGATTCCATATACGCTCTGCTGGTCGGCCACAATTTCCTCTACCCTTCTGCGGCTTTTTTCGATTATAATAGCCGCCGACGGGCTGAGCCTTCCCGTTTTCTCTCCCGAGGCAATTTGCAGGGCCAATCCGGTGGTCAGATGATCTTCGCCATAATTAAAATAGGCCATGGAACTGTGCATTGATTCTGTCAATGATCTTACTGAGATCTTCCTGGTTTTCTTCAAAATTAAGGCTATCAACATTAACAATCAGCATCTTACCCAATGTATAATGAGTTGCCCATGCCTCATAGCGCTGATTCAGCTGACCGAGGTAATCGAGTCGGATGCTGTTTTCATAGTCGCGGCCACGCTTCTGGATGTTGTTTACCAGTGTGGGTACTGTTGCCCGAAGGTAGATCATCAGGGTTGGGGCTTTTATCAACCTGCTCATCAGGGAAAATAGCTTGTGATAATTGGAAAAGTCGCGCGAACTCATCAATCCCATTTCGTGGAGGTTGGGTGCAAAAATTTCGGCATCTTCATAGATGGTGCGATCCTGAATTACGGTCTTGCCACTGTCTCTGAAATCGAGAACCTGGGTAAACCTTGAGTTTAGGAAATAGACCTGCAGGTTAAAAGACCATCGAAGCATGTCGTGATAAAAATCATCCAGATAAGGATTATTATCTGCGTCCTCATAATGAGCCTCCCACCCGTAATGTTTTGCCAGCAAACGGGTCAGCGTGGTTTTTCCGGCACCGATATTTCCGGCTATAGCGATGTGCATGTTGGTTGGTTCTTTTTTCATATGATGTACTTACTTATTGTATTATCTATTTTTTTTAAGTTTGTTAATGTGAAAATTGGGGAAAATGGAAATAATTCATTTTCAATATTCCTATTTTCACATTCTCGTATTTATTTGAAGCAGTTCATCCAGGTATTCCCTGTCATTTGAAAGCCGGGGTACCTTATTTTGTCCACCAATTTTCCCTTTTTTGCGCATCCATTTCAGGAAGGTACCATTGGCTGCCACCACTACTTTTGGCCTTTCGAGGGTCACACTATTAGAGCGTTTCGCCTCATAATCGGAGTTGAGTTCCTGTAATTTTTTGTCCAGGCAGATGATAAATTTCTCCAGACTCTCAGGTTCTTTTTCAAATTCGATAATCCATTCATGTGATCCCTTCAGCGCAGTATCGCTCATGAAGACAGGACCGGCACTGTATTCGCTGATGATTGCCCTGGTTTCACTACAAGCCGCCTGCAATGCTCTTTCAGCATTATCAACGATGATCTCCTCACCAAAAGCGTTGATAAATTGCTTGGTACGTCCAGTAATAAGCAATTTGTATGGATTTTTGGTTGTGAACATCACGGTATCCCCAATCATGTAACGCCACAAACCTCCATTGGTAGAGATGACGATGGCATAGTTGACACCCGTTTCAACTTCCCACAAAGGGATGGCTTTTGGAGAATCTGCATATAACTCACCCATGGGAATGAACTCGTAGAATATACCATAATCCAGCATCAGCAGCATATCTGAAGATGCTGGATCATCCTGAATGGCGAAAAATCCTTCTGATGCATTATAGGTTTCCATATATTGCATTTTCTCTGAAGGGATCAGCTTTTTAAATTGTTCGCGATAAGGTTCAAAAGCGATCCCCCCATGAATAAAAACTTCAAGATTGGGCCAGACTTGCAGCAGATTTGATTTACCTGTGAAATCCAGAATATATTTCATCAAAACAAGATTCCATGAGGGAACTCCTGCGAAAGAAGTAACATTTTCGTGGATAGAGGTTTTGGCGATCTCTTCAATTTTTTTCTCAAACTGTTCAATTAGGGCTATCTCGGTAGGAGGCGTCCTGTGAAAATCGGTCCAAAAAGGAAGATTTTCAATCATAATGGCCGAAAGATCCCCGTAGAAACAGTTATTATTCATACTGTTAACCCTATGACTACCACCAAGTGTAAGACTCTTACCTGATAAAAGGCGTGTTTCGGGGAAATTTTTGTAGTAAATAGCAAGCACATCTTTTGCCCCCTGAAAATGGCATTCATCCAGAGACTCTTTTGATACCGGAATGAACTTACTTTTGGCGTTGGTAGTCCCGGAGGATTTTGCAAACCATTTAATCTCACCGGGCCAGAGCACATTCTTTTTCCCCCCGATCATCTGACTGATGAAAGGTTCAATCATTTCATAGGTAGAAATGGGAACTCTCTTCTGAAAATCTCTAAGCGAGGCTATCGATTCATAGTCATATTTCTTTCCCCATTCACTATTTTCTGCAGATCCTATCAAATCAAAAAGCAACTCCTCCTGAATATCCCTTGCATGTTCGCGGTATAGTTCAATCTGATAAATCCGTTTATAATTGATCCAGTTAATAATTGAATTGACGATGGGCATGAAGTCTGGTTGAAGGTTGTTTTGTTTTATTACCGAGGTTAAAACTACAAATTTTCATGAAATCAGCGGATGAGAACAATTAATTTTTAACTTTATTCCCAACATGCGTCATCTTACAAAACCAAGGCAATTTGTATGTAGAATTTTTCAACAATCAAAAAAAAATATTCCTGCTGCAAATTGATCTCTATTTGAATTCTTTCTATCTAGCTATTAAAATAAAATCTAAATACCGATGAAATCGCCATGATTTGTCAATCACCAACAGAGATGATATTAACCTCATGGCTATTCCATTTGGCAAATGAAAATCAAATTATTATCAAATGAACACCACTGACATAATCCTGATTATCATACTTTTTGTTGCTGTAGTACGCGGATTTATAAAAGGCTTCTTTGTAGAGTTTGCTTCTGTAGCTGCCATCGTTTTGGGAGTATTGTTTGCGATGATGTTTTCAGTTTACCTTAGAAACTGGTTAACGGGGGTTGTCTCCTGGCAGCCAGGAACGATTAAAGCTGCATCCTTCTTCCTCATTTTTATCACCGTTCTTATTATCGTACACCTGATTGCAAACGCACTTGAAAAATTAGTACGCGCCGTCGCACTGGGCCTCATCAGCCGGATAGGAGGTGCCATTTTTGGGGTGATTAAGACTGCATTTATCCTGAGCTTTCTGATGTATATCATCGCCCGGATCGAAACCTATGATGTGACAATTATCCCTAAGCAACAAAAAGGAAGCTCCATCTTCTATGTCCCAATCGAAAAGCTGGCCCCGAATATTCTGCCATTCTTAAGGGATGAGAAAGATGAAATACAAAAAAAGGTTGTTACCTGACCCTTTCTTTAACCTTTTGCCTTTAGCCTTAATTGCTTCTACTTTAACTTATTTATCTTAATGGAGAAATCCTGCCAGAACTTAAGGTGGAACTCCATACTCTTCTCCCTGATCAATTGTTCATTGGCCGAAAAATCGTTACCCGGAGTTTGGGTATACCTGCTTCCCGGCAGGTAAAGCGAAGATTGTTCGGGATGAAACTGAACACCTATCACCTCTGTGAAGATTTTATGTCGCAAGGCTTCAACAATTTTACCATCCATTGAAGTGGCGATTACCTCGAGATTTTGTCCCTTTTTGCCGACTGCCTGATGGTGAGAACTCCACACATAAGGCTGTTGCTGCTCCAGATTCTTATTCAATTCAAGCAGGTACCCATTAGCAGCAAGAATGATCGGGTGAAGAAGTCCCCAGGAGACATCGCAACCCGGATTTAACTGGGTCTGGTAATTGTGGTGACGGTTTTGGGCATCGATGGCGAGCATCCCTTCTGCTGTCGAAACCTGATAAACTTCCAAAGGAATATCCTGAACCAGGGTCCCGCCGGCTGCAACATTCATGGTTTGCATCCCAAGGCAGAAACCCCTGACAATCATATTTGGTTTTGCAAGGAGCAAGGGTTTAAAGTCGGGATTGCGGCTTCCGCCGATCAAATGAAAAAAGAGGGATGTCTCCATCAGGTGTCTGTTTGGATCTGTTACCTCTGTTAGTAAGTGCTGTTTTTCACCATATATAGATGGCTGAATATCAGGGCCTCCAAAGAAAAGAATCGCGTCAGCTTCCTGCACAATTTTCTTAAAAGCAGGAGTGCAATCGTTTTCTCTATATATGTTCTGCGTGTTGAGAGCCCCGCTGATCTTCATCAAGGAATAATGGGCAATCTTATTGTCTTTCAGAAATTTTTCAGATTCTGCGTAATTTGAAGCCTCTTTATCGTAGTATACTCCCACCATCTCCAATTCAGGGATGTCAATTACTTTCAACTTAACCAACTCAAGCATATTTTCAATATTGTCAACCGTAGGGTGGAGTAAAAAAACTTTGTGCTGAGCTGATGCAACAAAAATTAATAATTGAAAAATTACGAGTAGGATCAAACTTTTCCTGATAATCAGATACTTTCTCATGACAATCTCTTTAATGATTATTTTCTCAGTTTCTATTGAAACAAAACATTTAAGACAATTAAACAATTCAAACAATTCTCCCAAAGATCGGAAAACTTTGCCTGATTTTCAATTCAATTTTCACCGGCCGGAATAATGCACTATTTTTGCCAAAAATTATACGCAGATGAACTTTGTAGAAGAACTTTCCTGGAGAGGCATGATCCACGACAAGATGCCCGGTTTGGACGAACAGCTGGCTAAAGAACTTACCACAGCGTATGTAGGCATCGACCCAACGGCCGATTCCCTGCATATCGGTCACCTGGTTGGCGTGATGATGCTCAAACATTTTCAGGTCGCGGGTCACAAACCGATCGTACTGGTAGGGGGAGCCACTGGAATGATTGGTGATCCTTCCGGAAAATCTCAGGAGCGTAACCTGCTGGATGAACGGACCTTGCGGTACAACCAGGAGTGCCTGAAAAAACAGCTCGCCAAATTTCTTGACTTTGAATCTAATGCTGCCAATGCCGCGGAAATGGTCAACAACTACGATTGGATGAGCAACTTCACCTTTCTGGATTTTATAAGGGATATCGGCAAGCACATCACTGTCAATTACATGATGGCCAAAGATTCTGTCAAAAAAAGAATCGAAGACAGCAGTTCCGGCATGTCTTTCACCGAGTTTACATATCAACTGGTGCAGGGAACTGATTTTCTGCATCTGTACCAACACAAAAACTGCAAACTACAAATGGGAGGTTCTGATCAGTGGGGAAATATCACCACAGGAACCGAACTTATTCGCCGCAAACTGGGAGGAGAGGCATTTGCGCTCACCTGTCCACTGATTAAAAAAGCCGATGGCACCAAATTTGGCAAGACCGAATCAGGGAACGTCTGGCTCGATCCGGCTCGCACCTCCCCCTATAAATTTTATCAGTTCTGGCTCAATGCATCTGATGAGGATGCACAGAAATATATCAAAATATTCACACTTCTGTCGAAAGAGGAAGTTAAAACTCTTGTGGAAGAGCAACTTGAAGCACCACATTTGCGTTCGCTGCAAAAACGGCTGGCCAAAGAAGTAACCTGCATGGTTCATTCAGAAGAGGCCTGGCATACTGCCGTGGAAGCCTCCGAAATCCTTTTTGGGAAAGGAACTGAAGATACGCTGCGAAAGCTGGACGAAGAGACTCTGCTTTCCATTTTTGAGGGTGTACCCCAATTCAGCCTGCCTGATGAAGTACTCGTGAAAGGGATCAACGTTATTGACCTCCTGGCAGAAAAGAGCGAAGTCTTTCCTTCCAAAGGTGAAGCTCGACGTACAATTGCTGGTGGAGGAGTATCTGTCAACAAGGTAAAAGTTGAATCTCCGGATCTTCTGATTGATGCAAAACAGTTGATTGGCGGGAAATACCTGCTTGTGCAAAAAGGGAAAAAAAACTACTACCTGATCATTGCACAGTAAACAATGAATCATGACAGCGCCTCAAATTGGAGCCGTAATTTTTAAGAAAATGCTGATCTTACGGTTCGATGCTGATTTGTTAAAAGAGGAAACTGTACGAAAAAAAGTGTTGCATGATGGATAAATATGAATCGGCCGGCAAGCCCTACGAATTGGAGTTTTCGGTTCGTGACTACGAATGTGATTTACAGGGAATCGTCAACAACGCCGTATACCAGAACTATTATGAACATGCCCGGCACCAGTTTCTGTTGGGCAGGAAGATTGATTTTGCGAAGCTGCATACCGAAGGAATTGACCTGATTGTCTCCAGGGTAGAGATCGACTATAAATTTTCGCTCAGGAGCGGTGATCTTTTCAAGGTAACTGTTTCTACCCGTAAAGTGGGGTTCCTGAGGCTGATCTTTGAACAGGATATATTTAAACTGCCTGAGAATAAGCTGATCTCCCATGCAAAAGTTACCGGTGTCGGGCTGCAACGCGGACGCCCCATAATACTGGATAGCATTCCAGGGTATAAAGAGTTGTTATAATGTAAAAGCATCACGCAGATACAAATTTGTTTGAAATGTTTTTATTGTTTATAAAGTTTGAAATGTTACGCACATTTACCTTTCAAACTTTTTAAGCCTTTCAAACTATTTTCTTTACCTTTGAATGGCAATTCAATCCATACTACAAATCCAATTTTAAAATTTGATCACATGTTAAGAAAAATCACGCTGATCGGGACTTTGTTGTTGCTGTTTTCAATCCCGAACATTTCAAAAGCAGTTGACTCAGCCAAACCTTTTCTGGGCCGTTGGGCACTCTTCCTCCCCGGAGGCGCCGGCTGGCTGGAGGTTAAACAGATGGATACCTACCTGGAAGCGAGTCTGCTCTGGTATGGCGGCAGCGTTGAACCTGTTTCAAATGTGTACATGGAAGGCGAGACGCTGGTAGTTACCCGTACCCGCAATTATGTGCGCACGGCCGGTGCTCCCGGTGCTCCGGAGCGCATACATGTAGCAAGCACCGAGCACAGGTTCTCAATTTATGGCGACCAGCTTGTTGGTGAACAGATTACGCCACAGAAAGATGGAAGTTCTTCAACCATGCGTTTCACAGGAAAAAAGATTTCTGACGTACCTGCTGCACCGGATATCTCCAAACTGGTTTATGGGAAACCGGTTAAATTACTCAACGGCAAAGACCTTACCGGTTGGAAACTACTGGAAGAGAAGAAGACCAGCGGATGGGCTATTGTGGACGGTACACTTGTCAACGATCCCGCTCAAAAAGAGGGACAGCCTCATATTTCGTATGGCAACCTCTGCACGGTAGATAAGTACGAAGATTTCAACCTGAAACTCCAGGTCAATGTTCCGGCCGGCAGCAACAGCGGGGTCTACCTGCGTGGCATTTATGAAATTCAGGTGGTTGACAGCTATGAAAAAGCACTTGATCCCCACAATATGGGGGCACTCTACAGCAGGATTACTCCTTCCGAATCAGCCGAAAAACCTGCCGGAGAATGGCAGGACATGGATATTACTCTCTGCGACAGACACGTAACAGTCATTCTTAACGGGAAAACCATCATCAACAACCAGCCTGTGCTGGGATGTACCGGCGGAGCCATCACCCCGGATGAATTTATACCAGGGCCGATTTATCTTCAGGGCGATCATGGTAAAGTATATTACCGGAATATTGAAATCAAACCGATCCTCAAAAAGTAGCAAATGCATTCTTGTAAAAAGCCCCGTTCTCCTGCAGAGACGGGGCTTTTTTTTGGAATTCTCCAGACTGAAATTAAAACATGAATATTCGCATATATCGAATTTCCAATTTGTATTTAAATTTTATTATTCTTACTTTTAGATTGCTTTGGCAAGGTTAAAACCAAACGAAAAAATCATCAGCTCCTTTCCAGAGCTGATTTAAGGAAAACTAACAAATTGACTGGCATATGTTTCTCCCCTTTTTTCATGCACATGGAAGAATGTAATCACATGCAATCATTTTTCCAATCGATCAATTGTGTGTTGAAATGAAGCAGCTTAAATTCAGTTTGAAATGAGAAATTGCATGGCAAAATAACTAATATTCAACTAAATATATATTTTCACTTATCACAATTAATCCAACTTAAAGTTTATGAATCTATGAAAAAAAGGAAGCTGATTTTTCAACCCAGGGAAAAGTTGATCAGGGTGCTGCTCTCAATGGTTCTGATGATAGCGGTTATGTCAGGAATGGCTTTTGGACAACAGAAGTCGGTAAACGGGGTCGTTAAAGACGATAGCAACACACCTGTACCGGGTGTCTCTGTTGTAGCAAAAGGGACAACCATCGGAACGGTAACAGACAACAACGGGAAATATACCCTTACGGGGATTCCTGCAGGGGTCAATGTTTTATCTTTCTCATTCATCGGAATGGATATGCAGGAACAACCGATCGGAACAAAAACGACTATTAATGTGACACTAAAGACAAGTTCAGTAGGTGTTGAAGAGGTAGTTGTGGTTGGATATGGTACGCAGAAAAAAACCAATTTAACCGGTGCTGTTGACCAGGTGAAAGGTGATGTATTTGATAATCGTCCGATAGCCAATGTTTCACAGGGTCTAAAGGGAGTTATTCCAAACCTTAACATCAAGCTGCAGGACGGAAAACCAAACCAGGCTCCGAGTTACAACATCCGTGGTACCACCTCTATCGGACAGGGAGGTAGCGCCCTGGTACTGATTGATGGAGTCGAAGGAGATCCGAGTTTGTTAAATCCAAACGACATTGCCAGCGTATCCATCCTGAAAGATGCAGCCTCTGCCTCTATCTATGGAGCAAGAGGAGCATTCGGAGTTGTATTGCTTACCACAAAAAATCCGGAAAAAGGTAAAACAACTGTAACTTTTTCAACCAGTTATGCCATAAAAGATCCTGTTAAATCTCCCGATTTTGTCACAGACGGATACACCTGGGTGAAGATGTTTTCCGAGGCTTTTGTTAACGGAGATGGTTCTTTCCCGCAGAACATCAACAAGACGCTGAAATTTTCTCAGGCTTACCTGGATGAGTTCAAAAAGAGAGTAGATTCCGGTCAGCCATATAAAACAGTAGATATCGATCCGGTAACCGGCGAATATGTCTACTTCGGGAGTACCGATTTTTATGGGGAACTGTACAAAAACAACTTGAGCGCTACCGATAATAATCTCACAGTTACGGGTAGTTCCGATAAGGTCTCTTATCTGGTTTCCGGACGCTACATGGCCCAGGATGGATTGTTCAGGTACAATTCGGACGATTACAACATGAAGAATTTTCGTGCAAAAGGTTCAGTTAAACTTGCACCCTGGTTAACATTCGATAACAACACGGAATATTCAGATATGTTCTACCACAACCCGTCGAACGTTGGTGAAGGTAGCGGAATATGGAGAAATATTGCAGATGAAGGTCACCCGAACGGGACGATGTTTAACCCGGATGGGTCGCTGACGATGGTCTCTGTTTACAACGTGGGTGATTTGTGGTATGGCAAGAATGGGATAGACAACAAGAAAAAGGTATTCAAAAATACTGCCGGCTTTACTGCCATGTTCCTCAACGACAAATTAAGGGTCAAAGGAGATTTTACCATGAGGAACACCAACAACAATACGAAACGGAAACAGGTTCAGGTTCCCTATAGCAACAAACCCGGGGTCACTGCTTTTGTTGGAACTGCCACCAATGACCTTACTTACGACAACCGCGAGACACAATATCTGGCGGCCAACCTCTTTACAGAATATGAGAATACTTTCAACGGGATGCATTATTTGAAAGGCCTGATTGGTTACAACTATGAACAGTCTGTCTACAATCGGCTTGCTGCCCAAAGAAATGGATTGATCTATGAAGATGCCACCGATATGAACCTGGCCCTGGGGCAATTGATTACCACGGGTGGTGGCTATGAAAAGTGGGCTATCCTGGGTGGTTTCGCGAGGATAAACTACTCCTTCAAAGACAAATACCTGGTTGAGGTTAACGGAAGATATGATGGTTCGTCCAAATTCCCTGCTACCCAGCGATATGCATTCTTCCCCTCCGTATCAGGCGGATGGCGACTCTCTAAAGAATCCTTTTGGCATGTTTCCCCAAAACTGTTTTCCGATGTAAAGGTCAGGGCTTCTTATGGTTCGTTGGGTAACGGGAATATTGGTTCCTATGTGTACCAGGAACAATTCTCGATATCACAATCCGGAAACATCCTGAATGGTGTAAGACCTCAGCAAACAAGCAGACCTTCCGTGCTGCCCGACGGAATCACCTGGGAAACATCTACCACCACAGACATTGGTCTCGACTTCTCCATGTTGTCTGACCGTTTGCGGTTTGTTGGCGACATATACCAGCGAAATACAGTCGACATGTTTACCATCGGTCTTACACTCCCTGCTACTTTTGGTGCCACACCACCCAAAGGCAACTACGCCGACCTGGAGACAAAAGGCTGGGAAATTTCAGTAACCTGGAGAGACAATTTCAAATTAGCGGCAAAACCTTTCAACTACGATGTCAGGCTAACCCTTGCTGATAGCAAGGCGGTTATTACCAGGTACAACAACCCGGACAAATTACTCTCCGACTATTACGAAGGTCAGGTGATTGGCGAAATGTGGGGTTATGAAACAGAAGGATACTTCCTCAACGATGCCGATGTTGCAGCACATGCCAAACAGAGTCCGCAAATGAGGGCATCTCCAACCAATATCTGGTATGCAGGAGATATTAAATTGAAGGATCTGAACAACGATGGATTCATTAACATTGGAACCAACAGGGTATCCAATCCGGGTGACAGAAAAATTATCGGGAACACTGCCGCACATTACACTTACGGTATTAGCCTTGGTGCTGACTGGAACAATTTCTTCGTTTCTGCCTTTGCAAATGGGGTAATGAAACAGGACTGGTATCCGAGTGTCGAAGCTGAATTCTTCTGGGGTCAATACAACAGGCCTTATAATAATATTCCCAAATGGCACCTTGGAAACATGTGGACTCCTACCAATACAGAAGCCTATTTCCCAAGAACCATGTCACGCGCTGCATCCAGCAACTCAGCCAGGGAACTTGGTGTAGTTCAGACAAAGTACAAACAAAATGTAGCTTTTATCAGACTGGCCAATTTCCAGTTTGGATACAACCTGCCGCAAAGCCTGATTTCTAAAATCGGAGCCCAAAATTTGAAAGTATTCTTCTCCGGTGAAAATCTATGGGCCTACTCTCCACTTTATAAACTAGTGAAAGGAATTGATGTTGAAAATACCGTACCATCTGACCAGGTATTTAGTCCCGGCGGAAATTCAGGAGACGGATACAACTATCCTATGCTGAAAAGTATCTCTTTCGGATTAAGCATTACATTCTAACATCATTCTAAAAATTTCTGTTATGAAAAAACAATATTTGTGGATTCTCCTCTTAAGCCTTCTTTTTGTTCGATGCGATTTGGAAGAAACACCGGTATCAACCGCATCAAAATCTGCTGTTTTTGGCAGCCAGGCAGGACTCGACCTGTATGCCAATTCATTCTATTCCATCCTTCTCGGAAAGAGTACCAGTCTGGATGCCATGACCGATTACATGGCGGTTAAATCTGTGAACTCCTTTATTCAGGAAGGTGCCTTTGCTCCAACCCTGAGCACTGGATGGACCTGGACCGATTTAAGGAACATCAATTATTTCATTGCAGGTTGCACCGATCCATTGGTTCCTGTTGATATCAGGAAGAACTACCTGGGTATTGCCAAGTTCTTCAGGGCTTACTTTTATTTTGAAAAAGTAAAACGATTCGGGGATGTTCCATGGATCGGGAAACCGCTTGATGTGAACGATCCAATTTTATATGGACCGCGCGATCCGCGAACCCTGGTGATGGATTCAATCATGGTGGATCTGGACTATGCCTGTGCCAACATCAAATCAACCAATGATCCGACCCGCAGCCTTGTAACCAAATATGTCGCCTATGCCCTGAAAGCAAGGGTAGCCCTTTTTGAAGGTACATTCAGAAAATACCATCCTGAATTGAATCTTCAAAATACGGCAGACACCTATTTAAATTATGCTTCAGCCGCTGCCAAGGAGGTGATGGATAAAGGTGGATATTCGATTTATACGACAGGAGGACCGGGAAAATCATACCGGACGGTATTTACCAATCCGCTTCCAATAGCCAGTGAAGTAATGCTTTCCGCAATCTGCGATCTCGCCCTGGCAGTTCTTAACGATGCCAACTGGTATTGGACCAGTGGTACGTATGGCGACAAAGCCAGTTTAACCCGGACCTTCATCAACACCTATCTGAATCTGGATGGCACGCCTTTTACAAGCAACCCGGCCTACAACACCATGTTATTCAAAGATGAGGTTAAAAACAGGGATTTAAGACTCAAACAGACCATCCGTCTGGGTGATTACAAAAGAATAAGCGGAGGCGTTCTTGTCCCTGGACCACCAATCTTTTCTTACACTTTTACAGGATACATGCCTATTAAATGGGCCCTCGACGATATGTATTACGACACCAGAGACCTTAACATCAACTCGATTTCGCAATTCCGATATGCCGAGGTCCTCCTCAATTATGCCGAGGCCAACGCTGAGTTGGGAACGCTGACTGATGCGGATTGGGCAAAAACAATTGGAGTTCTTCGCACAAGAGGTGGGATAACAGCAGGTTTAACGACAAAACCAACTTCGGTAGATCCTTATCTCGTTACCAACTATTTTCCTGGAATCAGTGACCCAACAATTCTTGAGATCAGGAGAGAACGCGGGATTGAGCTGTGCTGCGAAGGATTCCGCTTCGCCGATCTCCTGAGGTGGAAAAGAGGTCCCCTCATGAACCAGGAATGGAATGGATTCTATGTTCCCGCACTTGTGACTCCGATGGACCTGAATGAAGACGGCATCCTCGATGTGGCTTTCTTTCAGGGAACCAAGCCTTCTCCTGCAGTTGCCGGTGTAACCTATGTGGATGTTTCTCCAACTGTTGCCGGAAAAGCAAATACACAATTGTTAAAAAATGGCACCAGTGGTGAACTCACCTGGATGAACAACATCTCCAGAAAATGGGAAGACAAAATGTATTTTTATCCCATTCCACAAACAGACCTGCTGCTAAACCCTGCCCTCAAACAAAATCCGGGTTGGTAATAAAGCGCATGTTTGAGATCTTAATAAGTTAAAGAGAAATCTGACACATGCTGCAATCCTGTTGAGAAATCAACAGGATTGCTTCCTTAAAAGACTATATATAATCACTTTACACTATTATTATGAGAGTTATTTTATTATTTATCGCCGGAGCTATTCTGGCAATCTCCCCGTCAGCCTCAGTTTTTGGGAAAAGCAAAAAAGAGAGCTCCTTCAACATCATGACCTACAACATCCGGATGAATACTCCGAACGATGGCGTAAATGCCTGGCCTTTGCGGAAAGATAAGGTTGCAGGATTGATAAAGTTTCACCAGGCCGATATCTTTGGCGTTCAGGAGGCACTTCTGGTGCAGATGAACGACCTGAAAGCCAGTTTTCCTGAATTCGATTGTTTTGGTGTAGGTCGTGATGATGGCAAGGAAGCCGGCGAATTCATGACCATTTTTTACCGGAAATCAAGGTTTGAAAAAATCGATGCCGGAACTTTCTGGCTCAGCCCAACTCCCGATAAACCCGGACTTGCATGGGATGCAGGATGCAACAGGACATGCACCTGGATCAAGTTCAAAGACAAGGAAACAAAAAAATATTTCTACCATTTTAACACCCACTTCGACAATAGTGGCAAAGTAGCCCGTGAAGAATCTGCGAAACTTATTCTAAAATTTATTGGAGAAATCAACAGGGAGAATCTGCCCCTGCTTCTTACAGGAGATTTTAACTCATCCAAAGAAAATACTCCTATTCAGGAAATTCTCAAAGTGCTATTCGACTCCCGCGACAAATGCCAGTCTGCACCCTATGGCCCCACAGGTACAAGCGGCGGATTTGCAGTGAAGGAGTCCAAAAGAGTGATCGATTACATCTTTATCAACCAAAAAGTGAATGTACTTCGCCACGGTGTATTATCAGACTCATTCGGAATGTTTTATCCTTCCGACCATCTGCCTGTTTTAGCGGAAGTAAATATTCAATAACCAACACTCCCAGGCTATTTTTGCTTAAGCGGCACGCCGGCAGAAAAAATCATTGGTTCAGTTAATCCATCAGAAATCGCCATGATTAGGAAATCATGGCGATTTTTTGCCAATTATTGTTTAGCTTTATGACAATACTCATCGAAACTACTACAACCAATGAACAGAATCTACCTCTTTTGTTACGTTCTTTTTCTTTTTGCAGGTTGTCAGTCCCAAAAAAGGACGGCCCCTGCCGACTATGTTGATCCTTTTATAGGTACTTCAATAAGCAGATGGATGCAGTTCCCCGGGCCTGCAATGCCCTTCGGGATGGTCAAACTTAGTCCGGACAATACGGACGAGTGGCTTATGAATGCCGGATATGAAGACAGTATCAAAAGTATTTGTGGTTTTGGACACATACATTCCTGGATGATGGGAAGTTTTCTGATGATGCCCGTAACAGGAGAGCTTCATACCCAGCCCGGAACAAAAGAGCATCCGGAAGGAGGCTACCGCTCCAGAATTAAAACAGGGAGTGCAATTGCCTCAACAGGATATTATTCTGTTATACTGGAAGATTACAAAATCCAGGCCGAATTAACTGCTACTACCCGATGCGGAGTTCAGCGGTATACCTTTCCCAAAAGCAGTTCATCAAGGATTATGATCGATCTTCAAGCACCTGAGGAGAGTCATCCAATTATTAGCCATGCCTCCATTCATAAAATAAACGATACGGAAATAACCGGAACCATTCATCGCATCGATGGCTGGAACGACTATACCATCCATTTTGTTTCCCGTTTCAGCGTGCCATTTCAGTCCATGGGAGGATGGAAAGGAACAGAAATATCCGATAACCTGGATTCGATTGCAACAGAGCATGACATGGATATCGGGGCATTTCTAAATTTTGTAACATCTGAAAATCAAAGAATTATAGTGAGTACTGGTATTTCTTTTGTGAGTACCGAACAGGCTCGCCTTAATCTTGAAACAGAACTCAATCCTTTTGGAGGGGATTTCGATGCCGTTCACATGAATGCCAGAAAGGTTTGGAATGACCTTCTCAGCAAAATAAAAGTGGAAGGTGGAAGCGAAAATGATAAAGTAAAATTCTATACCAATCTGTATCACTCCTATTGTGCCCGTTCAATTTTCAGCGATGTCAACGGGAAATATTCTGATGCCTGCGAAACTGTCAGACAGCTTCCCAACCCGGAAAACCCTATTTATGGCTGTGATGCATTCTGGATGACATTCTGGAACCTGAACCAGCTGTGGTCGCTGGTTAATCCTTCTATCGCCTCCAAGTGGGTTAAATCAGAACTTCAGCTTTATGATGACGGCGGATGGCTAAACCGTGGTCCAGGCGGACTCGAATACTCGGGCATCATGGTAGCAGAGCATGAAATTCCGCTGATATCAAATGCCTGGATGAAAGGCATCCGCGATTTCGATATTGACAAAGCCTTCAGGGCAATGAAAGAGATCCAGACCAGACCCGGTCAGCAACATCCATGTGGTGGTTATGCCGGGAACGGCAACCTGACGCCATATCTCAGCATGGGTTTTGTTCCATCCGACGACGGACCTGTCTCAAACACCCTCGAATATGCCTTCGACGACTGGTGTGTAGGGCAGCTGGCCAAAGCACTTGGAAAAGAGGATGACTACCGCTGCTTCATGAAACGCTCACAATACTACCGAAACGTTTTCGATCCTTCTACAAAATACATGCGCCCCAAACACGAGGGTGGTCCATGGTACGAAGAGTTCAGTCCGAATAAGTCTGCGGTAGGAAAATCTGATAATTTTGGTACCCGCGATTATGTAGAGGCCAACGCCTGGCAGTACAGCTGGTTTGTTCCTCACGACCTGAAGGGTTTGATTGGCCTGATGGGCAAAGAAGAGTTCAACAACCGGCTGGAGGAGGGTTTTGAAAAATCCCTTCCCAATTTCACATGTAACTTTGTCAACCACAGCAACCAGCCCAATATGCAGGCAGCCTGGCTATTCAACTATTCAGGCAAACCCTGGCTGACCCAGAAATGGGTTAGGGAAATACTGGACAAATACTATGGCTCAACTGCCCAGGGATATCCGGGCGACGAAGACGAAGGACAGATGGGTGCCTGGTTTGTAATGAGTGCCATGGGACTCTTTGAGATGGATGGTGGTTCAGGAATGAACCCGGCGTATGAGATTGCCTCACCGCTTTTTGAAAAGATTACCCTCACCCTTGACTCTGTTTATTACCCGGGAAAACAGTTCATGATCAGATCCAAAAATTTCGCGCCCGAAAACAGGTATATTCAATCAGCCACCCTGAACGGCAAACCGCTCAACAGATTCTGGTTCAGTCATGATGAATTGGTCAGGGGAGGCGAGCTGGTTCTTGAGATGGGCTCCGAACCCAACAAGCAATGGGCCTCTGATTCTGAACATCCCCAGCAAAATAGGTCTGAAACTATTGTAACTACACCTTATGTTACAGATACCAGAAAATTATTTCTCGATCAGACAATCGTGACACTGGCATGTGACACCAGGGATGCTGTAATACATTACACCCTCACCGGGAAGGAACCTGACCGGAATTCTCCGGTTTATAGTAAGCCTTTTGTCGTCAATAAGAGTACAATCCTTAAAATGAAGGCCTTTGCCGGAGAACAGGAAAGCCTGCCTGCCACCACCGAAATAAAGAAAACAACTGTTGCCAGTCCGGTTAATCCGGGAGAGATTGCACCCGGACTCAAATTTAACTATTACCACGGCACCTTCCGGATGGTGAATGATTTTGCAAGTCTGAAACCCTTTAAAACCGGCATTATTCCGGGCTTTTCAACTGCAGGGAAAGAGCGGGATCAATATTTCGCATTCGACTTTGACGGGTTTGTTAAGATTCCCTCAGATGGGATTTATACCTTTTATTTTACAACCAACGATGGCGGAAAGTTCTTCCTGGATGACAAATTGCTGATCAATCTGGACGGGCTGCATCCTGCAACCGAAGTCTTCACCGAAATAGCCCTCAGAGAAGGTTATCATCTTATTTCCGTGAAATATTTCCAGGAGGGTGGATCCAACAAACTGGATGTCAGTTGGGCAGGTCCCGGGTTCGCCAAGGGAGAGATCAAAGAAGAGGCGCTGTTTCACAAAGAATAAGAACTATTGCACGTGGACTTTGAAATACTCCCTCAATCCCATTATTGATAAGGCATACAGAACTTTTTACCAACCATTTTTGACCATTATATCTTTTTACCAGATAATACCTATATTACTATTATCTGGCAAAAATAGCCCCTTTCAGAAAGGTTATAAGGATTACAATTATAAAGTAAAATTATAGCGTCTTCTTTTTATTTGAATTTTCTTTAATGCTTATATCCCAAAAAAATCCGGCGACAAAACCAATTATCAATATATACGGGATATGGTGCCTCAATTTAATATATGAGAATAAGTCGCTAAAATATATGGTATCTCCTAATATCCACATTTTTAATGGAACATATAAATCAAGCGTTGAAACAATTACCAACACAAATAACATTACTTTCAAGATACTTTTCAAAAGATCGACATCAAAGTTCTCACTTTCTTTTTTTAGTTTAATCTTGGTCTGCATATTTTCATTAAATTACTGATTTATTGTTTTTTAATGTCTAGTGTAAGGCATTGATTATAATATCTTTTCATAGCAAATAAAGTCCGGAAGAAAGCGATTGATGGCCTCTTTCTTCCGGGAAGTTAATTACGAGGAAGTATCTAAACTTCGATCGGCCCACCAACTAAAAGTGAACAATCCTTCTGCGGCCTTATAGGCCTTTCCAACACCTATACTAAAATAATAAAATGCATCGTAATAGATTGATGTTGATTTAGAGGGCACTCCTCCATTAATAGATTTTACCTCATCAACAGTTAGTTCTATAAAACTAAATTCATTACTATTTTTCGTTTCCATTGCTTGAGTCGTATTTTATTAAGAATACTTACTTCTCTTTCATCGCATCATTCCAGCCATCAACAATTCCCGATTTAATATCTGACCAATTCTCTGCGATGGAGCACAACACTCCAAACCACAAACCTCCTCTCACCCAAGGTGGCATTTTTGCGTATCCACCATCTATTGCAATTAGCTCACTCCTTTCTAAATCTTTCATAACCAAAAGTATTTCCAAATTTTCCTACTCTGTTTTCAGGCTTTTCGGAATCTGCCTAAGCTTTGTGCACTCCACTCTATATAAAGTTAAGGCATTCCCCTCTCAAAAAGAAGCAGTGAACAAAATAAATGATCTTTTTTAAATATCTGGAAATATGCAAATTACCCTTTGTTGCCTGAAGAAGGGTCTCAGGCCTGCGCGAATCTTCAATTCATGTAAAATCCGGAGACGGCCAAATTAATGCAAATGCTGAAGAAGGAGATGCCATAGGAAAAATTGAAAACATACAGGAGACATTTTCAGGCAACTCCAAAATACCGGAAAGAAACACCCGGAGGAATATTCGATTTGGTCTTAACTTGTCACAGCCCTGACAATCTCATCCAGCTCATCAGAGGCTTCGATCATCACTTCCTGAATAGCATCCGGCATGCTCTGGACAAATGATCTGACATTTAAGGTAGCAACATAGATTTTACCATCTGCTTTTTCGTAGACTGAGATACGGCATGGCATCATCACCGAGACAACCCGCTCGTCACTTCTTTCCAGCATCTGTCCGGAATAAGCTGGTTTGCATATTTCAATCACCTTTACCGGCCTGACTGATTTACCGGATTTTGCCAGTGTTTGCTGAAGGTCGTGGGTAGCAGGATTGCCCCACTCCCTGTCGGTAGCAGCACGGGTTAGCAATTCAACTGTTTCATTGAATCCAAACAGACTCTCTTTTTCAAAAATTGGTTGATTTTCCAGCATGGCTTTATTTTTTAAGGTAATTATTGCGTGCATCAAACGTTGAAACATCCGGTTTGGATATACCCACTAAGATAGCAATATTTCTCTCTTAATCCAACTCTTTGGCAATGGAAATGGCTGCGATGGTACCATCCGCGACTGCAGTAGTAATCTGACGGTATTTCTTGCTGATTACGTCCCCCACAGCATGTACATTCGGGATGGAGGTACGCATCTCGTCGTCTGTTTTGATGTAGCCCCATTGATCGAGTTCAAGTTTATCGGTAAAAAGCCCCAGGTTGGGCTTCATTCCGATGAAAATAAAAACGCCGTCACCTTCGATGGTTTTGATCTCCTTGGTGGTTAAATCCTCTACTTCAACGACCATGCGGTCTCCTACCTTTTTGAAAGAACGGGGCTCATGCAGAAAGACCGGGTGAATTTTTGGATTGGCGAGTAATTTATCCTGGGCTGTCTTGTTGGCAGTGAAGGAAGCAAACTGGTGTATGATGGTGATTTTGGAAGCAAATTTGGAGATAAAGTCACTCTCCTCAACGGCAGAATTTCCTCCGCCTATTACAATAACCTCTTTATCAACAAAATATTTGGCATCACACGTAGCACAATAGGAAATTCCCTTGCCCTTCAGCTCACGCTCACCTTTTGCTCCTGTCAGATTAGGAGTTGTTCCCGTGGCAATGATGATTTTTTTGGCATGAATGGTTTCCAGATCGTCTACAACCACCGTTCTTTTTATGAGGTCTACCTTGGTTACATCAACTGCAACTTTGAAAACAGTGCCACACATTTTAGTCTGCTCCGACATGTTATGCGACAACATGTAACCTGCCTGAGGATCAATAAATCCAGGGTAATTGGATACTTCATGGGTCGTGGAAACATGTCCGCCCGGCAAAGAAATGTCGACCAGTACCGTACTGATTTTTGCCTGACAGAGGTACAATCCGGCGGTCAACCCACCGGGGCCCCCACCGAGAACGATCACATCAAACTCAGAAACCAGTGGTTTAATTTTGCTTGCAATTTCGTTTACTGCCTGATCCGGTAACATAGCATTCAGGTTTTTGATAATGTCACTGCGTTTAATCCCGCCGGCAAGCCTTTCTGTGACCTCCTTCCCCTGATCAAAAAAGAGCAGTGTTGGGGAGGATTTTACTCCTAGCTTGTCGGATAATTCGCGGTTCTGCTGACGGTACATCTTTACAAATTTGATCTCGTGACCATACATTCCGGCCAGGGATTCAAATTTTGGAGCCACCGCTTCACAGGGCGGACACTCTGTGGAGTAAAAATCCAATACTACTTTACCTCCCTGCAATACTTCCTTTTCAAATTCTGAACTGCTGATCTCTTTCATTTTGATACCTATTATTTTTGCTCTGCTCTTCTATCATGTTCCTTCCATGCAAAATGATTCTGCCTCATGTCTCATATCTCATGTCTCATATCTCATGTCTCATATCTCATATCTCCAAAATAAGCCTTGAATCCTATTTCGAGCAATTCCTTCACCGGCCGGCAATCGGGAGAGAGGATAGAGCCATTCCTGTTTTTGGCAACCGAACCACAACCTCCACCGCAGGCAAGCTGTACGGAGCAGTTCCTGCATTCTTCGATCGAAGTGACATCCCTGGAAGCCCAATCATGGATGAGCCGTTCATTCCTTGTCACCTCCGGATAGAAAGTGCCCAAAGCCTCCTCTTCTTTTCCAACTGTTGCAGTACATGAGTATATGCGTCCGGTATAGTCGAAAGCCCACTCCGATTTGCAGGCAGGACAGGCATCAAATAACGGATCAGGCAATACACCGTTCTCTGACAGATATTTAGCAACAGAATAAGACGGTTTGTAAAACTCGAGTATGTGCGGAAAACTTTCTGTCAGCTCAAATATTTTTCTGAAGAGAGAAATTCTGGTAAACAATTGATCCGGAGTAGACTGACAATGGTGCAACTCGTAATTTCGTCCGATCTGGGTCTTGAAGTGCGGATTCGAAGTCCACTTTTTATCAATGGCAAAAGCAGCCAGATCAGGAAGATTGTCGATATTTTGCTTGTCTGTCACCATGCGAAGATTCACAGGGAAACCTGCAGCAAGGGCGGCATCAATGCCACGTACTATTGGCTCAAAGGTGGGAGATCCGCCCTTTAGAAAACGACGCTGGTCGTGTATGCTTTTGGTACCATCCAGGGTGATCTGTATCTCACGGATCTGTCCGTTTGAGAGGAGATCTATGTAATTTTCGAGGTAGTAGCCATTGGTTACCACACAAATATCAATGCCAAGTTCATTTGATTTCTCTACCATCAGGGAGATCAGGTTGCGCTGAAGAGGTGTATTCAAGAGTGGTTCTCCGCCAAAAATGGTCAGGTATTTACGCCGATTTGCAAATTCAGTGCGGACATACAGAAAAAATGCCTCAATTAATCCGGGTGTCGCGCTTTGGCTCGGATTGGTATACTCATCCTGGTAACAATAGCTGCAGCTGAAGTTGCAGCTATAATTGGGAACAAAAAAAAGCTGGACCTCTTCGTCATCGCGTTGGTCCACAAAATCGAAATAGCGGTTTCGGAAAAGTTTGCTTTCACTTTCTGGAGTCGTCAGGTAACCGTTATCCTTCATCGCAGCATGCTCATTTGAACTTACAAGAGGGGCAGGATCCTCCAGAGTCAAAAACTGCGCTTCCTCTTTGGTTAAAAGATCAGCATTACCGCTCAACATATTCACCACGAAGAAATCCTCCGAGCCAGCGACTTTTGAAACTATATTATGCCTGGATTTAATCATCCGTACAATTATGGATTACCTGTCATACATGATATATAGCGATTTGAAATACAGATCTTCGTTTCCGTACCCGAAAATCCCGAAATCGCAAATCTCAGAATAAGCTACCGGGAGAGAAATTTCCCGGCAGGCTTATTCATATTAATTTAGTCGTGGCATCCCACAACCGATTTGGAAGTCTTGGCACAGCACTGAGCTATGACAACGCTTTTATGCACTTCCTGCTTCTTAACCAAACTTTTCATCTAAAAAACAATTAATGAATGAATTACAAAAATATATATTTGCTTAGAAAAGCCATTTTAGAAAATGCAGTAATACCCTAATTCGAACAGCAGCAACGAGCTTTGATCCCTGGTTTTTTCCCTGCTATCGTGAAACTGGATACTTCCACCTTTCCCTTTGGGTAAGGATTGGTCTCCTCCAGAATGGTAACAGACTGAAATCCGGCAACTTTTATCGTTTCAATGTATTCCTCACGGGTTACTGAACCTGCCCAACACGCTGCTACAGCAACCGGATCTGTCCTATACACATCCGGTACCGGTGAGGTCGCATAGATATCACTTACCACAAATCGACCTCCATTTTTCAATACCCTGAAAATTTCACTCCATACTGCTGTTTTATCAGTTGCATGGTTTATGGTACAATTGGAAATAACCAGATCAGCAGTCTGATCAGACAATTCAAGCTTCTCCAGTTCACTCCGGATAAATTTCACATTGGTTACGCCAAATTTGCGGGCATTCTCTCTGGCTGTTGTCAGCATACCATCCGAGATATCAATACCATATGCAAATCCTTCCGCTCCAGCTTGTTCAGCCATCCGAAGCACATCTGTACCCCGGCCGCTTCCCAGATCGACGCAAATTTCTCCGGATTTAACTTGTGAAAAATTGAGCGCACCTCCGCATGACAGGCAACATTCAGTCGTCGCCAAATTACTGTATCGTAAATTAATGCTTGAGTAATCCATGTTTATAAGAAACGTATTTGATTAAATTGCCATTTCTGCAACTACTAAGTTCGTTATTTATTTGATAATAATTTGTTTTTTATTTGCCAAATAGAATAGCCATGAGGTAAATTTTCATCTCTGTTGATGATTGACAAATCATGGCGATTTCATTTAGAAACTGTTTAAATTTCATTCATTTTGATTTTTAGGGTTACCCCGAACCCTGAAGGGAGCCCTAAAAATCAAAAAACACCCTTTAGGGCCGGGGTATTTTTTTTGATTTTGGGTGTAATTTCAAATTTTAAACAGTCTCTGAATTATTTTCATCATTTTTTAATAAAAAATTCTTGCGGTTTTGAACACTTTTCAGGGAGATTCCCTCCAGGATCAGCATCAGCTTTTGCCGGTTGATTTCAACAGAATTTTTTGACTTTTCGATCTGCGGCATCTCAAAAGTTCCCTGTTCCAATCGTTTGTGCCAGATGGCAAATCGGGTCTGGTCCCAAACCAGAATTTGATCATGGTTCGGGTGTGGTTAACAAAAATAAAGATATCCCCAGAGAGCGGGTTCTGGCCAAGTTTGTTGGTTGCCAATCCGCCAAAGTATGTGCTGCAGCGATGGCGTCAGTGTCAAATGTAATCACCACATTTCCAGTCAGGTTTCTGGTCTGCCCCTGTGCCTTAAAGGATACGACAGATAATAGGAAGAAAAATAAGCGCATGTTTTTCAATCGGGTCTATTTATATAGCTATTCACTTCGAAAATACCATTAAGATTGTCAGATTCTAATTTGCGCATATAAGTAATTCAAAATTAATAAGGTCCATTTTCCCCCCTTGCCAAAGATGGTAGAATCAAGAGTTAGAAGTAATAGCATTTTGCACAGTTGCTTGTGGGTGAAAGATTAATCAGGACAAATGTGACCAGTTTATTCTCTGGCGTTATCTTGAAAAATTTTGTTATTTTCGAATGTGAAATTGAAAATCATGAAATGGTTTTTGCTCCTTCTGAACTTATATTCAAGTAATAAACAACCGGGCCCTTCCTGGTTATTGGGAAAAATCGGCTTATGAAGAAATTTATTGTAGCTGTCATAATTATTGAGGTACTGACGGGCATTGTTCCTTCTGCAGTAAATGCATCACCTGTCAATAAGTCCAAGCCTGTCAAGCAGATACTGAGCGTTTGGCATTGGGGTTCCCAGACCGAGCCAATGGGTATGAATTTTGTGGTTAACGATGCGGAGAAAGCCGCGAAAGTATTGAAAAGCTACAAGAAAAATAATGTCACCAGGGTTTATGGTGATTACTTACGAATGGCAAGTAATCCCGTAGAAAAGGAAAATTTTAAAAAATGGAATAAGAGTTTATACGACAATCATATCAAATCAGTATACCTTATTGGCACTTCACAATGGAGTTTGCCACAGTTTCGGAATGATATGCTGGAGTTAATTACGAATAACTATATCCTATTTAATAAGTCGGTTAGTTTGTCTGAACGGTTGTATGGAATTCACCTTGATATAGAAATTCATGGACTACCGGAATGGGGAACAGCTTCTGATGTCCGGAAAAGAGAGTTGATGCAAATGCTGAAGGATGCGTATAAAGATGTCAAGGAACTTTTAATTAAAAATGGCATGGAGGCCGATGAAGTGGGGGCTGATATCCCATTTTGGTACGACAGTTTAACTGCTGTTGGCTGGAAATCGGAAGAGGACAGAAAGGAATGGTTTACTGATGTTGCCAGTTACATCAGTTGCTTTTCTATCATGGATTATGGAAATAACTCAGTACCTTCTATTTTGGATCGGGCCCAATGGGAACGTGATAACTTCAAGGGAGTTGTGGAAATAGGCATCGATTCGGAAGAATATGGGACAACCTGGAAAAACAGGGCAGCATTTCGCAAAGGTTATCATCAAATTATCGAAAAATCAAAAGGCCCTGTGGCTGTTCACCGTTATGTTATTGTGTTGAAGGTGCAGGAAACACCTATACTAAAAGAGGATTAACCGGCTATCCCCGGCCGGATCTTATATGTAAACATTGCAAAAAAATATTCGATTTTTGCCATCATTAAAGATTATTTTTTAACTTTAGTACGATCCCTAAATACAATCTCTTATTTAAGTTTCGCATCTCCTTCAAGCCGCATTTAGCGCGGCCCTCATTTTGATGAGTTTTGTAATCGACTGATTATCATCAGCTATTTTATCCAATATTTCTTCAATATCTATTTCGAAAATATCGGCTATCAAAGCTA
>JANYKW010000062.1 GCA_025358025.1 Bacteroidia bacterium | reverse complement strand
AGTAATTTGGCATCATTCAATAATTTTGTTGCCTCTACCTCCTCTTTGGCTCTGACAACATAGGTCCCGTAACGGTTGATAGATTGTGGCATCAGCCCGAGGTGACCCATAACAGGGATTCCCGCCGACAATATTCTTTGTACAGATTCGATCACTTCACTGCCTCCTTCAAGTTTCACCGCATCGGCATGAGTTATTTTCATGATTTTAATGGCAGAGTTCAATGCTTCCAACGAATTGCCCTGGTAACTTCCAAAAGGCATGTCGACAACAACCAGGCACCGGGTGACTGCTTTAACCACTGATTTCCCATGGTAGATCATCTGATCAAGGGTGATCGGAAGCGTAGTTTCATGACCCGCCATCACGTTCGCGGCCGAATCTCCGACAAGGATTACATCAATTCCAGCCTGGTCTACCAGTTTGGCCATGCTGTAATCATAGGAGGTAAGCATGGAAATTTTTTCACCATGCAACTTCATTTCTGCAAGAACGTGTGTTGTCACCCTTTTGATCTCTTTATGCACTGACATGAGGTCTAATTTTAGGATTACTATTCAAATTTACCAACTCATAACTTATAACTCATTCTGTTCCTTTCCGTTCGAATTATTGTTATCGCATTTTACTGGACTCTACCGCGAACGGCTTTCGTTACTCATTCCCAACCCCGGGGTATCGCTCCTTTGGTCGCTTAACCCCGGGCTATTAATATTAAACCGCTTTGCGGTTGGATCTCAACGGATTCAAGATGCTGGTCGAAATCGGCAAATCATCAAATCACCACATCCTCCAAATAAGACGTAGCATACTGGTTCTCTACCGGTTCATTACGCCAATATGGCCTTCCCAATTCACACCCATCAACTCATCAACTCATAACTCATCACTCATAACTTTCCTCCTACACTCTCAGGAATAGTTTCCTTTTGTATAAGAAGTAAAGAAACATCCATTCAAGGGAAATGGCCCCCAGAATAATAATCCATCCACCTAAGGCGGGTTCAAGAAACCCAAGAAAGAAACTGGATGCATCACGGAAATCAAAGATCCGGCAAGTCAAATATATGGTGATAGAATTCATTCCAATCACCTTAAAAAAGAGTACTTTGTATTTTCCGATTCCCCAAGCCCAATCTTTCACCCATGTTTTCACATCGATAGAGAGGTAGAACAAAGCCAGAAGTATAAAGCTTATCCCGGAGGTAAGTATATCAAAAGGCACTGTCCAGGCAGCTTTAATGATCGGATAAAAGGTGGAAAGAGCCAAAGCAACAAACACCAGTGTGGTACCAGTCACTGCCAGCATGGAGGCTTTTCTTGTGGATGCAGGTTTTCCATCGCGAAGGATTCCCCCTGCCAAAGCACCCATCAGGGTTACGGAGATTGCCGATATGCTGCAGAGTAATCCCTCCGGATCGAAAGTTGTTCCGTGTAATCTGCCGGGGATCAGTAACCTGTCAAGGTATGCGTTTATTCCATTTACAGGATCAAGCAAGCCTGCTCCCTGGCCGGGAACAGGAACTGCCAGTTGAAGAATAGCGATGGAGACAAGAATACCAATAAGCCAGATAATTCTGGATTTCATGTTTTTTGTATAGATCACGATGGTTGCAGCAAAGAAATAAGCAAAACCGATCTGTCCGAGAACACTTGGAATGCGCATCGTACTGAAGCCTCTCTGCAATGCTCCATTGTACAAAATACCCAGTAAGATTAGAATGGCTCCCCGCTTCGCAGCTTTTATAAAAAGTGCAGACTTACTGGCACCTTTCTCAATTTTCGAGGTGATCGCATAGGGAATAGCAACTCCTGAAATGAACATGAAGAGGGGAAAGATCAGGTCTTCAAAGTGAAAACCTTCCCACCTGACGTGCTCCATCTGTTCGGCAACGACGTTCAGCCAACCCCAGTCCAGCGCTTTCGATAGGGCAACGATCAGACTGCCACCACCAATAATCCAAAGCATATCGAAACCGCGAAGTACATCGAGTGATGCGAGACGGTCTGTCTGCTTTTCGGTTTGAATTTGTTTTTGCATTGTAAAAAATGTTAAAGTTATTTTGGAGTAAATTCCTTCAAAGATATTTAATAATGAGTATGGTTGAGCAGCTACATTTTTTTTTGATAAAAAACCCCGGTATACGAGTGAGAAAAATGCCAAAACAGATCTGTTCACAAAATTCTTCTGTCGTTTTGTCACTATTTATGACATTTAGTTCCTCTTTCACGAAAGTCCTGCTCAAAAAATCATCTTTAATCGATGTCAGGCACGATTGGCATAAAGATTGATTGAAAAGAGGTAATAGAAAGAATAATAACTCAGAAACATATTCATATTTAAATAGATTAAAATGGGAAAAATTATTGGAATTGACTTAGGAACGACCAACTCCTGTGTTGCCGTCATGGAGGGCAGCGAACCGGTTGTAATCCCTAATAGTGAAGGCAAACGTACGACGCCCTCAATTGTCGCATTCGTCGACAACGGTGAACGCAAGGTGGGTGATCCGGCCAAGCGCCAGGCAATCACCAATCCAACGAAAACAATCTCCTCGATCAAACGATTCATGGGAGAAACATATAACCAGGTTTCCAAAGAGATTGGCAGGGTTCCTTTTGCAGTGATTCAGGGCGACAATAACACCCCGCGTGTAAAAATTGATGACCGTTTCTATTCTCCCCAGGAGATTTCGGCCATGATTCTTCAGAAAATGAAGAAAACGGCCGAAGATTATCTGGGTCAGGAGGTAACAGAAGCTGTTATCACAGTTCCGGCCTATTTCAATGATTCGCAGCGTCAGGCGACCAAAGAGGCTGGTGAGATCGCCGGTTTGAAGGTGCGCCGTATTATCAATGAGCCAACTGCCGCGTCCCTGGCCTATGGACTGGACAAGATGCACAAGGATATGAAAATCGCCGTCTTTGACCTTGGAGGGGGTACTTTTGATATCTCCATCCTCGAATTGGGAGAAGGTGTTTTCGAGGTTAAATCTACTGACGGGGATACACACCTTGGTGGAGACGATTTTGACCAGGTAATCATTGATTGGCTGGCAGATCAGTTCAAGGCCGACGAAGGCATTGATCTTCGCAAAGACCCGATGGCTCTTCAACGATTGAAGGAAGCTGCCGAAAAAGCCAAAGTTGAACTTTCCAGCTCCACGGAGACAGAGATCAACCTGCCATACATCATGCCGGTTAATGGTATTCCAAAGCACCTGGTAAAGAAGCTTACACGCGCACAATTCGAGAAACTGGCAGATTCACTGATTAATGCAACCATGGAGCCTTGCCGCAAGGCCCTGAAAAATGCCGGACTAACCATCAGCGACATTGATGAAGTTATCCTGGTAGGTGGCTCAACCCGTATTCCTGCTATTCAGGAAAAAGTGCAGAAATTGTTTGGCCGGACGCCATCCAAAGGAGTAAATCCGGATGAAGTGGTGGCTGTTGGCGCCGCCATTCAGGGAGGAGTCTTAACCGGAGAGGTAAAAGATGTTCTCTTGCTTGATGTCACGCCTTTATCATTGGGTATTGAGACCATGGGAGGTGTAATGACCAGACTGATTGAGTCAAATACGACCATCCCGACCAAAAAATCAGAGACATTTACGACCGCTGCAGATAATCAGCCTTCAGTTGAGATTCACGTGCTTCAGGGTGAACGCCCGATGGCAGCGGGAAACAAAACGATCGGTAAATTTCACCTGGATGGTCTGCCACCGGCACAAAGAGGAATTCCTCAGATTGAGGTTTCATTCGATATCGATGCAAATGGTATCCTGCATGTGACTGCCAAAGACAAGGCTACCAACAAAGAACAGTCTATCCGTATCGAAGCTTCTTCCGGTTTGAGCGACGAAGAGATCAGGAGGATGAAGGAAGAAGCTGCTGCCAATGCCGAAACAGACAAGCAGGCCAGGGAACAGGTTGAAAAACTTAACCATGCCGATTCCCTGATTTTCCAGACAGAAAAACAGATGAAAGAGCTGGGCGATAAATTGCCTGCAGATAAGAAAGCCCCCATTGAAACCGCTTTAAACAATTTGAAAGAGGCATATAAGAACAAGGATTTCAACGCCATTGACAGCGCTACCAATGAGTTAAACACAGTTTTTCAGGCTGCATCCCAGGAAATGTACAATGCCACAAATACCCAACAAGGCGATCCGCATGGGGCTCCTAACGAAGGACAAGCCTCTCAGCAAAAAGGGGGCAAAGGTGACAGCGAAGTGACCGATGTCGATTTTGAAGAGGTAAAATAACTTTTCAACCAGGAGATAAATAAGATTACCTGATATTGGCAATCCGGAAATGACCCTCTTTTCTGCTAAATCTGAAAAATGTGGTCTTACCGGAATCGGTGATTTGTATTAAGATAAAATTATTTTGATGGTGCAACTACGAGTACCTTGAATGTTCCGGGTAAGGCGGCTGGACGACGGCCCCCTTCCTGGACCGGACCAAATTCAGCTGTTGGCAAATAGAGATGATGCGTAGTTTTGTCAACGGTGATGGTGCGGGCTCCCTTTTGGGTAGCAATATTTTCAATCACCTTAAAGTTATCCTTGTCAATTTCCTGAACAACGGTGATGGTTCCGTCACCATTTGAGCTATATGCACGTTTCAAACCGGGATCAAAGGCAACACCGTCACAACCTTCGCCAATGGGCAGGGTTGTGACAACTTTCCCGGCAATGGCATCTGAGATAACCATCAGCTTGTTGCTGCATACACTGAACAAACGATGAGTTTCGTGGTCCAGTGCCAGTCCGCTGGGCTCTTCTCCGGGTGCTACAGACCAGCTTCTGTCGACAGTAAACGTTCTGGTATTTATTTGGCTGATCTCACTTTTGTCTTCAATATTCACAAAAATTATCCCATTACCATCACTTGCAGGAAACTCTGGTTTTCCATCAAGCGGAATTGTAGCAATCACCACGTTCTTCATTGGATCAATCACCGTGGCATTGGCACTTCCCCCATTGAAGGTGAAGAGTTTTTGAGAGAAAGGATCATAAAGAATCGCATCAGGATTTTTTCCAGTCACCTTAATTTTTCCTGTGACTTCCAATGTTTTGAGATTGAAAACTGTCACCGAACTGTCGCGGCCATTGCTGGTAAATCCTTTGTTAAGTGAGGGAACCGCCTGAATTCCGTGAATCCCATTGGTATCAGGTATTTTGCCTGCCTGTTTGCCTGTTTTCAGGTCAACAACCAGAGCCATCGTTGCGTGGGAAACATAAAGACGACCTGCAGATTCATCTACTGAGAGGTAATCCCAACCTCCATTTCCCTCGAGAGGTATCTGGTTGATTATTTTGTAATTAGATTGTGCAACGAGCGTCGTACTGCTGCAGAGTATCAATAAAATTCCAAACAACAAAACGGAAGTTTTCATAGGGCTAATTTTTAATCGTTAAAAGCATGGGGCATAGGGGAAAATATTAATCATAGTTCTTTTGTGCAACCTTAGTTTATCGCAATTTTATGATTTTTGAAGATCAGCCTTAATATGGAAGGATAGACAATCAGGAGCAAAGGCAAAGCAATGATAAAACCTCCGATGACAGCTATTGCCAAAGGCTGGTGCAACTGGGCTCCCGTACCAATTCCAAGTGCGATGGGCGAGAGCGCGATGATGGCTCCCAATGCGGTCATTAGTTTTGGCCTTAGCCTGGTGGAGATGGCATAAATGATGGCTTCGTCTGTACTGCTTGTTTGCAGTGTCTGATGAAACTGGAGAAAAGTAAAAACGGCATTTTCACCAATAATGCCAATAATCATGATAATGCCTGTGTAGCTACCTACGTTCAGTGGCGTACTTGTCAGATAAAGTGCAATCATACTTCCCGAAATTCCCAAAACCGATAGGAAAATGATAAGCAAGGCTACTTTAAAGTCTTTAAACATGAATATCATCACAGTAAACACAAGCAAAGCAGCAGAAAGTAGGATGATCAGCAGTTCGCTGAAGGACTTCTGTTGTTCTTCATATGCTCCTCCATAACTGATGTGATATCCTTGCGGTAAATTTATTTTTGATTTGATCTCCGATTGAAGATCGGCCATCACACTTCCAAGGTCACGGTCGTTGAGACGGGCAGTAACTGGGATCATACTTTGCAGGTTCTCTCTTTCTATCTCAGGATTTCCTGCTCCTGGAGTTATCTGTGCCAGCTGTGTCAGAGGCTGTAATTTACCGTTTGGAAGAAAAATCAACTCATGCTTCATACGGTCTAGGGTTGTATTGATTGCCTCTGGATAGATCATTCTGATGGCTGTTTTTTGCTCTTTCTCGTAAATTTGCCCAATGATGGTTCCCTCCAGTTGCGTTTGCAACTGGGATTGAAAATCAGCAGGTGTTATTCCAAATTGGGCAAGTTTTGGGCTGTTTGGTTCAATGGATACATAAGGCCCGGCAATGGTAATTCCATTAAAAACATCAGCCGTCCCCCTGACATTTTCGGTCAGTGTAGCCACCTGGCGTGCAATATTTTGCAAAATATTTGTATTGTCTCCGTAAATTTTTATTTCAATTGGTTGGGTAGAACTCATCAGATCGCCCAGCATATCACCAATCACCTGACCAAAATCAATAATCAATGCTGGCTGGGTTGATTCAACTTTCCTTCTTATCTCGTCGATTACCTGTTCCGTACTGCGCTTGCGATCCTTTTTGAGTTGAATCAGATAATCGCCGTAGTTAGGTTCGGTTATAAAGAATCCCATCTGGGTTCCCGTTCTTCTGGAATAGGTCTCAATTTCAGGGACGGAGGGAAATAATTTCTCCACTTCCCGAAGCATCCGGTCTGTCTCCTGCAGGGAGGTGCCTGGTGGTGAGGTATAGTCCAGCACGATACTCCCTTCATCCATCTCGGGAAGGAAACCCGTTTCCAAACGACTGGAGATATAATATACCGAGCAGCTTAGGAGAGCTATAATCAACAAACTTAACACGGGCCTGTGAACAAAGAACGAGATCCAGCCTCCATGTTTGTTCGTGTGTATCCCGGGATCAGCTTTGACTCCTTTACGGTTACCGGAAAGCAAAAGATAGATGACAGGAAGACCAATCCAGGTGATCAAAAAGGAACATACAAGTGTGATCATCATCGTATTGGCCAGGATCTTGAAATAGGCACCTGCTACGCCACTCAGCAAAACAAAGGGGAAAAATATGACAATGGTACTGAGCGATGAACCAGTCATCGCAGGTAAAAGATAGCCAACCGATTTGGATAGCAGCTCTTTGGTAGGAGTTTCAGGATGCTCTTCGTGGGTTCGGTGTATCTGTTCAACGACAACAATGGCATCATCAATGATTAGCCCAATGGAGGCTGCAATGGCACCCAGGGTCATGATATTGAAATTGTATCCAAGGATATAGAGGACGACCAACGTGAGTGAAATCGTAAGCGGGATCGTAAGTAATATGACTGCACTTGATTTGAACGAACGCAGGAAGATGACAGACACCAGGATGGCAAGGAGTATGCCAATCCAAAGACTGTCGCTGACACTCCGTATGCTTTCATTGACAAAATCCGCCTGAACATAGTAAGGAGAGAGTGAAACTCCACTTGGAAGAATATTTTTGTTAAGCTCCTTAACTTTCTTTGTAACACCATTTGTAATGTCGATAAGATTTGCGTTAGGTTGCTTTAATACAGCAATCAATACTGCATTTTTACCATTTGCATTCACCCGGACGTATTCAGTTTGCTCGGCAACTCTGATATTTGCTATATCCTGCAGACAGAGAACCCTTTTTCCATCATTTCTGATGACAAGTTTTTTTAGTTCCTCCAGATTATTGACATTTGCATCTGTAACAGTCAGGTACATCCGGTTATAATCGTTCAGGTATCCATTGCTGCTGATGAAGTTCGACTGACTGATTGCTGTGGAAATCATAGCAGGAGTAAGGCTAAGGATACTCATCTTTTGAGGTAGCAGTTCAACATGAAATTCTTTGGTTTTGCCACCAATAACGCGAATTTCGGAAACACCGGCCACCTGCGACAAATAGGGCTTTACAATATAATTGGCAATGTGATTGATTTCGATGTTGCTCCTGTCTTTGCCTTCAATAACATATCCGATGACAGGCAGGATGGAGGGATTCATTTTTTCTACAGTGAAAGAGGTGCCGGCTGGCAATTCATCTTTAATTTCGTTTATTGACGATTCTACCTGTTGTTTGCATAAATCGATGTCTTCATTCCAGTTCATAAATGCGGAGATCTCACAACTCCCTCGGCTGGTAATGCTGCGTATATTTTTCAGTCCGGGAACTCTTTTGATCGCATTCTCCAAAGGCTTGGTAACTGTGATCATCATCTTACTGACTGGTTGCAATCCACTGTCAGCAATGATTTTTATTTTGGGAAAGGTAATTTCCGGGAAGAGCGATGATTGCATTTTGTTGTAGGAAAAGATTCCTGCAACAAGAATAATAAAGAGCACCACGGCAACCGGATTTTTATGGGAGACAAAAAAGCTCTTCATAACTTAAGGTTGAATGATATTTACCCTGGCAGTATCGGGTAGGCCATAGTGTCCCGAGTTGATCAGCCTGACATCTTTATCGAATATTGGGGATAGAATTTCGATTTGTGTATCGGTGACAATTCCCGGTTTCAACTTGACCTTTACGGCAGTCGAGTCGTTGACTAATTTCATTACCCAATAATTTTCCATCGTTTCGTCTGTCAGTACACATTGCCTGTTGGTAATCTGTGTGTCATCTTTCAAACTTTCAATTAATTCGGCGGAGGCCAGAAGATTTTCGGGTAAACGAAGTCCGGTGTGAGGAGTAATGACAAAGCTCTGGGTCTGGGAAACAGGATCAATAGCAGAAAGTACTGAGGTGATGGTTCCCTGAATTCTGGTTGAATCCGGTAAAATAATACCGCAAATGGTTCCAATCGGTGCATATTTTTTTTGTTCGAAGGGAACATTCAGTAAAAAAACCAGACTGCTTTGTTCTGCAATGACACAGAGTTGATCCCCGTCTGTAACGTAATCATTGAATTGCCTGGTTATTTCATTAATGATTCCTGAAGAAGGTGCCAGAATGGTCAACTCACCGTTGAAGGCGAAATCAGGATGATCCTTTGCAAATTTCTCCAATGCTCCTGCCTCTTTGGTTTTAACCGAAAACAACGGACTTCCTTCTTTTACAAAATCACCAATGCCATAGAATGCTTTCGTGATGTACCCGGTCGAGACAGACCGAACCATGTTCTTCTTCAGATAGGCAGAGGTGGCAGTCAGGTTCATGATTTTATTAATAGAACCAATCCTTACTGACGTAACGGTAACCGGCGTAGTTACTTTTGTAATAACTTCCTCCTGCGATTTGCCAGAGCTGCCACAATTGATAAATCCCAGCAACATTCCGAAATAGATTAGGATCCGTATTGCCCTCATTTTAGGTAATTCATTTGGTTAATGATTTGAAGCCGGTTCATTTCAGTGATTGTCAGGCTGTTCCTGGCTTGTGTGTAATTGTTTACAGTAACCAGAAAATCCAGAAACCGGACCAATCCCTTTTCAATTTCAACTTTATACAACGAGATCAGTTTCTCTTGTTCTGACAGCTGATTCCTGATACCAATTATCAGTTCATCAGTAAGCTTTAATTGTTCCTTCAGCTGACTAAGGCGCTGTTTATACTGTGTTGTATAGAATTTCTTATAGTCCATACGAATATTTTCAGTAAGCAATGTTTTGCCTTGGAGTATTTTACGCTGTTTCCCATCGTAAACAGGCACAGAAAAATTTACCCCAAAACTGGTTCCGAAATTGTGGGGGATATTTTCGGGAGATACAGACATAAAACCGGCATCAGCGAATGCACTTACTTTTGGGCGATAATTCAGATCAATTAACATTTTACTGTTGATATTTTTCAGACTGTCTATTTTAAATTTCATCATGACAGGAGAGCTGTTTATATCAAGGTTGTTCTGCAACAATATTTCCGGTTTCTCAAGCTGTGGATCGATACTGTCATTTATCCCGCAAATATAATTTAACAGACCCAAATCATTTTTGTATTGAATCCATGTCTGTTTTAAGGCAACTTCCTGGTTGGTAATAAAAAGATCCATGCTCATTCGGTCGGTTTGCAGGTAGATCCCACCTTCAACCAACGATTTAATAATTTCCTTTTCTTCCTTGAGCAATTTGATGATTTTCTGATAAAACTGGATTTGATAAGAGTTAGCGTAAGCAGTGAGAAATTGAGCGGTTATACCCTGTTTCAAATCTGTTTCTGTAATTTTTTGATTCAAACCGATAGCCTGACTTGCCAGGGAGATCTCCTTATACTGACCCTCTTTAACCCGTTTAGTAAAAAGAGGCTGCATTAAATTGAACAATGCAGCATAATTGCCCCCATTTGTAATTGCCGGGTCATATCCGAAATTGTTTGCCGTGGGAGCGTACATTGCCTGTGCGACCTGGTTGATCTGGGGTTTATATGTTGCCTTTGCCAGCAAGCTGTCGAGGGTGCCTGATAGCAGTTGGTTGCTGAACTCCTTAAGCAGCGGGCTGTTTTCAATGCCCTTTTTCAGGTAAAAATCGAGTGACTGGGCATTTGATATGCTATAGATGGTTAGAAAAAGTACAAGTGTCAGCAAGCGATTTCTCCGCATAATATATTATTCACTAAAAACATGAGTTTAAAAAAATATGTTGTGAAGATAGCAAATGATTTTGTGGAAATTTGGCAGATAAAATGCATTATCTCCGTACGGAATTAATCACCCGGTAACCAATCAACCGATCATACCGGGAAGAAAATGCACGGTAATATACAAAAATATGATAGTCATTTTCTGTTACCAAATAACTTCCTTCCAGAAATGTGGCATCTATATCCTGCGTTTCTTTGTTGTAAAGGACATACTGATAATCATAAAATCCCTGTTTCAAAAGGATCGTGGCTTCATATAATTTGGTTTCAGGTTGGTAGATCATTTGGTTCGCTGGCAGGCACTGCCAATCAGAAAGTGATCCAAAAACATAAATATTGTCGTTTGTAACCTGATCAGGTGGAGTGAGAGAGAAATGTACTTCCATGTAATCTGATTCGAGGTCACTGTCGCTGGCATGATCATTCTTGATCAGCCGGCTCCCATTTAAATCATTCTGCAAGCGGTATATTCCATTGCGCAACGAGTGATCATTTATGAGGTTGACGTAGTAAAGCGGATCGTGAAATTCGATGGAACGAACTCCCATGCCATTGAATTGCAGACTTTTGGTGTCGAAATTTCGAAACTCGTTGCCGCCTTTGAAAAGATTGGCTTTATCTTCATATAACAGCTGATTTTGCCGGATATAGGTGGGCTTGAGATGAGAGAGTTGGTTGTCTCGTCGCGAATTTTGCATGACAACCGTTCTGATCTCATTCAAAGGATCAGTGATGGTGAATTTAGGATGGTTTACTGCAAAAGCAATCTGCTGGCTTGCACCGTTAAATCCTTCATAAGTTGCCCGCTGAATTTCACCGGAAAGCTCAACCATCTTTTCTGTAACATAAAACTGCCTGATGATGACCGGTTTTTCTTTATTCCCATCTTCCCAGACCTTCAGCAGATAGTTGCCTGAGATAAGTATCCTGACTTGGTCGTTGGGCAGGATGATCCTGTAATTGACAAATGGGATCGTTGTATTGATTGAAAAGTTATAGTCGTTGACCTGGTTCTCAGAAAATCCATCCAGGTATTCGGAGGAAACGACCCGGGATGGGCGCCAGTCTGCATCACAATGCAAAATAGTATAAAAATAGTTTCTGGTATCTCCTGTCAAGTGATCAAATTTACAAATCAGCCGTTGAGAAGTCCCCAATTCCATGACGGGCAGCGAGAACTCCCATCCTTCGGAGAAAAAAAGTACCGTTTGGATCTTAGGATCAGTAAAGGATAATCCTTCCCTGTTTGGTTTTGGTTGGCCGGTTGTTATCAAGGTGCCGGCTAGGTACCAAAGGAGAGTGAATATAAGGTGTTTTGAAATTTTCAAGCAATGGAATATTTGGTATGGATTCTAACTTCTTTGCATGATCCCGGAAAAACTGGTTCGCACAATTGAACCGGATTATTCAAAAGCTAAAATTAAATTAATTTTGATTGATCTCAGAAGATATCTTTACCTTTGTTGAAAGTCTGTTTCCTACTGTCGGTGCAGCCAACAATATATTTATAATCAATATTTGAAACCCTGCCTAATCCAATGAGAAGTTTAATCCTGCTGTTTCTTTTTTGTATTGCCTCTTTCCTCTCAATGTCTCAGGTGGCTGAAAATAGAACAGATGCCAGGGGATTGAAGGAGGGAAGATGGGTGACAAGATATCCGGACGGAATGCTGCGGTACGAAGGGAATTTTGAACGGAACAAACCTGTTGGAGAATGGAAAAGATACCATGAAAACGGGAAAATTAAGGCATTATTGAGCTATCGCCCAAATTCGACACGGGTTTTTGCTTCTTTGTTCGATGAGGAGGGCGTGTGCTATGCCAAAGGTGTATTTGAAGGCACCCTTCGTGACAGCACCTGGAATTTTTACAGCGGCGAAATTCTGCTCCAGACCGAAAACTACAGCCTGGGTAAAAAGGAGGGAAAAGCAACGGGTTATGATCCTGGTGGAAAATTGATTTGGGAAAAAGAATGGAAAAATGATCTGCTTGATGGGATTGCTGTGGAATATGATCCTACCGGGATTAAAAGGAGTGAGATCTTCTATCTTGAGGGGAAAAGGAGTGGCAGGGCAAATTTCTACGATGAATACGGTTCGCTAACCATGGAAGGAGGCTATCTGGATGACCTTTCTGATGGAACCTGGAAGATGTTTGACAAAGGAGGGAAACTTAAATATCAGATGATATACGAAAGGGGAGAAATTCTGAACAGCGAAACCCTTGATTCGCTGCAAATCAATCAGTTCAGGCAATACGACAAGGTCAAGGGAAAGATCCCGGAACCGAAAATGAATGAGTCGTTTGTGCCATAAAAAATGACTAAAGCGACTAAAATAGATACTCATCAATCTGCATTTTCTTATATCTCAAATCTCATATCTTTCTCAGAGAGTGATCACCACTTTTCTTACCGGAATCAGCCTGACAGGTCCCAGCAAACCTGATGCGGGCAGCGGGGAGAATCCAAATTCGCGGGGTATTCCAGTCTGTTTATCCCTGGTTCCATACCGGGGAATAAGATATTCAGGAATCGGAGATGGTTCTTTTAAAGCAGCAATACGGTTGATCAAAGTATTTGTAACCTGAATGTCCAGGTGGTTTGTACCTGCTTTCAGTACTCCTGTTACCTCAGGCTTCTGTCCGCGCATCCATATAATGCCTGATTCTAACCCGTTTATTTTCACCTCTGCAATATTTCCCACTTTGCCTAAGTCGAGGAAGATCTTCTGTCCGGGGACTAAATAATTCCCGGGAAGGTCAAAATCAAGAGTGTAACTTCCTGTTCCGCTGAATGTTTTGGTTGAGTTGTCATCACTCCAGGATGTAAGGCGATTCGTTGTCTTTTGATAAAGCGGAAAATCTTTCCCTTGTAACACAATTTGCCAGTTTCCTGAAAGGTTAAAGGGCGCAGGCAAATCAGCGACAACTGATGTATAGGATTTTGATCCGTCGACAGAAATTACTGTTGTAACAAAACTTCCGTTAACAGAAGTCTCAGCCTCCATTGAACGGTTGTTAATTCCAGTAACTAACTGAAAATCAGTTTTAATTACCTGCTTTTCGGGACTTCCCGGCGAGAACTCCAGAAAAAATGATTCATAGGGTTCCATGTTTAACGGAACACATATTCCATCCCTGTTCTCTTCGAAACAATATATCCGTGAAATTTTACCCGTGAATGGATCCCACTTGCGGATATTTTTGTTCTTTACCCTGAAAGTTATGGGTATCGTGCTCGCTTGATCCTGAATATTGGCAACGAAATAGATATCATTATCTCCTATCTTCCTGTGCATATAGGTTAGTCCTGCATTTTTCCGCATTCCTTCGTAGGCGAAATCGATGCCAAAGTCTGGGGCTATCCGGTTTCGCAGTATCTTGAGAAAGGGATCCAGCGCGCTGCTTTGCTTATTCCACCAAATTTGTCTGTCTATCACATTGTTAAGCTTATAAACTCTGCCTTTTCCATAAGGGACTCCAGGAACAGGGTCTCCATTCTTAACCTCTTTTATTCCGTAAAGGTTGGCTTCTGAACTTTCTTTTGCTTTTGGCTCATTGAAAAGGCCGGTGACGATCTCCTTGACCCGGATATCCATCTCCCTGGCGTGATTCATTCCGGTCGAATATTCAGGCAACCGTTCAAGAAAGAGTACCTGACCGCCTTGCTTAGTGTATTTCTCAATAAATTCCAGTGTTTTTAATGGAATTGTTTCAACATTGGGGACGATCAAAATCTTATATGACATTTTTTGTACTGCGATATTCCCATTTTCAATGGATGCATAATTTTGTAATACATCATCGTTGATCAGGTCGTAGTCATAGCCATTGGAAACAATTAGACCTCCCAATTCACCCCAGTCGAACTCGCGGGTCCATTTTCTGGGATTGATGACGTTGATAGCCCACTGGTTGGCCAATGGCGAGTAAAGTGCAATATCTGCCTTAAAATCACCCTGCCTCAGCAGGTAAGAGCATCTGGCAATGTATTCAGCCAGTTTGGGATAGAATTTCCACCACACATTCTGAGGCTGTATGTATGCCGCAAATGGAATGGATCGGGAAGGAGCCACCTCCTGTTCTGGAAGGAAGTTGAAGCCGTGGTTGTAAAATTTGGTTGCCCCCGAAAGAAGATAGCCGTCGCTGGCAATTTTTAGCTCTTCAAGTGTTTCGCGATAGCGCTCCCAATGGATAAACGTGTACACCTCGGCTGAGACAATCTTACGGTCATATAAATGTGCGCCTGAGGCAACATATTTCTTCGGACCAATTCGTGTGTCGAACCAGTCTGCCTGGTCCTTCTCACCGGCAGTAATCTCCATTTCGGGGATATGTGCCAAACCTGCGGATTCAATATTGTCGGAATTGAAGCCATAGGTCTGAATCCGTCCTTTGATATGGTGTGCCTCACACCAGCCCAAAAAACTCTTGTAGAAAACATTTAATCCTGTTTTGTGCAGAAACTCATTCACATCATATCTAATTTTGGCAGTCCGGTCACCCAGTTCAAACCAGATAGCAGGAAGGCAAGGAACCAGATCATAGCCATAAGATTTTTGGAACTCTTCAAAGAGTCCGGTCGACCAGTTTATCCCGCTTGCCATGTTGGCCAGCTCAAAGCTGTCGGCAAACAGCGACTCGACAGTTTTTCCGAATTCATCCCCAAAGGCAGTATAATACTTGTTGCCAAGGAAGTTGCAGTATCGATCCATTGCCCCTTTATTGAAATGATCAACCGCATTTCCTGTTCCGTTTTTCTTGAGCCAAAAGGCCATCAGTTTCCATTCACCTTCAGGAATATTCCAGTCAAGGTTGGTACTTTTTGTCAGTGCAGTGAGATTAATCATGGAATTTTCGAGCAGTCTCCCGGATTTGTCCATCTTTCCGGCTATTACCGCTACCAGTTTCTCTTCCCCATTCAGCCTGGGGGAATATACTTCCCACGATCTTTTTGTTTTGATCAGCTTATCAGGTAATAATCCATGAAAGGTTTGTGGTCCGGTCAAATCCACGAAAGTAGGAACAAGATCTTTGCTGCGGTCTTCCTCCGGCACGAATTCTCCGCCAATGATCCATCCCGGTCCTCCGAAATTTAATGAGACCTCCATATCGAGTCGCTTTGCTTCTCTGACAGTATGGGTAAGCAAATCCATGAAATCGTCAGAGAGAAAGGATACATTTCCTTTTTCAAAAACAGGATCCATGGAAATTTGTTCTACCCCCCGGATCCCATGGCTGCTCATCTGTTCCAGCTCCCGGGTTATCTCCTCTTTTGAGCCGGCATTTCCAGACCACCACCAGCGGGTATGTGGCCAGCAATCTTTCGGAGGTTGTACAAAGTTTGTTTCCAGGGTCTCCCTTCCAGATTGGGCTTGCAGTTGGGACACTTGCAGTAATAGCAGCAGGGTAGAAATGAAAAAAAGGAATTTGAGGAGTTGCATAACAGTAGGATTTCCGGAATAAAGATAGACAAGAAGTTGTTATCGAACAACAGTCATTGCAAGGAGGAACGTAAATGCAATTTACTTAAATTCATTTAGATACCACTCAATTGTTAGTCTGACAACACTGTTGTAATTCATTACCCCTTCGTGGATCTTGTTGGATTTAAGGTAGGCGTTGTTCGCGGTGGTTTGGGCTTTATCGAGGGTCTCGTTTCGCAGCTCTTTCCAGTGGTTCCTCTGTGCCATGATATCTGCCATGGCCTTTTTATCGAAACGTTTGAGGTACTCACGGATTGCCTCGTGATGGTAAGGATCTGAAATAAAATACTGAAGCAATTGAATGCTTGCCGAATATTTTAGCCGGTTATCGTTGCTTGAATTGCATATGTACCAGGCCATGAAATTGGCCTCCGCCTCACTGGATATGCCAAACTGGTGGGCCTTTTCATGTGCAAGAACAAAGGGGTATTCAGTGGGCAATAACTCCCCGTTCAAATGCACCTCATTGAAAAAAGGGCCGAAATAGCCACTGACTCCGGATTTTGCAAAGAACCAGGTGTATAGCATCGTTTTGGCCCTTCTGCTTCCATTCGGGTAGCTGTAGCCAAAGTGGGCTGCGTTGTTTAGGTAGGAGGCCTCTACCAGACTGTCTATGATGCGATAATCTGCAATTGAAATTTCAACGCGGCTGTTGTTGGCATTCGAGATCAGGGTATCCAACAAAGTTGGGAACATATCCTCCTTCTCGATGTGACGGGTCCAGTTGAGCCGTTTCTCGATCGGCTGCCTGAAATAATTAAATCCCCAGGAGAGGTAGAAGAAGGAATACAGAAGTGCTGACAATTGTAAAGTGCGAAGCAGAAACTTGTAAAATTTAATTTTGCCGAATAGTACTCGGCCCAAAATGATAAGGGCTACGAATACAAAAAGCGTCCAGAAGATATCCCATAAAGAGAAAGGGATTAGCCCGCTGACACCTGAAAAAAGGGTAGAAATAACCGGGTAAAGAAGCCTGGAATAGTAATTCTCAATTAAATCAGGATGATCCGCTCCCAGCTCTATCATGACAAAGGTGACAAGTGCCGCCAGAAATGGGAAGAGATTGGAAAAGGTTATCGATACCTTTTTTGCCTTGAATTTCATGGTTTTTTTCCTGTTTAATGGTTCCAAAAGTAACCAAAAAGAGGTTTGATAAGTAAAAACAGGAGCGATTGTATCGTAACTGTTGCCGCTATTGCGTAACTTTGGTAAAAGGTAATGCCAGGCAACAATGACAAGAGGATCTCCCGCGAATGAACGATTAAGCTTATCAGAACTCAATGGTGCAGTAAAAATTGTGATTTCAGCCGGATTTACTTCCCCGGTATGGGTGATTGCTGAAATATCAGAGATCAATATCCATTCAAACGGTCATTGTTACCTTACCCTGATCGAGAAGGGCGAATCTGAAGACCGTATCGTAGCCCAGGCACGAGCGACAATTTGGTCCTATACTTTCCGGATCCTACGTCCGTTTTTTGAGACCACAACCGGTCAGCAGCTGACGGATGGGATTAAAGTTTTACTACAGGTTTCTGTAGAATTTCATGAAATGTATGGCTTTTCATTGAATGTCAGGAATATCGATCCAACCTATACCCTTGGCGATCAGGCCAGAAAACGGAGGGAGATCATACAGCGGCTGACTGACGAAGGTGTTCTGACCATGAACAAGGAACTGGAACTTCCTTTGGTCCCGCAGAGAATTGCTGTCATATCTTCATCTACTGCAGCAGGATACGAGGATTTTCTGGAGCAACTCTCCACCAATGCCAAAGGATTTCATTTCTATACCAAGCTTTTCCCGGCTGTGATGCAGGGAAACCAGGCGGAACAATCGATTGTGGATGCACTGGACAGAATCTATCCTTACGAAAATTTCTTCGATTTGGTAGTAATCATTCGTGGGGGAGGTTCCCAGGTCGACCTGAGCTGCTTCGACAATTACAATGTAGCCTATCATGTTACGCAGTTCCCTTTGCCGGTGCTCACAGGCATTGGTCACGAAAAAGATGATTCGATCGTGGATCTGGTTGCACACACTAAATTGAAGACTCCAACGGCTGTCGCTGAATTTATTCTGGATGGGGCAGCGGCTTTTGAAGACCGGATCAATCTGCTTGAACAAGAGGCAATTGGATTGGTAGAAAACAGAATGGATGAGGCGAAGAACAGTTTGGAGGGTTTGACGAGAAATCTCTCGCTGGTGATAAGAAACCTGTTGGGGAACAAGAAAAAGGAGCTGATGCAGCGGACCTGGAAATTCCAGCAGGAAATAAAACTGACACTACAAGGCAGTGATCACCAACTGGAGAAAAAGATGCAGCGTATAGGCTTTCTGGTTGATCACTATTTTTTTGTTGAGAACCAAAAAGTGGTCAGGGCTCAGAAATTGCTGGATGTCTCAATTCCCAGGAGTATACAAAATAAATCAAAGCAACTTGCGGTGTATATTGAAAGATTCAGTCGACTGTCTGCCAGGCAGTTGGAAGCTGAAACGCACAGAATAGACCTGGCCGGTCAAAAGGCCGTCTTGTCTGATCCCGGAAACATCCTGAAGAAGGGATATTCTATTACGACATATCATGGAAAGTTGGTAAAAAATCTTGCACTTTTGAAAAATGAGGAGATCATAAAAACCCATTTTTTCGAAGGATCTATCTTTAGTAAAATTGTAGAAATTAAAAATGCCGATAAAAATGACAATTAAAAAAGGACTATCCTACAAAGAGGCTATCAATGAGATTGAAGATATCCTTCAGCAGATCGAAAATGAAGATCCTGATGTAGATCAGCTGTCTGAGAAGGTAAAAAGGCTCTCAACACTGGTATCGTGGTGCCGTGAGAAACTTCATAATACTGAAGATGAGATAGAAAAAATACTTAAAGAGATAGAAAAAAAATAATTTTTTTAAATTTTAATTAGTGTTTCTATTTATCTGTTTTATAATTAGTTAATAACATTTGATAAGTTTTTTGTATAACAATTTCAAATGCTTTTGAATAGTTCTGTTTTTTTTTGAAAAATACGACTAACATTGTAGTAACTTTTGTATATTTAAGCGTTATTATTTAAGTTTCGCATCTCCTTCAAGCCGCATTTAGCGCGGCCCTCATTTTGATGAGTTTTGTAATCGACTGATTATCATCAGCTATTTTATCCAATATTTCTTCAATATCTATTTCGAAAATATCGGCTATCAAAGCTA
>JANYKW010000058.1 GCA_025358025.1 Bacteroidia bacterium | reverse complement strand
CTATTTAACGATTTCCAGAAAACTATGTTCCATGGTTGATCCTTGTTCCTGAAGGGTAAGAAGCGTTAAGTTGTTTTTCACGGCAAGGTGGAAGAGAGCAGGCCGGAGATCCTCATTGGCAGAGTGTAATATGAATTTTTGGTCGCCGGTTTGGTCGTATTTTGTTAATCCTTTCATGTGATCAAAAATCTTGTCAGGAATCGCATCACTGAATTCCACCAGGAATGTTCTGATTTTTTGACTGGAAATGTTCTTTATTTTTTCGGGAGTTTCAAGGGCGGCAACTTTCCCATGATTCAATATCAGCACTTTGTCGCAAAGGGCTTCAACCTCCTGCATAATGTGGGTAGAAATCAGAACAGTTTTATCACTGCTGATATTGCGTATTAATTGTCGGATTTCTACCAGTTGAGCAGGATCCAGTCCGGCCGTAGGTTCGTCTAAAATCAGCAAGGCGGGGTCGTGAAGCATAGCCTGAGCCAAGCCAACCCTTTGACGGTATCCTTTCGACAGTGACCCGATTTTCTTAAATGCTTCTGAGCTTAGCACGGTCATGTCAATAATCTCTTCAATTCTTTTTTTGCTGTCTGGAATTTTGTAAAAGCCTGCTGCCAGTCGAAGGTATTCCCTCACATAAAGGTCGTGGTAGAGTGGATTGTTTTCAGGAAGGTACCCGATCATTTTCTTGATTTCCAGGTTATCGGGATCAACTTTTACTCCATTAATCTTGACTGTACCGGACGTTGGAATTAGATATCCGGTAATGATTCGCAATAAAGTTGATTTTCCCGCACCATTAGGCCCCAGGATTCCCATGATACACCCTGTATCGACAGAAAAGGAGATATTGTCCAGTGCAGTCTGATTCCCATACAATTTGAAAACATCCTCAACGATAACAGACATGTAGATGAAATTTTGGATCAAATTTATTCAAAATAAAAGGATAAATTTGTCAGAGCAATCTGGAAAGTTTCGTGCGGCATGATTAACCAAAATTTCAATTACATCTCAAATCTGTTAAAGTATGAGCGTCAGGAAACTGCGCTTGTTACCATTGGATCTGTGAAGATGGGCTCCGGACAACCCATAAGGATACAATCCATGACTGATACAGATACCAATGAGACAGAAAAAACAGTAAATCAAATTATTAGGATCATTGATGCCGGGGCTGATCTTGTGAGGGTAACTGTTCAGGGAATCCGTGAAGCCGAAAATCTCAAAAATATCAGGCAGGAACTCGACCGCAGAGGTTATCATCAACCTTTGTGTGCTGATATTCATTTCAATCCGGCAGCGGCCGAAATTGCCATGCAATATGTGTGTAAAGTGAGAATAAATCCCGGTAATTTTTACGATAAACGAGCTGTTTTTGTCCAGCTAAATTATACTGACGAAGCTTACCGGTTGGAATTGAAGCGGATAGAGGAGCGTTTTATTCCTTTTATCCGTGCGTGCAAAGAGCGTGGAATAGCCTTGAGAATTGGAGCCAACCAGGGATCCCTATCCGACAGGATCATGAGCAGGTATGGGGATACACCCGCAGGTATTGTAGAATCTGTCATGGAATTTCTCAGAATCTGCAAGGCTGAAGATTACCACAATGTTGTTATCTCCATAAAATCCAGCAATACCAGAATGATGGTCTACACAGTCCGTCTGATGAATTACCGGATGCGGCTCGAAGATATGAACCTCCCTCTCCATATTGGTGTGACAGAAGCAGGAGAGGGCGAGGATGGGCGAATAAAGTCGGCTGTTGGCTCAGGAGCCTTGCTGTCAGATGGAATTGGGGATACCATCCGTGTTTCCCTGACGGAGGATCCGGCAGAGGAGATTCCTTTTGCACGGAAGCTTGTAGAGGTTTTCAAAGATCGTGAAAATCATGCTCCTATTTCAGCTCCACTTGTAGCGCAGACCAATCCATTCGAATACGAAAGGCGATCCAACCGGCCTGTCAACGACATCGGTGGCAAAAAGCCCGTAGTTGTGATAGCCAACCTGAACAATTACAGGCTGGAAGAGATAAAAACCATCAGCTCGGGCACTGAGCCGGATTATTATTTCGATGGCAAGCAGATCTTAGACCGTTCCGGAAAGGAGTATCCAATATTGACACTTGAAGAATATTTGTACAACGATTTCTTTTCCAATAAGATGCGTTTTGTTCGGGTCAATAAGAATGAATACGACAGCTTCAAGGAAAAAAATCCGGAAACGATAGAAAAGTTAAAGCGTGAACGGAAGATGATTCTGATCATGGAAAGCAACAATCTCAACAGTTTTGCTGAGATGCGTGCTTTTTTCATGGAACTTGATGCGCATATTTGCAAGATACCGGTTATACTGCACCGATCATACAAAAAAAGCACCTATGAAGATCTGTTGCTGGCTGCCTGTACTGATCTTGGCGGACTATTTATCGATGGATACGGCGACGGCATCATGCTTTCCAATGAAGGCAATATTGGTTACAACGAGTTAAAAAATTTATCCTTTGGCATTCTTCAGGCCAGTCGGATGCGGGTTACCAAAACAGAATTTATCTCTTGCCCCGGTTGTGGCCGTACTCTTTTTGACTTGCGAGACACAGTTGCTGAAATCAAAAGAAATTTCAGTCACCTCAAAAATCTTAAAATTGGCGTGATGGGTTGCGTGGTGAATGGTCCCGGGGAGATGGGTGATGTTGATTATGGCTATGTGGGTGCAGGAAAAGGAACTGTTAACCTGTACAAAGGACAAAAATTGATTCAGAGACATGTCTCCACGGAACATGCCGTTGAGGAGCTGAAAAAGCTGATTAAAGAGAGCGGCGAGTGGAAAGAGCCGAAGAGGAA
>JANYKW010000057.1 GCA_025358025.1 Bacteroidia bacterium | reverse complement strand
CAGCTTTGATCAACAAAACATATGATGTCCGGATTCGTGATGCCGCTCATACCGGTTGTGTTGTGACTCTGAACGGTGCTCTGCAAATCACGCAGCCTGCTGTATTGGTTGCGGCTCCAACTAACAACGCTCCTTTTGTTGGCTCTCCATTAACTTTGTCCGGGAATATAACAGGAGGAACTCCTCCTTATTCTCAAACCTGGTCTGGACCTAATGAGTTTACAAACTCAAATTTGAATCCTCTTGTTACAAATTCTGCAACAAGAGCAATGAACGGTGATGTGTATACCATAAATGTAACAGATGCTAATGGATGTAAAACAAGCAGATCTACAACAGTGGTTGTGAATTTAAGGACCGCAGGTGTTGATTATACCGGTGGAACTTCCGTGCAATATTCTGATGTTGTTAAATTATCAGCAAAATTTACTGATGATTCAGGTGCCTTAGCGGCAGTAAGTTTGGAAGGTAAAACCATCACATTTACAGTTGGCACACAACTACCAGTTACTGCTGTAACTGATGCCGAGGGGATTGCTTCTACAACCTTGACGATTACACAGGCTCCGGGAACTGTAATAATAACCGTATCTTTTGACGGAGACGATGTCTTTAAAGCTTGTCCCCGCTATGAAGATGATTTGACAATCACGCCGGAAGGTGCCTGTGTTGATTACAACGGGCAACTATATCTCAACACCTCGGGTCTTGGAGTTACAAGCGCAACTATAACATTGACATGGGCAGTTTCACAAGCCTTAGATGGTTATCCTGGTTCTTTAAACTCTTCGACTATTGGATTAACAACACAGATTGATAAACCTGAAGGTGGAGCTGCAACGCTTGTTGGATTACCAACTTTTGATGAAGTGAATCATGTTTTTTCTCAAGCTATAAATGTTACCATATCATCTGGATCTGCAATGAATTTTACATTGAATTGGGTAACCGGCAAGAATTATGTAGATTATTGCGATCAGGATGCTGTGATTACAGTGGCAATACCGGGGAATGATTTTGCAGCCGGTGGAGGATATATTATCCTTACCGATAAGAATACGACACCTCCGGGAACAGTTTCAAAAGCGGGCAAACCGGGTACAAAGAATAATTTTGGATTTAATATCAAATGGGGTAAGAACTACTCCAAACCTACTGGTAGCATCAACACCATTTGGAGACAACAAGATGGCGCAGTATGGCAGGCAAAGTCCAATAGCGCCGGGGCATTGATCGTTTCGAAAATTTCTACTGACCCCACTAATCCAAGGTATAAAGCTCAGATCACTTATACCAATGTCAACGTTAAACAGTTGGATTGTACTGTTTGCGCAACCGCCATGGGTAATTCTACTGTAATTATGACGGTTTATGACTGGGGAGAACCGGGAGGATCCGTATCAAAGACTGATCAAATTGGATTCGTGGTGAAGGATAATAAAGGGAGGCTAATTTATTCCACCAATAAATATTCTACCACTCAAACACCGGATCCGACAATTGTTCAAAATCTCGCAGGAGGAAATATCCAGGTTAAGTCGAGTGCTCTTAAAGCGGCGGAATTAACCAATATGCAGACTATGTCCGAGGTTATAACTCCTGTTGACGCTATGATTAAAGTTTACCCCAATCCTTTCAGCGACAGGCTGTATTTCGAGTTTGTTTCACCCACAAAGGCTGATGCGCAACTCGATATTATGGATGCTACCGGACGCAAGGTGAAGACTATTTTCAAAGGTCCGGTTGAGGGCGGAGTATTAAACAATGCCGAGTTTAAACCAGGCACTTCAGTGACCGGTTTGTACATTTATCGACTGACAATGGGGAAAGAGGTATTCATTGGGAAAGTGATATACATAGAATAGTCATTTACAATCTACTCATATTCCGTCCTTTGTATTTTGATATTATATTGAAAACTCCCGGTAAATCAGTTTACCAGGAGCTTTCTTTTGTGCACTTTGAGAGACAAACATTTACTTTTCTCAAGAGCCCTGGAAAGTTTAAAAAATCTTTTACCGGAGGGCAATTATAATCTCCGGGAATTTCGGCTTTTGTTAGTGAATCTGTTAAATTGCACAAAAAATAATCCGGTGAAGGAGTTCAAATTATCTACTGATGAATAAACTATTACTTGCAGCAATATTCCTGATTCATGGTCTTACCTTGATTGGTCAGGATCCCGGTCAAATCGCTGCCACCCCTCCCATGGGGTGGAACAGCTGGAACTGTTTCCGAGCGGATATCAATGAAGCTAAGATTAAAGCCATGGCAGATGCCATGGTGCTTTCGGGCATGAAAGACGCAGGCTATGAATACATAGTCATTGACGACGGTTGGATGACAAAACAGAGAGACTCAACCGGCCATATCATCGTCAATGCAGCAAAATTTCCAAATGGAATAAAGTCCCTGGCAGATTACGTCCATAGCAAGGGATTGAAATTTGGCCTATACTCCTCCCCTGGTTGTTTTACATGTCAAAAACTGATGGGAAGCCTGGGTCATGAACAGACCGATGCCACGGACTATGCCTCCTGGGGAGTTGACTATCTCAAATACGATTGGTGCAACTATCCGGGAACAGAGAAGGAAGCACTTGAGACACCTGTTGCAGATTGTCGTGCTGCTTTTGAATTGATGGGAAAATGTCTTAAAAACAGCGGCAGGCAGATTGTCTTTAGTGTTAATGCCGGATGTAACAAGGGAAGCAACGACGGGGCACTCCCGTGGGTTAAGACAGTAGCCAACCTTCACCGGACCGGTGATGACATCAAAAACAACTGGGAAAGAATGCTCTATTGCCTGGATCTTACGGCAGATCTGTGGCCCTATGCCGCGCCCGGTTACTGGAATGATCCGGATATGCTGGAAGTTGGCAATACATCCAAAGAAAGTTTATGGGACAATATTTCTCCTGTTAAAATGAATTTAATTGAATACAGAACCCACTTCACCATGTGGTGTATGGTAGCGGCACCCTTAATCGCCGGCAATGACCTGAGAAACATGACACCGGAAATCAGGGAGATTTTGACCAACCGGCCGCTGATTGCTGTAGACCAGGATCGCCTTGGAAAACAGGGAAGAAGAATCCGTCGTGAAGGAGAGTTGGAAGTATGGATAAAGGGACTAACAGGAAACAGGATGGCTGTCGCATTACTTAACAGAAGCGGCATTCCTGTCAGCATGGGCATAAAATGGGAAGAACTTGGATTAAAAGGTAGCAAATTTGTACATGATCTTTGGTTAGACAAGGAGCTGGGTAGGTTCAAAAAATCATACACCGGCACGCATATCCAGAGTCATGAAGCCAGGATTCTGCTTATCTCCCCGGCTACTTCCAACCCGGCATGGTAGCCGGTATCATGCAGAATTATCTTTCCTGTACGTCGATCGGTTAGCAAAACTTCCAGGATGGATGTCATGCTCTCTTCAATGCGCCCATCCATAAATCCCATTATCGGGGATGCCAGGCTTGTTGCTGCTTCGCGGGTGGCAACAATAGCAAGCCGATGTTTCTTATTCTCCAATACCAATTCTACCCCGAGCTGGTCTATCCTCAATTTTCGCAGTACCGACCCATTGTATGTTGTAAACTGGATCAATCTATCATGCACCCAAACCCCTGCTATAAACCCGGTGAAAGCATTACTTATCCAGGGTATTCTTGCCACTGATGCCTTTACCGAGATCCCCGGAAGGGAAAAATGGTTGGATTGCATCCAGACGTAGGCGGAGGGGAACGACCTTCCCCAATCTTTCTCCGTATAACCTCTTCCCCCGGCAAAATCAATTATTTGGGCATCCGTTGTTAGTTTTCCCGAAATTGAATAATCCATGCTGATTATACCGTGATAACATTCCATGAAAGGAACAAAAGAATAGGGTCCCATGATTCCGGGTGAGTACCATGGCTTTGGCCAGCGCACCAGGGATGAAAACTCAAGTCGGCCCGACATTCCGGGAAGATCCAACTCAATGTAATTCGCTGTAAACGAGTTATTCGCAATAGAAATACGAAAATCAGCTTTTGAGGCAACAAAGCTTTCAAAATCAAATTTATGGTAAACAGCTGTCTGTCTCTTGCCATCGAGCACCTGAATAAATGCCTGTTTGCAACCTTCCTCATCCATGGCAACGCCGGGAATAATGGCATAGGCAGCGTTCTGTTCCTTATTCAAAACCTTGAAATACCACCCCTCAAAATACCTTTTGCTCTTCCCCCAACCCTGAAATTGATCCGGATTAAAGAGCGAACGAAAATTGGCAGAGAGTTGGGGTAAGAGACATGAGACATGAGACATGAGATATGAGATTAAAAAACTAGTGATATGGGACAGGCTGAAGGCAGTTCGGAGCGTTCTACACTTTATCCTTTAGCCTTTTATACCTCAACTTCTGCAACTCTGTTCTTTTTATCAAATACCTTTACCACATAAGACCCTGCAGTTCCCTTTTTATTTTTATCCTCATAGCGATAAGGAGTCTTGGATATTTGAGGTTTGAAAGGGATTTCGATCAGAAATTTGCCATTCCGCCAGATTTCATAACGGTCTAATGCTGCATCTCCTGCGTAGGCAGTATGCCATGTAATAATCATTCCTTTCCCATTTATCGCAACTTTTGCATCACGGGGTGCTGTCAGTTCCTGATATGGTTTTTGAAAATAATTGGTCTTCCCCTCCTTGGCTTTTGCTGCAACTTTTTCGATAGCCATGCGTTCGGCTGCCTTCACTGAATCAGAATTGACCTGGGCATGTTGCAGATTGAAGGAAAGCTGGCATTGGGAAGGATCATCGCTGATCTTCCCTATGCCGATAATCGCGGTATGGACACCGGGAGTACTTAAAGAATATCGAATTAACTGATTGGCTGGCAATTCATTACTACCAATTTCCAAAACAACGTGTGATACTTTGTTAGACCATTCAGCTTTTTTGGAATACATGGCACCGTCGGCAAAAACTTTCATGGCAATTATTCCCATATTCTTTGCGGCTGCAACCGGCATCACATTGTATTGCATATTGAAATAGAGGTTGTCATTGGCGTTAATGGCAACCAGCATCGCATCCAGCAGATCTTCGCTGTCCCTTTGTATCATCTCTATCATCACTGATGCATCGTTATGCCCGGAGAAACCAACATGACGGATGAGCTTTTCCTTGTTTGGATTGAGTCCTGTACGGTTGGTCCCGTCGCGAACATCCCTAAGTGCTGCCAAAGCACCAATGGTTAACGCCTTGGGGTCAGGATTTTCATATCCCTCGTACAAAGCGTCCACCTCTTCCATTTTATTGAGATTGTGTATCAACACCATATCCAACCAGGCATCTTTCGGATAGCTTCCGGCACCATCGCCAAATATCTGGGACAATGATCGCCTCACGTCGTCCAGGGCTTTGGAGCCAACCGGTCCATTTGAATTGCCAACAACCGTTTTGCGGTCATCCCCACCCTTCCCGAATCGGAGCATGGTTTTGGAGGTCAGGAAAATGGACTTTCTTTTGGCTGCATCGTAATTGGGCATCCCGGGAACAAGTCCGATCCTGAGGAAAGCTTTCCCATAATTCACCTGGCTCGGACCATATACATTGGAAGTATCAAAATAATTAATTCCCAGGTTATAGGCCTTCTCAATAATAGCGGCAGGATCAGTGTTTTCAGGGGTCCACTGGATGGAAGACTGGCCTCCAAGCCCTAATGTTGTCACTTTGAAGCCAAGGCGGCCAAAAGTTCTTTTTATCAGGGGGGCCGGATTTACCGGACTTTCTGCAGCAAAAAGGGATGGGGCAAATGTGCTACCGGCAATAAGGAGAGCAGATGTTTGAAGAAACTGGCGCCGTGACTTTTGTAGGATATTCTGATGGCTCATTTTAGTAAATATTAGATGTATGTTTTACGAAAAGAAATCTTGACTGGTTACACCATCCGGATAAAAGTTATCCGCATGGAAGACTTTTGACCTGACAGGATTTGGAAACTTGTCAGCGCTGGAATAATATGCAAAGATTCAGGTATCCACACTAAATTAATATACTTTTTACGGATCACCAAAAAAATTTCAACCTATTTCAAACTACTCCACGGTGACCGATTTTGCCAGATTTCTGGGCTGATCCACATCACAGCCGCGCGAAACAGCCATGTAATAGGAAAATAGCTGCAATGGAATGATGGCGAGTAAAGGTGTTACGGCAGGATGTGAATCCGGGATCTCAAAAACATCCTGAACCATCTCTTTCAGTGTAAGATCTCCTTCTGTTACAACAGCAATGATGTTCCCCTTCCTTGCTTTGACTTCCTGGATGTTGCTGACAATCTTTTCGTAATAATGGTCCCTGGGTGAAACCACAACAACCGGAAGATTGTCATCGACCAGGGCAATCGGTCCGTGTTTCATCTCACCGGCAGCATACCCTTCAGCATGCAGGTAAGATATCTCCTTGAGTTTGAGTGCTCCTTCAAGGGCGACAGGGAATAGGGCTCCACGGCCTAGATAGAGTGCGTTGGCAGCATCCTTGTATTTCAAGGCTATATCTCTGATTTTCAGATGTCCTGCAAGTATTGTTGTAATTTTTGCAGGGATATCTGCAAGTTCCCTGATTAATTCAGTGTAAAGTCCTTGTGCTAACTCCCCCCTGGCAAAGGCCAGCTTGAGAGCAAAAAGGGTCAGAACAGTGAGCTGGGCCGTAAATGCCTTGGTGGAGGCGACGCCAATTTCAATTCCGGCATGGGTATACACCCCGGCATCGGTTTCGCGGGCAATCGATGAGCCGACAACATTGCAAATCCCAAGGATGGTGGCCCCGCGCTCTTTGGCCATGCGCAAGGCAACCAGGGTATCGGAGGTCTCGCCACTCTGACTTATTGCAATAACCACATCACCCGACGATAATATTGGATTCCGGTATCTGAATTCAGATGCGTACTCTACCTCAACCGGAATGCGTGCATAGGTCTCAATCAGGTATTCACCAACCAGCGCAGCATGCCACGAAGTACCGCATCCGATCAGAATAATGCGTTTAGCCTCTGTAATTTTTGGAAAGACATCCAATAGCCCGCCTAGAGTAATTGAGTTCCGGTCTGCTGACACCCTTCCCCTGAATGTATCTTCAATGGTCTTGGGTTGCTCAAATATCTCTTTGAGCATAAAATGGGCAAAATCACCCTTTTCTATTTCACCGATTGTCCGGTCGACCCTTGAAATTTGAAAGAAAGCTGGTTTGTCTTCCATAGTTTTTATCGTCAGACTACCTTTCGAAATAATTGCCAGATCATTGTCGTTCAGATAAATGACATTGTTGGTGTAGCCTATGACGGGTGTTGCATCTGAAGCAACGAAATACTCGCCCTGACCAATTCCTATCACCAAAGGACTCCCTCGCCTGGCAACGATCAGCTGATCTTTCTCTTCCGTACAGATCACTGCGATACCATATGCTCCGACAACCTTTGAAAGTGCCATCCGGATAGCCATTTCCGAACTCATTTCACTGCCATCCCCATAAAAGAATTCGATCAGGTTAACCAATACTTCAGTATCTGTATCCGATTGAAAATCAAATCCATTCCGGGTCAAATCGATTTTTAGTTCTGCATAATTTTCAATAATTCCGTTGTGAACCAGGGCAAAATGACCATTCATGGAGCAATGCGGGTGTGCATTGATATCATTGGGTTCGCCATGGGTTGCCCAGCGGGTATGAGCAATTCCAACCGAACCACCAAGATCTTTGGCGATGACATGGTTTTCCAGGTCAGAAACCCTGCCCTTGCATTTGTGTACATGCAATGTCTGTCCGGATATCGCCAATCCGGCAGAGTCATATCCCCGGTATTCCAAACGTTTAAGACCCTGAATCAGAAATGGATAAGCCCCGTTCTCTCCAGCATAGCCAACAATTCCGCACATAACTCTAGTTTTTAACAGTTTGGAGTAACAGAATTTTCTTCATTTTAGCAATCACTTCATTTCCCAGTGCCTCCTTCTTGGCCATGTGGTCACGGATGGAGCTAACCTCCTCGTGGGTCTCAAACTCACCCCTGACCTCATCGAAATCGAGTTGCCTGACCACCTTGTCACCATCAATCCCAAATCCGGTCTGTTTGATCAAAGAGAACTCCTTTTGGGCATCGCTGTAAAGAAGATGATCAATTTCAAGCACGGACTTCATCCATTTTTTTGTCACTTCAATCACATCGGATGCAGAGAAATCGGCTACCGGTGTCGGATAAAATTGCTCGAGTACGTCAACTGCCCAAGACCACTCATAAGTATAATAGTTTTTATGGATCGACCTGATGGTGGCATTGATCTCTTCCAGCGAATGTACCTCTTTATTCTCAATGGAATCAAGCAGTTGATCGATCACATCGGAAGGGCAGATCATTCCTGTCAGGTCCAGCCATTTAGAATTGCTTCCCAGTGGGGTATCCTTTTTCAATGCTTCCGGAATGTCAGCAGATGTACTAATATTCATACGCTGAATTCTGGATATTAATGAGTTGCCAAGAAATTTCCAAATAGCTTTTTCATATAAATCGATTCCTCTCAAAAGGGCGCTGTTTTTAATAATCATACCTTTGTAGGTATAATGTGGCGCTGTTTCTCCCGAGGCATGGATTAAACCGAGCAAAATTGCCCTGCCATTGATCATTTTCTGAATGGTATAGGGACTTAACAGGTTAAAATTGATCGAATCGAGCAGATTAGTATCTTTCCGCCGATCCCGTTTGGGCCATTTTTGAGAGTCACGGATGGTTCCGATGCTTTGCAGATTGATGCCCGGAATGAGCCTGCTCTCATCGTGCTCTTCAATCAGGTAAGAGAAAGGGAAATCGGTCGTATCTGAATGGCGGTAATGTCTGCCGATTACCAGTGAAAATGCTCCAATTCTGGAAGGCCACAAAATATAGGAATCACTGGTCGTTTTTGCCCCCCTTTCAATAATCCCCTGATGGATAGGCCCCAATTTATAGAGATGGTTGCTCTGGTTCGAACCACTGCCGGCATTCATAAATGAAAACAGGCCGGCTATCAGCAGGGATGATTTATGATGAGATACTGTATACGGTCCTGCAAAAATGGAGCAAGCTTCTCCGTGAAGCCCCTGACAGTTGGCAAAAAAGACTGACTCAACAGCCGAATAGTGTTTATCAAGAATACATCCCTGTCCGATGAAACAGTTCGAAACCAGGGTCGAATCAGTAATCCTGGTCCCTGAACAGACGATGAAATTCTCCAATATGGCTCCCTGGCCGATGGTGATTGGATCTGCAGCCGTACTATTGATACTCCCGTTATCCAGTTTGGATACACCTTCCAGGTTGGCATTTGGACCAATCTTCACGTTTCGGATCGTTCCACAGTTGATCATCTGAACCCCGTTGCTTACTTCACCTACCGAAGATGAGACAAATTCGACATAGATTCGGATCAGCCTTTCAATTTCGTTCACGGCATTCATCCGGTGACGGTAGAGTGCCAGGATATAGGCGACGTGCGCCGAAAGATGGTCGTAGATGCGAATCTCCCTGCCGCCCGATTCATTGATCACCTTGACCCTGACACCGTTGCCGAAAGCTGTAATTCCCTCTACAGCAAGCTGATCCAGGTTGTGGATGATCACATTCTTCCCGATATGGTAATTGGCAATATAACTTTTCACACTGCTGATCAGCGAATTGTCCTCTATGGTGCAATTGTGAATGTGGGCATGGACAATTCCAGTGTTCATACGCACACCTCCAAAAAGTGTGATCTCCCCATCAAAACGACCCAGTTTATTGGTGCCTGAAAATTTGGAGAATCTAACATTGTCGGGAAGAAAATCGGGAACAACTTCGATCAGGTCCCAGTCTTCGCAAATACATCCCTGGACAATCAACTGACCTATCTCTTCGACGGTAAGCTTCCGGTAGACTGGTACTTTCATACTATTTGGGTTAAGTTTCAGACTACAAAGAAAGTAAATTTGTGGTAAGCTAAACAAAAAAAGAGCACCGAAGCACTCCTTAATAACCCTTAGACCTGACAGGTTTTAGAAACCTGTCAGGTATGGTAACTTGATTAAACGTTCTTAGGCACAATAAATGGTGCCCGATAATCGCGGCTCAGGTATTTATCGGCTTCAGGATCGTTGACAAACTGTTCTTTCTTTGGATCAAATGTCAGCACCCTGCCAGTGCGGTAAGCAATATTGCCCAGGTGAGCCAGGGCAGACGAAAGATGAGCGCTCTCCACCTGTGCATTGGCCATCCTGGGATCGCGGGCCCTAACTGCTTCAATGAAATTCTTATAATGATCACCACCCTCCTTGCGTTTCTTTCCCGGTTCTTTTTTGTCACCAAGGTATGTTTCATAGGTGTCATAACCTTTGACCACCATGTAACCTTTGTCTCCGTAAAAGATATTTCCTACCGAAGAGCCGTCCTCAGCGTTGGTATACCAGGGGCGCACTTCGAACTGGATGATTTTCTTCTCATCGGGATAATGGTAAACAGAAGACAAAAGCTCAGGCGTTTCCTTGCAATCGTCGAAAAGGAACTTTCCTCCCATGGCGGTGACCTTGGTAGGCAATCCCACATTGAGTCCCCACATGCAGAGGTCAGTTTCATGAATTCCCTGGTTTCCAACATCACCATTGCCGTAATCCCAGTGCCAGTGCCAGTTGTAATGGACAATATTTCTGGTAAACGGTCTTTTGGGGGCAGGACCAGTCCATAGGTCATAATCCAATCCTTCAGGTACCGGTTCTGTGGGTTTATTGCCAATGTCTCCCCTTTTTCTGAAGACCAATCCTCTGGCCATGTAGACATTGCCAATATAACCATCGCGCAATAGCTGTATCGCTTCCTGAATTGCAACCGAACTCCGTAACTGAACCCCATGCTGAACAACACGGTTGTATTTGTGTGCAGCTTCTACCATTTTTCGTCCTTCCCATATATTATGGGCACCGGGTTTCTCTACATATACATCCTTTCCTGCCTGGCAGGCCCAGATGGTGGCAAGGGTGTGCCAATGGTTGGGAGTGGCAACGGTAACGACATGTATGTCTTTGTCATCAAACGCTTTACGCATATCCTGCACTACTTTTACCTTTTTGCCATATTTAGCTTCGAATTCTTGGGCCCGTTTATTGCCTACAATAAGGTCGGGATCAACAAAAGTGGTTATTTCAACATTGGGTTGTCCCATTAACCCTTCGATGTGATCTTTTCCACGGCCGTTTACACCAAGCACTGCTGCGTTGACCCTGTCGTTGGCGCCAAAAGCATGGGCCGGAATAATGTTCGGAATGGTTAGCAATGCCGTTGCAGCAGCAGTTCTCTTGATAAAATCCCTGCGCGAATCCTGATTCTTTTCTTCCATTGGATAGTTTATTAATGATTGTTGAAAAGGAAATTTTTTATCTTGACGATCTAGTCACAAATCTATTGAAAATTTGAGAATTATTCTTTCATACTTTCCGAAAACTCCATCAGAAATGCCTTGATGAATCCGTCAATGTCTCCATCCATCACGGCCTGCACATTGGAGGTTTCATAATCCGTACGGTTGTCCTTCACCAGTTTGTATGGTTGCATCACGTATGAGCGGATTTGGGATCCCCACTCAATCTTCATTTTGGTGGCTTCAAGTTTTGTCTGAGCCTCCATGCGTTTCTGTAACTCCATGGCATAGAGTTGCGATTTCAGGAGCCGGATGGCATTCTCCTTATTTTGAAGCTGGGATCTTGACTCTGTATTCTCTATGATAATACCTGAAGGGGCATGCTTCAGGCGGACACCGGTCTCAACCTTATTAACATTTTGCCCTCCGGCTCCGCCCGACCGGAAGGTATCCCAGGAGATATCACCCGGATTGACTTCTATCTCAATGGTATCATCAACCAGCGGAGAGACAAAAACGGAGGTGAAAGAGGTCTGACGTTTGCCCTGTGCATTGAAAGGAGAAATGCGCACCAGGCGGTGCACCCCATTTTCACTCTTCAGGTAACCGTAGGCAAATTCTCCGTCAATCTCAAGGGTGACACTTTTAACCCCAACATCCTCCCCGGGAACAAAACTAGCTTCCCTGACTGTATATTTATGCTTATCGGCCCAGCGGAGGTACATCCGCATCAGCATGTCAGCCCAGTCGTTAGACTCTGTACCTCCTGCACCGGCATTGATTTTCAGGACTGCTCCAAGGCGATCCTCCTCTCGCCTGAGCATATTGCGTGTCTCAAGATCCTCAACGGCAGTCCGGGCTTCAGCAAAATGACTTTCAACTTCAGCCTCGGTGGCCTCACCGGCCTCACTGAATTCAAAAATTACCTGTAACTCGTCAACAAGATTGTCGACCGCCCTGAAACTATCTGTCCATTGTTTGATTGTGCGAATTAGCCGCATATGGGCTTCCGCCTCTTTGGGATTACTCCAGAAATCCGGATCCTGGGTCTTAAGCTCCTCCTCTTCTACCCGTATTAGTTTACCATCGATGTCAAAGATACCTCCTCAGCGCATCCCGGCGCTCAACAAGCTCTTTGAGTTGCTCCTTCAAAATCATTGCTGTTGCGGTTAAAATTTTACAAGCGACAAAGGTAGGGAATTATAATGTGAAAATGGGGAAATGTGAAAATTGGAAAATTTCCCAATTTTCACATTTTCAAATTTCTTCAATTAACTTGAGTGCTTCGTCCACTCCAAAACCCCGGGACTGAGCAAAGGCCAACAATTTGTTACGGCGGGTATAGGGATCTTTCTCTTGAACGGTTTTGGCCTTAGAGGTTAAAAGATCAGTCAGCACTTTCCGGTATTCATCCCCGGGAAGATTATCCAGCGCAGCCCGGATGTATTCATCTTCCATGTGTTTCCCCTTTAAAGCATATGCAAGTTTAATTTTCCCCCATCTGTTGAATCTGAATTTATCGTTGACAAAGCTATTGGCATACCTTTGCTGGTCAATGAATTTTTCTTGCACCAGGAAATTAATAAGCTTCGTGGTTTCCTCACGGCTTAGCTGCCACTCGTGACATTTTAGCTCAAGATCGTAACTGCATTTTTCAGATTGGCTGCAAAGATTTGTAGCCTTTGCAAGTGCCTGACTATAATTAAGTTGTTGATTAGATTGTTCCATAGTAAAACAGGTATTTTTTTTAGTAGCACTTACAAACAAAAATACAATTTTCCTGAGGGGATAGTTAAAAAAAAATTAAGTTTGTTCATCTCTTTTCTGGCTCATTTGATCCTGATTTGCTTTGTAAAAAGCCAAATAGAATAGCCCTGGGATTATTCCTGTCAAAAATGGTGATTGTCTAAACTTGACTATTTTAGCGGTTTTGTAAACTCTTGATGAAATTTGCGCAATTCAACCAATGACAGCACAAAAATATAAACCGGTTATTCCAGGTTACGACCTGACAGGCATCTTGATGGCCGGAGGTAAAAGCAGCCGTATGGGGCAGGAAAAAGGCCTTGTCGAGTTTAAAGGAAAGCCGTTGATCCAATATGGTATTGATTTATTATCATCTTATACGGATAAAATCATTATCAGTTCAGGCAATTCCGCTTACCTCAACTTTGGGTTGGAGATGATCCCGGATGAAATTACCGGGAATGGACCTTCCGCCGGACTGGCGGCTGCATTAAAAGAATCGTCCACTGCATGGAATTTGGTATTAGCCTGTGATCTGCCTTTTCTGGAATTGGAATTTATTGATGGACTTTTATCAGTAAGAGGTTTATACCAGGCTGTAATACCTGTTCATCAAGGCATTATGGAACCATTGGCGGGACTCTATCACAAAGACCTTTGGAATCAGTTCGAAAAGGCTGTTTTAACGGGAAATCTTGCTTTGCACAAAATCCTGGGTTCATGCCATGTACATTACCTGGTAACAGATCGGTTGTTAGAGAAATATCCCAATCTGTTTACAAACTTCAATTCCCTGGAAGAGATGGATCAATTCATTAGAAAATAACCTGTTCATTTATTCAAAAATAGTTAACATGGAAAAACCAAAATCCTATTGTGAGGCAGTCATGCACTTGGATCCGACAAATGTTCATCGTATTTACCACGATAAAGCCTACGGTTTCCAGATTATGGAAGATAATGAACTATTTGAACGGCTGGTGCTGGAGATTAACCAGGCTGGTTTAAGCTGGAATACCATTCTGATCAAGCAGGACAATTTCAAAAAAGCCTTCCATCTTTTCAATATTGAAAAAGTGGCATCTTACCAGGAGGATGACAGACAACGACTGTTAAATGATGCCGGAATCATCCGTAACCGGCTAAAGATAGATGCGGCAATACATAATGCAAACGTGATTTTGAGGCTCCAAAAAGAGTTTGGTTCATTTAAAAACTGGCTTAACCTTCACCATACCAAGACATTACAAGAATGGACAAAGCTTTTTAAACAAACTTTCAAATTTACAGGGGGTGAAATCGTCAATGAGTTCTTATTAAGTACCGGCTATTTGCCAGGCGCTCATATTGAAAGTTGCGTGATGTACGGTGAGGCACTCAGATCACAACCACCCTGGAAAAATCAATGGACAAATCCCGAAAGATGATGATTAAGGGGACAAGGAAAGAGTTACCTATTATCTCTTTCACTTCTCAGGAGGAATGGGGAAAGTGGCTTGAATTCAATCATTCCCTGTCAGATGGGAGAATGCATACGATTCCCTGAGCAAAATGAATACACCTGACAATCTGCTCAAAGAACTCAGCGAAAACCAAAAGAGCCTGGAATTTTTTGAATCTTTAAATAAAGTGAACAAATACGCCATCTCGTGGAGAATTCAGTCAGCAAAAAATCCGGAGATCAGGGCAAAAAGGATGAAAATAATTCTTGAGATGCTGGCTAAAGGCGAGATGTTTCACCCTTGATTGATTTTCCGGACTAAAAACAAAAAAATGTCTCTTATAAAGAAAATTACATTGGCAATTGTCGTTACACTGACTTTTTCCAGTTGCATAAACAGGACAAACCCCGACCAGGTCACTTCTAAAAAGGCAAAAACAGCGGAATCTGCCGGGGTTTATGTCTCAGAAGACTATACCAGTAAGGATCAGCTTGACAAGAAACAGATAGCTCCGAGGGTATTCCAAGAAGTTCTATCCATGAATAATTTCGGTTTTGATATTCGTTCAGCTGGTGAAGGCTCAATGCAGCAACTGAAGATACTACCGTACGGTTTAACCATTGACAATAAAATAATAACAGAAGAAATAATTGGAAACGTATCTGATGCTGTGATTGATGACTTGAATTCAGACGGATTTCCCGAAATATTGATTTATACTACCGCTGCCGGCAGCGGTAGTTATGGAAATGTTATCGGGTACTCAGTCAACAACGGCAAATCGATGAGCCGTATATCTTTCCCAAATATTGCTGAAAACCCGGAAGCCGGTAAAGGCTATATGGGGCACGATCAATTCAGGATAGTTGAAAACACGCTGGTACAAAAATTTCATATTTTTAACTGAAATGTTTTGAAGAGCATCGTTTCTATTGCCTATATTTGATAGTGGCAGCACAATGATTAAACTGTGAACCATAAATAAAAAATATATTTAACTTAAAGCTTTTGCAAATGACAACTCTCATGGAACAAACAAAAGAAAATCAATGGGCAGCACCACGAACCGCGAGGAGTATCATCACAGGTATAGTTATGATATTCTTCTTCTTTTTATGCTTTGGCAGTTTAAATACTTTTGCTCAAAAGGTATCGGTAAATGTAAATTTCGAACTTCCGGTCTGGGCTCCTTATTACGAAAATGTCAATCAGGTCAGATATTATTATCTCCCCGACATCGAGTCATATTATGATGTAAGAAACCGTGAGTTCATATTCATGGAAGATGGCGAATGGATGTTTGGCAGGACCCTTCCACCAGCCTATCGATGGTTTAATCTCAACAACTGTTTCATCGTTGCACTCGATGCCCGGGTGATTATGCCCTGGAGGCATTTTCATTACTATGTGGCGCACTATCCCCGTTATTATTACCGCACCATTTACAGAGACCGGTATCGGGATCGTGACTATCCCCTGCGCGGATTTGATGAAAATGAAAGGCATGAGGTTTACAACCATCGCTATGACAGGGAGAACAGCCAGGTTTACAGAAAGAACGACTCCAGAGATGGCAGTTATCAGCGCAACGAAAACAGATCGGATAATTATTCCGGACAAGACTTCCCGGATAGAAGAGTCTCTCCGACTCAACCTGCTGAACCCGTGAACTACTATGGCAAAAAAGTTGGAAAACCTGTGAAGGTGCAAAAGAACATGAAGAGTTCCGATGACAAGGGTGAGAAACATGGTAAGCGCGAGAAATAGGGAGATGCATCTGGGAAGCATGAAACCGGATTACCTGATTGAATATATGACCCCGGATTCGTGGCCTGATGTTTCCAGAATTTACCAGGAAGGTATTGTTACCAAGCAGGCAACCTTTGAAACAAAGGTTCCCGCCTGGGAAGCCTGGGATGTTGCTCACAGGAAAGATTGCAGACTGGTTGCCAGGCTGAACAATAAAATTGTCGGTTGGGCTGCATTGTCAAACGTTTCGAGCCGCTGCGTCTACGCCGGAGTAGCAGAGGTAAGCATTTACATTGACGCAGAATTCCGGGGACAGGGAATCGGCAACCTTTTGATGGAAGCCTTGGTTACTGCATCTGAAGAGCAGGGAATCTGGACCCTGCTGTCAGGGATCTTTCCTGAAAACATTGCCAGTCTTCATTTGCATCGCAAACATGGATTCATAACACTTGGCACAGAAGATCGTATCGGGAAAATGGATGATACCTGGAGGGATGTAGTTAAGCTGCAAAGAAGAAGCAAAGTTGCTGGCATTGACTGAAAAAACAGCAAGGAAATCAGGATGGCGGGTTTTCTAATTTTAATTAGCGGGCATGAGAATAAATACGAACAGATGGAACAGAATTCGGTATACACTGTACACACCCGGCTACGATCTGATTGCCAGAGTATTCGAAGAATCTAGAAAAAAATCTATTGATTCATTGCAGGTTCAGACGGGAGACAACGTACTTATCATTGGAGCCGGTACCGGGTTGGATCTCGAGTTCCTGCCCAAAGATTGCGAAATCACCGCGACAGACCTGACCTCGTCCATGGTGGATCGGATTTTAAAACGCAATCAAACGCTGAAACTTAACGTCCAGGCCATCGTGATGGATGGCCAGGATTTGACATTCAAGGATCAATCCTTCGACAAAATTATTCTGCACCTGATACTGGCTGTTATACCAAATCCCTTTGCATGCATCAATGAAGCAGCCAGGGTACTAAAAAAGGGCGGGACAGTTGTTGTTTTCGATAAATTTGTTCCCAAAGGCAGAAAGATATCATGGAGACGCAAGGTAATCAATCTCTTTTCAAATTTTTTCGTCTCAGATATTACCCGTGATCTTGATGCAATTGTAAAAAACAGCGGATTGACAGTTCTTTATGATGAACAAGCCGATTGGAAAGGAAATTTCAGGCTAATTAAGCTGATTAAACCTTAGATTAATTTATCTGTTGTCGATATTCTCCGGATACAAATCATGGTTCATCAGCCTGTACTCTGCCATCTGTTCAAATTTGGTACCGGGCTTGCCGTAGTTGCACCAGGGATCAATGCTTATCCCACCCCGGGGGGTAAACTTTCCCCATACTTCAATATACCGCGGATCCATCAAATGTATCAGATCCTTCATAATGATGTTGACGCAATCTTCGTGAAAATCACCATGATTTCTAAAACTGAACAGATAAAGTTTTAAACTCTTGCTTTCCACCATCTTGATATCGGGTATATAACTGATATACAAGGAAGCAAAATCCGGCTGGCCGGTAATCGGACAAAGCGTGGTGAATTCCGGACAATTGAATTTTACCCTGTAATCATTTTCGGTATGCTGGTTATCAAAAACTTCCAAAACCTCCGGATCATAACTGAAATTGTACACATTCCCGGCCCGGCCCAAATGCGTGAGTCCCTCTTTATCTTTTGCTCTCATCGGTAAATTGATTAAATGGACTGTAATTTTATTAAAAGTTATTAGCTGTTAGCTGTTAGCCTAAATCCCCGCTTTATCTCATATCTCATATCTCATGTCTTATGTATCGCAGCGCCGGTAATTCCAGGTAAGTTAAATATCTTTTATTTTGAAAGGATTGTATGAAACACCTACATCAAAGGTATCTGTATTATCAACCCTCTTGATGAATTTAACAACATGTATGGTAAGAGGTAGAAGCACGATCTCAAAAAGAGTTTTAATGATGGCCTGCGTAACGATCATCATAGGAAGCTGATTCCACGGAATGATACCGGCAAAGGCTATGGTAATGAATATGACCGAATCAGCTCCTTCTCCAAAAAGTGTTGATAATATTGCCCTGAAGGAGAAATTGCGGCCACGGGAGCGGATTTTTACAGTGCTCATTATATATGCATTGATGAACGAGCCAACCAAATAGGCAAGCAAACTGGCAATGGCAATTCTGGGGGTGCTGTTCAGTACACTGGCAAAGGCATCCTGGTTTTGCCAGAATGGTGCGGCAGGCCAGCTTACACTCAGTGAATAAAAAAGTACAGCCACAAGGTTCATCAAAAAACCGGTCCAGATTATCAGCCGGGCTTTGCGGTATCCCCACACTTCTGCAACGACATCGTTAAGGATATAGGAAACAGGAAAGATGATAACACCTGCAGGTACATACCAGTGACCGAAGGCAATGATTTTCGAGGAGATAAGGTTGGAAATCAGCAAACAGGAGGTAAACAGAACGCCTGCGAGAAAGAAGGCAACACTAACTTTTTGTTTCATTTTACTTGTTTTTTACGTGGTGTTCAAGCACACGGATAAATCGATGCAAAGTTAAAGACAAATACGGAAATGTCCTAATCGAAAGGACAGGAAGAAAAATTACTGTTATCATCGATCAAAAAAGAGATATTCGGTCCATACATCTTATTTTTTAATCTATTTTTAGAAAAAATTTCAGAAGTGGGATTAACTCAACTTGTTATCTGGAGTACGCATTCCATTTTCTGCCCAAACTAACAAATAAGCATTTCTATGAACGTACTTTTAGGGGTTATCTTTCATTCGGTCGGCGGCTTTGCCTCCGGAAGTTTCTACATGCCTTTCAGTAAGGTAAAAGGCTGGGCCTGGGAAAGTTACTGGATCATCGGCGGACTGTTTTCCTGGCTTATCATACCTCCCCTGGCAGCTTTTCTGACCATGCCCGGATTTGCTCCCATCATCGGTTCCACTTCCGGCGATATCCTTTCAATTACATACCTGATGGGGCTGCTCTGGGGCATTGGCGGATTAACCTACGGACTGGGAGTCAGGTACCTTGGAATGTCCCTGGGAAACTCAGTGGTATTAGGATTTTGTTCCGCTTTCGGCGCCTTGGTTCCCCCTGTTTACTATTCAATTATTCCCACCGCTGGCAAAATCTCCATTCTTTACATGATCGGTAACAATGGCGGCCGCCTGGTACTGCTCGGCGTAGCTGTCTGCCTGGCCGGGATCGCAATCACTGGCCTTGCGGGGTGGAAAAAAGAGAAAGAGCTCACGCAAGAACAGACGCAGGCCAGCGTGAAGGAGTTCAGCCTTGTAAAGGGACTGATTGTTGCTACCATCTCCGGTATCCTCAGCTCCTTTTTCAATTTTGGCATCGAAGCCGGGAAACCAATGGCTGAAGAGGCAGTGAAAGCAGGCTTCAACCCGCTGTTCCAGAACAATGTGACCTTCGTGGTCATTCTCTGGGGTGGGCTAACTACCAACCTGATCTGGACCACCATCCTGAACCTGAAGAATAAAACATACGGCAACTTTGTTGATCTGAAAAAACCGTTACTAAACAACTATTTCTTTGCCGCCCTGGCCGGAACAACCTGGTTTATGCAGTTCTTCTTCTACGGAATGGGTGAAAGTAAACTGGGCAACGGGGCCAGCTCCTGGATCCTGCACATGTCGACCATCATCCTGACTGCCAATATGTGGGGCCTGTACAACAAAGAGTGGAAAGGGGTCTCTCCTTCCACCTTCCGCACCTTCGTCCTTGGGATAGCGGTCATCCTGCTGTCGGTCGTTATTGTCGCCATCGGAAACTCCGATTTAGTCTAAGTCATACGACCTAACTTTAGTCACTTTAAATACTTTAGTTCACTTTAAAAAATATACCATGAACAAAGAGATGATCCTCAAATCCTATGCCAGTGCAAAAGAGTTTTACTCAACCATTGGCATCGATACAGACCAGGTTTTAAAACAGATGGATGAGCTAACGATCAGTCTTCATTGCTGGCAAACCGATGATGTAGGTGGTTTTGAAACCCCGGATTCAACCCTTTCGGGAGGTGGAATTCAGGCAACCGGAAATTATCCCGGCAAGGCAAGAAACATTCAGCAGGTTCGTACCGATCTGGAGAAGGTTCTTTCACTCCTGCCAGGAAAGCAACGCCTCAACCTGCATGCCATCTACGGTGATTTTGGAGGTGAACTGGTGGATCGCGACCAGATCGAACTGAAACATTTCCAGAGCTGGATCGATTGGTGTAAGAAACTTGGCATCGGAATGGATTTCAATGCCTCCTGTTTCTCCCACCCCAGGGCTGCGGATGGCTTTACCCTCTCGAGCAAAAATGAGGAGAACCGCAAATTCTGGGTAGAGCACCTCAGGAGATGCCGTGCCATTTCGGCAGAAATTGGGAAACAACTTGGTTCTCCTTGTGTGCACAATACGTGGATCCCTGATGGTTCAAAGGATACACCGATCGACAGAAACGGTCACCGCATCCTGTTGAAAAAATCCCTGGACGAAGCCATGGCCATCGACTATCCCAAAAGCCAGATGAAAGATGCCGTTGAGAGCAAACTTTTTGGCATAGGAGCAGAGTCGATGACAGTCGGTTCCCACGATTTCTACCTGAGCTATGCGGTCTCGAATAATAAGTTGATCTGCCTGGACAATGGCCATTTTCATCCTACCGAACAGGTGGGCGACAAAATCTCTGCCTGCCTCTTGTACCTGGATGAGGTATTGTTGCACGTCACACGTCCGATTCGCTGGGACTCCGACCATGTTGTAACCCTCAATGAGGATCTCCAGCTGATTGCCCACGAGATTGTGCGCAATAATTTTCAAAACCGCGTAAACATCGGGCTCGATTTCTTCGATGCCTCTATCAACCGGATCGGAGCCTACGTTGTGGGCACACGCTCTACCCAAAAAGCTTTTCTGATTGCCCTCCTGGAACCAACAAAACTCTTGCTGGAACTGGAGGAAAAGGGCCGGAATTTTGAGCGTCTGGCCTTCCTGGAAGAACAGAAGACCATGCCTTTCGGGGCAGTCTGGGCTTACTATCTCTTGCAATCAGGTGTCCCCGTTGGGTCTGATTATGTGGAGGAGATTCAACAGTATGAGAAAGAGGTGCTCTCTAAAAGATAAAAGGATAAAGGATAAAAGCCAGATATTTTATTTACTGACCAAATGGACAACGGACTTAAACAACTTGTGGAGGTTTCACGCCTTTTCGGATCAGATCCCTCATTCGTTATTGCAGGAGGAGGAAACACCTCTTATAAAAACGAGGAGAAGATATGGATCAAAGCGAGTGGTATCTCACTTGCTACCATCGATGAAAATGGATTTGTTTCACTATCGCGTGAGAAACTCAAATTAATTTCCCAAAAAAATTACAGTAATGATCCTCTTTTGCGCGAAAATGAAGTAAAAGCAGACCTGCACGAGGCAATTGTTGCGCCAAAAGAATTGAGGCCATCTGTCGAAACTTCCCTGCACGAGCTGATAAGCTACCGTTATGTTGTGCACACCCATCCTACTATAGTGAACGGTATGATGTGTTCGCTGGAGGCTGAAAAAACATGCAAAGTCATGTTCGGTGAAAGAGCCCTTTTTGTTCCCTATACCGATCCTGGATATATTTTATTCAAGGTAGTGGCAGAAGGAATCAGTCGGTATACAGCAAAGCATGGATTGGAGCCCTCGATAATTTTCCTGGAAAACCATGGTGTTTTTGTAGGCGCTGACACTACAGAAAAAATAGAAACCATCTATGCTGAGATCATGACAACGATTGGAGGAAGACTAAGCCTTCAACTTCCGGGTACAGAGACTACAATGCTAAAATCGGAAATAATTGCATGCGTGGAGAGTCTGCATCCGGGTTATGCAGGGTTTAAAGCACTGGGAATAAAAAGTGAATTGACGGATTTATATGTTGTGGATGAAATCTCCTTCAGCAAGGCAAAAAAATCTTTTACCCCGGATGATATAGTTTATTGCAAAGCTCACTATCTTTATATTCCTGCACAGGAAAACGTTACTGATTTACTGACGAAGACTACTGAAAAGATTGCAGACTATTTTGACAAATACGGCTATCTGCCCAAAGTTCTGGCTTTGCAGGAGCAAGGGATTATTGCCATTGAAGAGAGTCTTAAATCTGCACAGAATGTACTGGATGTTTACGAGAACATCCTGAAAATCAGCTTCTATTCTGAGAACTTTGGCGGGCCTAAATTTATGAACGACGAACAGATTGCATTTATTGACAATTGGGAAGTAGAAAATTACCGCAGAAAAATAGCTAAATCATGAGCTTCCTTTTCAGGAATAAAGAATATTAATACTTATTATTATGCTAATAAAAAGAGTTCTGCCGGCCTTATTGATATTGACTTTTGCGGTCTATTTCATCGCAAGATACAAAGGACCGGAACCGGGTATCCTAACCACCATCGATAAGAGCAATCTGAAGAAATACTGGAAAATAAGTGAAGTAAATTTGGATGAAGGAGGGTTTCTTCTTGAAAAGAATAGTGCATCCATCACATCCAGATTCAGACTTCGTGATTTTGAGCTGACACTGAAGTTGAAAACAACAAAAGGGGCAGTCGGACAGCTTAATTTTTCCACCTCCAAAAGTTACGACAGCAAACGTTCGAGAGGCTACTCAGTAATGATCAACAACAGCGATTACAGTACAGGAATTGCTCAAAAAACAGGCAGTCTGAGTAAAATCCGCAACAATTACATCCTTACAGCAGAAAATAATAATTGGTTTGAATTAAAAATCGAAGTACATGGCAACCACATTCATGTATCTGTTAACGATAAATTGATCAGTGAATATACAGAGCCTCAAAGTATCAGAAGACTCGAAAATCTTTCGGGAATTGTACTCTCCAGAAGTTTTATCTCTTTGCACAAAACCAGCGACCAGGGTAAAATCGTAGTAGCCGAGATGAAGATTAAACCAATCATTGAAAAAAGCAGCAGAGAAATCCTCCCATTTAAACCGGATTCTTTGACTGACATCATCGACAGCCTCAACCAGCGTGAGTTTCCGATGATTGATTTCCACGTACATCTCAAAGGAGGCCTTACCATGAGTCAGGCTTGCGAACATGCCAGAGAGAATGGCTTCAACTACGGTGTGGCAGCCAATTGTGGACTTAAATTCCCGGTGACCAACGATTCGACACTGATCAGCTATCTGAAAAGTATTCAAAATGAACCTGTCTTCAAAGCCATGCAATGCGAGGGTCGTGAATGGGTTACCCTTTTTACCCCCGAAGCGGTCGCTGGATTTGACTATATTTTCACAGATGCCATGACCTGGACAGATGACAAAGGACGCAGACTACGACTCTGGATGCCGGAGGAAACTTTTATTGACGATGATCAGCATTTTATGGACATGCTGGTCGGTAAGATAGAAGCCATCCTGGACGGAGAACCGGTAGACATCCACGTAAATCCCACCTACCTTCCTGCCAAACTGGCACCCCGATACGATGAACTCTGGACCAACGAACGGATGGATAAGGTGATAGATGCCTTATTGCGGAACCAAGTCGCCCTGGAGATCAATTCCCGTTTCAAACTGCCAAGTATTGCCTTTATCAAGAAAGCAAAAGCTGCCGGAGTCAAATTCACCTTTGGCACCAACAACGCTAAAAACGACGATCTTAACCGATTGGAATACAGCATCAAAGCAATCAAGGAAGCTGGCTTAACAAAGGATGACATGTTCCTGCCCAGAGCCCGGGCGGACCGAAAGATACTTAAGAAGGGACTCCCGGCGAAGGTGACTGGGTAACTGGGATGACGGAAAGACAGAAGAGAGGGAGAGACTGAAACGGGGAAACGATGAAACGGAGCGCTGAGATCTGGGAAAATGTGAAATTGACTGAGCCGGAGTTCTTTATTTCCAGACCACCATCTAGTTCCTTCTCAAATCATACCCCAGAGGGGTTAAATGTTAATAGCCCAGGGTAAAGCGACGAAGGAGCGACACCCCGGGTTGGAAAGGAAGAATACCGGGCCGTCCGCGGTACATGCAAAAAAAAGAAGGCAAGTATATTTCGGACGGAATAGAAGCAATTTTGAAAGATGCTAAGAAGGGTGAAAATAATGTGAAAATTGGAAAATGTGAAAATGTGAAAATTGGCAGTTCCACAATCCTAAATTCCTGATCACCATCTGGATCCTTCTCAAGTCCTGCCCTGAAGGGGTCGAAGGGTTTAGTATTAAGAGATTTAACGTAAATAGTTCAAAATGAAATTATTTTTATTGATTATCCTTTCTGTCCTTTCGATAATCTGTCTGATTGTACTGATAGTAGCTTTGACAGATATTTACCCGGTGCAACAGTTGAGCGATAATCGGTTCATTGTTGTAATTGTATTTTTGAGTCTTGGCGGATTTACTAGACAGGCATTTAAAAAATACAGAGAGCAACTCCCGAATTGAGATTGGAACAAGTACTTGAACGAATCCGAAGGGCTCAGTGTAACTCGGTTCTACTCTGTGTAACTCTGTGTTAGAAATTAAACAACAATATTGCCAACATCATTAATCCAAAATCGAAAATTCAATAAATATGTTTACCAAAGAAACCTACTCAAAACGAAGAGCTACCCTTCGTCAAAAAATGGGTACCGGACTGATCCTGATTCCTGGAAATCAGGAGTCACCCATGAACTATTCTGAAAACACCTACCACTTCAGGCAGGACAGCACCTTTCTGTATTTCTTTGGCCTGGAACTGCCCGGAATGTTTGGAGTGATTGATATTGACAACAATCGCGACTGGATTTTTGCAAATGACGTTGACCTGGAAGAGATCATCTGGATGGGACCGCAAAAATCGGTATCCGAACAGGCTATTGCAGTCGGAGTGGAGTCAACAGCTCCGATGAAGAAACTTGGACTATTTATTGATGAAGCCATCAAAGGTGCAAGAAAGATGCATTTCACTCCGCCGTATCGTGCAGAAAGCCTGTTACAGCTTAGCAGCTTACTAGGTATCAGAGCATTGAAGATTAGTCAATATGCATCCCTCGCCCTTATACAGTCGTGTGTAACGATGCGTTCGATGAAGGATGCCGTCGAGATCACAGAAATTGAGCGTGCTTGTGCCATCGGATACCAAATGCATGTAACAGCTATGAGAATGGCACAACCCGGCATATTTGAACAACGTATCGCCGGGATTATTGAAGGGATAGCGCTCTCAAAGGGCCGGGGCACCTCCTTCCCCACCATCCTCACCCAGAACGGAGAAACCCTGCACAACCACAACCACTCTTTTGCACTTGAATCTGGCCGGTTGATGATCGTGGATGCAGGAGCCGAATCAAATGGTCATTATGCATCAGATTTTACCCGCACCATTCCTGTCGGAGGCAAATTCAGTCAGAAACAGCGGGATATTTACAATATTGTACTGGCAGCCAATAACATGGCATTTTCTCTTACCAAACCCGGTGTGACCTATCAGTCTGTGCATCTGCAGACAGCTGCTGTGATTGCCTCCGGACTGAAGGAACTCGGTCTGATGAAAGGAGATGTGGATGAGGCAGTAGCCAGTGGTGCTCACGCCCTTTTCTTCCCGCACGGATTGGGGCACATGATGGGACTCGACGTACATGACATGGAGGACTACGGACAGATTCATGTTGGATATGACAAAGAGATCCGTCCGATCGACCAGTTTGGAACCGCCTACCTTCGCCTGGGCCGCCGTCTGGAACCTGGATTTGTAATTACCAATGAACCAGGCATCTACTTTATCCCTGCCCTGATCGAAAAATGGGAGAAGGAGCAAACAAATGCTGCATTTATCAATTTTGACAAGCTGAAATCCTATCTCGGATTTGGAGGCATCCGCCTCGAAGATGATATCCTAGTTACCGAAACAGGTGCCCGGATATTAGGCAACCGTGTACCGATTGATATTGAAGAGGTGGAGGGAGTCGTGGCAAGCGGAAAAAATTGAAGATAATCGGGTGGTCTATCCTCTCATGAAAGAATTGAAAAACTGCAAGATTGTGAGCTTCAGGTATAATGTCTTTTTTGTTGAATGGGTTTGCCGTATTTATTGATCATATCCATGAGAATAACGCCATTTACAGGTTTCGAAATGTAGTCGTTACATCCGGCAGATATGGCTTTCTCCCTGTCGCTCGAAAACCCGAAGGCCGTTTGTGCGATGATGGCAACTTCGGTGTTAAACTGACGTATCTTTTTGGTACATTCCAGACCACCCATTTCAGGCATTTGAATATCCATAAGAATTAAATCGATGTCAGGATGATTTTGACAGGCTTCAATAGCTTGGGTCCCGGAACTGACTATCAAAATCTCCCTGCAATATTTTTGGAGAATTAGTGAAAGAAGTTTCTGAGAGACTTGATCGTCTTCAGCCAATAATATCTTAAGGTTATTCACGCGATCGGTTGATTGGGATGATTGGATATTGTCTATAACTTCGGCATTATCCTCTTTTTTGACATAGGGAAGGGTAAAGAAAAAAGTGGATCCGTAACCCTCAACGCTTTTTACCCATATTTTACCTCCCAGCATTTCGACGTAGGATTTTGCTATTGCCAGCCCAAGTCCGGCTCCCTGCAAAGCCATAGGATCATCTATGTCGGCCTGAATAAAACGCTCAAATATTGCCTCCTGTCGGTTGCCGGGAATACCAGCGCCCGTGTCTTCCACATAAAACAAAACCATCTGCCGCGATTGTGCTTCTTCTGCCGGGACCAGATCATATCCGAGTTCGATAGAACCTTTATTGGTAAACTTAATGGCATTCCTGACAAGGTTGGTCAGGATTGCAAAAAGTTTTTCCCTGTCTGTCAGGATGGTCGCCTCCTTGTTGGGGAATAAAAGTGAAATTTTCATCAAAATCCCTTTGGCTTCTGCATCAGGTTTGTAGAAATTGAATATGAAATCGATCTGCTCATTGATGTTTGACTCCTCTATTTTGGTAACCATTGTTCCGGATTCGATCTTCGAGATATCAACAATATCGTTGATGATATTGAGCATTCTGTTACCGCTTTTCTCAATTATATTAATATAGTTTTGTTGCTCCTCTCCGGTCAAATCAGGCTCTTTCAATAAACTGGCAAAGCCCAGGATGCCATTCATGGGTGTTCTGATTTCGTGGCTCATGTTGGCAAGGAAAGCTGATTTGAGCCGGTCGCTCTCTTCAGCCTTTTCCTTCGTCCTTACCAGGTCCAGCTCAAGCTTTTTTCGTTCAGTAATATCCCTGATGGCCTCGTCAATATGACTCAAACTGCCATCGTGTCCGAGAACCAGCCTGGCATTGATAGATGCATACCTTAAATCACCTGACTTGGTTTTTAGCCTTAATTCATAGTCCCTCAATTCGCCGTTTAACGTTATCGCGTTGATTAGGTTTTCCCTGTCTTCCGGGTTATAGTAAAGCATTGAAACGGGATTCCCAATGATTTCACACTTGTCGAAATCCGAAAAATATTTGACGGAGGGGCTAATCTCCAGTACAATTCCTTCGGCATTAGTCCGATAAAATACATCTTGCACGTTTTCGAAAATAGTGCGGTACTTTTTCTCACTTTGATTAAGATTATTGCGCGTTTCAAAGTGAAGCTCATTGTAAAAAAACAGTACTCTTGAAACGATAAATCCACTATTAATGAACACTATAAATGAAATTTTTAAATGCACAGGTTGCAAGGCATCGGAACCCTCCAGAAGCGAATTCCCCAAACCGACAGACAGCAGCCAGACAAGAATGAAGGTTGATAATGACACAAAGAGAATTTTATGATTCGAGTGCATTGCCTGATTTGTCGGAAGTCCTAAAAAACTGCGGACATAAGAGATCCGAAGCAAAGTTTCTGAAACGACAGTGAGCATGACGATATTTGCACTGTCTTTGAAGGCAAATTGCCACATTAACTCCTGCGGCAAACTGGATAATGTATTTGGTTCCCAGAATGGAGGATTCATTCCAAGAAACGGAATAAACAGAAATCCATCAAACACAAATAAGCACAAAATCGAGACAATGACAGCTATTAGGATCCTAATCAAGGAATTAGTAATTTTCTTAAAAATTATTCTTTCTGCTGCAAATCCCAGAAAAGTGAAAAAAGCAAGGAAGATCAAAGAAGTCCCGAAATTACCCCATCCATTGTTTGACCAAAGTAAAAACGGGAATAGTGCTCCTCCCGACAAACCTGCCGCGAGTCCATATTTCCACCCATAAGCAAGGGCAACCAGGATTGGCATAAAGATCGTCCATGGTATATTCACTTGGATATCACGGATAATTACTTGTATTCCATAAGATGAAAGCAACAAAGACAGGAATCCTAACAGAATGGATAGGAGAATTTTCCTGTGCGCTACTAAAAAAACCTGTTTTTCCATTTGGTCCGAATAATTTTATCCCTTGTTTGACACAATGAACCGGTTTGAAGGATTCTCAGCCGGGTTTGTGAATAATGAGCATAAACACAGAATAATAAAAGTAATACGTCAAAAAAGCATTTATGGCAGATATTTTTTATCGTTTGAAATCAAGAAGCTGAACCCGTTGTAAGGGTGATATAATTATAATCATTTTTTTTCATTTGGAGAATCGCAATCCCTGCACCCAATCGTTTTATCAATTTTCTGATCAAATGTAACTTTCAATCGGGAAATCAGTCTAACGACCCATAGGAAAAGTGTTTCGAAAATAAAATCAATCCATCAAAATAAATATCTTTGAAATCTTAAATCTTAGAACAGGTACTATGAAGAAAAATCTTGTTGTTATCTCAATCTCATTGTTTATGATTATTGCCACCCTGCTGTCGTGCGCTGAGCAGAAAAAAACCTCTTCAGCTCCTGCCATCGACCCTGTTAATCTGGACAAAACTGTTGTCCCCGGAAACGACTTTGACACCTACGCCAATGGCGGCTGGAAAAAACTTAATCCGTTGCCTGCCGACCGTGGTCGTTTCGGATCATTCGACCAACTGGCGGAAGTAGCTGAAAAACAAGTGAACGACCTGGTGAAAACCACTGCTGCAGCCAACAATGCAAAGGGATCAGTTCCGGACAAAATTGCAACCCTCTTTAATTCAGGCATGGACAGCTCCAAAATTGAGAAACAGGGATTGGAGTACATAACTCCCTATCTGAAGGAGATCGACCAGATAAACACCCCTGACGAGGTGCAGCAGGCAATTAACCGTTTCCACCAATATGGATTCTCTCCTTTATTCGGGATCTACGCTTCAGCCGATTCGCGCAACAGTTCCATGGTGATTGCACAACTGACACAAGCCGGCATTGGAATGCCTGACCGGGACTATTACCTGAATGAAGATCCCAGATCAGTCGATCTGCGTGCAAAATACATCACCTACATGACTGCCATGTTCAAACTGATTGGCAACGATGAGGCTACCTCTGCTGCGAATGCCCAAAAAGTGATGGCTCTGGAGACCCGTCTGGCAAAGGCTTCCATGTCCCGACTCGAAAGAAGGGATCCAAATAAGACCTACAACAAAGTCACAACAGAGGAGTTGATCAAACGCTCACCTTCATTCAACTGGAACCGCTATTTCGCTGAAATGGGAATTGGCGATCCTGGATCTGTTAACCTGAACCAGCCTGCTTTTCTCCAGGAGATCAGCAACATGCTGACAACCATCCCGGTTGACGACTGGAAAATCTATCTTAAATGGAACCTGATCAACGAAACAGCTTCATACCTCTCTGCTGATTTTGTCCAGGCCAGCTTTGACTTTTACGGAAAAGCAATGACCGGAACCGAAGTGATGCGCCCACGCTGGAAAAGAGTACTGGGTGTTACCAGTGATGCTTTGAGCGAAGCATTGGGACAGCTGTACGTAAAAGCCTATTTCCCCCAGGAAGCAAAAGACCGGATGATCAAGCTGGTGTCCAACCTTCGTGTTTCGTTGGGTGAAAGAATTCAGGCCCTTGAGTGGATGAGTGCCGAAACCAAACAAAAAGGGATGGAAAAACTTGCCGCCATCAATGTAAAAATTGGTTACCCCGATAAATGGAGAGACTATTCAAATCTCGAAATCCTGGATGATGCCTATGTGATGAATGTGCTGCGGGCAAATAAATTTGAAACCGGATTTGGCCTGAGCAAAATCAACAAACCTGTCGACAAACTGGAGTGGGGTATGTCGCCCCAAACTGTAAATGCATACTATAGCCCCAACAAAAACGAGATCGTTTTCCCGGCAGCCATTCTGCAACCTCCCTTCTTCTTCAAAGACGGGGATGATGCAGTCAATTACGGTGCCATCGGCGTCGTTATCGGACACGAGATGACGCATGGCTTCGACGATAAGGGATGCAAGTTTGATAAAGAAGGCAACCTGACAGACTGGTGGACTCCAGAAGATTCCAAACTTTTTGAAGAGCGCACCAAGGTACTGGTGGATCAGTACGACAGCTTTGTTGTATTGGATACCATTCATGCCAACGGACAACTTTCTCTGGGTGAAAACATTGCCGACCTGGGAGGATTGAACATCTCTCACCAGGCATTTCTGAAAGCCAACAAGCAAAAAGAACCGATCGATGGATTCACACCTGAGCAGCGCTTCTTCCTGGCCTATGCCCATATCTGGGGACAAAACACCCGCGACAAGGAGATACTTCGCCGTACCAAGGAAGATGTTCACTCGCTGGGTCGCTTCAGGATACTGGGTCCACTGCAGAATCTCCCTGAGTTTTATGCCGCTTTCGATGTAAAACCAGGTCAAACCATGTATCTGGAACCGGATAAACGCGCAAAAATCTGGTAAAATATTTCACCATGGAACCGATTATATTTACCGATCCGGCTGTAACCCCCAACGAAGATCTTGTGTTCGCAGGAATAGGTGATCATAGTAACCACTGGAAGAAAATTGAAGAATACCTTTCCGGTCATCACACGGACATCACGCAGGTGTGGAGATATTACAACGACGGGAAATGTTGGTTATTCAGGTACTTGAAAAAGGGAAAAACAGTATGCTGGATCAGTGTACTTGAGAAAACCTTCCGCGTTGGATTTTGGCTGAGCGACAAAGCCATACCCCTTATTGAGCAGAGTGATCTCCCCGAATCCGTCAAAGAGGATTTCAGAAATGCGAGAATAACCAAGATCGGCCGGGGATTATCGGTACTCATAAGCGGACCCGGAGATGTCGAAAACGTGATTATACTGATGGAACTGAAAATAAAAATCAACCAAATTCACTTAACTTTTCCAACCTGCCGATATCCAGTAATTCAACTTTCTTGCAACACATTTCAATTAATCCGTCATCTTTAAATTCCTTCATTATCCGGATAACACTTTCTGTTGACATGCCTGTCAAATCGCCCATATCAGCCCGCGATAGCGGCAGGTCAAATGATTTATTCTTAAAGATCCGGTTGGCAAGACAAAGTAAAATATCAGCCATCCGACCATGCAACTGTTTCTGCGTCAAGGAAAAGAATCGTCCGTAAATCTGTGCGGTGTTTTCGTTCAGCAGATTGATAATACGGTAGGAAAAAGCTGAATTCTGCTTCAACAGCTGTCTGAAAATCTCAATATCAATCATTCTTATCTTCGAATCTGTATAGGTAGAAATCGAATATGGCAACTTGTTGTTCCCATCATATATTGAAGACAACCCCATTAAGTTATTTTTAGTGGAGAGCATCAGAATAAGAATGTTGTTCTTCTCTTCCAGGTAAACTTTCACCAACCCCTCCTCCAGGAAAAAAATATGGGATGCAAAAGCACCTAATTTACAAACGGTTTCCCCTTTTTTAAAACTGATGCTCACAGAATGCTCATCAATCAGTTGCTTTTCTGCATCTGTTAAAAGTTCATACCAGCTTTGATCAAAATCGAAAGTCGAGCAACTCGTTATTCCTTTGGGATCACATATTCTTTCCATAATAAAAGCGGATTGTTTATCAGGTCATAAAATTAGTTGATTCTGGTCATTTTTTTCCTGATCAAAATTAGCTTTTTAACAAGCTAAAAACAACACCTGATTTGCGGTACTTCCTGCCTGTCCGGATAGTTTTGTTATCTGATTACAACGGGATAAGAAACCATGCAATATTTCACAATCCTTTAATTGTTAATTAATTAACATATTTACAAATTATAATCTTAGTTAATCATGAAGAACTTTATTAAAACGAGTGCAATTCTTGGCATGCTGATTCTGGTCATTATGTTACAATCCTGCAAAAAGGACCCGCCACCTGTACCCGAGAATGCTTACAACACATTGAAATCATATATGGTTTCGAACAGCCTTGATTTACCCGCGTTGTTATCAGGCTGGGTACTTGATCCCAATGGTACCTCCGCGACTCCTCCCGGAATAGTTGATGATGCCACCAGCACGATTCCCGGTTATACGGTTTATGACATTCGTCCGGCAGCCGATTTCGCTGCCAACCACATCAAAAATGCAAAAAACGTGGTTTTGAAAGATGTGATCACCACCACAGAGTCACTGGCATTGGCAAAAGATGCAAAGATATTGGTCGTATGTTTTACAGGCCAAACTGCCGGACAAGCAGTGATGGCTTTACGCTTGCTGGGTTGGAAAAATGCTGCAGTATTGAAATGGGGTATGGCAGGCTGGAATGCAACCTATCAGACTCCCTGGGCTAACAATTCGGGCTATGTTACTCCCGCCCTCGGCGATTTGGCTGTTGGAAGTGCAAACTGGGTAACAACAGCAGCACCAGCCACAGGATCTTTTGCTGAGCCAAGCTTTACTTCAGTCTATACTGATGGAGCATCCATTTTGAAAGAACGCGTACAGGCAGTTCTTAATGCAGGATTTTCAACCGCAGATGGAGCTGCTGTATTGGCTGCTCCAGGAACTTATACAATTGTAAACTATTGGGCTGCTGCCGACTACACCACATTTGGTCATTTTTCAGGTGCGTTAAATATTCCAACTATTTCACTGGCGGGTGATCTGATCAAAGGATTTGATCCATCCAAAGAAAATTTGGTTTATTGTTGGACAGGTCAGACATCAAGCGTAGCAACATTCTGGCTCAATGTATTGGGTTACAAAACAAAAGGGATTGGTTTTGGCGCAAACCGGATGGTTTATACAGCCCTCAAAGCTGCCAGCAAGACCATTTATAAAGGCCCAAAAGCCTGGACAGTGACCCAGCAATAAGCACTTTTATCCTGCAACTAATCTGACTGATGTAATTCAAATTGCATCAGTCAGGTAGCTCAGTGTAAAATTCGACTGATTTCACACTGGCCGGGGCATTCAACAGACCATTGAAAAACAAATAATTAACAGATGAAAAAAATAGTTTTGACCACACTCCTGACCGTTTCAATCGGCTTATCTGGGGCCTTCGCCCAGGGATGTATGGAACCTTCGACCACTTCAACCGGTCCCCAGATAATCGGCTATGTTCAAGCCGAAAATATAACCAATTTCCTGGGAAAAGACGCTTCCGGAAAGGACCTGACCGAAAACTCCTTCAAATTCCAAAAGGCGCGACTGGGTGTAACAGGTACTATTCCATACAATTTCAGTTACTATCTTATGACTGAATTAAGCCCGACTTTGGGCGGACCTTATATCCTGGATGCATTTTTTAGCTGGAAGGCTGCTGGCTCATATCTGAAAGTTTCGGCCGGACAGTTCAAATCCTCTTTTGGACTCGAACTATCAACACCTTGCCAGTCATTATATACCATCGACCGGTCTCTGGTGGTTAACGAGCTTGCCTCTCCCTTCCGCGATCAGGGAATCATGTTTAGCGGCAGTTCCGATTCCCTTCAAATTTTCGGCATCGAAAAACCAAATATCTTTTCTTACTCACTTGCCTGGACCAACGGAACCGGACTTAACACCATGGACAACAACAAATCGAAAGATTTTATTGGCCGCCTCGTATTTGCACCGTGCAATTTCTTTCAGGTAGGTGGAAGCTACCACCATGGCAAGGAAAAAAATCCGGATCCTACGGTGACAAAAGCGGATGAACTCACCCGTTGGGGAGCTGATTTGCAACTCAAAAAATCACTCGGCCGATTTGGTGTTCTTTCACAGTCTGAATACATTTTCGGAAATGATGAAGGATCCATGATGACAGGCGGAGGTTGTGGCAGCGTCCCGGAAGTTGTTCAGGGATCCTTTAACAGGAATGGATTTTATTCTCAACTGATGATACAGACACCATGGAAAATCGAACCTGTCGTCAAAATTGAGGTTTACGATCCCAATGTAGATCTTTCGGACACAGACCCATCCGCTTACAAGAAAAATACCTGGACCTTTGGCTTCAGCTATTATGTCAACGACTGGACCCGTATTCAGATGAACTATATGTACAACACCGAGGCCAGCTCAGCGACGGATTATGCTCAGTACAATGAAATCAGTAACGATATGCTCGTTTTTCAATTGCAATTTAAACTCAAGTAAAGAATCATTATGGTTAAGATTACACTGGCAGTAACCCTGTTATTGCTCGCAATCAACACATTTTCCCAAAGTCCGCTTATCTCAGCCAAAGATTTTGCTGCAGAACTGAAAGCCAATAAAAGCCTGGTTGTTATTGATGTGAATGGAGCAGATATTTATAGCCAACAGCACATACAGGGTGCCATCAATTTACCTCACAAAGATCTTTACAAACCCGGTGCTGTGGAAGGCCAGATAAAACCGGACGCAGAACTTGCGGCCATATTTGCTAAAAAAGGAGTTTCCAATAACAGCAAAATTGTACTGTACGATGAAGGATCGAACCGATACAACAGTCGTGTATGGTGGATTCTAAAATCTATCGGCGCTGCCAACGTATCCATTTTACATTTTAACATGGATCAGTTTGCCAATGCACGAATACCTCTTACCGCAACACCCGCAAGTTTGAAATCAACCACTTTTGCCGTTACCGAAAGTAGCTACAAAGCCACCACCATGGCTGAGGTGCAAAAACTTGCAGAAGGCACCCTTTTGCTCGATGCGCGCGAAAAGGATGAATTTGAAGGTGCTGATGCTGCAAAAAAAAGCAAAGGGCATCTGCCCGGTGCAGTATGGATGAATTTCAAAGAGGTACTGACAGCTACGGGAGCCTACAAATCGAAAGATGAAATCATTGCTGTTGCCGCCAAATTCGGGGCTACCCCCGAAAAACCAATCGTACTTTATTGTAATTCAGGCATTAAAGCCGCGGTATTATACATTGCCCTGAAAGAAATCGCAGGATTCCGGAACGTTGGAAACTATGTTGGCTCTTATGCCGACTGGAGTTCTGTCCCGGAAAATAAAATAGTTTTGTAGACAGAAGTTTTAGCATCAGAAAGTTGTGCCGGGTTCATCCCGGCATTTCTTTTTGAAAATTTATTCAAAGTTCAGCCCGTACTTATATACATTTTTTACTTCTCTCCGCTAGTGTCTGCTTATAATTAACCAAAGCCCGCTCCATCACTTTCGATTTTTCGTCGTGGCAGGTCAGACAACTTCCTACTTCCAGAATTTTCCTCTGTTCCTTAACTGAGAATGGCCTCAAATTAATCCGGGTGGCATAAGGAGCAACAGGTTCCTTCAAAAAACCAATCCAGGCATCTTCAGGCAGTCCATCCTGATTACTGGGCGCGAACCTGGGAGCAAAAACCCATTTTCCTTCGGTTCCGGAAATATCAAAGTGCAGGATACCCCTCCCATAACCTATTGCCAGCGGATTGTTGTGGCAGGACTTACAGCCGCGTCCTTCGCGTTGTGTCGTATGGCCCGATGCCGGTGCATACAACCGGTGAAAGCTATTTCCCTTCTCTTTGGCAAAAGACTTGTGATCAATCGTTAGGATCATTCCCGGCATGGCCGTCACAATCCTGCTCCCGGCCTTTTCGCTGACACCCAGCACAGGTGGTTCTGCAAAGCAATTTCCTGCATATTCAACCCAGGTACTTGTAGTTCGATTACCTTCCAGCAAATCAAATCCAGGGGTTCCCTTCTCAAAACTGTTATGACAGCCAATGCACTGGGGTACCCAGGCTGTATGACACGCTTCACAGCTTAATCTGCTGTGTCCTTGCCCTTTGCCACACACCTGAGAAGCCCGTTTTGACAAGTGGATCTTTCCGTAGAGTTTATCTGTCAATAAAATCTGTCCGAAGGAATCAATCCGGGTATTCAATAATGGCCGGTCTCCTTTGCTTGTCAATACCACCAGCTCTTTTGCATTGATCTTCCGAAGTCCGGCTATCATTTGTGATTCACGGTCGGGAAGATTGTCTGTCCTGATGGTTTTGGCTTTCCCTGAAGGATGACAATCAATACATTGGATAAAAACTGCATCTTCCTTGTGAACCTGGTGTTTCCCATCCCCCATTATTTCATAGGAGTTGTGACAATCGATGCAGGCCATTCCTTTTTGATGGTGAATATCTTCCTGAACAAACCTGAGAACCCTTTCATCCGGTAATACCATCAAACTATCGGCAACTCCAGGCAGTGATGACCTGAGTTCAGTTTCACACCACCCTTCGTAATTCAGGGAGATCCTGCCTGAACGGCTGTGGCAACTCTTACACCGGTCGTTGGACACCTGCATATCGATAGCAGGATGAATTTCCTGCGTATTTATTGATTTTTTCGCCTGCATGCGATTCATACTTGCTGTAGCCTGATCGCTGTAATACAGGTGACAGGCGTTACAGCCTCCTCCCCTGTCAAGCCATGCTGCATTGCCTGTACTGCTTTTTCCCTTGCCAAGATGACAACCTGCGCAGAGGTTTCGCAGATGCATATCAGCGGCAGTATGAGCCAGGTTTCTGATATGAAAAGTATCATTTAGCGATCCGGTTTCCCCAAACAGGTACTTGTCGACTCCTATAATTCCGCTCTGCGTTGTCATCAATGAATTCATGATCCTGTCAGTCGTTTCAGCGTGGCAATTTTGAGTCCCGCAGGTTTTCCTTACATTGGAAAAATCCCCCGGAACTTTCACCATATTACAGTGTGCCATCGATTTATCACAGGTAAACGGATCGCCCAGATGGCAGGCATAACAACCAATAACCGCTGGATTGTGTGATTCTGTTAATCCAGTCATGGCGCTATGACACAACAAACATCCTTCAGTTTTTTGATTTGCCGGAAGGATAGTGAATTTGGCCTCTTTCAATAAATTGACAGGATCGAATACCAAAATCTGCTCTTCTGATTGGGAAAATTCTTTCATCCCCCGCCATTGCCAGTTGTCGCCACGAAAAAAAAGTACCATCAAGGTTACAGCAAGGTAAAGGATACTTCCTGCAAGCAGAAGACGTTTGAATGACGTTTTGTGGTTTTTCTTCATGCGGTGAAGCATAAAAAAAAACAAAAGAACGATGAAAAAGAACAGAACAAGGTATCCGGGATGGCTGGTAAAATGGAGCATCTCCTGAATGCCAACAAAGAACCAGGGACCTTTCATCTGGTTGCTGTCGGCAAGACCAAACGGCGCCCTGAAAAGCAGACTGACTACAACCAAAAGAAGGAAGAGTATGATAAAGGTTTTCAGCTTTGGCCAGATCGTTTTCAGATGCTCATAAACTCCAATAAATAGGAATAGCGTGCCAATTGCAATATGCTGAACATAAATCACCTGCCAATTCTCCTCACTCCCGGTAAATGCCGAAGTCAGCATCCTTCCAACAAACGGTATAGATCCAAGCATCGAAGAGATAATGCGTCTGGCCTGAATCCCGGCAGCATCCCCTTTCAATATAAATCCCGATATCATCGCATAACCCAAAAAGATGATGACAATGCTCAGAACCAACCAGGTTCGGCTACTTCTGATATTGGATTCAGTAGATTTCCACAAGTGGTCGCCGATGTGAAGAAGGGTAAAGCAAAAAAATAGCTGGGCGCTCCAGTAATGGAAGTTTCGAACAAAAGTAGCCGCCGGATTGATCAGCAAAATTTCAAAGACGGATTGGTAAGCCCTTGAAAAATCGTAAGGAATAGCCAGAATAGCTCCACTTATGGTACACATCAGCAAGGAGGATATGGCGATCCAACCGGCTGTATCAAATAGCGCAATCTTTTTTAGCCGATGCCATTCCATACAAGCAATGTTTTACGCATGTTGCTGCAATTTTATGATCCAATGACCCATGTTCTGATCAAAATGACATTCCAGTTCCTGCAATGGTTTAAGTGCGGGTCCTTTCACCGGCATGCCGGTTGCAGCTTCAAACTTTGAACCATGACAGCTGCACTGAAGAAAGCCTGCATTTTCCTTGCCAATCCTGCAACCTGCGTGGGTACATACGGTTGAAAATGCCCTCAACCCCTTTTTGCTCCGGAAGAGGTAGTAATTTCCAAAGTAGCTAACACCCAGAGGGATATCCATACTGTGTATGAATTCCAACCTGTTCTCTATTTCAGACTGGAAAGCTCCCAGACGATACCAGGTCCATACAAAAATGCCTGTTCCCAATCCTGCCATAGACTGGAAAAAAAATCTTCGGGACAACACGCTTCGCCTTTTCATGAGTTGGAACCTTCGGGATTCCAAAATTACAACATTTTATTGCATGCGTAAATGGCCTATTATTAAACTGTCGCCTCTCCAGCACCAATTCTGCCGGAATCCTCCTGAATTATTATTTTTTTCTTTGGGAAAGATAATCTCAGGCACATTTCAGAAACAAATCTGCCAATCTTTATCCAAAACTGCTTTGCATCATGTTTTTTTATGATCTGGATCATGTTTTTATATGACAACTTGATATATTAAATATATACCTGATTCACAGACATTTAATGTATCGCGTGTAATTATCTATATATTTATATTATGAATCGTAATAGTCTATATATCATTACGTTACAGACCATAACCATATATGGATTAGATTAACACAGCGTAAGTAATTGAATATCTGAACTCTATAATTAATTTAAAATTCCCGACAATTTGTCTTTACTATTCCAATCGTTTACATTTGTTCTCAAACAGGGATTATATTATACATCATTTTAAATATATATTCCGTAAAACATTTAAAATCAGCCGAATGCACACAAGGAGAAAATTTATCAGGATTGGCACACTTGGAATAGGCGCAACTGCCCTGGCCGGAAGCATGGCAAAATGGGCGACTGCTTCTACTTCCCCGAAATTTTCATCATCCGGTATAACATCTGCTACTTCATTCCGGATGGTTCCTACCTACTGCGAAGTTTGCTTTTGGAAGTGTGCAGGGTGGTCGCATGTCACAACAGATGGCCAGATTCAGAAAATTACCGGAAATGACAACGATCCGCAATGCAACGGCCGATTTTGTCCCAGGGGCACTGGTGGTGTTGGCATGTTCTCTGATCCGGATCGACTGAAAACTCCCCTGATGCGTGTTACGAAAAATGGCAAACAATCTTATCGGGAAGCGAGTTGGGATGAAGCGCTGGATTATATTGCCAGGAAGATGAAAGAGATGGCCGAAAAACACGGACCGGAAAGCATGGCATTGTTCAATCATGGCAGTTCAGGTAAATATTTTACGCAATTGCTCAACGCTTACGGTTCAAATAATGTAACCGCTCCATCATTCGCCCAGTGCCGGGGCCCCAGGGATACCGCTTTTGAGTTAACCTTTGGTGAATCAGTGAGTAGTCCTGAGGTAACAGATATCCGTGATACACGCTGTCTGGTGCTCATCGGATCGCATATCGGTGAGAACATGCACAACGGTCAGGTTCAGGAGATGTCTGAAGCCATCGACAAAAGAGCGACCATCATTACAGTGGATCCGCGGTTGTCGACGGCCGCAAGTAAATCAAAATACTGGTTGCCCATCAAACCGTCTACCGACCTGGCCCTTTTGCTATCCTGGATCAACGTGCTCATTTTCGAAGATATCTACAACAAGGAGTATGTAGCCAAATATGCTGAAGGTTTTAATGAATTAAAAGAACATGTCCGGAGTTTTACGCCTGAATGGGCCTATGGTATCACCACGATAAAACCTGAACTCATCCGTCATACTGCACGTGAGATGGCCAATGCAGCGCCTGCCACCCTCATACATCCCGGCAGGCATACCACCTGGTATGGCGACGATGTTCAGCGCTCACGTGCCATCGCAATTTTAAACGGATTGCTCGGTTCATGGGGAAACAGGGGTGGTATATTCTTCAAAGAGGGCATAAAAGTTCCTGACTTTCCGCATCCCGAATACCCAAAACCAAAATGGTCGTGGCAGGATACGCTTAACGGAAGATATCCACTGGCGAAAGAATCAATTACCAATACCATCATTGAGGCCTCGGTACCGGGAGCGGGAAACGACCACCAGATCAGGGGCTGGATTGTTTCAGGAACCAACCTGGTGGTTTCGGTGCCTTTGAAAAATCAATTGATGCAAGCCATGCAATCGCTCGATTTGCTGGTTGTTGTCGATACCATGCCCATGGAAATTACCGGTTTTGCGGATGTGGTATTGCCCGAATGTACCTACCTTGAACGGTACGACGATTTGCGCGCCACAGCTCACCGCGAACCCACGCTGGCCCTGCGAATGCCCGCCGTTGAACCGATGTACCAGACCAAACCTTCCTGGTGGATGGCAAAACAGATTGCAGAACGGCTGAACCTGGGCGCCTGGTTCAACTACACAGATTATAAGGAGGTAATCGGGTGGCAACTAAAAACACTGGGGTTAACGCTGGAAGAAATGGAACGTATCGGTCTAAAGAAATATTCACGCAAAACACCTGCCTACATAGAACCAGGGACAGACCATAAATTCAAAACGGCTTCCGGAAAAATTCAATTCTACTCGGCAGAGCTGAAGGAGGCTGGATTTGACCCGATGCCGGTCTATACCCCTCATCCTCAACCGGAAGAAGGTTTTTACCGGCTGATATACGGACGTGCACCGATGCACACTTTCAGCAGAACAGCCAACAACCGTAATTTGGTGGCGCTGATGCCCGAAAATGCAGTCTGGGTTAATCCCCTTGTTGCCAAATTGTGGAACCTGAAAAAAGACCAGTATGTGTGGCTGAAAAATCAGGATGGCGTTGTCTCAAACTTTGCCGTTAAAGTGCGCATTACTGAGCGGATCAGATGGGATTCTGTCTATATTGTCCATGGATTCGGGCATCACCATAAACCACTCACCTATGCCTTCGGACGAGGTGTAAACGATACAGAATTAGTAACCAATGTGATGACTGATCCGATCATGGGAGGAACCGGAATGCG
>JANYKW010000208.1 GCA_025358025.1 Bacteroidia bacterium | reverse complement strand
TCTTTCTATTTGTTTAATTTCATTGTAATTCAGCATGTTCTATTTTTTGAGGCAGCATTGGAATTTGCTTTTATTCCCTTTTCTGATAAGTAATACAATTATGGGGGTACAATCTCATACCAAAACGGTGATTTTTTTTGTGCACCTTTTTTTTTGCGGATAGCGGTATCGTAAAGAAAATTCATAGATTTTCTTTACAGGGATCACCAAAACAATGAAATAAACAACATCACTGCAAAATTATTATCCTGCAAACTGGCGCGGATAAATTTCAGAGACTCGGATACGTAATTATCAACTGTTCCGGAGGAGATGCCAAGTTCTGTGGCAATCTCTTTGTTTGTTTTGCCCTCCAGCCTGCTTTTCATAAAAATGGTGCGTTGCCGATCTGGTAGTTTGGCGATAATTCCGTTTAGTTGCTCCAAAGTTGAATTGTAATTGATCAGTTCTTCTGTTTCGCTGGAAGCATTGGCATTCTCGAGCAATTGAACTCTGATAAATTTCTGAAGATGCGTTCTACGCTTGAAACAATTACAAATTCCATTGTGGGCAATGGTGAAGAGATACGATTTAAAAGAAGATTCTCTTCGAAGAGTCTTGTGGTTTTCCCAGACTTTAAGAAAAACCAATTGGATCAGCTCTTCTGTTTCAGTATCTGATTTCAGATATTTGAAGGCAAAACCATAGAGTTTGCCGGCATATTTTGAATAAGCCAGATCAAAGGCCTCTACATCCCCTTTCTGAAGCTTCATAACCAAATCAATATCCTCCGGAAATATCTTCAAGTTTCAAGTTTTATTAGTCAGTTATTGACAAATATAGTTTTTTACCTTCAATACTTGAAATTGTCTAACTATTTCTTATCCCCATTTTCAAAACTATAGAAATCAATGGGAATATAAAAAAACAAATGCTTAACCTGAGGTTGTCGGCTATTACTCATGACAGATATTTTGAATAAAGGAATATCACTTTAGCTTCAACCGATACCTGGGAGGAAAATCAGGAAATCTATCAAGAGTATTGGGAGCTAAAAAAGGAACGAAATGTATTCATAGTCCATAGGTAATTCAATTAATCCCTGATCCAAAATCCAAATTTCAGACACGCTCAGGGACCAAATTCAAAACTTTCCTATATTCCTCCAATTTAATCTGTTCTAATACTTTTTATTTTTATATTTACACCTACGTTACAAATTTTTTAAACTCAATAAATTTATTCTGATGAAGGAGACAAACAAAGTTTCGAGAAGGGGATTTTTGGGAACAAGTGCTGCTGCTGCCGCTGCAATTACTGTACTCCCCTCCAACACTATTGCAGGTTTGGGACACCAGGCACCAAGTGACAAGCTGAACATCGCGGCTGTTGGCATTGGAGGCATGGGACATGGCAATTTAAAAAACCTTAAATCTGAAAACATCGTTGGTTTGTGTGATGTTGACTGGGCTTATTCTGACAACTGTTTCAAAGAATTTTCCGGCGCGAAAAAGTACAAAGACTGGAGAGTGATGTACGACGAACTAGGAAAATCCATCGATGGCGTTTTGGTAGCTACTGCCGACCATACCCATGCAATTATTGCAGCTCATGCTATTACCATGGGGAAAAGCGTTTATGTACAGAAACCCCTCACCCACACTGTTTACGAATCACGTTTATTGACCAAACTCGCCGACAAATACCAGGTTGCCTCGCAAATGGGTAATCAGGGTTCATCAGGCGAAGGGGTTAACCTGACCCGCGAATGGCTGGAAAATGGAGAAATCGGCGAAGTAACCAAGGTCGAAGCATTTACAGACAGACCTATTTGGCCTCAGGGATTAAATACTCCCAAGCAGGGTCAGTGGGTTCCGGAAACACTGGATTGGAACCTGTTTACCGGTCCGGCCAAAATGCGTCCGTACAATGAACTCTACCACCCTTGGAACTGGCGTGGCTGGTGGGCCTATGGAACCGGGGCATTGGGTGATATGGCTTGTCATATTCTTCATCCGGTATTTATGGGTCTTAAGTTAGGCTATCCTATTAAAGCTCAGGGTAACTCAACTTTATTGCTAGAGGATTGTGCACCTACTGCACAGAGTGTAAAGCTTACCTTCCCGGCAAGACCAACTGCAAAGAATGCGAAATTCAAACTACCCCAGGTAGAAGTATATTGGTATGACGGTGGGAATAAACCGATGCTGCCATCAAACTGGCCAGCAGGAAAACAACCCAACGATTCCGGTGGTTGTGTCTTTTTCCATGGGACCAAAGGTATTTTGGTTTGCGGATGTTACGGGGTAAATCCATGGATTTTGCGTCCGGACGGCAAAATTGAGAAACCTGAGAACGCACCTAAATTCTGTCGCCGTGTTGCTCCTCTTTCCCATGAAATGGATTGGGTTCGCGCTGCCAAGGAATCACCTGCTTCCCGTGTTAAAACTGCTTCCGATTTCAGCATGGCAGGACCATTCAACGAAATGGTGGTTATGGGTGTATTGGCAGTCCGCCTTCAGACCCTTAACAAGGAACTTGAGTGGGATGGACCAAATATGAAATTTACCAACCTCACCGCCGATGAAAAAATCAAGATCGTGATGGAGGATAAATTCAGCATCCATGACGGACATCCGACTTTCAACAAAACTTATACTGAACCTGTACCTGCAACTGAATTTGCAGCAGAACTGATCAAGCATACCTATCGTGCACCATGGACATTACCTGACATGCCAGCCTGATAAGAAAGCCGTTAATTAAATATCAAAAGCCGTTGCCGTGAAGCAGCGGCTTTTTTTAGTGACAAAAAGTGAAAAAATGTTGCCACAGGCACATTTCAAAGAATTTTAGTTAACAATATCTAAACGGGCCGTAATCTCTTTAATCCTGCCTATCTTTGGCTCTGATTTAACACAATTATAAGGCTATTCCCCTGATTTTTGTTTATAAATATTACTTTTGTCGCTCAATTTAGAGAGGGTAGCCATCCATATTCATGAAGCAATTTGAATTTGATTTTGTAGTAGTCGGTAGCGGACTTGCCGGACTTTTGGCTGCCTGGCACGCTTCGGCACATGGTACGGTAGCCCTTATCTCCAAGTCGGAGCTCGATATCAGTAATTCCTATCACGCCCAGGGTGGAATCGCCGCAGCCATTGGCCCGGACGACAATCCCGTCAACCATTTCAACGACACCCTCACTGCCGGCAGGGGTCTTTGCGACCATGATGCAGTATCGATCCTTGTAAATGAAGGACTTGCCCAGGTTCGAGAAATGATCGCAATGGGAGTTGAATTCGACAAAGATCCAAGTGGGATGTTGGTCCTGGGACTCGAAGGAGGCCATTCCCGCAGGCGGATCCTGCATGCAGACGGAGATGCAACAGGTAAAGTAATGACCGGGTTCATGCTTAAGAAAATATTGGCAAACACGCGGATTACAACTTTTGAATTTACTACTGCAGTAAAAGTATTCTCTCAAAACGGAGTTTGTTCAGGTATTCAAACTTTGGATTATAATACAGGTGAAAATTCTCTTTTCAGAACGAAGGCCACCATTCTTGCAACAGGCGGACTTTCGCGTATCTATGCCCGTTCTACTAACCCGTATACTGCTACCGGCGATGGATTTGCCCTGGCCTGGCAGGCAGGAGCGCGACTGGCGGATATGGAATTCATTCAATTTCACCCAACAGCACTTTCTTTGGACGGGGAAGATGCTTACCTGATTAGTGAAGCTGTTCGTGGAGAGGGAGCCCATTTGATAGACAAGTATGGGGAGCGCTTCATGTTACAACTTCATCCAATGGCAGAACTTGCTCCAAGGGATGTAGTTGCATCAGCCATTTTCCAAAGGATGCAGGAGACCGGATCAACGGTCTTTTTAAGCCTCAAACATCTGGATGCCGGGTTTTTAAAAGAACGCTTTCATTCCATTGATGCAAAATTAAGCAGTTTCGGAATTGATTTAACAAATGATCTGATACCAATCTCACCGGCAGCCCATTATACCGTTGGCGGAATCCGCACAGATGTATGGGGACAGACGAATATCACCGGGCTCTTTGCTTGTGGTGAGGTAGCTTCCACTGGCGTTATGGGAGCCAACAGACTCGCAAGCAATTCATTGCTGGAATGCCTGGTTTATGGGAAAAGAATTGTCGAAAAAGCAAAGGATTTGCCTCTTCCAAAGGCAAGACCCAATAATATAGATACGATCGTTCTCAATCCGGCGACCGACAATACCTATCTGAACATCAAAAATGAATTAGCTGAAATGATGAGTAATCAGGTAGGAATTGTCAGAAACCGGGAAGAAATGCTGATCGCACAGGAAAGGTTCAATAGCATAAAACGTCAATATCCCGGGAGTCTGAGTGATTACAACGGGAAAAAAATCAATGAACTTGCAACGGTTTGCAGTCTGATCTGCATCTCAGCGTTAGAGCGCGAAGAGAGCCGTGGCGGGCATGTCAGATCAGATTTCCCGAAAGAAGTGCCACAATTTGTCCATCACATCATTCAGGAGAAAGATAAATCACTCCGCACGGAGACTGTCAGAAAAAATTTACCTTAATGGAGCAACCAGAGATACAATATATAAATAACCTGATCGAAATAGGTTTAAATGAAGACATTGGTAGTGGCGATATCACAACCAATGCCCTGATCCCGGACGCCATGGAAAGCAAGGCTACCATGGTTGCAAAAGCCGGCGGAATCATTGCCGGAATGGATGTAGCAGCATCCGTATTCAGCATGTTGTCTCCTCAGGTAGTGTGGAACCCGTTGGTAAAGGATGGAGATACAGTAGTGAAAGGCACAATTCTTGTTGAAATGAGCGGTCCCTTTAGGGCTTTACTTTCGGGGGAGCGCCTTGCTCTCAACTTCTTACAAAGAATGAGCGGCATTGCGACACTTACCGGACTTTTTGTTCAACAGGCAGCTGAATATGGCACCAAGATTCTGGACACCAGAAAGACTGTTCCTGGCATGAGGGTTCTGGATAAATACGCGGTAAAGGCCGGCGGCGGAGAAAACCACAGGATTGGCCTTTTCGACATGGTACTGATCAAGGATAATCACATCAAAGTTGCCGGCGGAATTACCAAAGCTGTTGAACAGATAAGGTCCAGGGTACCTTCCGATATTAAAATAGAAGTGGAAACCACAACAATTGCCGAGGTTTTAGAGGCACTGGATATGCATGCAGATATTATCATGCTCGATAATATGTCGAATGAAATGATGAAAACATGCGTTGGATTAATCAACCATCGCGCGAAGGTAGAAGCGTCAGGAAACATGAATCTTGAAAGGGTGAAAGAGGTTGCGGCAACGGGAGTGGATTACATCTCCATTGGTGCACTGACCCACTCGGTAGCGGCAATGGATATTAGCATGAACATTAAACCGGATCAGTTTTGAATTTAGTCATCGACATAGGGAACAGCCGTACAAAAGTTGCCGTCTTTTCAAAAAAGGAGTTGGTGGAGTCTTTCATCTATGACGAACTATCCTTGGATCAGCTAGCCGACCTGATAAAAAGTTATCCCGCTATTGATCAGGTCGTCCTTTCAACAGTATCTACTGTCACTCAAGCTTTGTTGAGCTATTTAAAATCCAGGTTTTTCTTTTTTCTGGAACTGAATCACCAGACTCCGGTTCCCCTGCAAATAAATTACCTCACACCCGAAACACTGGGACTTGATCGTGTGGCTGCAGCTATCGGCGCCCAAATCCTGTTCCCCGGCATGGACCTGCTGGTTATTGATACCGGTACTGCGGTAACTTTTGACCTGGTCGAAAGAGACGGCACATTTGCAGGAGGAAATATTTCCCCGGGATTAAGAAGCAGGTTCCGCGCCCTGCATGAATTTACCCAAAAATTACCTTTCGTTGAAGAGACGGATCAATTTCCGTTAATTGGTAAAACAACCGAGGAAGCCATTCGTTCCGGAGTTGTCAACGGAATGATTTTAGAAATTGATGGCACGATAGATCTTCTTAAAAAAAAGCTGCCCGAATTACAGCCCGTTCTTACCGGAGGAGATGCACAATTCTTTGAAAGAAGATTAAAAAGTCCCATCTTTGTCAAGTTTGAGATAACACTCATAGGTTTAAACCGAATTTTAGAATATAATGTTGAAAAGCTATAAATTGAAATTATTCGCCATCATTTTAGTTCTGACAATACCTGCAGGCATATATGGACAAAGCAGCAGCAGCACTAGCTCTCCATACTCCCGATATGGATTTGGAACAATGAGCGGGACAAGTTTCGGCCGGGGCGATGCCATGGGTGGAATAGGAATCGGGATACGCAACAGTTTTCAGATCAATACAGCAAATCCAGCTTCATACACTTCAATTGATTCACTCACCTTTCTCATGCAGTTTGGGATAGATGCAAAATTTATCAAATCTGAAACCACTGAATCGAAAAACGTCAGAAATAATGTAAATTTTAATCATCTTACTTTTGCTGTACCAATCACAAGAAGGTGGGCCGGATCTTTCGGCTTACTGCCCTATGCATCAAAAGGTTACAACATTATTTCTTCCAGTGGGAAATTGGATTTAATGTCTGCATCCTCTTTTACCGGTTCCGGAACTTTAACAAAAGCTTTCATTGGAAATGCATTCCGGCTTGGGAAGAATTTTTCTCTGGGAGTGAATACCTGGTTTCTTTTTGGTAAAATCACGGATGATGTCTATGTGTACTTCCCCCTTGACCCCAGCGCTTACGACTACCTAAAAAGCAGTAGCCTGAATGTGCATGGGTTTGGTATTTCATCGGGCCTTCAATATCAAATTACCACTAAAAACAACAATAGTTTAACTTTGGGTCTGACTTTTGATCCCAAAATTAACGTCAATTCTACCTACACCATTCAGGAAGAGCGGGCACTTTTCAGGGGTTCATCAACGACGTCACTCATCACTGATACTTTGAAACATGTAGTGTCAGACGACAATGGCTTACAAATTCCTGTATCCCTTGGAACCGGATTTTCCTATTCAATCAAAAATAAGATCACATTCGGGGCTGATGCCTATTTTCAACAATGGAAGGATACAAAATTTATGGGAGAACAGGTGGATTATCTTACCAACAGCAGCAAATATTCGGCTGGATTCGAATATACTCCCAACCTCTATTCTATAAGAAGTTATTTTGAAAGAGTTCAATATCGCTTTGGTGGATTCTATGAGAATTCCTACCTCACCCTTAACGGAATTCAGATTAAAGGTTACGCGGGAACCTTTGGTGTGGGCTTGCCTCTTGGCCGATCACGATCAGCCCTTAATATCTCGGGAGAATTAGGAAAGATGGGTACTACTGAAAATGACCTGATCAAAGAAAAATACTTCAAGCTTACCGTTCATGTATTCCTTCATGACAGATGGTTCTTTAAGACTAAATTTGATTAATAACAGCAAATACACCTCTTACTATGAAGCAACAGGCAATCATAAAGCCAATTGGCAAAGCATTGCTCTTTTTGCCAATAATCCTGCTATTATTTTCTTGCCGGACAAAAGTATCCACTGATATTCCTGCAGATCTTCTGAACAACTCCAAAATAGCAGCCATGGAAGCGCGCAATTTTGAAACCTTGTATTCTGATTCAGGAGTCGTCAAATATCATTTAACAACGCCGCTGCTCCTTATCTATGATGAACCCAAACCTTCCTATAAGGATTTCCCCGAAGGATTTCTTTTGCAGCGATACGACCAAAACAGAAATATCGTGTCTCAGATGTCTGGCAATCATGGCAAATACTTTGATCTGGAGAAAAAATGGGAAGCCAATGGAAATGTTGTTCTTGTGAATAGTGAAGGAGACACGCTTCGATCTGAAGAGCTAAAATACCATGAAACAGAAGACCTGATCTTTTCTGACAAGTTTGTCAGTATCAGAAAAGGAGATCAGTTCATCACCGGTACCGGAGGATTTAAATCGGATGCTCAAATGACCAGGTGGTCTTTTATGAAGACAAAGGGTCATCTTTATGTTGAAGGGGAATAAATATTTTGAAAAAAATCAGTAATTTGTAAAATTGGAACAATAGAGCAGTTTTAAAATCCTAAAATTGCTATATTCGTACGCTCAAAAAATTAGATAATATATTTATCAGTTAAGTAAATAAATAACCAGAAAACGGATGGCTACATTAGAGAAAATCAGAAACCGTGCAGGCATAGGAATCACCATTTTTATTGGATTGGCATTGGCCGCATTTGTTCTTGGAGATGCTGTAAAGTCAGGCAGTTCAATCATGCGGGGAAGTCAACAGGAGATTGCCAAAATTGCCGGTGAAAGTGTCGATTACAAGGAATTTCAGCAGAAAGTGGATGAACTCTCCAATATTTACAAGATGAATTCAGGATCCACCTCTCTCGATCAAAAAACGACAGATCAGATCATCGAACAAACCTGGATGGGACTTGTGCGCTCCATCACCATGAAAAAAATCTACGCAGATCTTGGCATTGATGTCACTTCCAATGAACTTTTTGACCTTGTTCAAGGTGAAAATCCCCATGCAATCATTCAGAGCCTTTTCCGTGATCAAAAAACCGGAGGCATCAATCGTCCGGCACTTATTCAATTTCTAAAATTTCAACAAACCAATACAACGGGCCCGGAACACAACTACTGGCTTTTTATTGAAAATCAGATTCAGGAAGAGCGCTCATTTGCTAAATATAACAATTTGATTATCAAAGGTATATATACAACATCTGATGAAGCAAGAATGAGTCTGGATGGCAAAAACAAAAAGGTTAATATTGAATTTGTAGGAAAACCTTACAGTTCAGTCTCTGACAGTGCCATTAGGGTTACGCAGGCTGAATTAGAAAAATATTACGAGTCGCACAAAGAAAAATACAAACAGGAAGCCAGCCGTGAAATTGAGTATATTCTTTTCCCTGTTGTTGCTTCAAAAGGAGATGAAGATAAGGTCATCAAATGGATCAACGATATCAAACCGGAATTTGCCGGTGTTGAAGATCCTGCAGCCTATGTCAATGTTAATTCTGATACCCAGTTTGATCCATCCTTTTACAAAAAATCGGAGCTCTCTCCTACCCTTGCAGAGTTTGCATTCAATGGCAAGGCGGGAGACATTTATGGACCTTACAAAGAAGGACAAAGCTGGAAGATATGTAAGATTCAGAAATTTGACGAACTGCCTGATTCCGTGAATGCCCGCCATATTCTTATCCGTGTTGCTGCTCAGGCAGATGCCATGAGAGCAAACAGCCTGGCAGACAGTTTGAAACGACTGCTTACCCTCGGTGCTGACTTTGCAGAGCTGGCCCGTAAATATTCTAACGATGAAGGCTCTGCTCTTAAAGGTGGTGAAGTAGGCTGGTTCAAAAGAGGCATGATGGTTAAGCCTTTTGAGAATGCTGCATTCTTCGGCAAAATTAATGATTATCAGATTGTTAATTCTCAGTTCGGAATTCACCTGCTGCAGGTTACCAAGCGTGGCACTACCACATTGAATGTGCAGCTTGCAACAATTGTCCGGAACATTGAGCCAAGCAGTCAAACCTATCAGCAGACCTATTCTGTTGCTTCCAAATTTGCCTCTGAAAACCGCGACCTGAAGGCCTTCCAGGCAGCCGTTACCACACAGGGACTAAATAAGCGTTTAGCAAATATCTTGGAAGCAGATAAAGACATTGCCGGATTAGAAAACTCCAGGTTGTTGATTCGTGCCGTTTACAAAGCAGAAATCGGAAAGCCTGTACTCACTTCAGAAAACACTCCGGTATTCGAGTTGGGAAATCAATTTGTGGTAGCAGTATTAAGTAAAATTCAGGAAAAAGGATATTCCAGTCTGGGTGCGAATCAGCCAACCATTGAAATGGCTATCAGAAAGGATAAGAAAGGGGAGCAGCTGAAAGAGAAAATGGCAGGTAAAACGGATTTGGCATCACTCGCTTCTTCTCTGGGATCAACAGTTGGGAAGGCACAGGATATCAACTTTGAATCATATTCTATCCCCGGACTAGGCATTGAACCTGCCATCGCCGGTGTTGCTTCGGCACTGGAAGCAGGAGCTGTTTCCGCACCTTTTGCCGGGTCCAACGGGGTCTATGTGGTAAAAGCAGTCTCAGTGAACAAAGGCATTGATAATGATATCACCAACGAAAAGAACCAGAGCAAAATGGCTTTGGGCTACAGGGTATCTGTACAGGCATTTGAAGCATTGCGGGAAAGCGCAGGAATCTTAGACAAACGTGCAAAATTCTATTGATCAACAGATCTATAGATATATTAAAACAGAAAAGGATGCTCTCACGCATCCTTTTCTGTTTTAAGGCAATTCCTCCTTCCATAAAAATGAACCAGGAGAAAAATCGTTTTGATCAACAACCGGATCCCTGTCAAAGATAGCATAAACCGAAGAGCCGCTTCCGGACATGGAGAGATATTCAGGCTCCATATTTGCAAGCTTGTTTTTCAGCAAGGCAAGCTCAGGGAATCTGATAAAGAGTGTTGGCTCAAAATCATTTTTAATTTTGCCTTTCCATCCGTTCATCTCACCGCAGAGAATTTCTTTAAAATTGTAAGGAAATGGCTCTGGTACAACCCTGGCATAGGCCGTTTTGGTATCTACCCCGAAAGGGGGCTTGATTATCAACAGGAAATATCCCTTCAGGCTAATATCAGCCAGAGACAGTTGGTCTCCTGTACCTGTTGCAAATGCAGGCTTATTTTCCATAAAGAAAGAGCAATCGGCACCGAGCCTTCCTGCCAGAAATTTCAACCGCTCCTTTGAAATATTTAATTCCAGATAATCATTCATGGATTTCATAAAAAAAGCTGCATCGGCTGACCCCCCTCCAAGACCGGCACCTGAAGGGATTACTTTGTGGAGGTGAATATCCAGCCCGGGTAATGTGCATTCATCCTGGAGTATCCTGTAAGCCTTTATAACGATGTTCAGCTCCGGCTCAATATCCAGATTCAATCCGCTGCATGCAAAATGCACCTCATTCCCCCCATTTTCAACATATTCGAGCGCATCTTTCATGCCGATCGGATAAAACAGTGTCTCAATATCATGGTATCCGTCCACTCTTTTTTGAAGAATGTTCAGTCCGATATTAATTTTGGCATTGGGAAAGATGACCATAACACCTTGTATTTTCGATTTTATATTTTAAATTTTTGATTGCGGTTCCTTGCAAAATTGGTTCCTTCTTTTATTATCAAATTTTCACATTGCCGAATTAAACGGTTTTGCATAACTCTCCAACGGTTCGCAAGTACAGAACAAGTTTCTGTCTCCATAAGCATTGTCGACCCTTCCAACGGGTACCCAGAACTTGTTATCGCGCAACCAGCTTAAAGGATAAGCAGCCTTTTCGCGTGAATAACCATGCGTCCACTCATTGGCTGTCAACACTTCAGGTGTATGCGGAGCATTTTTGAGAACGTTATCTTCAGCATCTGCAGCTCCCGATTCAATCTCCTTTATCTCATCATAAATCGCATGCAGGGCATCCACGAAACGATCCAGTTCATCTTTTGATTCACTCTCCGTAGGCTCCACCATCAGTGTACCATGTACAGGAAAGGACAAGGTGGGTGCATGGAATCCATAATCCATCAGTCGTTTTGCGATATCTGATTCAGAAATATCAGCTCTGCCCTTAAGGTGACGACATTCAAGGATCATTTCATGGGCCACCCTGCCATGGGCTCCTGTGTAAAGTATTCCATAATTATCTTTCAATCGTGCTGCTATGTAGTTGGCATTCAGGATAGCAATTTTGGTCGCTTCAGTCAGGCCGTCGGCACCCAGCATCTTGATATATCCATAAGTAATCGGAAGAACAGAGGCACTACCCCACGGAGCAGCAGAAACTGCGTGCATCCCGATGTGTCCGTTGTTCATTACCGGGTGAGAAGGAAGAAATTTTACCAGATGTTCGGCAACACCAATTGGTCCTACACCCGGTCCGCCTCCACCGTGCGGAATGGCAAATGTCTTGTGCAGATTCAGGTGGCACACATCGGCGCCGATCCTGAAGGGATTGGTCAATCCTACCTGTGCATTCATGTTTGCGCCATCCATATATACCTGTCCGCCATTTTGATGGATGATCCCGCACATTTCCACAATTGATGCTTCGAAGACACCATGGGTAGATGGGTAAGTGACCATAAATCCAGCCAGATTCTCTTTGTGTTCCTCGGCCTTTGCCTTTAAATCCTCCACATTGATGTTCCCGTTATCATCGCAGCCAACCACAACGACCTTATTCCCGGCCATAACTGCACTTGCGGGGTTGGTACCGTGGGCAGATGAAGGAATAAGTACAACATTGCGATGTCCTTCACCCCTGCTCTTGTGGTAATCGCGGATCACAAGCAAACCTGCATATTCACCTGCTGCACCGGAGTTGGGTTGAAATGAAATATCGGCAAATCCTGTGATTTCGGAGAGATCCCTTCGCATCTCTTCCATCATTTCGTGGTATCCCATTGCCTGATTTTTAGGAACATATGGATGGATACCGTTAAATTCTATCCAGCTCAACGGAAGCATCTCGGTAGCTGCATTGAGTTTCATCGTACACGATCCAAGGGAAATCATGGAATGCACCAAAGAGATATCTTTCTTCTCCAGTCTCTTGATGTACCGCGCCATCTCTGTTTCCGAACGGTATTTGCTGAAAACCTCCTGCTTAAGGTAACCTGATTTTCTTCTGAAATTTTCGGCTATACATTCAAGATCAGGTATATTTGCTACAATTGGGATCTTTTTGTTGGCTGCTTTCGCAAAAACCTCCAGAATCCAGTTGATATCTTCGAGATTGGTAGTCTCGTCGATGCTAATACCAACTTCTCCTTCCATAAAATATCTGAAATTCATCTCCAGTGAAACAGATAGCCATTCAATGTCCTCTCTTCTGACATGACGGGGAAGGGAAATCTTCAGGGAATCAAAAAAACCTTCAGTTGCACAATGGTATCCCAGTTTGGTAACTTCCGCGGCGATCAGTGTCGCGATGCTGTTTACACGCCCTGCAATGTTGCGAATTCCTTCAGGTCCGTGGTAAATGGCATACATTCCGGCCATGGTAGCCAGCAAACCCTGAGAGGTACAAATATTTGAGGTAGCCTTTTCTCTTTTAATATGTTGTTCCCTGGTCTGCAAAGCAAGTCGCAAAGCCGGTTTACCGCCAGAATCTTTTGAAACGCCGATGATCCTACCGGGAAGGTCCCTTTTATATGCATCGCGTGTTGCGAAAAATGCAGCAGAAGGACCACCATAACCCATTGGAACCCCAAATCGTTGGGTTGATCCGAATACGATGTCGGCACCCCATTCTCCCGGAGGAGTTAAAAGTGCCAGTGAAAGAAGGTCGGCTGCTACTGCAACTTTTGCTCCCATCGACTGTACTTTTTCAGTAAAACCGGCATACGATTCAATTACACCATCTGAATTGGGATATTGAACAATGGCACCAAACCATTTTTCATTTACATTTGCCTGACTAAAATCGCCTACCTCCAGTTTGATGCCCAATGGTTCAGCTCGTGTGTAGAGAACATCCAGCGTTTGAGGCCATACTTTCGCGTCTACGAAACAAACATCAGCTTCTGCTTTTTCCTGGGCTCTGGAACGTAGGGCAAACATCATATGTAAGGCTTCCGCGGCAGCGGTGGCCTCATCCAATAAAGAGGCATTGGCCAGCGGCATGGAAGTCATTTCACAAACCATGGTTTGAAAATTAAGCAAAGCCTCAAGTCTGCCCTGTGAAATTTCTGCCTGATATGGCGTATAGGAGGTATACCAGGCCGGATTCTCAAGGATATTACGCAGAATTACAGCAGGTGTGATGGTGTCATACCAGCCCATCCCGATATAGGTGTTAAATACTTTGTTTTTCGATGCAAGATGAAGAATCCTGCGATAATATTCCCGCTCAGTCAACCCATTTGGCAGGTTGAGGGGTTTCCCCAGCCTGATATTGGATGGTACAGTCTGATCAATCAGTTCTTCCAGCGAAGTTACTCCAATAACTGCCAGCATGTCGGTGATATCTTTCTCTCTTGGACCTATGTGACGGGTAACAAATTTGTCTATTGCCATAATGCGGATTGAATGGGTTTATATGATATGTTCTAAATAGTGCCTAAAGTTAATACAGAAAAGGATTGGAACGCCTTTCTTTGCCAATGGTTGTCTCATTCCCGTGTCCGGAATATACCTTCACATGATCGTCGAGAATGAGCAATTTTTCTTTGATCCCTGAGATAAGCAGTTCATGGTTGCCTCCCGGCAAATCTGTTCGTCCGACAGAACCATCAAAAAGAATATCCCCGACGACAATGATCTTATCCCGTTCGCTGTAAAAAGCTACGCTGCCCGGAGAATGTCCGGGAACATGGATTACTTTGAGTTCCGAATGACCGAAGTGAATCACTTCACCCTCCGAGAACAGTCCGGCTTCTGACGAAGGGTTTGCCATGGTTATCCCGAACATGCCTGCAAGCTGCCTGGCCTGGCCAAGCATAAACTCATCCCCGGCATGGATCCTGACCTTCAAACCCCATTTACTTGCTGCAAAACTATTCCCCATCAGATGGTCAAAATGGCCGTGCGTATTTAATATATGGAGGATTTGAAGACCTTGTGCCTTGATAAAATGATCCAATTCCACCTCTTCATCTCCAAAATAACAAGCCGGATCAATTAATACAGCCTCTTTGGTTTCATCCCAGAGCAGATAAGCATTGACAGAAACAGGGTTGAATGTAAATTTTTTTACTTCCATCATGGATTGGTTTTATTTTGATCAGATATACCAGGAAGAAGAGGAACAAAAACAAAATTACCACCGTCCACTTCCGAATAAAATGCATCACTTTCCCTTGTAATAATCTTCATCACCTGGTGTTCCCGGACGCCAACCGGGATTACCATCCTTCCTCCAATGGCCAGTTGTTCTTTCAACTGTGATGGAACTGATGTTGCTCCGGCAGTGACGATAATTTTATCAAAAGGCCCGTAGGTAGGCAATCCCAGATATCCGTCTCCGTAAAAAAACTGAGGATGATAGCCCAGCTTTGGTAATAAAATTCTGGCATAATCAAATAGGGAACGCTGTCTTTCAATGGTATACAGCGACACTCCCATTTCGCACAATACAGCTGCCTGATATCCTGAACCGGTGCCCACTTCCAATACTCTGTCGAGACGCTTGATTTGCAAAGCTTCCGTTTGAAAAGCCACGGTGTAAGGTTGTGAGATTGTTTGCCCGGCGGAGATCGGAAACGCTTTGTCAACATAAGCAAAGCTGACGAAACTGTTGTCCATAAAAAGATGCCGTGGAACTTCATTCATTGCATTCAAAACGGACTGATCCTTGATCCCTTTGCTACGGATCTCGTCAATTAATTTTTTCCGCAATCCCTTGTGTTTGAAACTATCTTCCAATTGAAATATTTTTTGATGATCCGGATACAAAATTACCATTCAAATTGGGTTTTTCAACATTTAAAAGTTGATAAATAATAGATAGGAGCAGTCAGGACAAACATGTAAAAAACTACATTTACATCAAGATGTTACATGGTGCTATTTTCTACTCCGGAGCTTCTGATGATTCTTTCATCTCCTCACTTCATACGATCAGACATGTGAAGTGGGATTCAGTAATTTCTACCCTAAAAAGACGATTTGCGGCTGTTTCCGATAACCAATTACCTGTTCATTGCAATATGGTTATCATTTTAGATCCGCATTTCACCTCCTATGGATTTCTGGCAGGATTGGTAAGAAAAGGATGTCATCTCTTTTTACCGGAAAAACAACTGATGAATCCGGAGGAAAGAATGGATCTGATCCATTTGGCAGAAGAGGGGAATACTTTTATCCAAATCCGAAATGACCTTCTTTTTCAACCTGCTTTGTTGGCAGAGGAAAAGAATCGGGCAAAATCCAAATTAATCGATTTGCGCCAGGTTGTAACAGGAAGACCCGGCACACTGCAGGAATTGTTGCATCGTAATTTGCTGATGATTCTTAGAATCGTTGATTCTGATCCCTCCAGGATAAGTGTATGTACCATTCCAAATACCGGGTTTCAGCCCGATGTAGTGAACTTGCACCTCAACTTCAACAACGGTTCAGCTGCATCCCTCACCCTATCCTTCAATGGGAAGAAGAAAGAGCATTTGTTGTCTGTCCACGACTCAAGTGGATTAACAAATTACAATTTGGGTGATATTGACCCCTTATTTTCGTCACATAGTCCAGGTACCGAAAACACATTTTATGCCGACAACAATCTGTTATTAAGACAGATATCATTTTTTTCAGAATGTATTTTAAAAAAAGATTACCGGAGATTTGGATTAAACGACGAAGCAAAAACGTTAAGTCTGATTGGAAAAATCAACCGGAAGCTTGAATTGAGGGCGGTTGAGATAAGTGGCAAAGTGACTAAATTGAACTAAAGTGACTAAAGTACTTAGGCCACAATGTTAATTTGTTCGGAGTCCATAACTTTGGTCACTTCTTTAAATCAAACCTAAATCAATCTGCACGATAATATACTCTATAAGCTTGTCTTCTGTAACCGGATCATATTGAGCCTTAAGGTCATGCCCGAACAACTTCGCAACGGACTGCCAGAAAAATGCCGAGAATCCTCCTTTAAACTCCTTGATAATTTCGTACGATGAGTTTCCTGTCTCCCTGTCAAGGAGCTTAATCAGGATACGACCTTCCGAGACTTTCATCGCCCGAAGTTCATCTTCAAATTCTGAAAAAAGATCTTTCTCAACCACTTTTACATAGCTCCTGCGTTCATGTTCTGTTTTGAAGGTGGCATAAACCCTGTTGTATTCAGCCAGTTTGATGGCTGCAATTTTTGCGATGGGGTATACCTTTTTGACTTTTAGTTCCAACTGGGAATACTGCCTCAACTGCTTGGGGCTCATATCCTTTCTTTCAGGAAGAATATAGACAGGCTTCAGAAATATATGTATCGTTGTATCAGAAACTACGGCAGAAGTATCACCTTCCATCCTGATTTTGTTGGCCTCTGTCTGAGTAAAACCCACATGCGGGACAATCAGAAGGAGTAATATATACATCCATATTTTACCGGCTGTTATCTTCATAAGCTGCAAATTTAAGAAAGGAATCAGGGATCCGGCAAATTTTGATCTGCTAATAATGGTTGTTTAACATTCTTTACCTAACCAAATTGAATATCTTTGTCTTGAAATTGGCAACCACCATGATTTCACCTATTCTTTATGCAAAAATTTAATGTTAATGTCAACTCTGAAATAGGCGAACTGGAGGGAGTAATACTCCATTCACCTGGCTCAGAAGTTGAAAATATGACTCCCGAAAATGCTGAAAGAGCTCTTTACAGTGATATTCTGAATCTTTCGGTCGCCTCCAGGGAGTACTTCGAGTTGAAAGAAGTCCTCAACAAGGTTACCAAAACCTATGAAATCAAACAGCTTTTAACTGAAACGCTTGGAGATGACAATTCGAAAGAGTCCCTGATCCGGAATGTATGCAAGCAGGAAGGTGTTTATGATGAATTGGATCTACTGCTCAGTATGCCTCCGCATATTCTTGCCAAACAGTTGATAGAAGGTGTTGTACTCAACCGCGATAACCTGACAAAATTTCTTAGTAATGAGCGCTACTCCATGCGTCCGCTTCACAATTTTCTTTTTACCCGTGATTCGGCCATATCCATTTGGAATGAGGTGCTTATAGGGAAGATGGCCAGTAAGGTGAGGGAGCGTGAGACATTAATCATGGAGACCATATTCAGGGATCATCCTTCCTTCGGGGTAAATACCATTAATCCGGAGCGCGTTGCAGCTGGCAGAAATGCCTTCAACAATGCAACCATTGAGGGGGGGGATGTAGAGATAGCCAGTGGGAAGATCATCCTGGTTGGAAGTGGTGCCAGAACCTCAACTGAAGGAATTGATCTGCTGACAGAAATCATCAAGGATAAAAAGGAAGGGACAAAACACCTGATTGTTCAGGAGTTACCCCGCACACCTGAGTCATTCATTCACCTTGATATGACATTTACATTTCTCGACAGAAATGCCTGCCTGGTTTATGAACCTTTGATCCTGAAAAAGACCAAATACCACACCATCAAAATAACCATCGACAATGGCAAGGTAACTTCTATCAAAGAAGAGTCCAGCCTGTTAAAAGCCCTGGAAAAATGTGGAATGGATCTTACCCCGATCAATTGCGGCGGTCACGGAGACCCATGGATCATGGAGAGGGAGCAGTGGCATAGCGGAGCTAATTTTTTTGCAATTGCTCCCGGCAAGGTGATCGGATACGAACGAAATGAAAAGACCCTCGAAGAGATGAACCGCAATGGATTTGAAATTCTGAAAGCCATGGATGTCATTGAAAACCGCGTCAGAATTGAGGATTATCATCGCGCGGTAATTACCATTGCCGGGTCAGAACTGGCCCGTGGTGGTGGTGGCGCAAGGTGTATGACCATGCCTGTCAAAAGAAAAGATGTTAACTGGTAACCTGCATGAGAAAACTGGGAAACGATGAACTATCCAGGCCTAATGCCGGGGAATTTAAGCAACTCACCAAGTTACCACTGGTTGTTGTTCTTGACAACGTCCGCAGTTCACACAACATCGGCTCCGTTTTTCGTACTTCGGATGCCCTGCTGATTGAAAGAGTATACCTCTGTGGCATCTCCTCCACGCCACCCGACAAGGAAATCCGAAAAACAGCTTTGGGTGCAGAGAATACTGTCGAATGGGAATATCACACCTCTACCTCAGAACTCGTCAGTTCCCTTAAAGATCGTGGTTATATTGTCATTGCAGTCGAACAAGTCGAAAACAGTACCAGTCTGACTGACTATTTTCCAGAAGAGAATTGTAAATTGGCTCTTGTTTTTGGCAATGAAGTCAAAGGAGTGCAGCAGGAAGTTGTCAATCAGTGTGATTTAGCGCTGGAAATTCCCCAGTATGGTACGAAGCATTCTTTTAATATTTCTGTAAGTGTTGGGATCGTTTTATGGGACTTATTTAATAAGATGAAAGTGCACTAAAGTGACCAGGGTGAACTAAAGTGCCTAAAGTTTATAAAATCAAGATTAGTTTTCTGAAGCTGCAAGTACTTTAGAGCTCTTTAGTCACTTATAAAATTATTTATTTATTTTTGTTCTACTATGGCCATAACTATCAGAAAAGTAGAAATCAAAAAAGACCTTCGTCTATTTATTCATCTTCCTGCTGAAATCCACAAAGATCATTCAAATTGGGTGCCTCCGATTTACATGGATGAATGGAGTTATTTCAATCCGAAAAAAAATCACCTTTTTGAACACTGCGAAACAATTCTCATTCTGGCCTTCAAAGGGGAGAAATGTGTAGGCCGCTGCATGGGCATAATCAGCTACGTTTACAATAAGTCGCACAACGAAGATCATGTGCGCTTCTCCTATTTAGAGACCTGGAACGATCCTGAAGTTTTTAATGCACTGATAGACTATATTGCAACATGGGGTAAATCTTTCGGAATGATTCAAATTGTCGGTCCGCTTGCATTTTCAGATAAAGACCCCCAGGGATTTCTATTTGAAGGTTTTGACAAACCGGTTGTGATCGCTTCAAACTGCAATTTCTCCTATATGCCGGATCTCACCGAAGCTGCTGGATTTACCAAGAAATTTGATCTGTTTGTTTATGAGATCCCTATCCCGGATGAAATCCCCGAGCTTCATCAAAAAATATTAAAACGTACGCAAGAACGGAATTCAAATTTAAAATTGCTTGCATTTACCTCCAGACGTGAAATTAAGCCACTGATAAGGCCAGCCCTTAATTTAGTTAACGAAACTTTTGGAGATGTGTATGGCTTCATCCCTTTTACAGAAAAGGAGATGGATGAATTTGCCAACAGGTACCTTTTTTTAATCAATCCAAGGTATGTCAAATTAATTGCCAACGAGAAAAACGAGATTATTGCCTTGTTCATAGCGATGGCTGACATCAGTGAAGGAATCAGAAAATCAAAGGGTTACCTGATTCCTTTTGGGATTTTTAGAATTTTTGCTGCTGCCAGGAGGACCAAACAAATTAACTTGTTGCTGGGGGCAGTTGATCCACGTTACCAGGGACGCGGACTGGAAATATGGATGGGGCTTAGTCTTGTAAGATCAGCCAAGGAGGCCGGTAAAAAAGTGATGGACTCTCACCTCGAACTTGAATATAACACCAAAGTCCGGGCAGAGATGGAGAAATTCGGAGGGAAAGTCTACAAGAAATTCAGAATTTACCAGCGGGATATCTGACCTCAAAGCTATAACGCCCTGATCCTATCTTATATACATTGAAATTACCCGTTTTTCTAACCAGGATGATTTCTTTTTGGCGGGATACAAGTTTTCCGGACTCTAAAACCTCTGATAGTCCTTTATTTGGAATCCAGACTTCCGACTGACAATTGAAGGGAATCTCCATATTCAGCTTCAGGGTACTCCCATTTCTTTCCCAACCTGACGAAAAGTTCCCTCTGACAGTTTGCAGTGAACAGATTACCCGGTTCAGACCTTCAGCGAAATATGGTTTAATGATCGTTTTTTCGTAAGCAGGAAACTCCTCCGACAATTTCACCCCGGCCAGTGTTTCATAAAACCAGCTGTCTATGCTCCCCATCATCACGTGATTGTGTGACTGTTTGAGCGTCCAGAACTCGCACATGGTGTTGTATCGTTTCATCATCTCTTCCCATCCAGGGTAGCCCTTGTAATTAACAAGTTTCCAGGCAATGTCTGATCTTTCTTCTGCTGAAAGTGCTTCAGGCAGGTATTTGGTTCCGAGTACGCCGGTGGTGAGATGCCCGCTGTCGGAACCCATGATCTGCTTAACAAGATTTGCGAGTACGAATCCGCGCCGGTTGTCAGGAACCAGCCCCAGGTAGAGCGGGAAAGCATTGGCCATTTGGCTGCCATCCAGGTAACTGTTATCTCCTGACCGAAAGAACAGGCTATTGTAAGCTTCTTTGATTTTTTGTGCCATTCCGGCAAAATAGAGAGAATCCTGCTTTTGGCCAGTCACGCCGGCCATTTTGGACAGAAGCACCGCATCGAGATAAAAATAGGCTGTTGGCACGGATTCCGGATCTCCCTCCTTCCAGTTCTTTGCCCGACTGCCCCAGTCGCCAATCCAGCCTTTGGGTTGAATGACCCCATTGGCATGCTTGATCAGAAACTGAAAATATCGTCCCATCGCTTCGTAGTGATCCCTGATCAGCTGCTTATCGCCATAATACCGGTAGCAATCCCATACCATGGTCAGATATGTACTGCTCCATTCGACCCCTTCATCCTTAATGTACGGACGAGGAGAAATAATGGAAATATCACCCGTTGCAGCATCCTGGTTTTCCCGGATCCCCTGTAACCAGTTCTTGTAAAAACGGGCCATATCAAAGTTGAACATAGCCTCTTCAGCAGTCACCTGCGCATCACCCATCCAGCCCAACCTCTCATCCCTCTGCGGGCAGTCCATGGGATAACCCAGCATGTTGCTTTTCTGGGACCAAACCGTTGCCTTGTGAATTTTGTTTACCAGCTCGTTATCACACGAAAAAGTTCCTACTGGCTGATTATCGGAATGAACCACACATGCCTCCATTTTCAGAATATCCGGGAAAGTCGTATCTGCCGTGATCTCAGCATATTGAAATCCAAAATAGGTAAAATGAGGTGAGTACACTTCGACCCCTTCTCCTTTCAGAATATATTCGGCAGTTGCTTTTGCATTCTCATTACAGGAAACATCCAGATTACCATGTGCATCCAACTCCTCTGAATACCTGATCCTTATTTTTGCTCCCCGCTTCCCTTTCAGCGTAACAGTGGTCCAGCCGGCAAAATTCTGACCAAAATCGTAAATTTTAACACCCTCTTTGGGCTGTGTAATTTTCGCTGGGTCAATGCGTTCAATAATTTTGATGGCAGGAAGGTCACTGGCAGTAAGCTTACCCTTAGGAGCCTCAACCACGTTGGCATGCTTCCATGAAATATCATCAAATCCAGCATCAGCCCAGCCATTTATTTCCTGGGTAGCATCATAAATCTCTCCATCGTAGATACAATTGTAAATGGAAGGACCTGGTGCCATTTTCCATGATCCATCGGTCAGGATAGTCTCCCGGGTTCCATCCTGAAGGATAACCTGCAGTTGCAAAATAGCTTTTTTGCTACCGAACCATTGCATACGGTACTCCTGCCACCATTTTTTATACGGATTGTACCAGCCATTTCCGAGATGCAAGCCTAAGGCGTTATTTCCAGCTACAATCATCTTGGTGACATCGTAGGTGTCGAACAAAATCTGTTTGTGATAGGGCGTCTTTGAAGGCGAGAGTTGTTGCTCACCAACAGGTTTTCCGTTGATATAGAGCTCATAAAGCCCGAGTCCGGTTACAAAGGCGGTGGCAGACTGAACTTTCCCTGAAAGACGAAATTCGCGTCTTAAAAGAACGGATCTTCCGTTATGGAACACAGAATCACCCCTGCTGCCTTCCTCTTTTGAACCTGAAAAAAAGCCCTTGGCAGGTAGCGGATCATGGGCAGGTCCGTCACCTATCCATTTGGCCATCCATTGATTTTGACCAGGCATGGCAGACTGGAATTTTTCAATCGCACTCACCGCAGAATGGCCCAGGTTGTCCCAGATGGTTACCCTGAAATAACAGGGTTTGTTTCTAATCAAAACCTTACCTCCATAAGGGATATGCAGTGTTTGCCCGGAAACGACTTTCCCTGAGTTCCAACTGTCATAACTGCCTTTTCTGAGCCTTTCCGGTGTTGTTGCGGATACAATCTGGTAGGCAGTCTGAGTCACTCCCCGAAGCGGGGAGGTGGCAATCCAGCTGAAGCGAGGGATTATTGAGCCAGTCTCATTGGCTGTTTCAATGTAATCACAGCTTATTTTTGATATTTGTAATGGTTCTAAATTTGTACCATCACCTTGTTTAAAGCTTGAAAAAGCAACAAAAAGGGTCAGAAACAGGCCTGTTTTTAACATACAATAGTTTAATAGAAAGTAGATTATGTATTCAAATTGATCTCTCAATTTCACTGCTTAAGATAGTACCTTCCATGCGATTGCCATAAAGATCTTAAAAGGAAAAAATTAAAATTATTATTAAATTTGGCCAACTGGTTAATCTAAAATTTCAGAATCCAAAGAATATTTAAAATCCACATAAAAGCTATTTACAAAAATAAAATAATCGTGTGGGAAAACCCATAAAGCCAGTATGCTAAGTTGATTTAAAAGCCCATGAACATATTATATATTTTGATTGGTGTAAGTTTGTTTGCTGCCCTTATTTTTTTGGCAATGTTCATATGGGCAGTAAGAACAGGCCAGTACGATGACAATTACACCCCCTCGGTTCGTATATTGTTTGAAGATGATGAAGAGCAAAGAAAAGATTAACAAAACGATAGAATCAGTTTAAACCTTGTTATGGAAGTACAAAAATTTAATTACGACAATGCGATTGTAAGAAATTTCATCTTTGCAACGCTGGTTTGGGGAGCAGTTGCCCTTTTAGTAGGGTTGGTAGCCGCTTTGGAGATTGCATTTCCTGCACTTAATTTTGGAATAGAATACATCTCTTTCGGAAGAATCAGGCCTGTACATACCAACGCAGTTATTTTTGCCTTTATCGGTAATGCGATGTTCGCGGGAGTCTACTATTCGTTGCAACGTGTGTTGAAAGCCCGGCTGTACAACGATCTGTTGGGAAAAATCCACTTCTGGGTATGGCAGATTATCATCGTACTGGCTGCTGTTACCCTGCTTGCAGGATTTACAACGGGCAAGGAATATGCTGAACTCGAATGGCCTATTGACCTGCTAATCGCTGTTGCCTGGTTGTGCTTCGGAGCAAACATGATTGGAACTGTAATCAAACGTCGTGAAAAACATATCTATGCAGCTGTATGGTGGTATCTGGCTACCTTTATCGGGGTAACCATTCTTCATGTAGTCAACTCCATTGAGTTGCCCGTTTCCCTGCTTAAAAGCTACCCCATTTTTGCCGGAGCCCAGGATGCTGTCGTGCAGTGGTGGTACGGTCACAATGCTGTTGCCTTCTTTCTTACCACCCCCTACCTGGGACTGATGTACTACTATCTGCCAAAAGCATCAGGAAGACCTATTTACTCTTACCAGCTTTCGATCATCCATTTTTGGTCTCTAATATTCTTATACATGTGGGCCGGGCCTCATCATCTTTTGTTTAATGCACTTCCTGACTGGGTACAGGCATTGGGTGTGACCTTCTCCATCATGCTGATAGCTCCTTCATGGGGAGGCATGGTAAACGGATTGCTTACCTTGCGAGGTGCGTGGGATAAAGTACGTGAAGATCCGGGATTGAAATTTATGGTTATTGCGATTACTGCTTATGGAATGGCCACTTTGGAAGGTCCTATGATGTCACTGAAAAGTGTCAATGCCGTCAGCCACTTCACCGACTGGACCATAGCCCACACCCACATTGCGGGAATGGGATGGAATGGCGGATTAATTTTCGGTATGTTCTACTGGCTGGTTCCCAAACTTTTCAGAACGACTCTTCATTCCAGAAAAATGGCAAATACCCATTTTTGGATTGCGACCCTGGGAATTCTTCTCTTTGCCATCCCTCTTTACTGGGCCGGGATTACCCAATGGCTTATGCTGAGAGAATATACCTCTGACGGACTTCTCGCCTATCCCATATTTATGGAAACCACCATCCGCATCCTTCCGATGTACCATATCAGACTACTCGGAGGTATGTTATATTTTACCGGTTTCATCATTTTCCTCGTCAACATGATCAAAACAGTTGTCGCGGGGAAAGTCGTTGCTGATGAAGCAGCTGAAGCTCCGGCACTTATCAATACGGCAACCAGGGCTGAAACTGGAGAAACGCCTCACCGATGGCTCGAAAGAAAAGGGGTTCGTCTGGCTATCCTCATGCTTATCGCCCTATCAATCGGCGGTATCGTGGAAATCATCCCGATGATGAAGGTTCAGTCCAATATTCCGACCATTTCGACCGTTACTCCATATACACCGCTCGAACTGGCAGGCAGGGATATTTACATTGCAAATGGCTGTTATAACTGCCACTCCCAACAGGTAAGGCCACTTCGTTTCGAAACAGATCGTTATGGTGAATATTCCAAAATCGGAGAATTTGTTTATGACCATCCATTCCAATGGGGTTCCCGTCGTACCGGACCGGATCTTGCAAGAGCAGGATATGTAGGTAGTTCAACATACAAAACAGCCATCTGGCACTACAACCATTTCAATAAACCCCGAACGGTCGTGCCAAGATCTATCATGCCTGCCTATCCTTTTCTTTCGGAGAATGAAGTTGAGGTGAATGGGATACCTGCAAAGATCAGGGCAATGCGGATGCTGGGAGTACCTTACGGAGAAGGCTATGACAGCAAGGCCATAGAATCATACCTAACTGATGCCCAAAAGATTGCAACAGAACTAAAGCAGGCAGGCGTAGATATCAAGCCAACGAAAGAGGTGATTGCCATGATTGCTTATCTGCACAAACTTGGCAGAGACATTTCACCGGCGGCAACTCCGGCACCGGCAGCTACGCCTGTTGAAACACCTGCTCCTGCACCGGCTGTAAACGAGAAAAAATAACAACCATGGGATTTGTAAGCGATACATTGTCAGGGGTTGACGGAATACAATGGTACTACATAATCGGAATCATTTTGTTCGTGGTATTGTTTATAGGAGTGGTCATCCACACCTATACAATTCCAAAAAAAGATCTGATCAGATTCAAATCCGCAATTTTTGAGCAGGAAGAATTGAAAAAATAGCGCATAAATAACATCGTGTGTAACAAGCAGAAATAACAATATTATCATGAATAAAAGCAGTCAGAATGACAAGTATTTCTCCGATCACGATTATGACGGAATCAAGGAGTTAAATAATCCCTCCCCATATTGGGTTCTCTTTCTATTTCTGGGTACCATCGGTTTTTCACTCTTTTATTTAGTTCACTACTTTGGATATCCAGACAATGGTATGGACCAGATCAGCGAATACAATAAACAGATGACCATGGCAGGAAAACAGGCAGATCAGCATCCTTCTGAAGCGGGCGCTGCCTTTGTAATGGACAAGGAGCAGATGGAAAAGGGAGCAAAACTATATTCTGAAAAGGGTTGTATAGCCTGTCACGGACTCAAGGGAGAAGGCAATGCAATCGGCCCGAATTTGACAGACAAATTCTGGATTCATGGATGCAAACCGGCAGACTTGGTAAAAGTTATTACTGAGGGTGTGCCTGAGAAAGGTATGACTCCCTTCAAGAGCATGATGACAGATGTCCAGATAAATAGTGTATCTGCCTATATATTAGGAACTTTGGCAGGATCCAATCCGCCTAATGCAAAAGCTAACCAAGGTATTGAGTGTAAGTAATTACCATGGATAAAATTATCGATCACGATTTCAGGGACCGTCCGGATAATATTGATTCTTCAGGCCAACGCAAGTGGATCAATGCCAAACAACCAAAAGGCAAATGGTACAGGCGGAGAAATATGGTCGGTTATATTTTGCTGGTTTTTTTGGTCGTGGCCCCTTTGCTGAAAATTAGTGGTCATCCATTTATGCTGCTCGATGTTCTGAACCGTAAATTCTTCCTTTTCGGTCAAATGATCTTTACCGAGGATACCTACATTCTTGCTCTCCTAATGGCAACTATAGTAGTCTGTATTGTCCTTTTTACGGTGGTATTCGGGAGATTGTGGTGTGGTTGGGCTTGTCCTCAGACGCTATTTCTGGAATTGGTTTACCGTAAAATAGAGTTTCTCTTTGAGGGAAACGGAAGAAAGGGTAACAAGAAACTAAAGAAATCAGAGATCTCCCAGGTTCGAATGCTTGCAAAGCATGCGGTATATATTGTGGTCTCCATATTCTTTACCAACGTGTTCCTGATGTGGTTCATCGGACCGGATCAGTTGATGAAAATCATGGGGGGACCTATCAGTGAGAATCTTGCAGGTTTCCTCATGATGATCGCACTCTCTGCCTTTTATTACTGGGTATATGCCTACTTTCGGGAGCAGATATGTACGCTGTTTTGCCCCTACGGTAGAATGCAGGGGGTTTTGCTCGACAACAATTCGATCTCCATTATTTATGATTACAAAAGGGGAGAGCCCAGAAATCCAAAAATAACCGAAGGCGGCGATTGTATCAATTGCCGCCAGTGTATTGCCGTATGTCCTACCGGGATTGATATCCGGAATGGTTCCCAGCTTGAATGCATCCATTGTGCAGCATGCATCGATGAGTGCAATCTTGTGATGAAAAAGATCAACAAACCTTATAACCTGATCAGATATGATTCTTTTCAGGGGATCGAAAGCGGCAAACGCTCTTTCCTGAATGCAAGATCAATAGCTTACACTGGTGTACTGGTCGTTCTGGTGGTGATTCTTGGATTCACGGTAGGAAGACGAACAACCATTGATGTCACTTTATGGCGCGCCCAAGGCACTCTTTACCAACAACTTGACAGTGAGACATATTCCAATATATACCAGGTCATGTTCCTGAATAAGGGCAATGAACCGCTTGAACTCACCCTCCGCCTACTCGATTCCCCGGCCGGAGAAATCACGATTGCCGGAGATCAAGTAGTGTTACCAGCCAACGGAAAGCTGAAAGAAGCAATGATCATTAAATTGAAGAAGAGCGTTTTAACGGGAAAAGAGACGGAATGCAAAATTGGTTTATTCAGTGGAGATCAGCTGAAAGAGACCATTACTACCAACTTTTTGGGACCATGAAGAATTTCCAAACAGGATTTTCAGAATCATTTATGCAGAAACTACCATGAAACTCAACTGGGGTAAAAGCCTTATTATTTTTTTTATACTATTCTTTATCTGGGTCCTCTTCTTTGTCTTTTTTGCCATGAGGCAAAATATCGACCTTGTATCTGACGACTATTATCAGAAAGGTGCCAGTTACACGGGGCAGATCAACATAAACAAAAGATCTGTACCTTTCCAGGATAGTATTCAGATAAGCACAACCGATGAACAGGTCCGGCTGGTTTTGCCCCCAGGGCTGGTTTCAGCAGGTGATTCTATTCAAGTGTATTTTTTCCGGTCTTCCGACAAAACCAAAGATCTTCGGCTCAGTTTCAGGAAAGCAGACTCTCCCTTCCTGATTGAGAAGAGCCAGCTTGTTCATGGCAGGTACCAGGTTTTTATAACCTGGAGTACCAACAAGGAGAATTATAGTATAACGAAGGTTGTTGATATTTAATAAGAAGTACTTCGAGTGACTGGAGTACTTCGAGTACTTCAAGTGAACTGAGAACTTGAAGTACTCGAAGTATTCGAAGTACTCCACACTTATAAAACGATTTAATGAACATCCTGATAACCGCCTTCCTTTTAGGCCTCATGGGTAGCCTGCATTGCGTTGGTATGTGTGGCCCTATTGCCTTAAGTCTGCCGCTAAGGGGAGAAACAATCGTACAGAAAATATGGGGAAGTGTACTTTGGAGCCTGGGTAGGATTGTTACGTACAGCTTGATGGGAGCACTATTCGGTTTGATAGGAGTTGGATTTAAACTTCTGGGTTACCAACAGGCAATATCCATAACGATTGGGATTATCATGATTCTTTCTATTTTTCTTCCTGCTATCTTTAAGAAATTCAATCCCGGCAGCATGCTGTCCATCTTTCATCCGGTGAGGAAAGGGATGCAAGGTCTGTTTCAGGAGAAAAACAACCGGGCACTTTTCCTTATTGGGATCTTCAACGGACTTTTGCCCTGCGGACTTGTTTATCTGGCAATCGCGGGAGCCATCGGTACGGCTGATTTTCTTCTGGCAACGGCATACATGGCGCTCTTTGGTCTGGGTACCCTTCCCTTGTTGGTGGTGATTTCCATGCTGGGAAATATCGTCAGTCAGACCATCCGGAAACAGATAACTAAAGTTGTTCCTGCTGTGGTTATATTGATCGGAATCATCTTTATTCTCAGAGGATTAAGCTTGGGAATTCCATATTTGAGTCCGCCGAAAGAAAAACTCTCCCCCTCTTCTCACATGAAAATGAATCGTGAGAGTGTCACTAAAACAATCGAAAACTCCTGCTGTCACAAGGATTCTGTGGTCATAAAATAATCCGGTGAAATTCGAAAAATCAAAAAAACATGTCAGCCGATAACCAATGCAATCACTGTGGTGCCGACTGTGGCAAAATACCGGTGGTGCTGGATAACCACCAGTTCTGTTGCCATGGTTGCAGTCTCGTGTATGGGATTCTCAACGAAAACAAATTGACAAAGTACTATTCGCTCGAAAAAACTCCCGGGATTAAACTGGAGGAACTTTTCTACGACAGCAAATATGCATTTCTCGACAAGGAGGAGGTAAAATCCAGTCTTTATGAATTCTGTGATGCGCAAATTGCCAAAGTAACATTGTATATTCCTGTCGTGCATTGCATCTCCTGCATATGGTTATTGGAGCATCTCAACAGACTCAATCCGGGGATACTTCATTCGGCTGTCAACTTTATCACAAAGAAAGTTACCATCACCTTTAACACGGAGGAGATCACACTGCGCCAACTGGTTGAGCTGCTGGTTGCCATTCATTATATTCCCGATATCTCCACCCAAACCCTGGAAAAGAAATCGGAAGAACCAAACAACAGAACGTTATTGTATAAAATTGGGGTGGCAGGTTTTGTATTTGGCAACGTGATGCTTTACAGTCTGCCCGAATACCTGAATCACAAGCCGCTGGGTGAGTCATTGGGCACATTTCTCTATTTTATGAGTTATGCGTTGCTGATACCATTGGTTTTTTACAGTGGCAGCGACTATCTGATTTCTGCATGGGTGAGCCTGAAACGAGGGATTATCAACATCAACCTGCCCATCGCACTTGGAATTATTGCACTCTTTACGGTGACAACTTTTGATGTTTTCACATTAAAGGGACCCGGTTATTCCGACTCACTAGCCGGATTCCTCTTCTTTCTGCTCCTGGGACGCTGGTACCAGAGCAAGAGCTACCAGTCGCTGGCCTTTGACAGGGATTACAAATCCTATTTCCCCCTAGCCGTCAGTAAGATGAAAGACAACATCGAGCTGAGCACATTGCTTGAAGAGATCATGGTTGGAGATGAGCTGCTGATCCGAAACAAAGAGCTGATACCGGCTGATTCCATTTTGGTAAATGGTACCGCTCTGATTGACTACAGTTTCGTTACAGGAGAGTCGACCACGATCAGGAAAAACACCGGAGAATTCATCTATGCAGGCGGACGGCAGACGGGTGGCGCTATCACCGTGAAAGTGGAAAAAACTGTCAGACAGAGCCACCTCACCCAACTCTGGAACCAGAAGGAGGATAAAACTCACTCTTCGAAATCAATCATAACCATTACCGACCGACTGAGTGCCTCCTTTACCATTGTCATCCTTGCACTGGCCTTGCTGGGCTTCGGGTGGTGGATCTTGCACGGAGATCTGAATACGGCACTGAAAGTTTTCACCTCCGTACTTATCGTTGCCTGCCCCTGTGCATTATCTATGTCCTTGCCCTTCACACTGGGCAGTGCCATGCGTATCTTTGGCAAAAAAGGGGTCTATCTGAAGAATACCACTGTCATTGAGAAGATGGAAAAGATCGACACCATCGTCTTTGATAAGACAGGTACCATTACCAAACCCGATGCAGACAAAATTCAGTTTATCGGAGAAAAGCTGACTGCATATCAAATGCGCGGTATATACTCGCTCGCACGGCAGTCGACACATCCTTTGAGCAATGCCATCACCCGGTATTACCAGAGCCTGGAAACAGTGTCGACAGAAGGTTTTGTTGAAGTAGCAGGCAGAGGTATTTTTGGGAAAGTGCGGCATGTTTTGTACAAAATGGGATCGATGGAATATGTGTCAGGTGCATCACGGGTGATGGCCCAGCAAGCTTCGCGTGTATATCTTTCTATCAATGATGAGGTTAAAGGCTATTTCTCAATCGAAAATCAATACCGGGAGGGTTTCGACACCCTGATGGAAGAATTGAAGGGGCACTTCGATATTTACCTTTTGTCGGGCGACAACGATGCAGAACGGGATAAACTGGGGCAATATTTTGATGTTGATAAAATGTTTTTCAACCAACAGGCGCAGGAAAAGATGGATTTCATCAGCGCATTGCAAAAACAGGGCAAAAATGTACTGATGACAGGCGACGGACTCAACGATGCCGGCGCATTCCTGCAAAGCGAGGTGGCACTTTCCATTGCCGATGATATCTACCACTTTTCCCCCGCCGGCGATGCCATTGTGGAGGCTGCAAAACTCGGGCAGCTCTACCGGTTCATCCGCTTTGCCCACCAGTCGATGAGCATCGTCCGGATAAGTTTTGCCATCTCTTTTCTTTACAACATGGCAGGATTGGGTTATGCCCTGTCAGGTCAGCTTTCACCCGTTATAGCAGCCATTCTGATGCCGGTCAGTTCTGTTTCGGTGGTAGCCTTTGCTACATCCGCAACCGCATGGAAGGCAAGAAAATCATTGTAATCAGGTCTCAAAAAAAATACAAATTAGAATATGAATACAAACCGTAGAAGATTTCTAACAACCTCCCTGACCGGAGGTCTGGCGGCGGCACTGCCAGGTACATCCATCGGGTCACCACCGAAAGCAGAGATCGAATCAACGTATGCCAAATTAGACGAAATCCTGCTGAAACCGGTTCTGAAAAAGGAGCTTTTCACAACGCCTGTCGTCATCGAAACACTTGAATTAGTCCGTTTTAAAGATAGCTTTTTGTGTCATGTCCGCACAAAAGACGGAGCAGAAGGCTGGTCATTCGCGAATGACGGTCCGATGAAAACTTTCTATCCTGTTTTTGTCAACAGGCTTCAGCCATTTTTTATCGGGAAGGATGCCAGAGACCTGGAAGCCTTGCTCGAAGAGGTTTATGTCTTCCAGAGCAACTACAAATTTCAAAGTCTGGCGCTTTGGGTCCCAGTCGCTACCATAGAATTTGCTATTCTGGATCTGCTGGGACGTATCGCAGGCAAATCCCTGGGACAGTTGATCGGAGAGATCCATCATACAGCCGTGGCCTTTTACCAGGCAAACAGCGAACGTGATATTTCGGGAGAGGAGGTACTTCAGCATCTTCAGCAACAACTGGCAGAATCGAAAACCAAGGCACTGAAATTCAAGGTTGGCGGTCGAATGAGCCATCCCGAATTTCCACCCGACAGATCAGTTAAGCTGATTCCCCTGATTCGCAAAATATTTGGCGATGAGATGCATCTGTTTGCTGATTCAAATGGCTCCTACAGCACAGCGGAGGCCATCCGCATTGGGAAATTGTTGCAGGAATACAAGTATGAAATCTATGAAGAGCCTGTTCCATTCGACTGGTACGAAGAGACCAAACAGGTTGCCGATGCACTCTCAATCCCTGTAGCAGGAGGAGAACAAGAAGCCAGCCTGCACAATTTCAGGTGGTTAATTGCACATGACGCCCTTCAGATCGTGCAACCGGATGTCTACTATTTTGGGGGATTGATACGCTCCATGAAAGTCGCACGAATGGCAGCTGCCCTTGGCAAAGAATGTACACCCCATATTTCGGGTGGCATGGGTTATCTTTATATGATGCATTTTGTTTCAGCATTGCCCAATGCAGGTGCTTTCCATGAATTCAAAGGAGACAATAAGGAGCTGCCATTGGATTGTAAAACTTCTTCCCTGCTTATTGACAACGGGGTAATAATAGTTCCGACCGGTCCCGGGTCGGGTGTCGATATTGATCCGGATTACCTGAAAAGGTATGCCGTTGTGAAAGGGTAGGACTAAGAGCTGAAGAAGGAGATATGAGATATGAGATATGAGATATGAGATATGAGATATGGGATATGAGACATAGTGCAATCAATTGCAGTCTGCTTTAGCTGACGGATAGTGAGTGGAGAGTTGAGAAAGCAGTATATTTCAGTGGATGTTACTCAGTGATAAAATCAAGATAGGTAAATGATACTAAAATAGTTAAACTCTATGGAAAGAAGAAATTTTGTACGGAACAGTGTGCTGGCAGGACTTACTGTTAGTTCGCTGCCTTTGTTTTCTTGCCGGTTTAATCCACGGAAGAAGAATGAGGATAAAACTCCTGTTGAAAAGG
>JANYKW010000040.1 GCA_025358025.1 Bacteroidia bacterium | reverse complement strand
GATGCCTTTGGTGTTTGACGGATTTCCGAAATACCAAGACCTTGTTTATCGACTTGGTTGGGTAACATCGTATGCTCACGGCGAGTTTAAGATGTCAGCTGATGCAAAGATTTTTTACGATTCGTGGTATGAAAAATGGCGCTCAAGCCTGGACGACGATGACTCTGTGGCCGATCGAATGGGCGAATTTAGGATGGACAACTTGCTTCTTAAGCTTGCTATGATTCTTAGAATCAGCGAATACCGGATTGGGAATGAAATTGAAACCCACAACTTCAAACAAGCCTTGGTATTACTCGAACATACCTATTCAAGTAATACCAAGGCTTGCTTGAAGTTGTGGGTTTCAATTTCATTCCCAATCCGGTATTCACTGATTCTAAGAATCATAGCAAGCTTAAGAAGCAAATTGTCCATCCTAAACTCGCCCATTCGATCGGCCACAGAGTCATCGTCGTCTAGGCTTGAGCGCCATTTTTCATACCACGAATCGTAAAAAATCTTTGCATCAGCTGACATCTTAAACTCGCCGTGAGCATACGATGTTACCCAACCAAGTCGATAAACAAGGTCTTGATATTTCGGAAATCCGTCAAACACCAAAGGCATCGGATACCTGCGAGGAGATTTTTCTTGAAACACAGTCACCACTCTGGACATGAATCCAGTTCCATGGGCTTCGTCGGGCAGGGATTCCTTTAATCCGTCAGGCGTTGTAGCCCCGATAAGTGTGATGTACACATTCTCAACTGGTTCAGGACCTCGGGAAATGGTATTCACCACTTCACGAGTTGGGCAATCAAACAAATCAGTCAAGGTATCAACGAGACCTTGGTTGTACTTTTTCTTATTCATAAAAGTAGCAAACTCGGAAATGCAAATATTCAGTTGAGAACCTTTTTTAATAGCCTTGGACTGAGAAGTTCCTGGGACTGAGATGATGGTTTCTTGGGGGGCAAGCATTTGAAATACAGCTTCGGGGGTTGTTTTGTTTGTGACCATGTTAGGTGTTTTCATGAACTTGAAAATCAAATCCTGTTGTGTAACACCAACATCGCGGGAATCTTTCCAGTAAGTCGGCAGACCCTCCAAGACAGCGCGAGCATACCGAGCACCGGTGCTTTTTTTGCACCTAGACGGCGGTGCCACAAGAAGTATGTATAGATTTGGCCATAATTTATCTATCTCAAGATAATGCATATAGGCCATGCGGCTAAGTGATGCACTTAGACACCAGATTGCAGACCACAAACAAAACAAAGTCGGAGTTTCTGTGCCTTTGGTCGCATAGACAAAATCAGTTAGAAACCCTTCATGCGGCAATAGAAGATCTTCATGCTCAAAGACATAGGGTGGTTTTGCTGGAGGAACAAAAGCCCTTGGAGAACCGTCAGGTGCGTAGTCTAGGGCTGTTTCAAAGTTCATACCGGCTCCAAGTCACCAAAATTCAATCCAATCGAAATATCAGCTCGAATAGAACACTTGTGGGAATGAATCTCAAAAGGTCGTTCCATTTCTTCACGAAGCCACAAGGTCACAGTTTCAATCTCATGGTCTGGAACTTCAAGAACCAATTGGTCATGGATTTGCATAATAAAACCCGATGTCATTTTGGCATCCTGAAGTCGTTTTTGCAGTTTAATCATAGACCTGTTGATTAGATTTGCTCCAAGAGACTGAATCTTAAAGTTCATTGCCTCCTTGACGATATCTTTTTCAGGACCAAGAAAAATCCTCAACCTCCCAAAGGCGTTGTAGATTTTGCGAGTTGCCAAAACATCAGACTTCACTTTGTCACGCCATAAGACATATTGTGGATGAGCAGACATCCAGGATTCTTTGGCTTCAACAAAACGACTGAAAGTCAAATTGAGTTCTGGTGCTGCGACTAGAATCTTTCGATAAATTTCCCGATCAGAACCTCCATAACTCAGACCACCAAATTGAAATACCTTTGCCGCAGCTCGCCCAATAAGCCACAAAGGGTCATCGGGTCCAAGTCCAAAAAGAATTCTTGTATTCTCGTCGTGAATATTTTTACCTGATTCATAGATGTCAATAATCACTGGATCTTGAGCTTCGTAACCAAGCAAGGCAACTTCAGCATTTTCAAAGTCTGCGGAAATAAGTTTATGCCCTGGAGAAGCAGGAAAAAACTTCCGTACTTCTTTGCCTGGACCTCGTTTAGGCAGTTGCATAAGGTTGGGGTCTTTGCAGGAAAGTCTTCCAGTAACCGTGCCATGCATCAGCCAAGACGGATGAATCCGATCATCAATTGATGGACGATAAGAAGTAAAACTGGTCAACAGTTTACTATAAGACGAGTATTCATTGTACTTGGCCAACCATGTCAGTAGAAGTTGGATTTTTCCCTCTTCAATTGAATGATCGGTTTTCATTTCATCACAAAGTTCAAGACGATTTTGTAATGCAATTTGCAATGACTGGAGGCCATCTTTTCCGACACCAATCTTGCCACCATCAGTGCGGATTCCACGAAAACCACTCAGTATGTAAATCGGTTTTACTTGATCTTGAATCTGTTTGAGTCTGAGGAGTTCGGTGTAAATCTTTGAGCCAGGCTTTTTGACTGCGAGTTCGATGATCTTTGAGAATTTCTTTGGTTCTTGGCCAAAAAGAAACCACCTCAAGTCATCATCAGAATCAAGGTTGATTGTGTTTTCTGGAATGTTGCCCAATTGGAAAAGTTCTTTTTCGCTATGCAGAATAAGTTCTTGCATAGCAAGTTTGAACTTGAACATTTGCTTGGGATCAAAGGCTACTCCCTTTAAGTGCATTTCCATGACACATTCAATTAAGGGTTTGATTTCGTCTTGATAGAGTGGACCCAACCCAAGTTTGAACACCTCGTCCAGCATCGGGGTAAGAACCTGATGAAGGACCACGCAGTCTCGAAGGTTATAGGTTCGCATTTCGAGTTGATCCATCTCGAGTATCGAAACCTTTCGATTAATGAAAACTTCTTTCCAGTACGGCGTGGCTCCAAAACGACTAACAATG
>JANYKW010000038.1 GCA_025358025.1 Bacteroidia bacterium | reverse complement strand
TGACCTGATTTCGATGACTTCTTAAACATTTGTTGCTCTTTTGATTATGAAAGCAAGATACATAAAACAATTGAATTATACAACTATATATCTGAATATTAATTAATTAAAAATAAAAACACTTTTCGGAGTGGACTCAATCTTAAAAAATTCAATGAGGGTATTGTGAAACTTCGTGATTTTCTTTTGAGATAATAGGTCAAATGCGTTGTTAAAAAAAAACGCCAGGAAATCCGCCAGGATTTCCAATAACCAGTGTTAACCAGTGGAAAATAAAAAGGGTAAATGACAACCAGTGTTAACCAGTATCAACCAATAGAATCCTAATACAAAACAGATAACTGACAAATGGTTATGCGTTATCGTTACTACATTGAATTACAGGGAGTTAGATGGACGAGGTGACTATTGAGCTCTTTTCTCTTATCACTCTAAAAATCAGTTATTTATAACTCAGTCCTTGCCCACAATTGAACAGGGCATAACCTTTCCCTTCCATATAGCCCGGTACGTCTTCCTTTTGATTGGAAACCGCCTCGTCGGATGAGGGTGTAGAGAATGGCATTTTCCCGGTAGGGTTGTACTTTCCTGTTACAACATCCAGAAGTGCATCCGGCGTGGTACCAAAGGTTGCCAATACAGCCTTGATGTTTACTTTGGTCTGTTCGTTGTAAACTTCATTGATGACCCATGGATTGGTATAATTCACAACCAAAATGGTTGGTTTATCTGCAGTAAGTTTATTCACATAATTTACATCGACCGAACACATTGACAAGGAAAGAGAGATGGGTGAACCTGTGGATCCAAACAATGAATTTCCTTTGGGTACAATCCATAATAACACAACATCTGCTTCCTCCGGGGTATTAACAAAGGTGACAGGATTATTATTGTTATTTGCTTTGTACACGGAGCCGGGTTCTGACAATTTGTCTTTCGGGCCTTTGGAGTAGGTCTCAAAATAGATTTTGGTATTGTAAGGGAGTGGCAATGTTTTTTTGCTATTTTGCAGCAAAACAATGGATTTTCGCAAGGCCAGATCAGCCCGCGCTTTAAATTTGGCATTGTTGACAATTTGTTCCGCTGCATTGACATCCTCATAGGGGTTTTCAAACAATCCCATTCTGAATTTTTCGTTCAGAAGTCGAATCAGGGAGTTGTCAATTGCACTCATCTCAACCATGCCCTTGTTGATTACTTCCAGCAGTACTGCAGGATCTGATTCTCCGGAAAAAATATTGACACCTGCTTCAATCGCTTTTTTGTAACGTTCCGGTTTTGTCAGGTTCTCAACCCCCCAAGGCATGCCGGTAAGAGGACCGGTATCTGAATTGATGATGCCCTTGAACCCCATTTTGTTTCTAAGCAAGCCGGTAATGACCCCTTTGTTGAAGGAATAACCAACTTCCTCATATTGTGTGCCGGAAGGAAGCGAATAATAAGGCATCATCGAGGATGTGCCGGCTTTTATGGCGGCCTTGAATGGGATCAGATTGTTCTCAAACATACCACCCGGATAGATTTCCTTTTTACCCCAGTCAAAATGGGAATCCTGACCTCCTTCGCCTGAACCACCACCCGGGAAGTGCTTTGTAGTTAATGCGACAGAACCATTGTTTAATTTTTCCCCCTGAAAACCAAGGATCACCTCTGTAATCATTTTGGCAACCCATTCAGCATCTTCCCCAAATGTTCCGTTCACCCTCGACCATCTGGGTTCTGTGGAAAGGTCGGCCATATACATATACCCCTTTCTCAATCCAACAGCCAACCACTCCTGTCGGGCAATATCTGCAAATTCCCTTGTTAATTTCAGATCATGCATGGCAGACAACCCAAGTTCTCCGGGCCAAACTGAAAAGACAGTAGTTCCAGCGCTGGTACCAAGTGCTTCATTGACAGTAATATTGTTTCGCGGATTGGATGCAATAATGGCAGGTATACCCAAAGGTTGGCTTTCGCACAATGCCTGTAATTTATTTGCCCATTCTGCTGTATTTTTTGCACTTTCATTCATCCGGTAGATGAAATGGCGATTGTTGAACCTGGTTACAAAATTGGTGACACCACCGCCTCCACTCATGTTGGCGAGAACCCCGGCAACTCCGGTGGGACCGGTGGATGTCTGGGTATTGCTTCCCCTTATGCTGGCAGGTGCTTCGCCAAAACCGCCAGGGCCCCGGCCACTGCTTTCATTGAAATCACTGGCAACCAACCCTCCTGCCTCCGCCTTTTTTGCACCGATCATGGAGATCGTGTTTATAAGCATAAAACCTGCTTTTTGTTCAACAGACATTTTTGAAAGCAGATCCGCACTTCTTTCTTCCGGAGACAACCGCCAATCTTCATATTTATCCAATTGACCATTCCTGTTGAGATCCTTAAATTCCAGATGCCGTATTTTGAGGATGTTATAATTTGCTGGATGACAGAACATTAAAATTATGTAGTTACAGTGTATTACTGCGCAAATATTGATACAGCATGAATGTCTGAGATTAATCAGTTGATGTTATCAGCTGTTTTTGAGAACTGCCAAAAGGGAATAGGATGGTAAAAGTCTATTGATTTCCAATAAAATGAATATATGACCGGCCTGTAGCGGTAACTTAATGTTAATACATTTCTTTTAAATATATTTGAGGTGTAAAATCAAAATGCTCATTTAAACAACAGGAAATGTTATTATGTTATATGAGATTTGATTATGCGTGCCGGGAAAATGAATGTAAGCGAAAAAATCTTATTTGAAAAATTAAAAGGCAGTGATGAAGCTGCCTTTAAGGTCATTTACAATAAGTATGTTCCCAGGTTGTATTATTTTATACTTGAATACAACCCACAAAGTGATATAGCTGAGAATATAGTACAGGATACATTAATGGTACTTTGGGACAAGAGATCAACTCTTACTGATAATACCAATCTTTCCGCATACCTATTTGCTGTGGCAAAAAATAATTGTCTTTATAAGCTCAGGGATGTCAGGTATCGGACAAAAATGTATGATTCAACTGATTTCAGTGAACTTGAAATGAAAGTCAATTATGACGCATTAATGTCTCTCGATACTTCTGATTTGACCTTTAGCGAAATTGAAAAAATCATAAAGGTGACCCTGGATCAACTCCCGCCACAATGCAGGAAAGTTTTTAATCTTAGCCGTTTTGGTGACCGGAAGTACAAAGAAATTGCCAACGAGTTAAATATTTCAACAAAAGCAGTAGAGGGGCATATTTCAAAGGCTTTGAAACTATTCCGTGAGAACCTCAAAGAATTCCTTCCATTGATGGCATTTCTGTTCATAAAATAACTGAGCACTTCATTTATTTAAAGAAATCAGATTTTCAGATAGGGTAAAATGCACTTCGTGCTTTTAAATAACAGAAGCAAGTCCTTATGCAAGAATCAGAAGAGATATTGAAAATGTTTGGCAATGCGTCAGAACCAGATAAAAAACAAACTGTGTTCGCAACGGTCAACGAACACTAAAATTAAAAATAAATGAGAAATCGGATTATTGCTTTAATCGTTTGTTCTTCTTTTGGTTTGAATTCTGTTTTGGCACAGATACCGGAATTAAGCTCAAAAGAAAAAAAAGCAGGCTGGATACTTCTGTTTGACGGTAAAACGACAAATGGATGGACAACTTCAGACGGAAAGCCTGTTCCCTCAGGGTGGGCAGTAAAAGATGGCTGTATTTCTACTGTAATGGATGGTAAGGGGGGAGACATAGTGACCGAAAACGAATTCAAAGATTTTGAATTTTCAGCAGATTACAACATCACACCCGGCTGCAACAGCGGAATTAAGTACTTTTATAAAAAATATGAAAAGGGCGGAAATTTAGGGATGGAGTATCAGATCCTGGATGATAAACTGGCCGAGGACAATAAAAAGGATAATCACCTTTGTGGTTCCTTCTATGATGTTCTTCCACCAAATACTGCCGATAAAAAGGTAAACGAACCAGGTCAATGGAACACAATTCGTGTCGTCGCCAAAGGATTTAATGTTGAACATTGGCTGAATGGCAAAAAGATCCTTAAATTTACCCGTGGCAGTAGAAGTTATACAGAAGCTGTGGCGAAGAGTAAATTCAGCAAGGCTGAGCCTGCCTTTGGAATGGTGGATAAAGGAAAAATCCTTTTACAGTATCATGGCGGTGTTGTGCAGTTCAGAAATATCAAAATCAAAACATTATAAATTATATTATGAATAACAGACGCGATTTTATCAAAAAATCAGCTGCCTCGTCAGCCGGGATTGTAATTGGTGCAACTGGTTTTAGTGCAAAGAGTTACGCAAGCATAATCGGTGCAAATGACAAGATTCATATCGCCGTAATTGGGGTAAATGGCCGTGGAAGCAGCATGGCAGGGACAATTGCCAAACAAAAAAATGCGGAAGTATCGTGTATCTGCGATGTCGATTCAAGGGCTATTCCCAAAGCCATGAAATCGGTGGAGAAAGCAGGACAGGAAACTTTGCCCAAATCCGAAAGGGATTGCCGCAAAGTCATGGAAGACAAATCCATAGATGCGATCTACATTGCAACACCTGATCACTGGCACGCACCACTCACCATCATGGGCTGCAAGGCTGATAAACATGTTTATGTTGAAAAACCATTAAGCCATAATCCACGTGAAGGAGAACTGGCCATCGAAGCAGCCCGCAAGTACAACAAGGTTGTGCAAATGGGAGCACAGCGCCGTTCTGCTCCAGTACTAACCCAGGGGATTACAAAACTTCATGAAGGGATTATCGGCAGGGTTTATTTGGCAAAAACCTGGTATACCAATACCCGAAAGGCAAACTTTCTTAAGTCTGCACAGGTTCCGGAATGGCTTGATTACGATTTATGGCAGGGTCCTGCTCCCCATGTTCCATATATGGATGGATTGATCCACTACAACTGGCACTGGTTCTGGAATTATGGCACGGGAGAAGCTTTAAATAACGGAACCCACGAAGTTGATGTGGCCAGGTGGGGACTTGGAGTCGATTTTCCAACTCGTGTTACTTCCGTTGGAGGCAGATATCATTACAAGGATGAGTGGCAAACGCCAGATACACAAATTGTTACCATGGATTACCCCGGTCGTGTCTCCTTGATGTGGGAATGTCGGAGTTCAAATGGCAGGCAGATTGAAGGCTCAGACAGGGGCATTATTTTTTATGGTGAAAATGGAAGCCTGGATACCGGTGGTGACAGCTATAAAGTATACAACAACGACGGCAAATTGATCGAAGAGGTAAAATCCCTTATCGTTGAAGGTCCTATCGATGCAAGGAATACAGCCAGTCCGAGTTTGGGAATGGATAGCCTGCACGTAGCCGACTTCCTGGATGCAATCCGAAAAAGCCGTCGCCCCAATTGCGATGTTGAATTAGGATATAAGAGTGTGGTCGCAATGCAGTTGGGAAATATTTCATGGCGTGTAGGACGAGACTTAAAAATTGATCCGAAAAACGGACACATAGTCGATGACAAAGTGGCTCAAAAACTATGGAGTCGTGAATATGAACCCGGTTGGGAACCCAAGATCTGATCGGTTTTGTAAGTTGAAAAATAAAAGGGTTGAACTCGAGAGTCAACCCTTTTTACTTTCCAAGGCTTAAGTTCGTTTTTGTCATTCGACTGAATTTTAAATTCCAGGTATGTCTGGTCCCCTTTCGAAGTGGAGCGGGATCAGACCATCCATGGACTACGGTATTCACGGGTGAGCCATTTCGGGTCGCCGGTACCTCCGGTGAATTCGTATTTGGCAGGATCCCATGTAAAACGGGCGTGGTGGTAATAGCACTGGTTCATCAGGTGGCAGCAGATGGCACTATGGGCACCAACAATTTCACTGGTATTAGGCTTCTTGCGGCTCTTGAGGCACTCCATGAAATCGTTGATGTGATTTTTGCTCCTGTAAAGTTGAATCTTTGCATTTTGCAGGTAGGCCTGTTCTGCTTTCTTCACCTCGTCGGCACATTTGATTTTATCCTCCTTTTTCTGGATATCCGTAAATTCGGCAATGGTTTTACCTTCAACGATCAGCACAAATTTGCCCCTGTTGACCTTCACCTCCCCTTTTGAACCAAAGAAATGAACGCCGAAGCCATCGTGCTTGTGCTCCAGTGTAATGCCGTTTGAGTAGACAAATTTGCATCCGGAAGTCGCCTTCTCATCATCAGGAGGAATGACCTCCACGGGGCCGCTGTTGTCCATTCCGAGTCCCCACTGTGCGATATCGAGATGGTGTGCTCCCCAGTCGCCGACACCGCCAGAGCCATACTCCTTGTAAAGCCTCCAATTCGGGAAATTGTCATGTATACCGCGCGGACTCAGGACAGAATTGTACGGACGAAGCGGTCCGGGACCACACCACATCTCCCAATTTAATCCAGGCTCTATTTGTTCTTCAGGAAGATCGCATGGAATACCCGGTGCCCCGAAACTACATTCGACATGACTAATTTGGCCAATCACGCCATTTTGTACCAGTTCGCAGGCGACGCGGAACTCGTTGCTCGAACGCTGCATGGAACCCGTTTGCAGGATCCTGCTATTTTCCTCCACGGCCTTCATCACTTCGACGGCTTCGTGGATATTATGAGTCAGAGGTTTCTCACAATATACATCTTTTCCTGCCCGAAGTGCGGCAAGCATCGGAATGGCGTGCCAGTGATCCGGCGTGGCAATGACGACGGCATCAATATCTTTGCGGTCGATGATCTCACGGAAATCAGCGTAAGCCTTACACTCATCGTTTTTGTAAAAATCGTTTGCTATTTTTTTATAATGTTCCCTGCGTATCGTATCCACATCACAAACGGCAACAATCCGTGTATCGGGACGTCCCATGAAATTGCGCATTAGTCCGCGCATTTGTGTTCCCATCCCAATGAGTCCCAGGGTAACCACGTTGCTTTTTTTGGAATTTGGCCAGCCGCATGATTGCAGGATAAGCGGGGTAGCCACGGCAGTTGCCGAAAGATTTTTGAGGAATTTTCTGCGTGAATTTTGCATGTTGAAAGTAGTTAAATGATTGAACCGAAATTATTGAATGGATGGGAACAGATCATATCAATCGTTTTTATCAGCAACGTTCAACACCGATCTTTTCCCCGATTCTCAGGCATCTGCAAACGTATTAAAAAATTGCACAAGATTTATAAATCTGCGGATGATTTGGCAACTCCGGGTATCATTATTTATCAGGCACTCATAGTTTATTGTTTATTGTTTTTAACAAAGCTAAAATCTGAACTATGTATGTTAGCAGACCCAATTTTCTGAGGAACTCATTTTGATTGCAGAGGGATGTCATAAATCGCCAGGTTCTCCGATAACCTTTTCGGTCATGAGAAAATATGCCGGCCAGGACGCAGTCAGGGTTTCTCGTGCATTCTTTCTCTTGAAACCGGCATCAATAGTTGTAGCGTCTATATCTGATTTTAGAATTCACAAAAAACGTTAATTAAAAATATCTAATTATTCAGTTTCATGTTGAAAGAGAAATTTCCAGAGCCAATGTGAATGATTGTTTTTCCCTTTTCTGTTTTAATCGAATAAATGTCTTTTCGATTCACAATCGGCCTCCCGCTTTCTGTAATATCAGGAACATTATTTGCAGGTAAATATATATCAGCAGTTGTATTGGCCGGTATTTCGACATTCAGAATAAAATTATTATTCTCGTGCTTCCATTCAGATTTAATTGTACCATAAACTGATTTGTATTCGCCTTTTACCCAAGATAAGTCGCTGACAATATCAGGCCGAATGATGCTATTTTTAAATCCTGGGGCTGAAGTATCTGGTTGTATTCCTGCCAACGAATAATAGAACCAATATCCCAGACTACCTCCCAATGGTGGCATTTGTACCAGGCCGCCCTTCCAGTCTTCTTTAAATATTTTGGATCCGTGGTTAAAAACCATATCATACCACCCTGGGAAAGTTCTCTGATTTGCCAATGTGTAGGCTACTTCACCATAACCCAAATCTGATAAACCTTTAAGAATAAAAGGTGTAGAAACAAATCCGGTGCTCACATGATTTGAATCAGCAACAATTCTCTTCAATAATTTTTCGATAACCAATGGTCGTTTATTATCTGGTGTCAAATTAAAACATAATGGCATTAGTTGAGATGCCTGACTGTATTTGGCATATTCTCCGTTTTCCGGTCTGAAAAATGATTGATTAAAGGCTGTTTTAATTTTTTCGGATAACTCAAAATAGTATGTAGCATCTTCTTTGTATCCAAGAATATTTGCTGTTTTTGCTGTTGTAAGAGCTGAATTATAATATCCAATGGTTGAAGTAAAAGGAATCGGTGTTCTCACTGGCCTTACACTTCCAACTTCCAACCAATCACCAAGTCCCCATTTTACAATATAGCTGCTGTCAATTGATTCTAAATAACCGGTATATTTTTTCATGGCGTTGTAACTCTCTTCCAGAATTCTTTTATCACCAAAATGCGAATAAATTTTCCAGGGCAGGTAAATTATCATTCCTCCCCACCAAGGACCGTTTATTGTCGGGCCATCAAACCTACCGGGAGCTACCGGAGGAACATATCCATTGTCATGGATAATGTCTAAAAAATCGTGCTGCCACTTTATAAACATGCTATGAGAATCGTACGTATATGCATATACATCAAATGTCGCTTCTACATCCTGTGTCCAACCTGTTTTTTCGCGAACCGGATCGTTGGGGATATGTACCACATAATTTCCCATTGTATTCTGCAATATGGAATACATCTCATTAAATGCACTATTTGAACAAGAGAATTTTCCTGTTACAGGAAAATCTGTATGTGCGATAATTCCTGTAATATCAGATAGTTCCGGTTTATAATCCAGCCCGTAGATCTCAATGGTTTTAATGCCGTTATAACTAAATTTCGGATCAAAGACTTCTATCCCGGAACCTTTCAGAATATGTTCATATGTTTGGTACCTGCCTAATGTATGTCCGCCAGCTCCAAGGTATTTTGCGGTAATCTTACTCCCTTTTGCCCCTTTAACCTTAATCCGGCACCAACCTGTTATTTCTTTCTCCAGATCGACCGAATATCCATTCTCTATTGCTTTAATATTAACTGCTTTTACACTGTCAATGATTCTCACTGGTTTTAAATGCTGCGCTTCCAATCTTCCGGCAGGTGCTTCAGTGATAATAGCCTTTTCCCAATTTAAGTCATTGTATCCATTTTTATTCCAACCATTAATTTCTTTATTGGCATCGTATGTTTCTCCGCTTAAATGACAATTAAACTGAATTGGCCCATCGGTAGTGAATTTCCATGTATTATCAGATACGATTGTTTTTTTTGTGCCATCAGCATAAAAAATATCAATCTGAAGTAATAATCGTGGAGTTGAAATATAATCTGCAGCATAAGATCTCAAGGCATGAGGTATAACAAGATTAAACCAGCCATTTCCCAATATTACTCCAACCGTATTGGCCCCGTCATGTAAAAAACGGGTTACGTCATAGGATTGATAAAATATTCTTTTCTGATAATCTGATAAGGCAGGATTTAACAATTCATCACCCACTTTACTCCCATTGATATACAATTCGTTCAAACCTAAGCCACAGATATTGGCGACTGCATAGCTTACCTGATTTTTCGATTCGAATTCTTTTCTTAAATAAACAGCAGGGGCCGATTTAATATCATTTGTTCGCTTTCTAATTTCATTATTTAATTTCCACATTTCTGATTCGGTTTCCATGCCAAAATCGGGCAAGGATTTCAATTCTTTCTGAAGTTCTGATAGCTCCAAATCGGATGCGATCCATTTCCCTTTCCAACCATTTGAATTTAACATGGCCATTGACCAGTGTGCCGGGTAACTCCATCCAGATTCTATCCCATTTCTATCCCAAACCTTAACTTTCCAATAATAGTTTTGTAATGACACCAATGGTTTACCTGAATATTTAATATACAAACACTCCGGGGATGAAATTTTACCGGTATTCCAAATATCTCCTATGTTTTGATTCAGTTTTAAACTATCGGAAGCCACTAAAATTTGATAAGCTGATTGAATCCAATTTCTTTCCTTTGATTTAATGTTCCAGCTTAATCCTGGAATTGATATATCTATCCCGATAGGATTAGCAATATTTTCGCATTTCAGATTTTCTACATTAAAAGTTGCTCCTTTTGTTGGGTTTCCAAAGGAAGTTAATGCCAGCAATAATAAGGCATGAATTTTCATTTTCATTTTCATTTTTTTTGATTTTACTCTTCAAAAAATACATAAAAAAATCAAGTGATTACATAATTTTTAATCCTGCATTCATCATTCCAATTCCCACTTTCTACTTTTTATTGGTCCATAACCGAGCCGTCGGTATTGAGCCAGGTCTTGATGGTACGAGGTTTGAACGGGAAGCGCTTCTGCGCGTCTTCGGCCAGTTCGACTCCGATGCCTCGTGAGTCAGGAATCCCCATGCGCCCGATTCCATAATCCGGTAATGCCCGCATCGGTATGGATCTGTACAAAAAGATACTGGTCGATGGGCAGCACTTTGATATTGGTTATTTTTATTTTGCTTCTTGTATTGTTTCCGAACAGACTGCCTCCTGCAAGCGACAATGCTCCTGCTGTCAGGAGATTTTTTGAGAACTTTCTACGGTCCATTTTTTGGCTGGTTAAAGTGAATGAAAGTCCGGGCTGTTTGGGGATACCTGAATTTCCAGACCAAAGGTAAAAAAATTGACAAAAGAAATTGAAAATATCGATTACGTCCAACTTCGGTAAATACCGGTGAACTGTCTATAAAACCGGTGAGTTTGTCGATTTCATTTTCGAACCATGGGAGGCAGTATTATTTTTGAGTGTAATTAAAAATTAAATCATTCACACTTAATAATTTTAGACATGAAAACAGTAAAAAGATTTTTAGCAGGAACAACGCTTTTCGTATTAGGAATCTTATTCACAATGGGTGTTGTTGCAAACAACCGGCATCAAAATTTCAACCACCACAGTGGAATCAGGAAGTGCGCGATTATTGAAGTCGGGGCTCCGTTGACAGTAGCACAAATGAACCGTCTTGGTTTAAATTAATCAGGTTTCAACCAATGAAAAAAGGAAGTATTCGCTTCCTTTTTTTTATTTCAAAAATTTGACCACAAAGGAGACAGGGCTTATGCATTGACCACCCTGAATCGTTTTCAGTGACAATCCCGTATTTGTCTCAAGTTTAATAACATATACCCAACTGTATGATTTAATTTTCCCTGGCAAAAGTAATTTACTTTCTTGGAATCGTTAGAAACCTTGATGTTTTTATATAATTTTCCTTGTCTTTGCCCCATAATCCTTTTTGTTCCGCTGCCCATTTTAGATATTGATACCGGTCAATTTCAGAAGCTAATTTTTTGTAAAATTCCGGACTGATGTTCAAGTTCACATCAAATTCTTTCTGCTTTTTTGTGCGGGATGTTGAATTGATTGGTACTGGTCTTTTTATTAGGGTGGTATAATAATCAATAAATTTTTGAATGTTCCAGGTGTACTCTTTTATTGTTATCGAGTCTGTTTCAAATATTTTGGGAGTGGATTTATAGTCTGAATATGAATACAAAAGATATTTTTTGTTAGATATGAAATGGATCTGCCCAAACCGAAAGCATGAATCATTAATTTCAGGTCCTTGAATGCTTTTGATTCTTCTACGACTGAAAAAAGTCAATGACCTTTCAAGCGATCTTAAAACACAAAGTGCTGTTGCAAGACAACTGGGAATTATCGGCAAGACTTTAAATGAGCTTGAAATTCCTCATCCTGAACAAAGTCTGGATAATTCCCTGCAGGGCCCACCCTCATAATCAAGTACTTACAAGGTAGACTTGTAGGTGTTTTGTTTTTTACTCCAGGAAGACGCCAGAAATTGCAGGGTTTTTGAGGATTTATGATGAAATAGTTAGTGGGGAAGGTGTTTATTTTTAAACGAATTGGAGGAGCACAATTTATCTCAACGTTTTTTGAAAAGAGTGTCCAGGTTACCAGGCGGTAAGACATTTAACCGAAGACTTTTAAAAACAAACAGATTTTATTGGAATAAAGCAAAAACGGCTGAACACGTAATGCCCAGCCGCCAAAAGTTCAACTCCTGGGAATAATCAGAACGGAATATTCCCTGAATTCAACGCAGATAAAAAGTTCGCCTTAACCGAGGATCAAGACTCACTTGACCCTGTCCAGGTAAAGTGTTCCCGGAAACTCCCTGTCTGCCAATTTTGTAGTAAAACTGATTGTCAGGACCTTCGCGCCCGGTTCTACTTTCCATGTCTCCTTCGAATTCATAACGGCTTCCTGCCCGTCTCTGTTGAAAGTCGTATTTGAATCCAGAACCAATGTCCCATCTGTGGCTGACCGGGTAGCCTTGGTTGTTCTTGGCATGTCATAAATGACAATTTTACTCTCTTTCCCGTTAAGGAAGAGATTTTCAACAAAAGGATATTCCTGCCCGTCTGCATTTTCATAAGTCCTGTTGGTCAACAAGCTGTCCCCTTTGATCTTGATTGTAAGTTTTGACAGGAAAATCTGGCTACCCTGCAAAACGGTTTTTTCCTTGTTCAGTTTCCACTCCCCTGTGAAACCGGGCTCCTCAGCATGGAGAGAAAATGTGGAGATTGCTAGCAAAAGTGTGAAAATAAGCTTGAAATTTTTTGTGTCCATAACTTGAAACTTAAGTAAAGTTGTTTGATTAGCTACAAATATACAAATACTATCAACAAATATAAGGTAGGTCCGTATAGCATTTTCGTCCCGCTTTTTTATCTGATTTTTCTGTTCAGCGCAGTGTTTTTCAAGTTTATTTTTTGAAAACCTAAAATGCATGTTTAAAAGTCAAATAATCTAACCAAAATTGAAAGTTTTCAACATATCCTTGTAATGTGGACATGCCGGCCAAATTGACCACGCCGCACTATTTACAGTAATTGTAACATAATTTCCTCATAATTAATAGCTTATTTTCTGAACATTTGGTTCGAATATCCCCGGTTTAAGGTGGTTCCTTTGTCCGGCTCTTTCTCCCGGCATCCAATGAATGATAAATGCCTGTCAGATGGCAGCCTCCATCTCCTCAAAACTGATTCCCGTCATCGAAAATGCTATTTTATCCCGTAAACTATCCTGAAGTGATAGCCATATACCGCATACTGTATTGCGTCCTTAAATAAAAGAGGTTTCCTAAAAAGTGTCCAAACAAAAAGTTTCCAGAACTCTATCCGCCCATTATTTCTGATTCCAATGATATAAACCAACTTGAAGAAACTTTTGAAATCGGAAAAACGCAATTTCGATTTCACAGCATCAATTGGCTGATAGGTCCTTAAAAACTGGCGTACACGCTTATAATAGGGCTTGATGGAATAGATACCATTGATGATATGACGGTATCCTTCCAAAAGCTCTCCAGCGTTCATTTTGGGGATAAAGTTCATGGAGGCATCCGTATTATTCCCGCTTGATTCCTTTACCAGCCTGTTTTCTCCGGCCATCCTTTTGTAAAGTGCGGTATTTTTCGGAGCATGTAAAATACCTACCATGGCCGAAACAATTCCACTTTGCTGGATAAAATCGATTTGTCTCTGGAAGATTGAGGGAACGTCACTATCGAAACCTACGATAAACCCTCCGGATACCTGCATTCCTGCGCCCTGGATTTTTTTTATGCTATGAAGAAGGTCCCTGTTGTTGTTTTGCACCTTGTGGCACTCGTCTAATGCTATGACGTCGGGTGTTTCAATACCGATAAAGGTAGATTTAAACCCGGATGACACCATCAGTGAAAGCATTTCGGGGTCATCGGCCAGATTAATGGAGCATTGGGTCTCGAAGGCGAAGGGGTACCGGTGTTCCTTCATCCAGTTGTTCATGGCAGGAAGCAGGCTTTTCTTGACCACATTTTTGTTCCCGATAAAATTATCATCCACTATAAGAACAGGTCCCCGCCAATTCAGACGGTACAAAACGTCGAGTTCAGCCAGCACCTGGGCGGTCTTCTTCATCCTTACCTTATGCCCCAGTAAGGTGGTTATCTCACAAAAATCACAGGCAAAAGGACAACCCCTGTTTACCTGAAGATTCATGGTCACATAATCTTTCATTGACAAAAGATTGTAAGCCGGGACAGGAGTGAGAGTCAGATCAGCATAATCAACGGTATTATAAACTTTTTGCAGGGGGCGATCTTCAGAAAGGTCTTTCAGGAATGGAGCAAGGGTAATTTCAGCCTCGTTGAGTACGAAATGGTCTATTTGTGGAAAGTGCTCATAATCCTGGGTGAAGAGAGGTCCGCCGGCAACAATTTTCCTGTTGTTTTTTAAACACTCCTCTATGACCTGGCAGGCAGAATCGCGCTGAATAGACATTGCACTGATAAAAACATAATCAGCCCAAAGAATATCACTAGTTTTGAGTTTGGCAACATTCAAATCCACCAATTTCTTTTCCCATTTTTCCGGAAGCATTGCAGCCACGGTGATCAAACCCATAGGTGGTACGGTTGCTTTTTTGGAGATAAACCGCATCGCATTTTTAAAACTCCAGAATGAATCGGGCTATTTGGGATAAACCATCAAAATTTTAAAACTGTGCATCTGTTAATAGTCTGAGACAATTTTCTAAAAAATTATTTACCTAGAAGTTTAGTTATTTTTTCTCATTTTTCCAAATTATTTTAACATAATATTGATATTGTAAGATGAATTTTCGTAATGAATTTATTTGGGGAATGATTGGAGGAAAATGATCATGTAAGAAAATAGTGGGGGAATTATTGGCTGCGGGGATTTTACAACGCTGCAAAGAGGCCCGGCATTCAACTCAGGCTAAAATTTCTGAATTTCCTTTTCCAGTTGGTTCTTTTTCCTTCTTGAGAAGCTCATCAGGTGAAAGCCAGAGGTGGGGGACATTGTAGGTCAAAACTAAGAAACTGTTTAAATTTCATTCATTTTGATTTTTAGGGTTACCCCGAACCCTGAAGGGAGCCCAAAAAATCAAAAAAACACCCTTTAGGGCTTGGGTATTTTTTTTGATTTTGGGTGTAATTTCAAGTTTTAAACAGTTTCTAAATGATATCCGGAGCAGATGGAGTTAATGATGATCAGCTGTAATCATCCGACAATTTCCTTTTGATTAGCTGTAACTTAAATCATATTTAATATTTGACATATGATTAATATCTTTGGAAACTATTTAATATCATAAAAGAGATAATTTCTTCAATAGAAATCCTTTCATAAGCTTGAAAACAGGAAGATATTGAAAGAAATTTATTGGAAAAGTGCCGGGAACATTGGCTTCCATATTTATTCATTTTGTCGTTCAACCAGCCATGATGGTCCTTTTTGTGTCAGGTGATTGCTCCAGGGATGACTCCATAGAAAAGCGCTGAAGGATAAGAAAATATAGTTAATTGATTAAATCTCAAACATAATACTATGAAAGTTCACTTGGTGGGAGGGTTTTTAGGCAGCGGCAAAACGACTGCAATAACAAATTCCAGTAGAGTACTGTTAAACAAAGGAATAAAAACATCCGTCATTACCAATGACCAAGGTAATTACTTGGTTGATACCTTATTCATAAGCCAGGCAGAAATTGGCACTGAAGAGGTTAGTGGAGGTTGTTTTTGCTGTAATTATGATGAATTTAATTCAAAAATAGATACTTTAAAAGGCGATGTAAATCCTGATGTGATATTTGCTGAAACTGTTGGATCATGTACAGATTTAATTGCTACAGTGCTAAAACCTTTACTGACTTACAGGGATTCTGATATTGAAGAAGTGACCTTTTCCAGTTTTGTTGACTCCAGGTTGTTACTGATGCATTTGCTGAAAATTGAACTTCCTTTTAGTTCCGAGACCAATTATATATGGGAAAAACAAGTTGAAGAGGCTGAAATTTTGGTAGTTAACAAGTTCGATCTTTTGTCTCCTGAAGAGTCCATAACTGTTAAAAGTGAAGCAAAAAGAATATATCCTTCCAAAAAATTGCTTTTTCAAAATTCACTGAGCAGTGCATCTGTATTAGATTGGATCAATGTCCTCAATCAGCCAGGCAATGCAATGGAACACAATTCAATAGAGGTTGACTATGCTATTTATGGTGCAGGTGAGGCTAACCTTGCATGGCTTGATGAAGAAATCGAATTCAACGGTAATGACAATACTATCCTAAAAATTGTGTCTGATTTTATTGACAATCTGTCGAATACTATTATCGCAGAGGAGTTACCCATTGGTCATCTGAAATTCCTGCTTACCCATAGCAATACATCACATAAAATCAGTTTCACAACTTTGGCAGAAAAGAACAGGCAGGGATTTGATACAGTAGGAGAAGCAAGAACCGTGCATTTGATTGTAAACGCTAGGATACAGTCCTCTCCTGAGAAATTACGCCAGCTTGTGGTGGATGAAATAAATCGATTGAATTCAGTTGGCAGTATAACGATTCAGGAAAAATGTGTCTCGTGCTTTTCTCCGGGTTTTCCAAACCCCACGCACAGGATTGCATGACTACTATAACATCTGTTTAGCTGAATCAACAGTTATTTCCAGCACCCTGGTAAGAAACGAGAACTTATCTTTCATCATATCATATTCATCACCCGAGCTTAAATATTTTGCAGTACCATGGATAAGAAACCCGGTTCCCGGATAATCTTTATACCCTAAAACTTCCCTGGTTCCTAAAGTCAATATTACATGACTGTTTATATTTACATTTTTCTCAGTTTTTCTAAAACCATAAGCAGGAATAAGGATACGATCATCCTCTGTAGCAACGAGATACGAATTCCAGGTATTCACAACGTGCGTTTCTACACCCCACGAAGTGATTGAAACAACACCCTCATGTTTCAAAACTTCCAGAAATTTCTCAGATAATATTTTATTTTCACTCATTTTCGAAAACTTTTAAATTTGGGACACATTTGTTGGATAAATTTATTTTGGTTGCCAAAAACACCTTTGGGGAGACACAATAGTTCCCTCAGTTTTCAGTGCAGTCATTGCTTTATCTACCTCCTTGCGGTCAAGTTGGTTAATTCAACGATTTTTCCGGCATTTAAAGGAACACCTGCCTTTTTCATTGCTAGCAATACTTGTTCTTTTACATCCATGACGTTTATTTCTTTAATATTTGTAAATCAATCAGTTTTTCAACTGCAAATATGATTAATTATATGAGTCAAAAAAATAAGCTGGTTTAAGAAATGTCAAATAAAATTTTTTCTTTCGCAACTCACTCACTTATTCATGTGTAAGTTCTAAGTAGGATGCGATCATGTATTGCGGAACACGTTGTACAAATTCGGGAAAGGAAGTGCAAAAATAATCTCAACCTTTCACTTCTGACAGACCAAATACCCCATCAGTTCCCTCTGTATTGCTTTCCAGTTAAACGCAGTCTGCTTCCCAGCAAAGCTTAATCTCTTTATATTTTGGTCCCACTGTCCTCCGAAGACTTCAAGAGCTATCATGCCTGCTCATGGTCGGAAACCGTGTAGATCTTTCTTAAATTCCTGCAAACAGCCTTTATATTGGATATAGATTTAGCGGATGAGGAAGAGGTTTTAATATTTAAGCATCCGGAAGTCAGGAACTAATTATTATATTGAAAATACTGCCTCAGGAAATCCGACAGGGTTTTCAACGGCCATTTTGATTCTCAGCTACCTCCCCAAAAACTATTTTTTAAAATTACGAGACAACAAGAAATCTTTAAGAGGAACCGGATTATTTGTCTTCGCCCAGTTGGAAGTGAGCGTGTATTGCTCCCTCAGTTTTCCGAAATTGAACATAAGAAAATATTCTTTAAAGTCTGGAATATAGACAAAAGTTCTGTCAACCATTTCAGGAGACTCCGATGCATAAGACTCCAGTCTTTTGATAATCCCTTTCATAAGCATATTGTCCAGTGAAATTCCATGTTTATCAAATCTTCCTTTGTCGTCTATTCCCAGAATCTTTAACTCCTCACTCATTTCAGGGATACTATCTTTTTTCCTGCTTACGACGTATACCCGTTCCACACCAATTCCCCTCGATTTTTCAAATTCATGTAAGGCATGGTAAGGGACATGGTCATCCCCGGCTCCACCGTCTACATATTCTGTATCAGGGATGGTCTTTACATGGCCAATTCTTACCGCAGGAAAAGCAAACGGGAAAGCAGAGGTAGCCATCATGATATCAACCAGGCTTAAAGTTGTATCCGATTCCGCATTAATTTTTCTGCTGCACATCCTGTAAACTTTTTTCTTTAGATCCAGTTCCTTTAGGTCAGTTATAGAGATTGCCGTCACAATAGGCAGGTCGCCAATCTTGTGATATCCCAGCATATCTTCTACAATCCTTTTGAACAGCATTCTTTCCGGATTGGAATTTACAGGAAGTTTTTTCTTGCCGGTCTGAATGAAAATATCACTGTTCTTCAATCCGAACAAGATTTCCTTGTACTCAGACCACGTGAGTTTACCACTTAAGATGGCATTGAGCATTACAGCATTGAGCGCGCCGGAGCTGACACCCGCAATAAAAACAACATCTTTCAACAACCCTCTGTTGTACAACTCCTCCAGCAAAGCTGCCTCCTGGGGAATGCGGGCGGCAGCTCCGGTCAGGAGAATGGCAGTTCCCCTTCTCTCAGGGAAGGGATCAACCTTCTTGGCTTTGTGCTGAATCCCGAAGATAGCCATCGAAGTAAATAAGGTAAAAACGAGAATTCCGGCAGTTACTCCGGTAATTATCCTGATAATACCTTTTCCCATAGCAATAGCAATTTAGAGTTATTCATCGTCCCTGCTTTGGGTTTGCCTCTGCAAGCCGTATCAGAAAGTTTAGCTTCTCCATTTGTTCCCTCTGAATTTCAGTCAGTTCATCGTACTGATCCATAATGAAATGGTCAACCTTTTCATGAAGCGTTCTGATTTCCAACTCCGATTTGAGATTAATCAAATAATCTTTCTTTGACCGATCCCTGTCTTTTTCTTCCTGGCGGTTCTGACTCATCATGATAACGGGTGCCTGCAATGCTGCCAGACACGACAAGATCAGATTTAAAAGAATAAAGGGATAGGGGTCAAAACCCTTGTTGGCAAGCCAATATATGTTGGCGCATATCCAGATAAAAATAAATACGCCAAATGAAATGATAAAGGTCCAACTGCCTCCAAAGGAAGCTACCTTGTCTGCAATCCGTTGTCCGAAAGTTAGGATTTGTCTTTCCTCTCCTTCCAATTTATCTGTAATTGTTTTATTATCGGTGAGAGAGGTCAGCACTGCTTGTTCTGTTTCAGACAGCTCTCCGATTTCGTTGGTCATGTAATCCGATATCGCTTTCCTCCTGTAATATTTTAATTCACTGAGAGAAAGATTGCCGTCGTGCGTAAATTGCGGATTATCTTCCTGTATTAAATTTAGTATAGAATGCCTGATGGTGTTGGCAGAAACTTTTTCAGAAATGGGATATTCTTTTTTTGAGAAATCGCTTAAGAAGGTTTTCATAGTTTAATTTATTAATTTCCTTTCGTCACATATTTGGTAACCAAAATCGTGTTTGCTGATGACAATCCTGCCCTGGGAGCCATTGTCGGTATGATGGATTTCCAATTCGATGCAGAATAACTATCCGGTGAATACAGATTATGGCATCTCCCGCAACTGTTGATGAAAATTGTTCTGCCTGTCTGTAAATCAGCCAGCGTGGCATTGGGGGTCGCATCTGCTGCTACAGGGACATACAAGGAATCTGTATTGGTTGTCAGACTTTTGCTACAGCCTGCAAATAGAATTGAGGCGAAAAAAAGTGGCCTGGTTAAACGAAAAATTTTTCTTGAAAGATTGTTCATTTTCATTCTATTAAGTTACTATAATTGTTATCAATATCACACTTAAATTAAATACTATGTCAGAAGAGAAAAAAGAAAGATGGATGACCTATATGGCTATTTCGACGGTACTTATAGCAGTACTTGCAACCTTGTCCACTTTTAAAGGTGGTGGCTATAGCACAAGAAGCCTTCTTAATCAAACAAAAGCAAGTGACCAATGGGCATTTTATCAAAGTAAAAGCATCAAAAGTTATTTGTACGACATGCGAAGAGAAAACCTTGAGTTACAAGTAGCATCACTTGAAAAACAAAAAGGCAAGGACTCTTTGATCAGGAAATACAATGAAATGGCTGCAGAATATGAGCTTAAGGTGAAAAAATATGAAGAAGAAAAGGAAGAAATCACTAAGGTAGCAACCAGTTTTGAAAAGTTGCGAGATGAAAGTAAGACCCATTCCGATAAATTCGGGATCGGGATTATTTTCCTGCAGATCTCAATCTTGCTCTCTTCCATTGCTACGCTTTCTAAAAAAAGATTTGTCTGGATTTGTGGTTTACTTTTCGGAGTTATAGGGCTTTTCTTTTTCCTGGACGGATTTTTCGTTTTCACCTGATTCACTTCAATAAATTCAGTAAAATTCATTTCCGGTACAAAAATCATTATTCAACCATTTCCATATTTGTATTTAATTTTTAATTATTTGATCATAAAAAAACCGCCGAAAAATCCAGCGGTTTTTCAATTGTCCACGAAAAATTATTTTTTTGCCGGAGCAGGCTTTGCAGCTGGAGCTGCGGCAGAATGTGCAGCATGAGGTGCAGGTTTTGCAGCATGAGTTGCAGGTTTTGCTGCAGGCTTAGCAGCCGCATTTGCAGGCTTAGCATCTGTTGTAGCAGCAGGTTTTGCAGCCGTAGCGGCTGGTTTAGCTGCTTCAGTTTTTGCAGGGACTTTTTTAACCTCTGGTTTGGAGGTCTGAGCATTCACGGAAACTACTCCCAAAATCAGAGCGAGGCTTAAAAACATAACTAACTTTTTCATAATCGACTTTTTTAAATTGTTTTACAGGTCAAACATATTGCTGCGACTATGAAGGAATCATGAAGAATATGCGTAATCATTCTTATTTAATATTTTTTAACAGAAAGCCTGTCTTAAACTGGAACACTTGCAGAATTGATCACCCGGTGCCATTTACAATAATTGCCTCATACTTACCTTAATAACTCAAAGCGGCTTAAATGATTCAATGATACCAGGTTTATGGTGGTTTTTAGTCCGGTTTTACCGGCAGACCCAATTTAAACAGTTTTGAATTTCCTATCTTTGAATATTAATTTTCTATACGATGAGAATAAACTTGGTCTTCAGAGCATTGCTTTTAGGCAGTTTATTACTGGAAGCAATTAATTCTTTTGCATGGCTTTATCCTGAGCACAGGGATATTACGCTGCTTTCCATCCGGAAACTCAGTCCGGAATACCGTGCCGAACTGGACAAGATATGGTTTTCTGCCAGAATGTCTTATGCTCAAAGACTTACTCAATCTGTCATTGATCCTGGACAAAATACGAACCCGGCTCAGCTTGATTTTGCTGCCTGGCCTGGAATTTCAGCAGATCATAGTACCTCCCCTGCAAATTTGCTTCACAATGTTCTGGATACTGAATGGATATTAAAAGTGGCAGATATCGCAGCCCAGCTGAAAATTGACATTGCTTCCTCAAAAAACGAAGGTCAGCACGTAAATGCAATCCGCAATTCAGACCTCCGGTTCCAAAGAGCAGATCGTGAATATGCCACCAGGGCAGGATCAAATAATGTACATTTTCTCCTGGCTCGTCCCGATGTAGATACAGATGCCAGGGAATATTTTAGTGCATGCATAGCGAAAGGGACTGAGCTGAATGCCCTCGGTGCCTATTCATGGTTCCATGTAAGTGCTTTGAAGAAGGCAACCAGATATGCCAGTGAGAATTTATCGGAAGGGGATAGGTCATCCCTGACTTTAGCCATTTTGGCCGATGAAGCCTTTGCAATTCACTTTCTTGAAGATGTTTTTGCCTCAGGACATACTGCAGGAACCTGGGGATCTGCGGCCGTGAGAAAAGGCACCCATGATTATTACAACGAAAGGGGGCTGGAGGTGGTCACCTGGGACAACCGCACAATGATCATTATGGGTGATGCCTATATGCGTCCGCAGGATGCGGAAGTAGCATCCGAGTCTGTTCGCTTAAGCCTTGAACAACTCCTCAATGCTGCCAGTGGAAAATTGAAGATAGATTACAAGGACGATCCAGGGGCTCTCGTAAATCATCCGGATACATTCAATGTTTGCAAAAACAATTACATGCCTTACTGTAATATAGAGAAAGGATTAATGGCGGAGACTGTGGTTAAGAGTCCTGTCCCCGGACTTGCAACAGGATTGGGAGAACTGCCCAGGTTTCGTTCTGAAATCGGAATGTTCGTTGGTGCTTCTTCCGCACTGAATGGTTCCATTGTTTTTGGTGGATTTGGTGAACAGCAAACAAATACCGGTACAAATGCCGGAATTGAAGCTAACGTCAGATTTGGGCTGGGGTTGGATGGGGTGCTGAACCAGGCAGGGGATGGGCTGGTTTTTGTGCAGGCAGGTTGGAAACAGGATGGGGCATCCTCCAATCAGTTCAGAAATATGGATGAGGCATTTTCACCCAGTTCATTAACTTCGGCTATTCCTGCCAGATCAGCCTATGGCTTCAGAATTCGTATGCCTTTTTGGTTAATTCCGGGTGATCTGCTGATCGGGGCGCCGCTACTGATGCTTATAGCTCCGAAGGAAGCAGCAAAGATGGCTGTGATTGCCGGCAATGGAGGTGTAATACCTTGGCAGTCAGGGATATCTACGCATATTGGCAGGTTCCAGTTTATACTGGGAAGAGAAGTTGGCATTTCATTTTATGGAAGGAAAAGGATCAACGACATGCTGTTTGTTCCTATTTCTGTCAACAAGACAACCCTGATTTCTTACAGGTCTACTCAATTTGATTTTCCATTTCTGGAATACAGCCCTTTTAAAACCTTTTCCACTGATCAGAGCTCCGGACTGATCATACAGTTATCCTGCGGAGTTGACGTCCCACACTGTAATTCTGTCAGTTTACCTGTTGGTGCTCCTGTTCCTCCACTGAAGTCCGTCTGGTACCTGGGGACGCTAAAAAGAAAGAAATTATCTCTGAAAGCAGAACGGCAAAGGCTGAGTTCATTGCAAAGGACGGACTTATGAATGGGATTTTTGAAAAAGCTTACGGCTATGTTATTTTTCCCAATGTTGGCAAGGGAGGACTTGGCATTGGAGGAGCAGCTGGCAACGGGGTTGTCTATGAACAGAATAAGATGGTAGGCATGGCAAAGTTATCGCAAGTGAGCATAGGATTCCAGGCAGGGGGACAAGCATACCGGGAAGTAATATTTTTTGAGTCAAAAAAGGAGATGGACCAGTTTAAAGATAGCCGATTCGAGTTTTCCGCTCAGGCTTCGGCAGTTGCCGTGACAGCTGGCGCCTCAGCGAATGCAAAGTATACCGGAGGTGTTATGGTGTTCACGATGCAGAAGGGGGGTCTCATGTACGAGGCATCGGTCGGTGGACAGAAGTTTAGGTATAATAAACTGTAACACTCTTTGCGCCTGAGAAATTTGCCAACATGCCCTCAGACCAAAAAATTATGATGTGAATACAGCGTTTGAAGCTTATAGAGTGGATTTTGATAATTTTCTAATTGCTAACTAATGTAGATGGATACATGTAAATGGCTGCATCGCCGGGTTCTACCTCTGTGGCGCTTGTGTATTCGCTGGCAGGGATTAAAGTCCCATCCTCCTGGTTTCATTGGGGATATTTAACCCCGTTTGTACAACAGCGATCAACTTCGCACCCATAAATACGCCCGAAAGATTTTGAATTTCATTGCTTACCTTTTGCAATCTATCGTACACAACGGTGCGTTTTCCTTGTGCGTCCAGCGGAGATCCGAAACCTCTGAAGCTCCAATACTCAATTCCCTGAGCACCATAGGCAAGATTCACATAAGTCTGCAACCTTAACCCCGCCAGGGTTGGAATATCATGAATGAAAGTTTTTTCGGGTTTGTAGGTTTTGTAAAGTTGATAAAAATCGAACGAAAGGTAGGGTGCCGGGAATATTTTATCGAAAGTATCAATGTACTCCTTATAATCTTTTGTCCCGAATTTGCTTTGATTGGAATTAATATTTGGGTACAGGTTTACAAAACTGTAGTGCTTTTCATCAACTGCTTTCAATCGCCTGGCTCAATCTCTATTTATTGCACTAATTTAAATTATTATCCAGTATTTTTCACTTATTTGCAAAATCTGCCGGAAACATTTTTTGACTTTACGCATATTATTTAAACCAATGAAAATCCAACACTTTCTATTATTCGCCCTCTGTCTGAATCTTATAGCAGTGTCACGAGTGAATGGGCAACAAAAATTTGCCGCTCCGTTGCAGGAGGGGATGTTCCAACTGAATGAAATCGACCTGCATGTCCATGCGGGCAAAGAAAGACCGGTGCCACTGAACGAATGGGTCGATTTTCTGGTACACGATGGAAGAAAAGTTCTGCTTCTGCTCGACCACCTGGAGTTGTACAGAATGGAGGAGAAAGAGAAGAATGCGTGGCTTTCAAAGAACAAGCTGAAAGATTGGTACCCGGATCCTGTTACCGGTAAAAATCAGCTGATGAAGGATTTCTCAAACATCTCCGCTTCTCGTAAAGATGTCCTAATTTTCAGGGGATGGGAGATTTGGGAAGGCGAATTGGACGAAGGACTGGAAAAGCAACCGATGAAAGATGCTGAGGTGATTGGTTGGCACCTCTCGAAAGCTGCATGGAATGGCAAAGCTCCAATGGGCAAAGAATTAATTTCCAGGGTAAGACAGGTGATTGAGGTACAGAAAGAGTTTCATGTTCCCATGATCCTTTTTCATCCTTTTTCGGGACATTACAATGCTGTGAAAGAGGCTGCCCTCCTGTCAGGACGTCAGGCTTCTTCCATTAAAAAAGAAGAATACCGCTATTTCACATCAGATGAACAGAAAGAGCTGATCGGACTGCTGAAAGGAAGTTCAATCTATATGGAAATTGAGATGGGTTGGCTTTCTTTATGGAAGGATCCGATTGTAATAGAGGCATTTACAGAAGACATCCGACCGTTGGTTGATGCAGGACTAAAATTTACCGTCTCAACAGACGCCCATAACCAACGACATCTGGGTAAACCCTATCAACCGGAGGTTTACTGCCAATCGTTGGGTGTAACGCCTGAAAATGTCAATACAATTATCAGGGAGTTGCTGGCTATCCGTGCAAAAAAAAGTCTGAATAGCCAATAAAAATTCAGCAAGTTGATTACATTTTAGTGCCAGTGCGAAAGCTGGTTAAACCGTATTGCAGAAAATAGGGTTTGTCAAACCAGAGCGATAAACGCTATTTTATTATAATATCGTCAAGATAATAGACAACCGGCAGAACGGGATCGCCCGGATTGGATAAATCTCCACCGGAATAGCGGTCCGTTTGGCGGGTTGGTTCTGTTCGATATGCTCCGGTGCGAAAGGAGAGCCGCTCAATACTGGACACAGACTCAAAAAATTTGGCCTGATTAACGATCATTTTATTGTCCATCAAAAGATCATATTGCCCTTTGGCGACATTAACGTTGATTTTTATTTGATACCACGAGTCTTCCTCATATCTTCCGCCATCCTTTAAGTCATTTCCATCAGTAAACCGGACATGTCCGTCCTCTCCGAAAATGACCCGAATTGGCCGGTGGCCTGCGTGATCGAGCACCTCCAACTCCAGGCGACCATTTTGCATCCCACGGGCCAACACTTTGAAAGCTATGCCTGTAGATGTACTTTCTTCGAATACGCGTACGGCCTTTGCATAATCATAAGGATCAGTATCCCTGAGCTCAAGGCTCATGTTTTTAGAGCCGGGAAATGCCACAATTTTCGCAGTTGCCCAGCGGGTCCGATAGATATTCCAGTCGGGAATCTTTCCTCCGGGATCAAGTCCTTTGAAGGTGTCTTCCACGGGTCCTTTGATTTTATACCGGATTGGTACAGGAATCCGACTTACCCACATGTCTTCTTTGTTGACACTATATGTAATCCACATGGCAGAGTCGGGAGGTGTACCATTGCCTTCAGAAATACCGCGGACATATTGGGGCCCGAAGTCTTTGGCGCGACCCATATAACGGCGCGGAGGGACCTCTCCATGAACCAGCAGCATGTTTTCGAATACAATGCCATCATCACTTGTCACCACTGCGAGCGGCCAACGGTGCGACCCATAATTAGCCGGGTTATAGACAAGTGCATAACGACCATCAACAGTCCGCTGACCCCAGGTTTTTGCGCCATCCGTTATAATGCCTTTAATTCGGACGGGAGTGCTCCAGGTTTTACCTTCATCCGGGGAAATTGCCGCGTACGAAGCTTTCCAGTGTGCAACTGCGATACCATCTTTGCGATGATATACAGACGGAGCTTGTTGTCCTGCGACCGTATAAAAACCATCCGTAGTCCTGTCCTCTTCCCACCACTGCATGGTCTTTAATTTGTCGTTGAGCAATGAGTTGCAGGCATCCTCAAATCCTTTGTCGCCCGAATGGGTATAAAACGGAAAGGTGGTGGTATTACTCTCGTTCTTTTTACCAAGAATGCTGTACCTGATGAAGTATACAGGCCCATAGGTTCCGTCTTTGTATGCTTCCCGAACCACCCTTCCAATACCACCTTCACCCATAACATTCGGTGCATGACCGTAAAAGCCGAGTATCAGAAGCCTTCCATTGGGAGCAACATAAAAGCCCATACGCTGGTGCATCATTGCCATTCCCGATTCGTACCCTGAAATCGGTCCCGGACGAAGAAGGTAAATGGGGAAAACCTCCCCTGGCATATCCCAGTTCCGGCCATCTCCCGAAGTAGCAACGAGCGTATGACCCGGTGCTAGATGCTCTCCAAAAGGATTGCTCAGATACTCGAGGTAGAATTTATTGTTCCAATAGGCGAGCATCGGAGCATGGTTGTATGTCCATCCATAGTTGTCGGCCATATTCGGCTGTGTGCGATTGGCGCGAAGTACCTGAATATTTTCGACCCCGATTGCATACCGGAGTCCACCATCATGAACCTCAAGGCTTATACTATCACTTAAAACCCGAACTGGCTCATCGGGACCGCCAGGCAGATTGACTTTTTGTGCAAAACAAGCCAGGGGTAAAACAAACAGAAAACTAACTATAATTATACTCAAGATACAATTGTGAATAACTACGTAAATTTTCATATTATTACAGTTTAAGGTTAAAAATACAGTTCAATTAACTAAAATGACTTCCAGCAGAACAAAGCTATTGATAAAAAATTGGAATATTGTTTCATGATATTTTTAATACCTAGGAAAAATGAAAAATTGTTACGGTAATTATTTAGGATTGTACAGTTTGACCGGCGATGTGAAAAGACATCTGTTTTTTTTATTAATGCTGGCATTTACATTTGTCTTTGATACCAATGCCCAGGACAAACCAGAGAAAAAACTGCATATTATTATTATAGGGGCTCATCCTGATGATCCCGACAAGGTAGGTGGAACAGCATATAAATGGGCCCAGCTGGGGCATGATGTACTGATGGTTTCCCTTACAAACGGTGATGCAGGACATCAGTCGGTTAAAGCGAATAAGTTGGCAAAAATTCGTCGTGAAGAAGCGCGTAAAGCAGGAGAGGTCATAGGAGTACGGTATATAACCCTGAACAATCACGACGGCCAATTAATGCCGACCTATGAGAACCGGTTGGAGGTAATCAAGCTAATCCGGGAGCAGAAAGCTGATATAGTTATTTTCCCACGGCCATATGATTATCACCCGGATCACAGATATACCGGCATCCTTGTGCTGGATGCAGCCTACATGGTGACAGTGCCGACAATTTTACCCAAGGTCCTTCACCTTGAAAAAAATCCTTTATTCCTCTTTATGAGTGATGGGTTTATCCATCCCGAACCTTTTAAAGCAGATGTTTGCATCGACGTGGACGACGTCATCGAAAAGAAAATGGATATGTATCATCAACACAAGTCTCAGATGTACGAATGGCTTCCCTTTAACACAGGAACTCTTGATAAGGTCCCGGCTTCAGATTCAGATCGGAGGGCATGGACCGGAGAAATGAGAAAGCGCGGATCAGATGCAACGCCTTACCGGGATAAATTAATTGAACTTTACGGGAATGAGAGAGGAGCCAAAATTAAATATTGTGAATCATTTCAAGACTCCGGGTACGGAACAAAACTGACCAAAGAAAACATCAGATACTACTTCCCTTTCTTAAAATGAAAATTTGCCCTTTCCAGCTGATATTTATTATTTACATTATAATGAAGAAATCCTGTTTTGCAACCATACTTACCGGATGATAAGAACAGGTGCAAAACAGGATTCTGGTTTTCAGGCAAATTTAGACCTAAATAGCTATGTACAATTATGGCAGTGGTTTAACCATGATATTTTTGATATACACGATACTTTTGGGATCATGGCCCTGCAGGGCGAAGGTTCCGGTTGCGATTTTTCGTTCCGGATGACCTTTGTATTTGACATCAGCAGGTTCAATGTAATCAACCACAGTTTTACCGTTTAACTTAATGACAATGTGTTGGTCAACGACAATAATGTCCATCGTAAACCACTCATTGTCTTTGGTAGGTACTTCTTTCAGATCCTGAACATCATACAATCCTCCTGTTCTCTTCCAGTCGGAATGAGAGTTGTTAACCTGAACCTCATAACCCTTATCCGGGAAACCTGATTGCTGGAACAAGGTGTGAAAATAGATTCCGGAATTTGCACCAGGCTCAGTCATCACATCAGCTTTTAACTCGAAGTTCTTGAAAACATGATTTTGAACAGGACCATCATAGTACAAATGGCTGCGCATGCCATGTACTACAATTGCACCATCCTTTACTGAGAATGTTCCTTCTTTTTCGCTGAATTTCCAATCATTCAGTGTTTTACCATCAAATAATGATACAAATCCTTTTGGGATTTTGGTTTTTTTCTCTTTTGGCGCTCCATAACTTTGAAGGCAGACAACAACAAGCAGTAAGGCGAGAAGATTTTTCATGTGTAAATTAATTAATTGAATTATTGATTATGACTATGTTCTCAGGGGGTCTCCCTTCCTCATCCCAGGGAACACCTACGAAGTTAGTTATTTTTTCAAATGTTTTATATGCATTTCCTGAAAGTTGGTCTTTTGGGAATGGCATAATGTTTATCTTTGGAAGATACTATTAACTGCTATCACATAAATCAATCTCAGAAACCAATGACACTACAAAAACTGGTACTAGGTGGGCTGTGTCTTATTACAGTTCAAATAGTTCTGAATTCCTGTTCAGAAAAAAAGCAAACTCAGTTAGGCAAAGACACCATCGAAAATGTCATTGCCGCCATGACTCCCACGGAAAAAATCGGCATGACGGTAGGTGATGGAAAATTTTTGCCGGCCGGGGATTCAAAATCGACAGAGCAGGGTCTGGGGATTATTATCGCCAACCAGAATTCAAAACTCGTTGTGCCCCGTCTGCTCGTTGGATCCTCAGCCCTTACCGACGGACCATCCGGCATCAACAGGGATCCTCTTCCTGCAGGTGCTAAAGAATACTCATATACGACAGCATTTCCAACATCTACCTGTCTTGCCTCGACTTGGAACACGGAATTAGTGGAGAATGTTGGTAAGGCATTGGGTAATGAAGTGCTTGAATATGACTATGATGTAATATTGATGCCGGCCCTTAACCTGCATCGTAATCCGCAATGCGGCCGCAATTTTGAGTACTATTCAGAAGATCCGCTTTTATCCGGAAAAGCAGCAGCAGCCATGGTCAAAGGTTTGCAGTCCAATGGAATCGGAGCTACTTTAAAACATTTTCTTGCCAATAACCAGGAAACGAACCGGAGAACCTACAACGCGGTTATCAGCCAAAGGGCATTGCGTGAAATTTATCTTCGCGGATTTGAAATAGCAGTCAAGGAAGGACAACCGGCTGCCATCATGACCTCTTACAATAAGGTAAACGGTTACTATACTGCCGAAACGCCTGAACTTCTCAAAGATATTGTACGTACCGAGTGGGGATTCAAAGGAGTTTTCATGACCGACTTCGATGGATATGGAAGTGCTGTAGCCAAAGTCAGGGCTGGCAACAACATGCTCATGGGTGGTAATATGGATGAGGTGAATGAGCTTACCGCTGCCCTGAAAGATAAAACCATCGACGAGGGTACACTCAGCAAAAACCTGGTTTACAATATGCAGCTCAAACTGAATTCTCCCAGAACAAAGGGATATAAGCCTTCACTAAAGCCTGACCTGGAGGCACATGCAAAGATTGCCAGGGAGGCTGCCACAGAAGGGATGATATTGCTTAAAAATGAGAAGAATACGCTGCCATTTGAAGGGGTGAAAACAGTGGCTGTCTTTGGCAAAATTGCCTATTACCTGATCGAAGCAGGAACAGGAAGTGGTGGTATCAGGAGCAATAAATATGCCATTACCGTCAATGATGGACTGAAAGCAGCCGGGTACCAGGTTGTGAAAGATCTTGAGGATAGCTATACGGCTTTTAATGCAAATATAGTTGAACAAAACCTGGTGCCTGATTATTTCAACAATCCCGTGATGCTTGCGAACAATGGTATCAAAGACGGCAAAGCACCCGCGCACTTTAAAAAAAGAGTGATTCCGTTCCACGAAGAGATGGATATGACAAAAGATCAGATTGTCAAGCAGGTTGCAGGTTCTGATATAGCAGTTATTACCCTGGGTCGCAGCGGTGGCGAGGGTTATGACAACGGCTACTTCCCTGCCTCAGAAACTGAAATCAACCTCGTTCGCAAGGTATGCGAAGCGTATCATGCGGCCGGCAAAAAGGTGGTGGTGGTGCTCAATGTAGGGGGAGTCTGTGAAACCGCAAGCTGGAGCAACTATCCGGATGCCATTCTTCTGGCCTGGCAACCCGGTCAGGAAGGCGGATATGCCATCGCCGACCTGCTGAAAGGTGCCGTCAATCCTTCAGGCAAGCTACCAGACTCTTTCACAATAAAATATGAAGACAATCCTTCTGCAAAAACTTTCCCCGGAGAGCCGGTGGAAAATCCTGTCAACTCATTCTACAGTGAAGGCATATATGTTGGTTACCGATATTACGATAGTTTCAATGTTCCTGTTGCTTATGAGTTTGGATATGGCTTATCATATACATCATTTGAATATTCAAGTCTGAAGTTGAGCAGCAGCAGCTTTTCCGGGAAAATACTGGTTGACGTTACAGTGAAGAACACCGGGAAAGTAGCCGGGAAAGAGGTTGTTCAACTCTATCTCGCTGCTCCTGCTGCAGAGGTTGAGAAACCCGCCCAAGAACTCAAGGGATTTGGCAAAACGCGTTTGCTGCAGCCCGGGGAGAGCCAGCTGTTATCTTTTGAGCTGGATGCGCAGGCTTTGGCATCTTTCAGGAGCGGAATCAGCGCATGGGTCGCAGACCAGGGCGATTATCAGGTTCGGATGGGAGCATCATCGAAAGATATCAGGTTAAAAGCCTCATTTAATGTACCCAAGGATATCATGGTGGAAAAAGTACATGACGTCATGTATCCCAATTTTGCCATGAAAGAGCTGAGCCGGAATAAAACCAAATAAAAGCAGATTTCCCTCGTAAAAATTCGATCTTTTTTATACTGATTTCGCTGAAGGTAAGATGTATCCGGAATTACGCGGATCAGCAAGCAATTGGTTGGCTTCGACAGAATGATCGCCAATAAATTGTTCCGTCTTACCATCAAATTTTAGCCATGGCCCAACGATGTATTCAGCTTTATTTTCCGGCACGCCCATGCCATCTCTTGCAATAGCATGAATTTTCATAAATTCTTCGTATGCCAGCGCATTGTCGCCAAATCGACCGGCTTTTTCATTGAAGGGTACTTTTTTACCTAACTTGTAAGAAGTGTTCATCAGGTGACCAAGTGCACAACTGTAATGGGCGTCGTACATGTTACCATTGGCCATTTTAGGATCGTTGGCACGGCAAGCGGTCACAAAACTTTTCCAGTTGCCACCGGGTGTTTGCCGAACATCTGTGATTGGGACATTGCGGGGTTGACTTCCGTTGTGTGGTTCATATTTTCCTTCAACGAGTTTTGCGCCATCTTCAAAATAAAACCGGTTTGTAACTTCAGTTTTGTATCCTGGATAGTTCACATTACGGACATTGAAAAAAACATATTGCCCGTTTGCAAACTCTGCAAGGGCAAACATGGTATTGGGTGTTTCACCCTGATCTTCCCACACGAATCTTCCACCTATTGCCATCACCCGAACAGGATGGGTATTTTCAACTTCCGCATCAAGCCCCCAGTATGCCACGTCGAGCTGATGAGTCCCCTGGTTATTTAATTCGCCATTACCAACTTTCCAGTTCCAATGCCAGTTGTAATGAACCAGATTCTTGTTGTAGCTATTAATAACTGCAGGTCCTTTCCATATATTCCAGTCCAGATTAGCCGGAGGATTTGAATCAGTCTCAAAGCCAATACCTTCGCGAGGTTTGCAGGCAAGTCCATGCGATACCAACATTTTACCATATTTACCAGATCGAATGTCGGATATTTGTCGCGCCCATCCGGGTTCGCTGCGTCGTTGTGTACCATGCTGAACAACTATTCCGTATTTTTCTGCTGCTGCCAGGGCAATACGTCCTTCATGGATGTCGTGGCTTGCAGGTTTCTCAACATAACAATGTTTTTTTGACTGGGCAGCCCAAATCACCATTTGGGAATGCCAACTATTGGGAGTTGCCACGCTGATGGCGTCAATATTAGGGTCTTCAAGTACACGGCGGACATCTGCCACACCTTTCACGCCCGAACTTAATCCACCTTTTGAACGTAACTCATTGATGCGATTTTCAAGTACTTTGCTGTCGGGATCGACAAGATAGGCAATCTCCAGATTTTCCAGACCTCCAAATCCCTTGATATGGTCTTTTCCCCGGCCATTGACACCGCAAATTGCCATCCTAAAACGATCGTTGGCTCCAATGATAGAAGCATACGATTTAGAACTAAATCCCATTCCTCCGATAACAATTCCGGTGGTACCCAAAATACTGTGCTTGATAAAATCTCTTCTCTGTGTCATGACTTAGTTAATTTGGTTTTGTATAATAAAAAAGATTGGACACCTTTATTTATCCGATGTTAAAACTAATTTAAAAAAATCGAAAAAGCTAAAAAATTTTATTGGGGGCCAGCACTTAGCTGTCAAAGGATCTATTCTTCCGGGTACCATTTAATTTGCTGCGATGCGCGCATAATGATGGTCAGGATCGCGAAAAGTCCAATGCTTCCTGCAAGCAAGGCATAATCCTGCAACTGCAAAATGGTAAACAGGGACAAATATAATCCCGTTTGTAAAAGGGTTACCCAAACTACCAAACGCCTTTCATGTAACATTGTAAAAACATACCACGAAATTAGCGATGTGACAGCTCCAGCCGAAACAAGATATGCCAAATTGAATCCAATTTGTTCACCTAAAGAAGTGAGCAGGGCATAAAAGATCAGCAAGGCAAATGCTACCAATGAATACTGGAACGGATGAATCCTGGTTTTGCCTTTAATTTCGACGAAAAGAAAGATGAGAAAATTCAAAGCGATAAACAGGATAGCATACTTTACCGACCGCATCGATTTCTGGTAATGATCTACCGGGATGAGCAGTTCAACGCCAAGCACGGCTTCGTGCGTATTGAATTTTCGGTCTGGCCACTGCTGTGGAAAATTGCGGTTCAGATGAGTCACACGCCATTCTGCTGTGAACCCATTGGCAGAAACATTGCGGCTCTCCGGAAGAAATCTTCCGGTAAAACTCGGTTGTGCCCAATCCGATTTCATAGACACTTCTGATGTTGTTCCCAGCATTTCGACCGACAAATCTTCTGAACCATTCAGCACCAGCTCAATCTCGTAATTTAATGGCTGCTTCAGGTCAATCGGATCGACCTTCATGGTAATTCCTGACTGGAACAAATCGGTGTCGGCTACACCAGGCTCAACTTTGAACTTCTGCCCGTTTATGACCAAAACGGGCAGGTTTTTTATTCCCCTCATATCTGAAACTCCAATAGTGAAATAGGCTGCATTCCAGTTGTATTGGGCATTCTGAATTTCCAACCGTGAAACATCCGGTGGAATAAATGAACCTTTCATTTTGAGCTTTCCTTCGTAGACCACTACCTGGTAGATTCCGCGATTCCTTGTTTCAGGAAACAGCGCACCCTCCGTTTTCAATGTTTCGGGCAGGAAATGTGCCACCCCGTGTCGCTCATTGGTCAACTGATTCTTCTCTCCTGATTCAGTTACCGTAAATGGCACATTCAGGACAGGTCCGGCAACCACCTGTTTCCCTCCCCATTGGGCATAGAGTTCCTTTTTCACCTTTTCGCTCAGGTCCATGCGCTCCTGAATAAGATTCATGATCATAAACGACGGGATAAGCAGCATAAGGGCCAAACCAGAAACGATGATCATCTTAACACTGTAACTATTCATAAACTGCTGAATACTTTTTGTTTCCATGATTTAAAATATTAAAAGTACTTTGAAAATCAAAGTACTTGATTAAAAAAATTATTGATTGTTTATTAGTTCTTCGAGTGCTGACAAATGCTTTCGAAAAAAAATTCTTCCACGGTCGGTTGCCTTAATGGTTGTATTTGGCTTCCTGCCAATAAATTGCTTCGAAACCACAACTATTTCCCGATGTTCCAAAGCTTTTAAGTGGCTGGCAAGGTTCCCGTCGGTCAACCCAAGCAATTCCTTGAGCGCGTTGAAATCAAGCGTGTCATTGACCATGAGCGCCGACATGATACCAAGTCTGATGCGACTTTCAAATACTTTCTGAAGGTTTGAAATCGGATTTTTCATTTTATTCGCTCGTGCCGGTAGTACATCACTGTCCCGTAAATGATATGAATCAAGCCAAAACCTATCGTCCAAAAAAGTAGCCCCTGATGAATGAAAACACCTGCCAACAGGCCAATGACAATTTCCGTCAATCCAAGGTAATGAATCTCACCTAACGTAAACTTCCCTGCATTTACAAGTGACAATCCGTAAAAAATCAACATGACCGAAGCAACGAGCTCCATGTTGTTACGTAACACCAGAATCAGTGTAAAAATTCCACCTGAAACCAAAGGAATCATTAAATGGACGAGTAATCTTCGGGTTGAAATAGTCCAAAACAGCTGACCGGCCTTCCTGGCATTCCTCAGTGAAAAATATACAGCTCCAATAACCGCCAATCCAAGCACCAGCAACGCATCCAGTGCAAGATAAAATCCAATGCCTGAAATTGACGAACTACCTGGACTATGTATAAATTCGTCGTATCGAATGTGACCCGATTCCAAAATAAAAACCCAGGCAACTAATGCGCCAATCGATGCGCATACACCGGCAAAAATCCCTGATAATCCGCTAAGTGACAAAAACTTGGATGACCGTTCCATTATTTCCCGAATGGTCTGAAGATCTTCATTGGGATTGATTGAATTTGTTTTCATTTAAAAGTACTTTGAATTGCAAAGTTAAATAACAATAATCGAAAATGCAATAGGTTGCACAAAAAAATATTAATACTATAAAAACTGGTAAGAATAGACACGTTGACCTGAAAATCTGATTATTGAAACTTTCATAGGCAACAAATTTTAGATTTAGCTATCTTCGGCAGAATCGAAGTGGACTATAGAGTTCAGATCTGGACTCCAAAATCGATTGATTATTTAATTATTTGTTTTGGTTCCATCTAAACTCGTTGCTGTATTATAATTCCTGACCAGCCTTACATGATTGTATATTCGTATTGCATCCCCCTGTGGGCCAAATCCAAAAGGAAAATTCTTCGGATCGCCTGTTTTTGGATCGCTTCGCTGTGCACCTGCACCATGAACATCAATCCACCTGCCCATATACCCCATTGCCCTTCCGAAGGAAACATAACAAGCAGCTCGACCTGCGCTCGGGGTTTGAGAGCAGAAGGTTGTATTGCTCCAATAGTAAGGATCGTCTTTAGCACCTGCTTCGTTTGTAATTTGGGTACAATTGAATAGTGGATTGATGGCGGCAGAACCTGTTGTTTCCGGTGAACGGGTATAGTCGACAATGCCTTGCAATTCTTTGACATCCGGCAATCTCCAATCTGAATACCCTGCGAATGAAAAATCTTCGGCATAACTCAGTGCATTCTCCCATAAAACTGCCGATCCATTGTCATTTTGCATCCACATCAGACCAGTTGCACTATCTGTAATTGTTCCATTGCCATTGTCCGTGAATTTATTTGTGCCATATGCCGTATTGCCGCGAACATAAAGCACATAGTACTTTTTCCGATCATTTGCCGGATAACCCTTAATACGTCCATCGGCAAAGTTGACGCCGAACATTGTTGGCATTCCATTCATTGTCGTTGATACATAAATTGAGGAACATGCATACTGGGCATCAATAAGTCGTTCATTAAATTTGCCTCCATGTGCACTTGAGTTGAGATCGCCATAGCCAAAAGTAAAGTAATCAGTATTGATATATGGAATCGAAGCACCCGGTGCAGTGGCATTTGGATTTGGCTCAGCACCTTCATACATGATCAATGAGTATAGCTCTTTAATAGTAGGCAATCTCCAATCGGTGTATCCTCCCGTTCTGCACAATGATGCAGCGGCCAATGCTTCAGCGTAAGTCAGCTTGTCATAGTAATTGATAACACTATCCCCATTTTTATCGGTTGTATTTTCCCACATTAATCCGGATACATTGTCAGTAATTGTGCCGTCCCCATTGTTTTTATAACTGGGGATATTCCCCGGATGGTTGGAATTTTGACCATAGAAGGGCTGCCCGGCTGTTGGTGTTGAGATTACACCAAAGTTGTTGTAAGATTTTGTCTGTTCAGTACCGACAATCCGATAGGTTAAAATTTGGCCGGATCCGGTTATGCCTGAAAATAGCGCCAGGCAAACTAAAGCAATTATTCGAAATAGTGTTTGTTTATTCATATTGCGTTTCGTGTTTAACTGCGATCACCAACATCTCAAAATCTCCCGCTGTCAATGGATTTTTTGTCTTAATCCCCGATAAATTGGACACTCTTTTCAAAATATTTTAAGTTCAGCATCTTGATTTATACAGGTCTAAATTTACAGCAATTAAGATAAATAATAAGGAATGGAAGAAAATAGTATCAATTTTCTAGTGGTTTATAATGGTTGTTGGAAAACCTGATGGGATTTTCAGGTGGGGCTTTTTTGGCGGGTTTTTTGATCCAAATTTAGATTGGTGCCTGCAAAAGGATAATCATTAGTCATCGAAGAGACTTGAATAAGGCTGATTACCTGGTTGATGACCGGGAAAAGAATGGAGCCGGAGATTTTGAAGGTGAATTAATCATGTTTGGATCTGAAAGGGTTAAGGACTGGCAGGCAGTGATAAAGTATTTATTGCCGGTGAATATTTGAGGGTTTCTGGAAAAGTCAGACTAACAACTACCTCTCGCCAGGGATTATTAAATCATCAACACCGGATTTAAGTTATTAAATTTCCTCATAAATCTCATGAGTACTTCATTTGGAATGTGATTGATATTTTAAAAGCGAATTGATAGAAAATACTTTTTACAATAATGTTTTTATGTAATCAGATGTTGTAACTTGCAGAGGAATACAATGATTTTAGCCATTGAAAAAGGCTTCGGCTGGCAGGCCTGAGTTTTGGATGGGTAGAGTAGAATATGAGGCATTTAGCCCGGTAAGGGTGGAATATTGGTAGCCCCGGGTTTCAACCCGGGGAAAAATGGATACAAAAAAAACCGTCCGCGCGAAAATGATTTTCAAGGAGTTACCCTTCTTTCGGACGGAATTAAATGAATCTTCAAAAAATGAATTACGCAACAAGGACCTGGTAAAACAATAAGTTATGGCAAAAGATTTAACAAGTTCCGGCGTTGCCCGCCAAAACATATTAAACAACAATTACGCACTTCAGGAAATTCAAAAAGCCGTTGGGCTTCACGGAGTTTTGTTTCAGGGGGAATATAAATTTATCAAGAAACAAATTTCCACATTTTTTGAGGTTGACGAGCGTACAATTAGTCGTTGCTTGCAAAACAACAGTGATGAGCTGTCGAAAAACGGTTACGCTTTGATAGAAGGCAATAATCTGGATATGTTTAAGTTAGCTTCCGCAGAACAGGATGTTCAGGACATGAATGTCCTGAACAAAATTCCTCAATTGGGTATTTTTAATTTCCGGGCATTCTTGAATATTGCCATGTTGCTGTCGAAGAGCGACAAGGCCAAACAAATGCGGAGCATCATGCTCGATATCACCCTGGATACAATCAATAAAAAAACGGGCGGAGGAACGAAATACATCAATCAGCGCGATGAAGATTTTGTCTTAAATTTACTGAAAGGCGAATACTACCGGAAAGAATTTATCGAAGCCTTGGGTAAATATGTGGATATGGGAAAGGCAAAATATCCGATTTACACCGACAAAGTTTACAAATCGATTTTCAGGGAAGATGCCAACGAATACCGGAGAATCTTGAAACTGGAAGAGAACGAGAACTTACGGCACACCATGTACAGCGAAGTGTTAGACCTGATTTCGAGTTTCGAAACAGGCTTTGCCGATGAACTCAGGATGAAATCGAAAGAGCTTGGAAGGATGTTAAGTCCGGAAGAAACAGACACTCTTTTCAAACGATTTGAACAGCAAAAATTATGGGAACCTTTACGGGAGAAAGCCCGGCAAAAGATGGCGAGCCGCGATTTGTGCTTCAGAGATGCATTGCACCATAATTTAAAGGAATATATCGACTCATTACCAGCCGATGACTTCGATCGGTTTATAGGCGATCGAAGTATGGAATTAAGCGCACGGTTAGAAAACTATATAGCAGCGCTTAAACGCTTAAAAGAAAGGGATTAGCATGATTTATCTCACAAAAGAACAAGCTGAGATGACTCACAAGGAAACCGTTCGGTTAAGCGGTGGAGGAAGTAACGAAGTACTTAACATTGGTTACCTATATAGCGTTTTGGATCATATTCAGACTGATGACTATTATCCAACATTTGAGGAAAAGCTAACACACCTAATATGGTCAATCAATAAGAATCATTCCTTTGTTGATGGAAATAAACGCTTGTCAATCACCTTGGGTGCACAATTCCTGCTTTTTAACGGATACCTGTATTGCCTGGAAAGATTTCTCAGGGAAATGGAGAATATTAGTTATCACCTCGCTGCTGGTCGCATTGAGAAAGAGCTCTTACAACGTTTTGTTCATTCTTATTTAGAAAACGAACTTGATTTCGACGAAGAGTTAAAGTTGGAATATCTGATGGCTTGTGGCGATGGACAAATAGGATTTGATGAATAAACACCTGTTGACTTCGGAATAATCTATCAGGATGGACAGCGTTTTTGGGAAAACAGGACAATTCGCCCAGACTTGGTTATTCGTCGTTCATTGCCAGATGGAAAGAAAGTGACCTATGTAATTGATACCAAATGGCGCATTCCGGAAAACAATCAGCCTTCAGACGATGAATTAAAACAAATGTATGCATATAACATATACTGGGATGCTTCTAAAAGCATCTTACTAGATCCAAAGGTTAACCCACAAGTTGAAGTATTCGGTAAATTTCATAAAGGTCGGTCAATGGAAAATCACTGCAAAGTCAGCTTTACATTAATCTTTAAACAGTAGCGGCGCAAATTCATGAAGGCTTCTTCTCCAGCTCTGCCATTCGTGGGCTGTTTGTGGAGAGATATAAAAATGAGTCTTTATTCCGGCATCCTTTAATTTTTCTGTATTCTCTTTCGGATCGCCTCCGAAGCCAGTTCTACGATTTTCGAGTTCGCGGCTTCCATAGCTAACAAATATCAATTTGACATTTTCTTTAAATCCCCGGGCATCTTTAATATCCTCGATACTTATGCTGCCGCCGCTAAAGATGCCGACATAAGAGAACACATCCGGATTATCCACTGTGATAACGCGGGTTTGCATGCCGCCCATTGATAGTCCAGCCATTGCACGATGTTTTTGATCGGCCAAAGTGCGGTAGTTGGCATCAATCATCGGAATAATGTCTTCCAACATGGTTTTTGTAAAGCCGTCAGCCCAGCCTTTTGGTGGCCATGGTCCGGCAGGACATTCACCTGGTTTAGCTCCCGAAGCACGGTCTGGCATTCGCCATGTTCCATTATCCATCACAATGATAATTGGTTTTGCTTTGCCTTCGGCTATCAGGTTATCCATGATGAAGTTGGCACGCCCCTGTCTGGACCAACCAGTTTCATCTTCTCCACCACCATGTTGCAAGTACAGTACCGGAAAGTGTTTTTGGGAATCCTTATCATATCCGGGAGGGGTATAAACGAAACAACGACGATTATTATTGTTGCTTTTTGAGAAATAGATTAACTCGCGTACTTGCCCGTGGGGTACATTTTTCAACGCATAAAAATCCTGGTCTTTAGCCGGTATCTCAATACCACTACCCCAGCGACTTGCTCCATAATAGTATAAGCTGCCGGGGTCGGGAACTGCTGCTCCGTCAATCCAAAGCTGGTAGTAGTGAAATCCTTCGTCCTGAGGAGCCGATTCACCAATCCAGACTCCCTTATCATCTTTTATCAAGTCGTATTTAACAGCACTAATGTCTAGTTGTACTTTGTTGGCACCTGGCGCTGAAATCTGAACATGCACCCGGCCTTCAGAGTTTACCTATGGGTATACTTTGCCAGGTTGATTGACTGAAGAGGGCTTAAAATCTTCAATAACTGTTGATAGCGACTGTCCAAAACAAAATCCTCCAGCCATGAACACCGATATCAACATGATTGCAATTTTAATTCTCATAATTACTCGCTTTTTTTAAATATAGACTGCTCTACAGGTTTAAACAGCAGTTGCGAAAACATGTAAAGACCGTTTTCCCATACCTTGAAATCGTGGACACCAGGTTCGATGTAATAAATGTGCGGAACATCGTTGGTTACCAAGTAATCATGGGTGCGTTTGCTAAAAGAGAGGAGCCTGTCGTTGTCTCCGCATGAAATCCAAAGCAATTTCAACTGTTCCCTCGCTTTTGCGGGGTCGGGAACCAACTCTTCCGGCTTTTTGGTATTTGGGGCAGAGGAAAAACCACCAACCCAGGCAAATTTGTCGAGATTACCCAATCCAAAATTCAACGATTGGCCTCCCCCCATAGACAATCCGGCAATGGCACGATGTTCACGGTCCCTGATTACCGGATAAGTATCTTCAATGAACGGGATCAGGTCGCTAAGCAGGTCCTTCTCGAAAGCAGCGAAAGCCTGAACTTTGTCGGGAGCCATGATGTTGCCCGTTGCCCTGTCGTCTTTCATGGCACGGCCATTGGGCATTACAACAATCATCGGCTCAACCTTTTTCCCGGCATACATGTTATCGAGAATTACTTGTGGCTGGCCACCTCTCAGCCATTCTTTTTCGTCACCACCAATGCCGTGTAACAAGTACAAAACCGGGTATTTTCGCTCTTTTGAATAGCCGGGAGGGGTATAGACCAAGGCCTTCCGGCTGGTTTCAACTGTTTTTGACTGGTAAATGACCGTATCAATTTTACCTTGTAGTACATCGCTATGAACGACATCAAATCCCAATGGGGCTGGTGTAATTCCGTTTTGAGCGTATGCCCAGTAACAAAAAACGATGGAAAATGTAATCAATGAAAAGAGATGTCTCATATTTTAAAATTATTTATTCGCCTCCTCCGTGTATCGTTAAAATATTTCCCTCATTATCATATTCCAACTCCACCACCTTAAGACTGCGTAACCAGGTTTTTCCACCTGAAGGAACACTGTCGTGATGAAATAAGTACCACTTCCCTTTAAACTCAACGATGGAGTGGTGGGTAGTCCAACCCACTACCGGCGTAAGAATCACACCCTGGTAGGTGAATGGACCATAAGGGTTATCCCCGGTAGCATAACACAACAAATGGGTATCACCTGTTGAATAGGAGAAATAGTACTTACCCTTGTAGCGGTGCATCCAGGAAGCTTCGAAGAACCGGACAGTCTGTCCCGCTTTCATCGGAGTTCCATCTTGATTTAGTATAATAACAGGTTTGGGATCTTCGGCAAATCCAAGCATATCGTCTGACAGGCGAACCACCCTTGATGGTAATGCCAATTCCTCTCCTGATGGCAGACAGGCACTTTCCAAGGCTTTGTTATCCTTGTAGCGTTGCAACTGGCCACCCCATAAACCGCCGAAATACATATAATGAGTTCCATCGGCATCCTCAAATACGGCCGGGTCGATGCTGTAACTTCCCCTGATCGGGTCTGACCGGGGAATGAATGTACCTGCCGGACTATCGGAAATAGCTACCCCCAGACGGAATATATCCGTCTTGTCCTTCAACGGAAAATACATATAATATTTGCCGTTCTTAAAAGCCACATCACAATCCCATAGCTGGCGTCCGGCCCACGGGATGTCGCTTAGTTTCAGAACGACACCATGGTCGGTCAAAGATTCGTTTTCAATATCCGAAGTAGAGAACACATGGTAATCATTCATATCAAAATGATCACCGTTGTCATTTTCAGGAATACCCGATTCACGGTCGTGGGAAGGATAGATATACAGTCTCCCCCCGAAAAGATGAACAGCAGGGTCGGCCATAAAATCATTCTCCACCAAATACTTTGCTTTCTTCATTACTTATATTTTTCTGCCAGCTTAATCATCTCTTCCACGACACTCTTTCGTTGGTTATTGCGGTCGAAGAGTAAGGGATAATCTTTCCGGCCGCGGATCGGAAAGTTGTTCAGCCAGGATACGTTGTCGCTCAGGCCCCAAAGGGTAACGCGATCAATCACATCGTTGTATTTAAGGAAAAGTCCGAACATATCCAGCATGCGTTTGTCCCATTTCTTTTGAACAGAGTCGGGTACTCCATCACGATAAGGATCCATCTCCTTGGAATAGCTGAAATTTTTAGAAATTTCTGCCCCCTCAAATGGACTCGGGAGTATAGAAATATCCCATTCAGTAACCAGGATATGCACTCCGGTAGCTTTTAGTTTTTTGAAACTGGTTTCCGTTGCTTCCAGTGAAGGTGATTTCATGTGCCAGTGTGCTTGTGTACCGACAGCATCTATTCTGCATCCGGCACTTTTGAGCTCTTTTACCAGCGCTACGATCGCATCGCATTTGGCTGGATTTTCAACATTGTAATCATTGTAGTTCAATTCCGCATCCGGATCGGCTTCGTGGGCAAACTGGAAAGCGTATTTAATGAAATCCTTGCCCAGAATCTGATAGAATTTGCTGTTCCGGTATTTGCCGTTGTCTTCAAAGGCTTCGTTCACAACATCCCAGCCTTTTATGCGGCCTTTATATCGACCAACAACTGCGGAGATGTGCTTGTGCATGCGTTCTTTCAGAACTTCGGGTGATACATCTTTCCCTTCGGCATCCACAAACATCCATCTGCCAATTTGAGAATGCCACATCAGACAGTGACTGGTTACAACCTGTTTGTTCTTTTCACCAAAAGCAACAAATTTATCGGCTGAGTCCCAAAAGAATTTGTTTTCTTCCGGCTGGATAGGTTGAGGTTTCATCACATTTTCGGGAACAATAGCGCTGAATTCCTTGGCAATCAGTTCTGATTCAATGGGATTAACGCCATTAACTTGTTGCATATTCACTGCTACGCCAAACAAAAATTTGCCTTTGGTAGCCTCTCTTAAAGTTTTTTGAGCCATTGAATTTGCTGATGCCAGAAAAACCAGGGCAGCAATCGATAAAATAATTTTGATTTTCATTTTAGTTGTGTTTAGTTGTACCATTTTTATTATATGTTTCCGCCTCTGCGGGATTTCAATTCTTCTTCAATTTTCACCTCCATTTTCTTATCGATAACATAGAAATAAAGAAGACCTACCCCGATAAGGAACGGAATTGACGGATATATGCTCACCAGCAGTCTAGCTCCGCTGGCTACAGCTTCAGGTTGAATAATTTCATGCCCGGCGACTGCACTGTCTTTAGCAATGTAGCCGTACAAGCCTAAGATCCATGAAACTAATGCCCCTCCTATGGATAGCCCAGCTTTTAGTCCAACCATCATCGCTGAGAAAATGATTGCAGTCGCCCTGCGGTTAGTTTTCATTTCTGAATAGTCGGCAACATCGGCAATCATGGCCCAAAGAATAGGAATAGTGAGACCATAGAAAAATCCGTGCAGAATCTGAGAACCAAATATTAAGAAGACACTATCCGCCTTGAAAAAGAAAAATATCAGGATAAAAATAGTAGAAACAAGTAAGCTATACTGAAAAACATCTCGTTTACCATATTTATCTGCCAGCTTTTTTGACAAGGAAATTCCAACAATCATGAATATAATACCACCTGCATTAAATAAACCAAATCCGGCAGCTACCGGGTCAGATCCGAAAAAGTTTATACCTAAATCAGATAATAAAGAGATCACCGGACCAATAAAATTTGCAAGTGCAGTTTTATCCACGTAGTTATTAAAATAATAAACATAAGAACCACCTTTCATGGCAAGGGTGATGAACACTAAAACGGTTAAAATGAGCATGATTAGCCAAGGTCTATTCTTAACCAGATCCGACAAGTCATCCTTGATGGAGGATTTTTGCTCCAGAGTAGGAACAATGCGCTCTCTCGTAGAAAAAAAAGTGATCAATAGCATAATGGTGCCAACAATGGCCATCCAGGTCATTACTGCTTCAATTCCGACTGCCTTATCTCCGTGACCGGCGTAAATAATAATCGGCAACATAAAAACCTGGACAAAAAATTGGGCAAACATTACTGCCACGAAACGGTACGATGAAATACTATTTCTTTCGCCCATATTGCCGGTTATTACCCCACTTAAAGCCGAGTAAGGCAAATTACTCGAAGCATACAACATCAACAGGAGAGAATAAGTCGCGGCGGCGTAAATGAGTTTTCCTTTGTACGCAAAATTCGGCGTTGAAAATGCCAGAAGTGCTACAACCCCTAAGGGGATGGATGTGTAGAGTATCCATGGCCGGAATTTGCCCCATTTTGAATAGGTTCTGTCGGCTAATAATCCAATTATTGGATTAAATATGAAGGCGGCAGTCAGGCCGACAGAAAGCATAATGATCGAAGCATCAGTGCTTTTAAGCCCGTAAATATCAGTATAGAAATAAGCTAAATAGGTAATTATTGTTTGAAAAACCAGGTTAGCAGCAAGATCACCCAGGCTGTAGCCAATTTTTTCAAAAACAGAAATTTTTTGGGTAATTCGTTTCATCTTTGGAAATTTTTAATTAAAATCTTGTGATTCAATCCACTATTCTTAGTTGTGGTTTTTCAAATTAAATTTCAGTTTTTTAAGCTCATCCAACTGGTGTTCAGGTCGATCAAGCTCTTCGGGTATCGGATTCTTCGAGAAAGTTTGAAAATAAAGCAAACAAGCTTCCCGCGACTGCATCATCATTCGACTGACTTCAGATACAAATTCGCGGTCCCTCGATAAAGTCTGTTCAATCCATTCAACTGAAATGTCCATTGAAGATAAGGTATTGTCCCAGGCCAAGCGACCAAATACATACCAGTTGGCCTGTGCAAAATTATCTCCACACCAATGCTTCTCTTCTCCAATGTTAGCTACTCCTGCAATTGCCGTAACCGAGTCCTTAAAAACTGATCCATCCGTTATCCGGGCGACTGTTGAACCTGGTCCTTCAGCATAGGTATCTGCATCCAAACATTCTTCAAACAAAGGGCCAAGGTAAGCCAAGTGATCTGAAAAACCAAGGTACTCTTTTGTAATCTGTAACTCAGCCATTAAGGTAGTATGCTTCATCGCACCAAACAATGGACTGAATGGTTCGCGGGGCTGAAAATCGACAGGACCATTTTTAACCTGAATAATAACATTGGATCGGAATTTTCCATCCAAAGGTTTAAATTCTTTGTACGCTTGTTTGGCACGGTCATCTCCATCAGGCTTATAAACAAATGCACGCCACATCACAATCCCTCCATGGGGAGCCAAAGCATCGGCCAGCATATTGGCACCATCAGCATGGCTTCTGCCATAATCCTGGGGCCCAGGTAATCCTTCTGAATTGGCCTTCACCAGGAAACCCCCAAAATCGGGAATTAAAGCATAAATCTCATCTGCCTTCTTTTTCCACCATGCTGCAACTTTCCCGTCCAAAGGATCAGAGTTTGGCAGGCCACCCAATTCTTTCGGTGAAGAAAAATTTACCGACAGATAAACGTGAATTCCATAAGGACGAAAAATATCGGCCATCACCTTTACCTTCGAAAGGTATTCACTACTTAAAATTTTGGGGCTGGCATTTACATTGTTCAAAACCGTGCCATTGATCCCGATAGAGGCATTCGCCCTGGCATATTCCTTGTATTGCGGACTGATAACCTCCGGTAGCTCATCCCATTTCCAGAGGGAATGACCGGCATATCCACGTTCCACTGTTCGGTCCAGATTATCCCAATGATCGAGAATCCTCCGCTGGTAGCTTGGCTTTTCAACCAAATTTAACCCGGCGAGTTGGTGTTCCTGTTGTAACTGCCGAATCAGTTCAAAAATTCCGTAAAGCAATCCGATATCCTGATTCGCTGCAAGCAGCAAAATTTTATCCCCCTTAAAATCCATACTTCGCAATACAAACCCATCAGCTCCGCACAATTTGAGGGAATCGGCAGAAACCAGCTGTTCAACCAAATTATCTTTCATCGTACCTATTACCAAGGTACTTTTCCGAATCTTTCGGCTTTCTGCCAACTTACTTCCCAATAATCCCGCAAGCGCTTGATCCAGTTCTGACCTGACTATGATTCTGGTCGGACTGTTGAGGTTAAAGGCAAGATATTGAAGCTGTTGGGAATATTGTTTTGACACTGCATCCGGCAAAGCCTTGTAACGTAGCCAAAGCTCAGAACCATCTTCTGCATACATGAAAATAGGGACCAAAATGGTGATGAATGATATTAAGATGCTTCTCATTTTCTTGTTTTATTGTAAAGACTGGTGGTAAACAAACCTTTCCGAATTTACAAACTATTTTTTTTCGAAAATTGACAATTTACTTTGCGGGGCTCCTAAAAAGCTTGGCTTCAATCCGCCGGTATCGACCAGAATTTTTTGCAGAACAATCCCAGGTTCGAGCACCCGGATTTTCAACTTATGTAAACCAGGGTTATTAATGCTATGTATGGTTTTGGTTGCATTGATACGGTTTGCCTGCCAGTGTTCCATTTCTTGAACAGAGTATTCATGGTTAATGTTGACAATCTGTTCGACTCCTCCATCGAATGAAATTGCATAATGCAATCCCTTGTTGGCATTGAAGTTCAGACTAGGTGAAACCAGGACCGACACGGTAAATTTGCCTGTTGACTTAAGGTTCAGGTTATAATCCAAATAGACAGAATCTCCGGCTGCAGGATACTGATTTTGCGGGAAAGTTGTGATACCCGAAGCGGTTTTCCCCAGGCTGGGGATAACCTCCCAATGAATCGTTCCTGTCCCTTTTGATCCCTGAAAATTTTCAGCTTCAATCGAAATATAACCGTCGGCTTCAGTAAAGGCCAATTCAGAATTAGCAGGTTCATGTTTTTCAACTCTGGTTACCTCAGGCTTTTTGCGCCTTTGAGGCTGTTGCCAATAAGTGTATCCGATTCGAATTTGATCCATCAGATGATTCCACTTCCCACCGGAAATCTGCTGATTGTAGTGAATTGTCAACAGCGAATCACGGTCAAAACACTCCTTCACCACATCGGCCCAGTGGTTTGCTTCCAAGTTTTTGGCAGCAGCCAACTGCCTGTTTTTCGCCACGGCGTAGTACATTTCGTAGAGGTTTGAACAAGCGTTTACAGGAAATAGCACCAGCTGATCGAAAGCATCTTTATACTCATTTGGAATCATATTATACAATCGATGGGCATCCAAAGCCAGATCCCTGTAATTGTTGCGCACCGTCTCAAACTCATTGTAATTCGCAAGACTGTAGGTATTGGCATTTAGCAATTCGGGCGTAACCCGGTGGTTATATTTTGTATATAGGTTGAAGATTCGGGCGGCTTCTTTACCAAATTGCAAGCCAAACTGCTCTGTACACCAATCTTCAGTATGTTGCAATAAATTCTGTGAGTTGAAACAGGTTGGGTCCCAGGCCATATCCAGGAAGAAACTGATCGGATATTCCATCGGTTTCAGGTCACCCACATTCACAATCCAGATCCGGTTTACTCCGTGGCTATACGTCAGGTTCATTTGCTCCCAAATACGCTGTACCTGACTTACATTGATCCACTTGTAATTTCTTGGTCCGCCAACATAATCGAAATGGTAGTACATACCGTATCCCCCTGGATGGGCAAGAGTATTCACTTCGGGAAGCTTACGCACATTTCCCCAATTATCATCGCAAAGCAGCAAAGTTACATCATCGGGAACCTTCATCCCTTTATCATAATAATTCTGCACCTCTTTATACAGCGCCCATAGTTGGGGCGTTTCCGAAGCCTTTTTACCGGTCACATTGCCGATGATTTTCCTTTGGTCTGTGACGATTTTTTCCAGTAGTGCAATATTTGTCCCTTCGCTCATTGCCTGATCACCATCCCCCCGCATCCCAATAGAGACGACAGTTTCATAATCTTTTATCCGTTCCATGCCTTTGGTCCAGAAAGCTTTGAGAACTTCGGCATTTTTACTGTAATCCCATGGACCGGAGCCGTATCTGCGCCATTCGTCATGTGCACGACCGAGTGGTTCATGATGTGAAGTGCCAATAACAATCCCGAGGTCGTTAGCCAGTTTCCCATTTTCCGCATCATCATCAAAAAAAGCGTTTCCCCACATTGCCGGCCAAAGGTAATTGCCCCTCAAACGCAGGATCAGTTCAAATACATGACTATAAAACTGATGGTTAAACCCACCGAACTTCTCTTTTGACCAGCCTGAAAGTGCAGGGGATTCATCGTTTAAAAAGATACCACGATACTTCACTTTAGGACTTTGGCTGACATACCGTCCCTCTTTTACATAAAGGGTTTCTCTTTTCCTGACTGGAACATCCGCCCACCAATACCAGGGAGAAACGCCCATTTGACGGCTAAAGTTGAGCATGCCATAGATAGTTCCGCGCTTGTCGCTGCCAGCAATGATCAATGCTTTTAGCACTCCGGGGAAAGGATTCTGTATCACTTGGGTCAGCGTGGCTTCCCACTTGCCCCTTATATCAGAAACATCTATTTTCCCCTTTTTTACAAGTTCATCTAAAAGAATACTATGACCAAGTGTACCTACCAGGAGAATTTGTTCGGCAGTTGGAATCTTGCCTACAATAAGTTCAGGCTGTGTTAATCCGACAAGCTGCAGGTCATTTTTTAAAAACCCTGCCACGGTCAGGACACCAGGAAATTCATTTTCACTCATGACGAGGGGAGCAGTTTGTCTGTTTTCAGCGACAACAAAACAACCGGCCGTCTTGGAGTTTGTTATAAAATCCTCCAGAATCCGGGCATCTGCCCCCATGTAGCTAAATAGAAATAAATATAAACAGATTACTTTTAATGATATCTTATCAATTCCGGATAAAGAGCAGAAAGTCTGTTTGTATTTGGTTCTTAGAATATTCATCCTACTACTTTTTTTAATTGTTTCTCAATGGTCGTATGGAAGTGAAGATCGGCGAAGCCATTTATTCAACACTATTCAAGCTGTCATTCAGATGTGAAGGGTGAAGCTGGTAATCCCTCCCTGTTATACAAATTTGCCCCGGCGGGGTTGTCTGCCCATGCATAACGAACGATCTCAGGATTGACTACCTTCTCGTTCCAAACGATGATTTTATTCCCCTTAATTACAGCCTTGGCGCAAAAAAAATTCCTATCGGCTCCTGCAATAGCGAAACAGTTCAGTTCCTTGCCATCGTTCGTGGTCAATCCGCTGCCACAGTTGGTAAAAGTAAGTTCAATCTTGTTTCCCTTTTTGCTACTCGAATGATAGATGGGACCCGATGTAACTAATTTATTGTCGCCATAAGCCAGCTTTTCAGCGGCCAAAGCCAGTCGTTGACCCACCTCCTTTTTCCGAAGCGGATGAATGTCATTCCATTCACCCAGCCCAATGGTAACTGCCATGGCCGTGTTGGGAACAGATAATGTTTTAAGTTGTTGATATCGAAGAGCTGCCCAGCTACTTTCAGAAGGGTCCTTTTTTGGTTCCATGAAGTCGGGAAGTTGGACAAAAAGAAAAGGAAGATCACCTTGACCCCAGCGTTTCCGCCATTCGCCAATCAGGGTGGAAAGTACAGATTTGTATTCCGTGGCCCTTTCGGCATTCGATTCACCCTGGTACCAAACCATTCCCTTAAGCTTATAGTTTACCACGGGCGAAAGCATGGCATTGTATAATCCGAGAGGTTTCCCAGGGAAAAAGGTTGCCATTGGACTGGGGCCACATTTTGCCCCGATGTTGTACTTCCAGGGGCCTTTGAGATCGAAGGATTGTCCATTAACATCCAGCTGGTAAGGTTTTTCTTTGATGAAACCTCCATTGAACGATTGGCTGACTATCCTAATGGTGATGTTGTTCTTTCCTGCTTTTAAGATGCCTGGTGCGATAGTGTAACGGCGAGGTGGATATTGGTAGGTCGTATTGCCGACAAATTTTCCGTTGATAAAGACAGAATCACTGTCAACAATGCGTCCAAGCTCCAGAAGCGCTTGTTTACCCGAACTACTTTCGGGTAAATCAATCTCTTTGCGGAACCATACAGCTCCATTCTTAAAATCCATCCCTGCATCCTCGAACGATGATGGTAACCGGAATACTGACCACAAGGAATCATCCAGGGATTGATCTAGCCAGGGCTTATTTTTTCTTCCAAGGTCATTCTTGCTCAATTCATCAAACCATTTCCTTATGGAAGTCTGCTCATTTAGAAGCAGATTTCTGAAGTATGAAGTGTCAGCAAGCTGTTTAGCAATTTTGTACTGTTCCGGAAAGGATTTCAAGGTTTCCTCGCTGAGCCATCCTTCGGCACACGAACCGCCAGCAGCGCACAGTATGATCCCAACCGGAACCTTGTATCGGGCAAAGAGATCGCGGGCAAAGAAGTATCCCACTGCTGAAAATGAAAGTACAATCTGCGGATTGGCCTCTTCCCATTTGCCTCCTTGAATATCTTGCTGCGGTTGGTTGTAGTTCCAACTAACCGGAACGAGGAACTGGCGGATCATCGGATTTGCAGAAGAGGCTATATCATCGCCGTAAAGGACAGCTACCCTCCGCATAGAAAGCTCCATATTCGACTGACCGGAGCAGAGCCAAACATCACCAAAAAGAATATTCTCCAACTTTATTTCGTTACTGGCAGAAATTTTCATTTCAAAAGGTCCTCCGGCCTTTTGGGCTGGAAGGGTGATCAGCCAATTACCGTCGACCGATGTTACTGCCTCATAGGTCTTTTTGTTGAAACTGAGCCTTACCTTCTCCCCTGCGCTGGCCCAGCCCCAGATTTTCACAGGGGTTTCGCGCTGAAGAACCATCCCATTGCTAACCAGATGTGGCAGGCGCACCTGGCCAATAGCATCCAGGGTACTAAAAAGTATAAATAGAATAATAAGACCACATAAAATTCTTTTCATCGCTTAGAAGGTTCATTAAAAGGATGGTTTAACTAGTATGAACAAACCAGTTCATTCATTCCTTTCTATTACTTATTAATCACCACTGTGGTAATGCTGCCAGCCGGAATATTGACCAGTATTTTGCCACTTACAGGGGTTAGATTTACAGCTTCCCTGCTTTTTGATACAGATGTTGTATAGGCAATAGCGGATGATATGCTTCCAGAGGTAACCAGGTTAATTTTGGGGGTTTCATCATTTGATGGATTTATAACTACTACTACCGTTTTGTTATCTCCGGTATAGGCAGTCATCTTCAAACCGGATAAAGTACTCTCCTCCTGAACCTTTACCCGGACATATCCAGGCCTGACATATTTTGAAAAATGAGAAAATGCATAACCTCTTTTCAGGATTTGCCCACGGGCAGTACCCTTTTCTCCATCGCCCAGAAAGGAATAATACCTCCTGATATACCACCAAACATAGGCATTCCAGTTATAACTCATTGCTGAATGAACTTCTTTCAACATTTCCATTGTCTCTCCCCAGATTGTATTAGGATCGGTGGTTGCCGTCCAATTTTCAGGTTTATTACCACTGTCCAGATTTAACAGGTGTTCTGTCATCCATATTTCCTTGCCCTTTTGTTCTGCCAGCGGATAAGCCGCCAAACCAGCGCCATAAAGGTGGCCTCCTACAATGCTGATATTTTTAACTGCAGTGGCATCATTCAGAATGTTTTCGGTATAGGCATGATTAGAATTCAATGATTCGGCAGCAAGAACTTTTGCACCCTTAATAGATCCAGCGTAGTTTTTCATGAAGTTAAACATCTGATCTATGCTGTACTCACATCCTTCATAGGAGGCTTTCCAATCCGGCTCATTCTGAATTGAAACCACATCGACAGTAGCCGATTGCGATTTCATGAAATCAATAAATTCATTGATATAGTTTGCAAAATCGGCATAACGGTTTTCCAACAAATAGCCTCCCCCGACAACATTGTTATTGCTCTTAAATAGAGCTGGAGGAGACCAGGGAGAGGCTAATACCTTTACCTGATAACTATTGGCACTTTTAATAGTACTGGCCATTCCGGTCCAATCACCTTTAGCAGAAGACAACCGAACCCTGAAAATTGAGAGCCCAAGTCCATCGTCGCCAGTTCCAAAAGCCAATGCCATTTCTGCCGGAGTAAGATAGTCTGTTCCCCATATTGCATTTGCCCCACCGAAACCTGATATGGTTTGGTATTTTGTGTTGGAGTCGATGGTCACATTCGTTGGCACAACTTCTTTTGGAATCTCTGCTATGACATCTTTTGAGTCCTTACCGCACGCCATTAACAAAAATACGAACACAACACTGATCAACACTAAATAATGGGAATAGGATTTCATGAATTTATAATTTGTCCTTTAATGGTCGCATGGAATACCCAGTTATTCATTTTCGGTTGGTGAGAATATTTTCTCATGGGTATTTCACCCGTATATAATTTGTTTTTCATTTGCCAAATGGAATAGCCATGAGGTTAGCATTATCTCTATTGGTGATTGAAAAATCATGGCGATTTCATCATAATAGTTCATATAATTCTCCCATTTAGGCAAAAATTCTGCCAATCAAAACTGTTTTGGAAAAATACCAACTTCCCTGCATGATGAACTATTGCTGAGAAGTTGGTATAAATATGAATTAAAATGTTGATAAATCAGGTTTAATAACCTGGGTTTTGATAAGTAGCTTTATCAGCTGTGCTGGCATCCATTCCATCAAGCTGACCTTGCGGAATGGGGCGTAAATAGTAATTATTCTGAATTGTCCGCGTTACTGTTACAGCTGTATGATCTCCATTGGCTGTTCCGCAAATTTTATAAGTACCGGCAATAGCAGCCCATGTTTGCGTACGCACCAAATCGAACCAGCGATAACCTTCGCCATAATATTCACGCGAACGTTCTGCCAAAATATAGTTAATGTCAATGGTTGCCGGTGTAGCAGCAATCATGGCAACACTGTTGTCTGCCACTTTAGCGACGTTACCATTGTTGTTAAAGCGCCATTTCCCTGCCCGGGCACGAATCACATTAATCAATCCTTTGGCACTACCATCATTTGCATAGGCCCCGGATACGGTTGATGTTGTTGCCCCCTTCACAGCTGCTTCGGCTGCAATAAAGAACAGCTCGGAGAATTTTGCAATAGGGAAAGGACGAGTGCTACCTGCGTTGGGTTGTCCCAATCCTGTACCATTGTCGGTACGGTAAGGCCCAAGCTTCCAAAGACCCGGATACAGTAATCTGCTTATGCCACTTGGTCCTATTACATAATCTGCTCTTCCAGGCAATACTCCTGCACCGACATTACTTATACCTGCACTACCCGTTGCCGGATAAACTATAGAGGGATTATCAGTGTCCAGGAAAGTCAGTACTGCATCGCCCGGAACAATCGGCATGCTGTTGGCATTTATCAAAGATGTTTGAGTGAGGCCACCTAAATTCCAGTTGGCACGGTAAACAGTTGTAAAAGTACCATCATAACGCGAATCATTTGTCTTGTCGGCGAAGGTGTTTGTAAATACACCAATAGGAGGAGCCATACGGGTCCATGGGCGTCCCAGGGCTTGTACAGCTGCACGCTGAACAGAGCTTACACCTGAACTTCTGATGTTTGTATAGTTCCAGGTAAACATCCAACCGGCAAAGTTATCCGGGGCACCACCACTACCATAGGTAAGACTGCTTACATTATAATATTCGCTTGCCTGTGTATGGTCGGCGTACAAAAGCATTTCACTGTTGTAGTCGTTCGATCCCAGGTTAACATCATAATATGTTGCCTGTAACTTAAAAGGTCCAGGATTGACGATGGCAGTTGTTGCCATATCGTAGGCCATCTGAAAATACTGCGCGGCCGTTTTCCCATTCGGATCTGTCCGGTCAGAAGTCGGATAAGTAGGGATGTTATTAGGATTTTGTAACCACCATCCGTAGGTGAGGTAAGCTTTTGCCAAATGTAAGCGGGCAGCCGTTTTGGTTAAACAACCGGTCAGACGTCCGGTTGCCGGTAACTTGGCAACGGCAATCAACATATCAGGGAATATAGCTTTCGTATAAACCTGTGGCACCGTAGCACGTGTTGAAGTTCTGATCGGAGCCGTGTTAAACTTCAGTTCCCCTGCACCTAAATCCAAAGGTACTCCACCGAAAGTTTGAACAAGCAAAAAGTAGTCGAATGCACGGAAGAACTGAGCTTCGGCAATCAGCGAAGCCGCAATGGTATCCTTTGTTCCTGCCTTCGCAACATTAACTGCAAGGGCATTTTCGATGATACCGCTGGCAGTATTGATGTTTGGGAATACAGTATTCCACAACACATCGCTCCGCATAGTTGTGGAAGAAACAGTCCCAACACCGGAAATATCCGCATCCTTAAAGTTTCCATCGGCACTCTGAGCGTAGGTTGCTTCATCTGTACCGGTTTCCAATGAGTTGTAGTAGTAAGCCTGTCCGTACATGTTGCGAAGGTTGGCGTACAGCGACGTTAGCCCTCCCATGACACCTGCCTGTGTTTTGAAATATTCAGGTGTAAAAATACTGCGTGGCTGTTCATCCAGAATGTTGTTGGAGCATGCCATCAGAAACAATGTCATCGACACTGTCCCAATAATAGTTTTTATATTTATTTGTCTCATGATTATGTTTTTTAACTATTTTTTAAAAGGACATATTAAGACCAATCAAGTAGTTTTGAGTTGTAGGTGTATTATATCCTACAGTCAAAATACGATGGTTGAAATTAGTTACAGCCGCATTTCCATCACCGTATGAGTTGGTTTCCGGATCCATACCTGATTGCTTGTGGTATGCTGAGAACAATGTCAACGGGTTCGTTACAGTGCCATAAATCCGAAATTTTGAGAGGCCTGCTTTTTTAATCCATTTTTGTTGCAATTCATACCCAAGAGTCATGGTACGTATTTTCGCAAAAGTTCCATTGAAGTAACTCAGGGCCTGTGCATACTTTGGATTATCACCGCTTAAAGGACCGGCTGGATTAGGATACCTGGCACCAGTATTGGAAGTTGTCCAGTAATCAACCTGTATATTTCCCCTGCGTCCGGTCAGCAAATTGAGGTAGCCACCCGAACCGTAGAGAGTACTGATGAGGACGCCACCGGATTGAAAGCCCCCAACAATGTTCAGGTCAAAACCTTTGTAGGCTACACGAGTGTTGAACCCACCCTGGAAATCAGGATCAAGATTCATCACTTGCCGGTCGGCAGCAGCAATTGCCCTCGTTGGCTTTCCAGCAGCGTCATAAGTACCTGTATATAGAACCTTTATCATACCTGCCTTTCCACCTGGCTCCAATGTTTGCAGATATTGATAATCTACATCAGTTGTATTCCAGAGTCCAATCATCTTGTAATCGTAAACATTATTGAGCGATTCACCTACAAACCATGAGTTCCCCAGGTCTTGCAATTGTCCGGAAGCAAGGGATACGACCTTGTTTTTGTTAGTATACAAGTTGATACCGGCTTCCCATGTCCAACCGTTATAGTTGTCCAAAATTGTGCCGTTTAAAGAAAATTCAAGGCCTTTGTTTTGTGTCGAACCAACATTGGCTGTGTAGCTACCTACTCCTGAGGTAGGGGGTAGACTAACACTCATCAGAAGATCTTTGGTATCTGTGATATAGTACTCTGCGGTACCGCTCAGGCGATTTTTCAGAAGCGAAAAATCTAATCCAACATTCTTTGTGATAGAGTATTCCCATCCTAAACCAGGATTAGGCAGCGTGGATACATAGTAACCTGTGGCATAAGAAGTGCCAAAATTGTATGGTGAGGTCCTTAATAGTCCAAGCGTAGAGTATGGGGAAACTGATTGGTTCGAAGTTTGTCCGTAACCGGCACGTAACTTCAACGCATCTATCACTGTAATACCCTTCATAAACGATTCCTTCATGATATTCCATCCGACAGAAACTGCAGGATAGTTATGCCACTTATGTCCGGGTGCAAGCACTGAAGAGGCGTCCGCGCGGAAGGTTGCGCTAAGCATATAGCGGTCGTCGAAAGAATACATGACACGTCCCATATATGACATCAGACCTCTTTCTGTAAATCCCTGATAATTAGGATTAACCGTTATGTCAGCTGCGGCTGCCTGTCCCAGATTATAAAACTGGAAAGCATCGGCCGGGATATTCTTTGCCGACATATTTGAACTGTTATACTTGGATTGCTCGGAAGAGTACATGGCTACTACGTTCACCTTATGTTTCAGGGCAAAAATGCGGTCGTAGCTCAGTAAGTGTTCAACAGCCCAGTGGGTTGTAAGTGAATTGCTGATACTGGCTGTTGAAGGGTTATCAGGTGTTGAACTAAAGACTCCGACGCCTGTGTAGTTGCCACCGTTACTCATACGGAAATCCAAACCTACGTTAATGCGGTACTTTAAGCCATCAACACCTGGAATATTTAATTCACCGTAAAAAGAGTTATAGGAAGAAAATGCCTTAGATTGATCTTTCCATTTATCTCCCAGGCCTTCGATAACACCTTTTGTATAAACCCATTGTTTATCCAACGGCATCTGAACAGTTGTTTTCAAGGATCGATCAGTATTATATGGATTGGCAATTGGCGACATACTTAACACACCATACAACCCCAGGCCTGCACCATTTGTAACGCTATAGTTATTGTTTGTGGTAACGCCAACGTGTATATATTTTCCTATTTCCTGATCAACAGAACCGCGGAGAGAATATCGTATGTAGTCCGAACCAGGTATTACTGCCTGATCTGAATAGTAATTTGCACCGAACCTGTAGCTACCCTTTTGGGTTCCTCCTGTAACGCTTATATCGTGGTTAGTTTGAATTCCTGTTCTGTAAAACATTGACTGCCAATCAGTATTTACCGAATTGTCTTCGTCTGTTCCATTTGTTGTATAAATATTGGCTGCCTTTCGGAGCGCAACAAAATCGGTCCCGTTCATCATCGGGTATTTTATCGCATTTTTTACACCATAATACGTATTGTAAGTAATATGTGCATTATCGCCCTTTGTCCCTTTGTTGGATGTTATCAGGATAACACCGTTAGCACCACGGGAGCCATAAATAGCAGTCGCTGAAGCATCCTTCAGTATGTCAATGCTCTTGATATCGTCAGAGCTGAGGTCACTGATAGACCCGGCAAAGGGGATACCGTCGAGCACCACCAACGGGTCATTGCTGGCAGTCAGCGACCGTGTACCACGAATGCGGATCTGCAATGTGGAACCTGGCTTGGAATCGACTTGTTGCATATCGACCCCTGCAATCCGTCCCTGCATCGCCTGGGTGATATTGGCCGATGGCACTTCACGCATCACTTCGCCTTTCATTGAAGCTACAGAACCTGTCACGGCTTCTTTCCGTTGGGTACCATATCCCACTACAACGACTTCCTCTACCTGTAAATTGTCTGGCAAAAGTTTGACGTTGATTTCCTTTTGATTAGAAACTGGGATATCCTGAACCGTATACCCGATAAATGAGAAAGATAATGTAGATTTAGCATCAGTATCAATCTGATACTTACCGTTAGCATCGGTAATAATGCCAGTAGTTGTTCCTTTGATAACGACATTTACCCCCACCATTGGGGTTTTGCTTTCGTCAGTAACCAGACCCTTTACTCTAATAGATTGGGCATGGGTCAATAACGATAATAGCAAGATTGGTAGCATAATAACTGCAACCCGTACTAACCTGTTTTTTTTCATAGATTTAGTTTTAATTATCATTTAACTCACTCTTGACGCCTGGACATAGAAAGCCCATCAAAAAAATTTGGTTCGTCAGTAATTGATGAGTGTAAAGGTAGGGAGAGCCACAGTTGCAGACTTTCAATAATAGATATTTGATTGTTGATTTTGGATAAATTCTAACCTAAAGGCTACGGCTAGTTTATCCAACTTTCTTTAAACCGATATGGTTGAGAATATCGGTCAGTTCACTTGGAACTCCAAGACAATTATCCTCCTGTGTGAAAAAAATTTTCTGCTGGTCGTTTCATTATTTTATTCTGACAAACTTATAATTACTCGTCTGGTTCTGTTTGGTAATTGAAATCATCCAACTACAGTAAAATGGTTGTATATTTGTAAATGTAAAGCTTATTCATAATAATTCATTAACAAGATGACCGTTACCGTTCAAATTGAAACAGACACGGCGGCTGGCCTGAAATTAATTTCTGAACTTCGCCGTTATCCTGAAGTCGTTCGGTTTGTTGAACCTGACCAGGATATTGAAAGCCTATCTGCGAATGATTCAGCAAAGCTGGCATTTGACAGATTGGGAGAAAAATATGATCGTAAATTCAATAATAAGTATACCCGATGATGAGGTATGCTGTTCGTATTACGGAGGCAGCACAAAACGATATTTATCAGGTAATTGATTACATTTCAAATATTTACAAAGCTCCTTTAACTGCCGAATTTTTTTTAATCGGATTATACGATGCCATATTTTCGTTGGAAAATAGTGCCGAATCCATCCGGATTTCTACTAAATCTGACATTTTGAAATACGGTATAAACGCCAGAAGTATCGTATTTAAGAAATTAATCATTGTCTATACTGTTCATGGCAAAATTGTTCTTGTTAAAACTGTAATTTCGGGTGCATTAATAAAAAGTTGAGTTTTTTCTCCACATACCTTACTATCGAAAAGTAAAAGTCCCAGGTTTATTGTGTTGATAATTAAATGATTATCCCCGATTCGGCTTAAGCCGAAATATTGGTGGACAATAGTTTTACAATGAAATTATTCAAAATTAACCTTTGGCAAATTTCTCCCGATATTCCGGACTGTGCAAAAAGCCATAAACATAGTAGAAGATATCTTCCTTCACAACATTCTTGCCGTATTGTTTTTTGGCTCTTTCCAATATAAAATCGCTGATGCCATCTCGCCGGATGTATTCGCTATCGCCACCTTCATCAAACAAACTGAGGCTTTGCTTTGGGCGTTCATCGTAATAGTAGAGGGGGAAGTACTGGTCGTTTGATTGAAAATGCCTATCGCTGATATGTTCAGTTAATAAAACGGAAAAATCTTTAGTTGCGCCGACACCCGATACAACAATAGCATAATTTTTTATTGACGGTTTTGGAAACAGTATTGAACTAATACCTGGTCTTGCCATGCAATAGTGATACGGATCATAACGCTATGTCGAATATTTGTTTTGATGTTCAAGTTTGTCAATCAATACCGTTATACTTTTGAATTTCCATTTATCAAGTAAATGAAGAAATTCGGTGTTGAACTCATTTTCAACAACAGGGTTTGACAAAACTTTAAAGGGATGTTTTTTATTTACCATTTCTTTGCGATGGAAGATAACGGGTTCATCGGGATGGCTTTCGAAATACTATTCTTCAGGCACTCCAGGTCTGGCGTTAAAACATTTTTCACATAATCCAATTCAAAAACCACACCTGTCAGACAAAGAAACCGATGGTTGGGATTGGTAGAACTTCCCAAATCATTATTTCCAACTTCATCGATGTATATCCGGTATTTCATGATATATAATGATTCCACATCCTGTTGTTCTGTAAAAGTATTAAAATTAGGTTACTACCACAAGTGGGTTTTTTATGGTAAAGTTGCAATGATAGGTGAATAACGTAAGATAAAAAGGTGAAACTTCAAGAAAAAAACGGCAAAATTGTTAGTCAATCGGGTTCTTTTAAACATCATTTTTGAAGGACGTCCACGCAGGGGCGCCCCTGCGTGGGCGTCCGAACGAAATTTGAATTCAATTATCAAACCAGGACAGGATGAATAACCCCAATTATTCTAAAATTTCAGATGGAGATTTTCCATAATGTTTCCTGAAAACCGTACTAAAATATCCGATACTGGCAAAACCGCAAAGTTCACTGACTTCAGTAACTGTGTATTTCCTTGACTGCAACATTTCCACCGCATGACTGAGCCGGATGGTCTTAATGAATTCGGTTGGCGATTGATCGGTAAATGACTTAATCTTTTTGTAAAGCAATGATGAGCTGACATTCATTGCCGAAGCAAACTCTTCCTTGTCAAACTCTGTATTGGAAATATTTGCCCTGGCGACCTCCAACATCTTCCTGATGAATTTATCGTTGAGTTCGTTGGTTAGAATATGTTCGTTTGAATCTCCTCTTATTAGCTTTAATGCTTTTCCCATAACGACCTTCCGATTGTGAATAATCGACTTGATTCGCTGAATTAAAAGAACCATGTCGAAAGGTTTCGTCAGATAATCGTCTGCACCCAAACCCAAGCCATGTAACTGATCCGTCTTCTCAGATGATGCGGTGAGCAATACAATAGGTATGTGTGAAGTTTCGTAGGTTGATTTCATGATTTTACACAATTCAAAACCATCCATATTTGGCATCATTATGTCTGATACGACCAAATCCGGAATGTGCTTCGAAATGAATTCCCATGCCTTTTCTCCATCACTCGCTGTATATACCTTAAAATCATCATTTAGGGTAGTCCACAAAAAATTCAACAGATCGTCATTGTCCTCAACGATCAGCACTTTCATCTCTTTTGCGGATTGAATTATAGTTTCAGTATCCCCTTGCCAGGTAGTGTCACCATGATGCATTGAACTAATTAGGATGTCAGAAGGGGTTTTTGTTCCTTCTGAACCAATTTGGATAGTCTTGAATGGAATTTCGACCTGAAAGGTAGATCCAACATTTTCCTGGCTACTGCAACTGATAGTACCCCTGTGCATGGCCACATAATTTTTAACCAATAAAAGTCCAATTCCGGAACCTACAACTTTTGAGTTGATTGCATTGTCGCTCCTGTAGAATTCTTTAAACAACTGCCGCTTGGCCTTTCTATTAATGCCAATACCATTGTCTTTAACCTGAAGTATCCATTTCTTATCACTGCACCTTAGACCTACCAGGATTTGGCTATTGTTATGTGAATATTTTATAGCATTTGAAATCAGGTTATCAACGATCTTCTCCACTTTAAACTCATCTACCGCTGTTAGGTAATTCTCCCTATCCGAATCAAACAATAGTTCCATGTTCTTGCTCTTCGCATAGGGGGCCAGCATGGTCATGCGGTTAGAGATAAGTTTTACAAGATCTGTCATTGAGAGCAGCAAATGCTCTTTCCCAACATCAACCTTTTGGAAATCCATCAACTGAGATACTACCGATGTAAGTTGCCTTGCCTGTTCGATGGCCAGATTTAGGTAGTATTTCCCTGATTCTGTCAGGTTTTTTTCTTTGCTCAACTCTTCGACCGGCGCCTTGATTAAGGTCAGAGAAGTCCGGATGTCATGGGCCGTATTGGTGAAGAAACGTACCTTTTCTTCCGTGTGTTCCTGTTTCAACCTGTTGATGTGATAGAGCAAATAAAGAAAGATCATTCCGGATATGACCAAAATGATAAGCATCCAGAACCATCCTGTTCTCCAGAATGGAGGGATTGAATTTATTACTATCGACCTTTCGGCCAAAACATTACTCAATGAACTGTCAAATAATCTTATTCTTAAAACAAGTTTCCCGCTTGGAAGGTTCGTGTAGGTAATAATTTTGTTTCCGGTAGGTTGGCTCCATTGCGTGTCAAATCCTTCCATTTTCCAGGAAAATTTGGACCCTGATGCCTGGCCCAGCGATAGTAATTCCAGGCTCATAGAATTTTGAAAATACTGAAGATCTATTTCTTGCAAACTATCTATGGGAATTTTCAGATTGAATGAGGGTAGTTCCCTGATGGAACGACCCGCAACTGTCAAATCCTGAAAAAAGATTTTCCCTTTTGACGAAGACTCATTGACAAGATTTGGTTCAAAAATTACTACGCCATTATTGGTTCCCCAGGCTAACTGGCCATTCTTCAATTTCGAATTCGAACAATTATTGAATGAAGTCCTTGAAAGTGAATATATTGAGGAATAGGTAAGTGCATTTTTATTCTTTGGGTTAAACCTGCATAATCCATTCTCGGTTCCTAACCACAAATAATCATTTGCATATATTATACTGTTTATAAAATTCGAAGGTAACCCCATCTGTGCAGTAAATTTTTCTATATCGCCGGTCTTGTAATTATATTTGATTAATCCATCTCCTGATGTACAAATCCATACAACATCATCCACCACCAGAACATCGCGAACCAGCAAACCTTCTATCAACCTTCTGATCTCACCGGTTTGTTTATTTAAGGATGCCAATCCATAGCTACATCCTAAAAGAATCAGGTCATCAGACAATTCGGCAAAACATCCAATCGGCACATTGGAATAGGCTTTGAATTTATTCTCCCGGGACAAATAGCAAACAACTGAACCACTGCCTCCTCCAAGCCAAATATCTCCGTTGCTGTCTTTATAAATATTGAATATAAAATCATTCAGCCAGGTAGACCCTATTCCTTCTTTATGATAATGTGCCAGTTCCTTCCCAGTTCTTCCATCAAGAATATATACACCGGAAGAATAGGTCCCTGCCCATATTCTTCCCTCGTTATCCTCACAAAGTGAGAGAAATACCTGAGCCTGAGTCTCTTTATCATTGTAAAAACTTCGCCATTTATTCGCAGTCAAATCCCAGCAACTGATTCCATTATTTGTTGCAAACCAAAGCTTTCCCAAATGATCTTCAATAATACTGTTCACATCATTGTTTATTAGTGAATTGGTATTATTGGAAAGATGAACAACCTGATTTACCAAGGGAGAAGCCTGATCCAGAAACGAGAGTCCTCCGCTATAGGTACATACCCAAACTCTTCTGTCATCATCGCAAAACAAGTCATAAACTCCATTTCCCTTCAAAGAAAATGGGGCATCTAAACTTTCTTTATAAATATTCAATACCTTTTGATTTCGCCTATCCAGTTCCCAGATTCCCTGACCATCAAATCCAATTAAACCGGTGGTATCACTATTTTCTTCGATGGCCAGAATTGGCTGTTTGGGTAAAACTGATTTTAGTTTATTAGAACAAGTTCCATTTTTGAGATCGTAAAAAAACAATCCTTCCGATACAGTTCCAAGCCAAAACTTACTCTGAACCTTGTCAAAATATAGGGAGGTAAAACCAAAAGTGTTTAGATTTCTATTTTCATAAATACACTTCTTGTCCAAAGAATTGATATCAAGAAGCCAAATTCCATCGTCCTTTGCTACAATTATTTTTTTAGAATCATACCAATTTATCGTATATCTGTTCGATAAAAATTCAAAAGCAGTGAAAACTTTTCCTGACTGATATTTGTACAATCCCATAGAGGATGCAATCCAGCAAATCCCTTTATCATCAATAAGCATATTAAACAAAATCAGATCAATGTTATTTAATTGCTTTCTAAGGTTAAAAATCATTTCAAACTGGTCAGATACAGGATTATAGTAAAAGACTTGACCATTGTTGGTATAAGCAAAAAGCTTTAGGTTTTTATATATTAACCTTACTCTTATTACGTCTGTCGATTCGTACGGAAGCCGATAAATATGATAATTGTCTTTCGCTAGTCTTAAAATACCTGTTTTTGAGGATGCCCAAACAAATCCATTGCCATCTTTACATACGGAATTTGTCTCCCGCATCGAAATTCCATACAAAGAATTTATGCTGTAAAATTTTACAGGAGAGGCTTTTACAGAACCTATAAAGCAAATTGTTAATAATAAAGCAAGTCTGAATATATTAGTCATATTAACACTTAAACTCTCAAAAACGAGACAGTGTCTCCTATCTCTTGCTTGACAATATAACAATATTTTTTCACCTAATTTTAATCCAAATTGCAGTTATTGGAATATATTCCCTGTTTTGTATCCAACTAATTCTTGACGCACCGGATAAAAAAGCCAATTGTTTTTGCATAGTGTTCGCGGCTTAAAAGTTGATCCCTGGCGTAGAGGAATCTGTCCCAAGCTTCAGAAGCGTTGTATTCTGTGGTGCTCCAATAGTCACCGGTGATAGCCATATTGTAATACACACCACTCATATTTCTGTTACCTCCTCCCAGCCCATTAAAACCACTGGAGTTTGTCGCTCCTGTATTAGGAGATAACCAATGCAAAAAGCCTGTTTCCTTCATTTTACCACCGGCAATGGCTTCACCACCAAGAGAAGTTGCTAAAATTGTCCAATCCTGGTCACTGGGCACATGCCATCCATTGGGGCAAATATTGCTGTAACTAGCTGCGTACCAGTTGTACAAAGCTCCATAGGTGTTTTTGTTATTCTCGTCATTATCGTACCAACAATAACCCGGAGTGTTCAATTTTGCCCATGCATTATTGTCTGTTACAAGTGGGATCGATGTTCCATCATTAAATTTGGTAGTCTTCAGGCTTCCTCCCATCCAAACCTGGTTTTCTATTTTTATGGTTCTATATACATTACCTTCTATATCAGTAATATCAGCAGTAGTCAGATCTGTCGTTTTAAAGAAAACTTCGTTGCCATAGGCAGTTCCGGCACTATTGGTTGCATAAGCTCTAACGTAATAAGATGAATTTGCTTTTAAACCCATGATGTAACTAGTGAAAACTCCCGTACCCGGAGTTTCAGAGGTTCTACTATCGGAGGTCGTAGGGTTATGACTCGTGCTCCAACATACCCCGCAAAATGTAATTGCCGCACCTCCATTCGTAGTTATATTTCCACCAGAGGTTGCTGACGACGAAGTTATAGAACCCACAATCGTTGTGGTCAATGACGGCATTGCAGGAGGATCCACCCGACGAGTACATCCTGCAATACCAAATATAAATACACCCAAAATTACCATCGCATTTATCCAATATTTATTTTCCATTTCAATTCTTAAGTTATTTGGTTGAATTTTCAAAGTTAAAATATAGCAGTTAATTAAAAAATAATCGTTCCAAAGATATGGTATATTATGGGATAGAGCACTGCCGTTCGTTTGTACCAGGCCACGCGTCTCTACTTTTTTCTATGACCCGTTTTGAAGAGGCAGTTTGGTTCGGAAGCGTAAAATAAAATGTGCTTCCTACTCCCACTTCACTATCCACCCATATTCTACCACCGAGCATTTCTACAAAAGCCTTTGCAATACTTAAACCCAATCCTGCTCCTTGCCTTGCCTGGATGTCTTTTATATCAGCCTGAATGAAACGTTCAAAAATGGCTTCCTGCCTGTCTTTGGGTATTCCAATACCTGTGTCCTTTACATAAAATTGTAGTAGAGACAAGGCATGCCTTGTCTCTACGCGTTCACACCCAAATTCAATTGAGCCCTTATCGGTGTATTTAATGGCATTTTTTACAAGATTTGTAAGGATTGAATACAGTTTATTGCTGTCTGTTAAGGTAATGGCATCTTCATCAGACAAATTACATTTGAAAGAAAGATCTATCCTTTTACTATTAGCTTCTGGTTTTAAAAGTATATATGTATCTTTTAGTCTCTCATTAATATTTGTTTCCTGAAGGGAAACGTCCATCTGGCCTGATTCCATTTTTGAAATATCCATAATTTCGGAAAGAATGTTGAGCATTCTTGCTCCGCTCTTTTCAATAATTTTTATGTATTTTCTCTGCTCTTCACCTGAAAGACCTGGTTCTTTCAATAATTCAGAAAATCCAAGAATGCCATTCATCGGGGTACGTATCTCATGGCTCATATTGGCAAGGAAAGCGGATTTTAAGCGGTCACTTTCTTCGGCGTGTTCTTTTGCTATAATAAGCTCTTGTTCAACCCTTTTGCGTTCTGTGATATCTCTGGCAATATTCATAATGGCAGGCTGATTCGAATAATTTATTACCAACGATTTTACATCCACAAAGATTTTATCCCCATTTTTTCGTTGAAGGGTAGTTTCAAAATTTGAACAACCTTTAGTCTTTAGCTCTTCAATCCGCCTACCTATTTTTTCCGGATCTATGTCGGTTTCAAAAATGTTCGGATTTATCTTCATCAATTCCTCTTTAGAATAGCCGAGCATATCAGCGGCTCCTGCATTCACGTCCAGAATTATTGAAGGCAGTTCATTTTCTCTAATATTAAAGATTGTTATACCATCTGCATTTTCATTGAAAAGCCTTTTGTAATTTTCTTCGCTTACAGCCAATGCAGCCTGCTTTTGGATAAGCTGGTAATGCTGATGTGAGTTCATGATCATGGAGGGCAGCCGGTAAAGGTAGTTGTCGCGCTTTACTAGGTACTCATTCACTCCCAGCTTCAGTGCCTGAATGGCTACTTCTTCATTTCCCTGGCCAGTCACTAGAATCACAGGCATTTGAAGTTTTCGTTCTTGACGAATAATTTTCGTGAATTCAAGGGCATTTAACCCCGGCATGCGATAATCCAAAATAATTACCTCGAATTTTGCTTGTTCTGTTTCATTCATTGGCAACAGTTTCAGCGCTTCTTCGGCAGTTGACAAGGTGGTAATATGAATCTGAGGTGCATACTGATTGATATGGCGTCTGGTTAGGTCTATATCGGATGCATGATGTTCAACGTACAATACTTCAATAATTTCTGACTTTAAAAGCATATTTTGCCGATGATTCTGAACGGCTCTATCGATCAGTAAAGGCAGTTTTGAAATGTAATCCTGATGTTTTACAATGTAGTCGTCGGCCCCTGCTTTCATTGCAGCGGCTGCCACTTCTTCATTTCCTGAACCTGTGAGAATAATCACAGGTATTGGAATTCCGGATTGCCTGATCTCCATTAACAGATCCATGCCGGTTCCATCGGGTAACTTCATATCCAGAAGGGCAATATCAAAAGCGGCGATTTTTTCAAGGAACTTTTTGGCCTGTTTAAGTGTTTGAACCACTTCTACTTTGCAGTTGGAAATTGAACCTGTCAAACCTCTTAGGGTTAAATCAGCATCCGTGGAGTTGTCTTCAAGAAGGAGTATATTCATGACTGATATTTATGCTGGATTATTTAATACAGTCCAATACAACTCAATATTTTTGGCGACCTCCATAAATTTTCCGAAATCAACTGGTTTTACAATATAGGAGTTGGCGCCTAGTTCGTATGCCGCTCTAACGTCCGACGATTCATCGGAAGAGGTTAATACAACAATGGGAATAGTTTTGTATTTTGGATGACTTTTAATTATTTCAAGTACTTCCAGTCCGTTTACTTTTGGCAGTTTAAGATCGAGTAGAATGACTACCGGTACAGGGTCACCCGCATCCCACTTTGGAATATGTGCCAATGCTTCTTCGCCGTCCCTGGCCACCAATATCTGATTGGTAATATTATGATGAGTGAAGGCTCTCAGCGTAAGATCAAGATCAAGCGGATTATCCTCGACCAATAAAATCGGATTATTCTGACCCGTTGTTTTCATCTTGTCACAATTTTGGTATTTCTAAATAAAATGTTGAACCTTCGCCTGGAATACTTTCAGCCCAGACTTTGCCATTCATTCGTTGCATGGCTTTGCTAACCATGGCCAACCCAATGCCGGTTCCAACATAGTCTTCTGCTCTGTGCAACCGCTGGAAAATCTCAAAAATCCGTTTATGATATTTCATATCAAAGCCTATTCCATTGTCTTTTACCCTGATTGTCCAGGAAGCTGGTTGTTCATCAAAGCTGATTTCCAATGTTGGGTTTGATTTCTCTTTTGTAAATTTAATTGCATTTTCGAGAATATTGCGCAATACAATAGAGAGCCCTTTTTCATCTCCCATCAGTTCAACATCAGGGATATCCAATTTCAATGCAAATTTCCCATTTTTCAGATCATTTTCGAACAAGGATGTGGTGGAGTCAATCAGGTCAATTAATCTAATTTTTTCATTTCTCAGATTACTGCGCTCAAGCCGCGAATACTCCAGAAGATCTTCGATGATCTGGTTCATTTGTTTGGTCGAACTTCGGATTGTTGACAGGAGGGATTTTGCTTCTTCATTGAGGTCTTTGCTGTAAATATCCAGAAGAAGTTTACTATACCCATCGATCCCGCGGAGCGGGGCTTTCAGGTCGTGCGATACTGAATAGGTAAAGGTTTCGAGTTCTTTGTTTGCGGCTTCGAGTTGGGCAGTTCTTTGTATCACTCGTTGCGCAAGTTCTGTATTCAGTTTTTGTATCTCTCGTTCCGCAAGTCGCTGGTCTTCCAGAACGCTTAGTAACGACTGTCGCGCCCGGCTTGACGCCTCGTAAGATTCCTGTAAACTCACCCTGCTTTTCTCCAAAGCCTCTTCTTCCATTATACGTTTAGTGATGTCGATAAATACTGTTGCAAATTTTCCGGGTTCAGGTGAATAGGCGCTTACCTGATAATGTTTATTTAGCTCCTGGCTGTAATTTTCAAAATTGACGATTTTTCCCTTCAATGCCACCTCTCCATACGTCTCAACCCAGTATGGCTCAAGATTTGGCAATACTTCCAGTTGTGTTTTGCCGAGTAAATCATTAGCATTAAGACCAGTAAGCGTTTCGAAGGCTGGATTGATTTCCAAAAACCTATAGTCATGCGGCTTTCCTTCAGCATTCAGTA
>JANYKW010000015.1 GCA_025358025.1 Bacteroidia bacterium | reverse complement strand
CACTCAGGAGAAAATCAATTGAAAAAAAATAGTACTTTTATAATCCCATATGACCTTTGATATAGGTGGCCTACTTTGCTCCGGAATCACTGGCCTACTTTACTCCGGAATGAGTGGCCGACTTTGTCCGGAATAGTCAATATTATTTACAAACAAACAAGCCAGGGGAAATGGCACCACAAATTACATTTACAAACCATTGGCATGATCTCCATAGAATTTTTTAAAATGATGGAAAAAAATATTTTCGATTGTAGAGGTCATCGAAATGTTCAGAACAATGAAACAAGATTCTTTCTTATCCAGCCTCAAATCAACGGGAACTTATTTCATTGAACTATTATTAAAACAGGTTGTTATGAGAGTACGTCAAAGAAATGTTTTCTTTAGTGTAAAGGCGGTTCGCTCGATTAATCATTGAGGGAAAGTAAAGTGACTAAATTAATTATGAAAAAATCAAAGGTGTCTTCTTAAGCAATCCCGCTACGTTAATATTAACCCAAGGACCTTTGTTTTTCTCTGGATAGATTTAACGCAGGTGAATTAATGTGCAAATTCTCCAAACAATATCCATATGGAATTATTAGCATAAAGATTAAGTAAGGATAAGAAATAATCAAAATAGCAATCTTAAACATATGTAAGGCCATATATAACAGGCCTAATCCAATATAATGAATCATTAGATTCTTTGAAAAAACGAATCTTAAAACATTAAATATAAAATGAATATAAAAAAAAATGATAAGTATAAAAGATAATAATCCTATCTGATATTTGCCTTCAATTATTTCTTTTGGCGTTGCAACAGTGCCATAACCAAATATAGCATTAGGTGTTAAAATGTATTTAAATACATCCATTGAATAGTCTAAAGAGCCTCTTTCAGTAGTTACCTTAAGTTGAATTATTTCCTCATATATCATCCTAATAATAGGTGACAAAGCGATAAGTAGTGCTGTTATGAATAGAAGCAATCGACCTCCACGCTTACGTATGAAAAAATTATATAAAAGATGAACCAAAAATACAATCATTAAAACCAGTGCAGCTGTTGTAGATATTGATAATAATAATACTGAAATATACATGATAATTATTATAAACTTCGTTTCTCTTTTAACTGTATTGTCAGAAAGTATGAAAAATAGCGAAGGGAAGATTAAAAAGCACAAAACATGTGGCTCGTGAGACAACCCTAAAAATAAAGGTAATCCAGATAAAAAAGACAATCTGCTGGCATTATTGATAATGGATAAATAAGCGGGAAAGAGGTATTCAGCTCCTGTGTTAATATTATCAGCTCCCAAACTGAATTCGTAAAGGTTTGAGACCGATATGACTTTTGTTCCCAAGAGGATTGCTGATAGAATTATTACAGATACGTTGTAAATTGCATAAAAAATGTAGGGACTTAACAATATTCTAAATGCAATTGCCGAAGATGAATAAATTCTTTTGTAATAACTGAAACAATTAGATAAATAAAATGCAAAGAGTATTAAATTTGTGTAAGCGAGAATAAGAGAGAGGAAAGTTAATGGAATATTAATTTGCTGTAGGATATTTAAAATCCAAATAGTAAGCAGAATAATTCCAATATACTTCGACTGTTTAATGTTATGAGTTTTCCCGCCAAATCTAAATTGTAAAGCTAAAAGTAAAAAAATAAATATTATAAACATTCTAGTTTTAAGTGGTGCATCGAAAAAAACCAGAGATGGTAATATTGATAAATTTTCAATCATTATAATAATAATTAAAACAGCATCAAATAGATAAATTGCTAATGCTGATTTACTTTTCAATAGGATTAAAATTCTAGTCAGGAACAAAGTTTTGTTTTTTTAATATTAATATATATATTCAAATTTGATTCTTTGGGTACAACTTATGTGATTGCTTACACATTAATCTTTACAATGATTAGCATCTTTCACAAAGGGTTTTAATTTATCTTATTATTTAAAGAGACTTTCAAAGTTAAAAATTATCGCGATCGAAAGCATCAATATATGAATGTGAACTGCAATTATAAATTTTTGATCCGCTCTGCCTGGCGTATTTGTTTAAAATTTCATAGTAACCAAAGGTGCGGGATAAGGTAAATAATATTTCGGACATAGTGTATATTTGATTATTACCTTTCAGCCAAACTTCCATGTTATTTTCGTCCATATCATAATAATGGCGTGAAACGGTGCAAACTTGATTTAGGCTATTAACTCTAATATCTTGTGTCCATGAATGATCAGCACCAAAAATTTTTATGGTTGGATAGCCCATGTTAATCGCAAGATATATCGACACGGTCAAAACATTAGCGCATGGAGCAGCCCAGTTATTACGAAGGCATAAATTTGCCCATTTAGATTCAAAGTCCTCAAGTTTTACTGAGTTAAATGTACATATTTTTATATTTTTATGATCAGCAAAGATGCTATGAAAGAACTTTTGTGCATTATAAGGGACAAAAATTGTCAAATCCCATAAAGTCTTACTGCATATAATTTCAAATAATTTTTCCCGATTTTTAACATTGGCTGCTGTAGTGGAGTCTGCGTCCCACCAATAACCAGGGTCGGCAAAAATATAGTAACCCGGACGAATCAACTCGTAATAATCTCCAAGAGCAAAATCATTTACGACGATTGTATCGACACCAATAAATCTTTTGGGGTTCGAAGTGATATCGTTTCTTAATGACGGACCAGTACCAAGAATATTAATATGATTAAGGGTAGATTGTTTTCGAAATCTAAAACCTTTAGTAAATGTCCTATGACGAATTATTCTTGCGGTATCAAAAAATATGTTATGAATCGTATTGATAACTCGGTCTAATCTCATAATTGTTATTTTGTTATTGTTTTAATAGCCAAGGCATAGGATATATTTTTGCACTTAAAATCCAAGTTGAAAGAAAGAATATAAAAAAAGAAAGACAAAAGGATATTGAAGCCCCAATAGCCCCAAACCATAGTATCGAAAAATAAGTGATCGGAATCTTAATAAGTCCAACTGAAATTGTTAAAGCCGCTTGAAGATATGTCTTATGAACGAAGTTAATATAATTTGTGACCATAAAATACATTCCCTGAAAGACAAATCCAAACACAATAAATACTGAATATGTATTTACACTATTAAACCGATCTCCTACAAAGATTGAAATAATACTTGGGAATATCCATATTAAAAGGAGTGCCCCAACAGCGAGAATTACAAAATACGAATATGTGAACCTGACAATTTTTTTTTTTACTTCAATTTCTTCTTTATTTAAGTTCTCAAAAAGCCAGGGGACAAAAGCATTGTTAAATGATACTGTAAACAAACTAATTATACTGCCAAGCTGGAATGCTACAGTATAATTTCCTGTATGATTTAATCCTAATAGATTAGTCAGGAAGAATCTATCTATGGCTGAAAAAAGCATTCCCCCAATTGCGTGTGGTATTAATGGCAGGCCAAATCGCATAGCGTTTTTGGCGTCATTCCAATTCGGGCTAACTTTTATTAGTTTTAATCTGTAAAGTATTAGCAAGCTTATAAATGCTACTAAAATACCGGAAAAAATTTGAGCTTCCAGCCTGCCTTCCCATGATTTATTTAATATGACAACAAATACAATTGTTAAACTAATATTAATGAGAGATTGAGAAATTTGAAGAATTCCATATTTAAATGGCTGGACCTTTACCTGAAAGATAACAAGGACTACAGAAGTAATAAATTGACAAGCTGCAACGATAAGAATGTATTTTATCCAGACATCCTGGATTTGAGTAGATTTAACTATCTGATCGTTAAATAAATAAAAGACAAAAGCAACAATAATGAAACTCCCAAAAAAAAGGGTCAGGCATGTCCCGATATAAGAAGCAAAATCAGACTTATCCTTATCATAATATCTTCTTTGAATAGCACCTTCGAGATTTATTCCGATAAATGGATATACAACACTTACTGCTAATTGAAACATTGCAACAATACCATAATCTGTAGGTGTTAATCTCCGGGTCAGAATAGGCAATAATAATAGTGGAATAGCGGCATTTATGAAACCAGATATAGTATAAATTCCTGAAGTTCGAACTAAAGAAGAAGAAATTAATCTTATAAAAGTATTCTTAATCCCCAACTTCATACTATCTTACGCAAAATCCACACAACCATAGAATTCTCTTATTTTTAAATGGCGATGAATACTGTAGCCGTTTTTACAAAGACCTGTTGGGTCTATATATCTTGCAACGTAAATTCTATCTCCATTGCCATCCAGATCATTGCACCAAATGAAATCATTCATCCATAGATACTTTTTGAAATGGAACCAATATGCAAAGAAAGCATAAGTGCATAAAATTGCAGACGGAAAATAATATTGTAAACTTATTTCTTCTGGATTCTTTCCTCGCGTTGTTTGAAAAACATCTTTTCTAACAAGAAACCATTTTGGTTCAAGAGGTTTTTCAATAAATTTCTCTTTTAAATACCAATCTTGATTATAAAAACAAGGTTCAGATTTGTCTGGATCTATTCCCAAGTGAGTCCTTAGTGATTTTATTGTTACAGTTTCGCCATTTTTCATTTGAGTAGCTCCGAGGAGCAAAATATACTCATCTTGCTTTCTTGTTAATTCTCTTCGACTAAATAAAATTTCCGGATAATTGGTCGGAACAAGAATCCCTAATTGAACAGCAATCCGAGATAACTCCTCTGGGCCAATGAAGTTGTTACCCATGATTTGTCTTGCTTGTTCTAACCTAACTTTTCTTTCCATTTCTGATAGTTTATGATCTCTTCATAGGTTGCCAGATCGCCTAACTTGGAATACTTCTCAATTCTTTCAAATTCAATTTCTAATCTTTCAAATCTCAAGCCCCATCCGGAATCAGCGAACCATCCTAAATTTCTCGCAGGTGAATTATAGAGAACGATGCCTTGGTTCAAATCTATTACTTGACGGAGAAAAGTCATGTATGCCCTGTATTGATGCTCATGTGAAGCTACTAATATCAGTCTCTGCCAACTATTTGAGGATGCCATATTTAGAACTTCATGGGCTTGTTCTTTGGTGTTTAATGATTTGTTCTCATGAATAATAGCCTTACTTGGGACCCCTGTGGCAAGTAAATGGGGGAGTACATCAGAATATGGAAAACTCCCATATTCGTAATCCGTAATACCTCCACTAAAGATAATTTTGTTAGCCCATCCTTCATTGTATAGACTGACTGCTTTTTTATAACGATACAATCCATCTCCTTCAAGTAAAACGATGGCATCAGATTTCTGAAGACAGTCATTATCAATTATTGCTATGCACTTTTCTCTGTCAGTCATAGCTTAGAAATTATCCCAAAATAACGGTTGACCTTTTTCAATATCTTTATTAACAACTTTTCCAATAATTACTTTTTTATATTTTGGAGGAATACCTAAAGCAGGTCTAAGTACATCAATTTCATCGACTTCAATAGCTTTGCCGGCAGGTATATTACATTTGGCATAGAGGCAGCGTCGCTGAACAAAGACAGTTTCGCCTTCTTCTTCAACGACCTCTTTGCGTGTACTCCCCATTGCGCGTTCTATTTCCCGAACATAGTCAGTCATTAATTTGAATTCAGTAGGATTCATTGAGTGCGGATGATCAGGACCTTTATCTGTTTTGTTGAGCGTAAAATGTTTTTCAATAACGCAACCTCCTAATACAACAGATGCAAGTGCAACGACTGGCCCCGGTGAATGATCGGAATAACCGGTAAGAATATCAAAAGCAGATTGATATGTTTTTAATACATTTACATTTGCGCTGTCAATCTTTGATGGATAGTTTGTAATACACTGCATTAAAATAAGATTATTGTTGCCGGTAGCTTCAATGGTTCTGACCGCTTCATCAATTTCAGACATAGTAGCATCACCAGTTGCAAGCATTAAAGGTTTTCCTGTGCGGCCAATATAATCCAGCATTTCCAACCAAGTTATTTCACCTGATCCGATTTTGATAAAGGGTAAATCTAGTTTCACACACAAATCTACTGCATCAATATCATAAGGAGAAGTAGAAAAATCAATTCCTATTTTCTTGCAATAACCTGAGATTTCCTGATGCCATTCTCTTGGAAACTCGGCATCTTTAAATACTTCACTAATTGTACGTCCCCATGAACCATGTACACCTTCTAGTTTCATTAATGAGAAACCACCTTCAGAAACAATTTTAGAAGTACTGAAAGTTTGGAATTTAGCACAATCTGCTCCACATTCTTTTGCAGCATCAATTAATCGCTTAGCTTTATTTATATCATTGTCAAAATTTGCACCTATTTCGGCAATAATGTAGGTAGGATGACCATGGCCAATTAAACGACCCCCAATGTTTATTTGTTTGGAAAAATATTTCATAGTTTGTTTATTTAGAATTCTTTAATAGTTTTATACAATACTTCTGCCTGTATTTCGGCTTCTGACAGGTCCCAATAGTTTGTTTTTAATTGAATCATTCGTTTTTGAAGATACTCAGAAACTGGACACAGATTTTCATTATATTTTTGCCAGACACCATTCCACTTTTGAATTTCATTTTTAAACAAAGGTTCATTGTATGACAGTTTCCACGCTGCATAATATCCATCTCCACCATTTTTTTGAAAAAGATCACGGAATCGGTACCAATCAATTTTCGGATTTTCAGTGTTAAGAATTGCACTATAAGCCCAATAAGAGTTTTTATATCCCATGGGTTCATTCTGGCGGATCAGGAGATTTGTTCCGTCTAGCACCTGATCAAATATCCTTGCCACTTTGATTCGTTGTTCGACCAGTTCTTCTGCCCTTTCCAATTGACCAAGAACAACAGCTGCATTAACTTCTGACATCCTATAATTAAATCCTAATGAAATATGCCGGTTATAATTAGGGTTCTGAATATCATTGCGTGTTATTTTCCCTTGTTTTGCACTAACGCCAGCGTACCCTAAACTGCTAAATCGACGTGCATTATTGGCAAAATTCTCATTATTGGTAGTTAACATCCCACCTTCACCACAAGTTATGTGTTTGCTAGCCTGAAAACTAAAACTTGCAAAATCCCCAAACTGACCTACCAGTTTCCCTTTATATTCTCCTAAAAAACACTCAGCATTGTCTTCGATAAGATAAATTTTATTTTGTTTGCAGACTTCTAATATTTTGTCATAATCAGGACTTAGTCCATAAAGTGAAACAGTTATTATAGCTTTTGTTTTTCCGGTAATACATTTAATTATAGAAGCCGGATCAATATTGAAGGTTGAACTATCAACATCAGCGAAAACAGGAATACTATGGTTTTGCAGAACAGCTAAAGCAGTACTTGACATTGTTAACGGTGGAACAATTACTTCATCACCTGATTCCACATGAAGCGCTGCTAAAGCTGTATGCATTGTTTGAGTTCCATTTACATGACCGATTGTGTATTTAACATTAAATAAATCTCTAAATTTTTGTTCCAATCTGTTGTTGAATATGCTGTTTTTTGAAGTATTGAATTCATTTTCAATAGCTTCCAGAGCATATTTCTTTTCTAATTCAGTAAATCGTTGCATGCTAATTCATTTTTTAATATACATTGTACTGCGTTTCACATCCGAATTCATTAAGTTAATTGCAGGCATTTGATCTAATAATTCAAGTATGTCGTTCATTTTAAAAATATCATTGTAATTGAAGAGTTTATTATAAACCTCTTCTGTCATTTCCCAATCTTGTATTGTGTCTATTGTCCAACGAAGGTATGAAAGATCCGAACTGTTTTTTAAGCACTTCTGTTTAAACAAGTCTGGATTTTTATATAAATATTGCGTAACGTGTTCCTTATCAAAATTATCTGTTGCTTTTTCGCAAGCTATCTGAATAGCTTTACATGAAAAAACTTCTGTATCCAGTCCTTCCGGGTAAGTGGGAGGATTGTTATTGTATGCAAAATCTAAATTGCCTTCTTCAAACATATTTATTACATCATCTATGATTTCAGGATCTTTAAACGGGTCATCAGCAGTTATTCTGACAATTGTATCAACTTCAAATTGACATGCAGCTTGATAAATTCTTTCCAAAACGTTTTCTTCACTACCCCTAAAACAAAAAACACCATTTTCTAATGCCCAGCTTTCAAGAATATCGTCATTCTGATTTTGAGTTGTTGCGAGAATGATCTTGTCAATCCTCTTTGAAAAGCTTAATCTGTTAACAACGTGCCAGATTAAAGGTTTTCCACAAAGCTCCTTAAATACTTTGTTCGGTAGCCTGCTTGATCCTGTTCTTGCTTGTATAATTGCAGCAATCATTTTTGGACTAATTCAAATTTAAAAGGCAAAATCTCAGTACTTTTATTGGCATGTAAAAGGGTAAACATGAATGAACTTTTATGTGTTTTGATTTTGTGCATGGTGTTACTTTTCATTTTTCTTTCCCCCACACCACTTTATCCACAATTTTAGTAAAACTCTGGATGATCTTTACCACCTTTACAGATACGTTGACATCGGTGTAATCGGGGATTGCAGCGGTTGGTTCGTTGTTTTGTTTCATGGCAACGGCAAGTTCAATGGCCTGTTCAATGTCATTGCCTGTAATGCCTCCAATCACCACCGTTCCTCTATCCAGCACCTCGGGCCGTTCCGTGGATGTACGTAAAAGGATACCAGCAAAACCTAGCATGGCGCTCTCTTCCGAAAGGGTGCCGCTGTCGGATAAAACGCAGAAGGCGTTCATCTGAAGTTTGTTGTAGTCGAGAAAGCCAAATGGTTTCATGTTCCGGACCAGCGGATGGAAGATGAATTTGCGTTGTTCAATGAACTTCATGCTTCGCGGATGGGTGGAGTAGATGACCGGGAACTTGTACCTTTCCGCGATGGTGTTGATGGCGGTCATCAGGCTCATGAAATTTTGTTCGATGTCGATATTTTCCTCCCGGTGAGCGGAAACCAGGATATATTTATTTGGTTCCAGGTTAAGTGTTTTTAGCACGTTCGACGCAACTATGGCGTCGTTGTGTTGCTGCAATACTTCCCGCATCGGGGAACCGGTAACAAAAATATGTTCTTTGCGGAAGCCTTCCGATAAAAGGTAACGCCGGGAATGTTCTGTATAGGGAAGATTGATGTCGGAAATGTGATCTACAATTTTCCGGTTAATCTCTTCAGGTACATTCTGGTCAAAGCAACGGTTCCCTGCTTCCATGTGAAAAATGGGTATTTTTAACCGTTTAGCTGAGATGGATGAAAGGGCTGAGTTGGTATCGCCTAAAATCAGAAGTGCATCCGGTTTTTCCTGTTGCAGCACGTCATATGACTTTGCAATGATATTACCCATGGTTTCGCCAAGGTTTGACCCTACACTATCGAGGTAATAATCAGGTTCCCGAAGACCTAAATCTTCAAAAAAGACCTGATTCAGGTTATAATCCCAGTTTTGCCCGGTATGGACGAGGATGTGGTTAAAGTATTTATCGCAGGCTTTAATGACTGCAGACAGGCGGATAATTTCGGGCCTGGTACCCAGGATGGTAATAAGTTTGAGTTTATTCATTGTAAGAAAAGATAAAAGACAAAAGGAAAGAGATAAAAGACAAAAGTGAAAAGATAAAAGTGGTGGTTATTTTGAACGGGTTTTTTGAACAATTGAGCCAAGGATATTTTTCAGTTCGTCAGACTCTTTAATAAGTGATGACAACTCCTGGTCTTCTTTTTCGATTATTCCATGGATTATTCTCAACCAATAATTTGATTCGCGCATTTCGCGGAGAGATATTCTTACTTTATTGTTAAAGTCTGCTTTGGACGACCCGGCTTGTGCCTCCTCATAATTGGCTCCGCTGGAGGTCGAACTTTTGATTAATTGATATCTGATCACCTTAAATTCAATTTTGGCCGGCAAGGTTCTTAAATATTTAATCGTTCTGACCGCAAATGAAAATAACCTTGTTTCCAGATCATTCATCAAGTTTCTTCTTTTGTCTTTCGACTTTTATCTTTTATCCTGAAACCCCACTTTTATCTTTTTCCTTTTATCTTTTGTCTTGACTTTATACCACTTCAAAGTATGTGTCAGGATCCCTTGCATCAAAATGTTCATTGATCCAGAAGATGGTATAAAGCTCTTCATTCCCAACGTTTTTGATATTATGCGTATACCATACAGGCATATCTACAAAAGAAGGTTTTGCCCCATCGAGTTCAAAGGAAAGAACTTCTTTGGTTCCGATCCTGCGCAATTCAATACGCGCTTTACCTTTGATTACCGCAAACCGTTCAGCTTTCCGGGTATGGAAATGGTTGCCGCGGGTGATGCCCGGGACAGTGGTCGAGAAAGAAACCTGCCCGCCACTGTTGAGCCTGACCGTTTCCACAAAGGAACCCCGGTTGTCGGTGTTTAATTTCAGTTTGAACGGAAAAAAAGCGGAATGGTCAATATAGGTTAAAAAAGTGTTGAAGAGATTCCGGTGAAAAGGATCGCCAAGTGCCGGAATCTCTCCCTTTTCGAAATAATTGGTTTTGATTTCTTTCAGTAACTTCATCAACTCCGAAACCTTTATCGTTCCCGTATGCGGAACATACACGCACTCCACTTTTGTCTTTTTACTTTTGTCTTTTATCTTTTCACTTTTCTCTTTTATCTTTTCCATTATTACTTCCACCAACTCCCCGACATAGATCAGTTTCACCTCCCCGTCTATTTCAATTTTAGGAGTTTCATGATGAGTCAACTGATGGCAGAAAGTGGCGATGACAGAGTTATAATATGGATTTCCAAAAGGGCCAAAAACATTGGGGATTACAAGCCCGGTAAAGCTTGCATCGTTCCGTACAGCCCATTTTTCAAGCATTTCACGGCCTTCCCGTTTTGATTTTCCATACAGGTTGTCGCGTTCTTCCTGGGTGGAGGAAGCGAACAAAACAAAAGGGGTAGAATTCGTATGTTCCAGGGCAGCAATCAACTGGCCGACAAGCCCGATATTGGTCTTATAAATCACCTCAGGATCATGATGGCGGTTCATTGCTGCCAAATGAACGATTACATCGCAGGAGGAAACCCATTCTGCCAGTTTCGAAGAGTCTGTGAAAAAAGCGTCTTCAAACGGAATGCGGATAAATTTGTCTGGTTCTAATCCGAGAGTATTGTACAGGTGTGTCCCTACAAAACCAGCTTGTCCGGTGATTCCTGCTTTAAGCATTTAGAAAAGATAAAAGATAAAAGGAAAAAGATTAAAGGAAAAAGACGAATGACAAAAGGAAAAAGACAAAAGGCGGAAAATTGGTCAGGCTTTTATCTTTGTACTTTTATCTTTTATCTTGTTATTTCATTCTGAATTATCGGTAATTTCAACAGCAGTCTCTTTGTTCCTTCCACATCCAGCCGGGCGGTGTTGTGGGAGGTATAGTCGTCAACTTCGGAGACTTTGGATTCACCTTCGGTGAAAAACTTTCCATAATTAAGGTCGCGGTTGTCGGCTGGGATACGGAAGTAGTCGCCCATATCGCTGGCTTTAGCCATCTCCTCCCGGTTTACCAGGGTTTCATATAGTTTTTCGCCATGTCTGGTACCAATCACTCTGATGGGACTCTTCGATCGGTACAATTCCACAAGGGCTTTTGCCAATACTTCGATGGTGGCAGCAGGCGCTTTCTGAACAAAGATGTCCCCGTTTTCTCCATGTTCAAAGGCATAGAGTACCAGAGTTACTGCATCCTGCAAGGTCATCATAAACCTGGTCATTTGTGGATCAGTTAAGGTAAGTGGGTCACCTTTTTTGATCTGATCAATGAATAACGGGATCACCGAACCTCTTGAGGCCATTACGTTGCCGTAGCGGGTGCCGCAAAAGGTTGTACCACTGCCATTGAGATTGCGGCTTTTAGCAACCATCACTTTTTCGCTGAGCGCTTTCGACATCCCCATGGCATTGATGGGATAGACTGCTTTATCCGTGCTGAGTACAATGACATTTTTTACCCCGTTTTCCAGAGCACTATCCAGCACATTTTCGCAACCCATCACATTGGTGCGAACCGCTTCCATCGGGAAGAATTCACAGGAGGGTACCTGTTTAAGGGCTGCAGCCTGGAAAACATAGTCCACCCCACGCATAGCGGTGTCGAGACTTCTTTTATCACGCGTATCGCCGATGTAATACTTTATTTTGTCATTGCGATAAAGCTGCCGCATGTCATCCTGCTTTTTCTCATCGCGTGAAAAAATTCGGATTTCTCTGATGTTGGTATCTAAAAACTGGTCGAGTACAGCGTTGCCGAAAGAACCTGTTCCTCCGGTTATAAGTAATGTTTTGTTGTTAAACATTGGTGTAAATTATAAATTACTATTCGAGTTTTCTCGAAAATCCTGATTTAAATATTACGTAGAATAGTATTACGCATTGATAAATTGGCTGTAAACAGTTGAAATCCCTTCCAGCAGTATATAAGAATGGTTCCACCCCAACTCATTCAGCATGGAAACATCAAGCAACTTCCTCAACGTCCCATCAGGTTTTGAATGATCCCAACGAATTTCACCCCCGAATCCTGTGATGGACTTGACCATTGTGGCGATATCGGCGATGGTTTGATCAGTGCCGGTGCCGATGTTTAAGAAGGTGATGGGTGACGAATCAACCGTGACGCGTGACGAATCTCCTGTGACGCGTGACGGGTGACGGGTGACGAGGTTGGCGACGTCGAGTTCTTCCAATATTTTTACACTTGCACTGGCCATGTCGTCAACGTGGAGGAATTCGCGGAAGACCTGGCCGGTGCCCCACAGGGAAAGGGTGACAGGTACTCTGGAAGTCGTGTCGCGTGACGCGTGACGCGTGACGGAAGGATTAAGGGTTATTCCATATTTATTCAGAATGGTCAGAATTTCGGTTTCACTTGAATTTCCGTTGATTCCTTCGATGGGGCGTTTGTTAAGATCTTTTCGGATGGCATCCCAGTTTGCGGTCTCAAGGCAACGGGCCAGGTGCATCTTGCGGATAATGGCAGGAAGAACATGGGATGTTTCGAGGTTGTAGTTGTCGTTGGGACCATACAGATTGGTTGGCATCACGGAGATAAAGTTGCAACCATACTGGCGGTAGTAACTTTCGCACAGTTTAATGCCGGCAATCTTGGCAATGGCATACGGCTCATTGGTCTGTTCCAGTTCGCCGGTGAGCAGGTATTCTTCTTTAAGCGGTTGGGGGGCATTCTTCGGGTAAATGCAGGAACTTCCCAGGAACAATAATTTTTTAACCCCATGGAGGTAGGCCTGGTGAATGATGTTGGCTTCGATCATCAGGTTTTCATAGATAAACTGGGCGCGATAGGGGTTGTTGGCCAGGATGCCGCCAACTTTTGCGGCAGCCAGCACGACGTATTCGGGATTTTCGGCTTCAAAGAAGCTGGCCACGGCTTGCTGACTGGTCAAATCAAGTTCTTCCAGCGTGCGGCCAATGATGTTGGTATAGCCTTTTTCGCGCAACCTCCTCGTGATGGCCGATCCAACCATTCCGGTGTGACCTGCAATGTATATTTTCGAATTTTTTTCCACTATTCGAAGTAGTTGAGCGTATTGAATCCGTTTTCTTTGAGGAATTTTTCTTTTTGCATCAGCCTGAAATCAGATTTGACCATCTCTCTGATCAGCATATCCAGATCATATTCCGGCGCCCAGTTCAAAGTAGTGCGGGCTTTGGTAGCATCACCAATGAGCAACTCGACTTCGGTGGGGCGGAAATACCGGGGATCAACAGCAACCACTTCCTGCCCGATAAATTTCTTGTATTCCGCCCGTTCACTGGCGACAACGACTCCTTTCTCAGCGGCATCCAATCCTGAAAATTCGATGATGAGGCCAAGTTCTTGAAACGCTTTGCGGATAAATTCCCGCACAGCCGTGGTAACACCGGTGGCAATCACATAATCATCAGGGGTGTCATGCTGCAGGATGAGCCACATGGCCTTGATGTAATCCTTTGCATGGCCCCAGTCGCGCTGCGACGAGAGGTTGCCCATGTAGAGTTTATCCTGCAAACCCAGTGCAATCCGGGCCACAGCACGCGTAATCTTCCGGGTGACAAAAGTCTCGCCGCGAATGGGAGATTCGTGATTGAACAGGATCCCGTTACAGGCAAAAAGATTGTACGCTTCCCTGTAATTTACCGTGATCCAGTAGGCGTACATTTTCGCTACTCCATAAGGACTTCTCGGATAAAACGGGGTTTTTTCCGTTTGAGGTATTTCCTGCACCTTGCCATAAAGTTCGGATGTTGATGCCTGGTAAATCCTGGTTTTTTCTGTGAGTCCCAAAAGCCTGATTGCTTCCAGAATTCTCAGAGTTCCAGTTCCATCGGCATTTGCAGTGTATTCCGGGGTGTCAAAACTCACCATCACATGACTCATGGCCGCCAGGTTGTAAACCTCATCAGGCTGAGTTTCCTGGATGATGCGTGTAACGTTCATCGAATCGGTGAGGTCGCCATAGTGCAGGAAAAGATTCTGATTCTGGGTATGCGGATCCTGGTAGAGATGATCAATCCGGTCGGTGTTGAACAATGAAGATCGCCTTTTCAACCCGTGAACGATGTATCCTTTTTTGAGCAGGAATTCGGCAAGATAAGCGCCATCCTGGCCGGTAATTCCGGTTATAAGCGCTGTTTTAGGTGCTGTCATCAGTATGACTTTTTTACGATTCGTACTTTGCTAAATATCTGTTGCCTTGCCGATCAGAAATTCCTTTATAATGGATTCCGTAACAGCAGGAGCAACAAATTCGACCTGTTCCGAAAAATCAATGTCCTTAAAATAACTTACCTGGGCACGAAAAAGCTTTTCAGAGAACAATTCGCCGAAAATTTCATTTGCCCTTAAAGAAATTTGTCCGATTGAATAATGATCTTTTAAAATAAAGTAGAGATCAACGTAGTCTTTCCATTTCGATCTCCGTCCGAGTGCGTATGCTTTCATCGCTGCTAAATCAATTAATGCAGGCGTGCGCAGAAAATCCTCAAACTTTACTTTTGCATTGATCTCAAAAGGATATTGATAAAAAGTAAATTTCACATTGTTGATGATAATGTTCATTTGTTCGGTAACACGTCGTGTTACTGTATACGGAAAATCATATCCCGATACAGTATCAATGATATTTTTCGGACGGAGCGTACTAAATTTAAACAAATCAAAATCAATCGACCGGCGGTGTCCCAAATATAAAGCGATCGCAGTACCTCCAACCAGGTAATACTCTTTTTTAAACCGACTTACAAGCGGTAATAACTGGTTTTGATCCTGGTTGAGGATTTCTTTATGCATGCTTCGATAACAGTAAGGAGAAGAAATTATATATCTCAGGATAATAATTCATTTTTTTCCGCCCTTCAAGATTAAAAAAGATGTTGGCTATCCGTTCCGTTCCCAGGAGATCAAGAAGTTTTCGAACATCGTCCAGGTTCCCATAATTAAAAATTGTCTCTACTAAAAACTCCAAGCTGATATTCTCCTTTTGATCTTCGGGAGTATACCAGAACAAGTTGCTGTGTTCGCGGATAAATTGCTTTATTTCAGGAGAATGGGGCATGTTTACCTAAAATCAGACTTTAATTTTCGATAGTCTCTCTACAAACTCCAATAGCTCATTTTGTTAATCTTCCGCCTGAAAACCCCCTTCACATCTACAAAAATGGCATTGGGTGAGGTAATAGATTTGAAATAGTCTTCTGTTAATTCCAGGTAGGGTTTGTGATTTACCGCCACGATGATAGCATCATAATTATCCGCCAGGTTGGCAGAAAGACCGAAACCATATTCATGCATCAGTTCGTCGCTGCTGGCGTAGGGGTCGGTCACATCAACGGTGATGCTGTATTGCTTGAGTTCACTGATCAGGTCGGCTACGCGGGAGTTGCGGATATCGCTGACATTCTCCTTGAAGGTGGCGCCCATGACAAGGACTCGTGCACCAAGAATATTTATTCCTGCCTTAATAAGTTGTTTCACACATTGTTTGGCTACATAGAAGCCCATGCTGTCGTTTACATAACGTCCGGCATTGATCACCCTGGGATGGTAGCGGTATTCTTCGGCCTTGTAAGTAAGGTAATACGGGTCAACGCCAATGCAATGACCGCCGACAAGTCCGGGATAGAATTTCAGAAAATTCCATTTAGTCCCGGCAGCTTCGATCACGTCGTAAATGTTGATGTTCATCCGGCCAAAGATGATGGAAAGCTCGTTCATGAAGGCGATGTTGATGTCGCGCTGCGCATTTTCAATGATCTTGGCAGCTTCGGCTACCTTGATGGTGGGTGCCCTGTGTACCCCCGGTTTTACAATAAGTTCGTAAACCTTGGCAATCTGGTCAAGCGATTCGTCGTCACACCCCGACACGATTTTGATGACGTTGGTGAGCATGTGCTCTTTATCTCCGGGATTGATGCGTTCGGGGGAGAAACCAACTTTAAAATCCTCCACGAATTTCAATCCCGATAATTTTTCAAGGATGGGAACACAATCTTCCTCCGTAGCGCCGGGATATACCGTTGATTCATACAAAACATAATCACCCTTTTTCAATACCTTGCCCACGGTGCGCGTAGCAGCCAGCAGCGGCGTGAGATCGGGGAGGTTGTGTTTATCAACCGG
>JANYKW010000007.1 GCA_025358025.1 Bacteroidia bacterium | reverse complement strand
GGTAAGTCCGGTAGGTTTTATAGCCCGAGATGTAAATACGCTCCTCCTTTTTAGTTGGTATTGCTTCGGCACCGGCACTATTCTCTGTGATCTTGCGGATTCGTTGCCCGTTGGCATCATATTGGTACCATGTCGTTTCAGCCGTTCCATTACCTGGATTTACTTTTTGCCTGATGGTTTTCACCAGTTCCTCTTTAAAATTCCACCCCATTTCATCGAGGTGAGGCATCACCGTTATAAAACCATGTTTCGGATGATGCGTGTAGCTGTAAGTTTCGGCACCAATTTGTGTCGTCTTTAAACGGTTACTGGTTTTTTCGTAATCATCAGTCGGCGGGTAACAACTGGACCCGGAACTATGATTACGAAAAAGCCAGCAACCGTTTAAAGACGACGCAAATTGGCGCCGAAACTTACAGCTATATGCATCATCCGAAACATGGTTTTATAACTGTGATGCCTCACCTCGATGAAATGGGGTGGAGTTTTAAAGAGGAGCTGGTAAAATCAATCAGGCAAAAAGTAAATCCAGGTAATGGTACTGCTGAAACAACATGGTACCAATACGATGCGAATGGGCAACGAATCCGCAAGATCACAGAGAATAGTGCCGGTGCCGAAGCAATACCAACTAAAAAGGAGGAGCGTATTTACATCTCGGGCTATGAAACCTACCGGACTTACCAGGCCAACCTGATCAATTTTGAACGGGAATCTTTGAGTTTGATTGACCAGGGAAATCGTTTTGTAATGGTGGAAACTGTCAAACAAAATACGAAGCCTGCGCCTGCTCCTTCGGAAACAGTCGGGGCACGGTTGGTCCGTTATCAATTGCACAACCATTTGGGCTCATCTTGTTTAGAGCTGGATGCTTTTGCCCAGGTGATTAGTTACGAAGAGTACCATCCTTTCGGGACCACTGCCTTTCAGGCTCAAAGTGCTACGATTAAAGCCGCAGCAAAACGTTACCGTTTCACAGGTATGGAGCGTGACGAAGAAACCGGACTCGAATACCACAGCGCGAGGTATTATCTACCTTGGCTGGCGCGGTGGGCGAGTACCGATCCGACAGGTATTAAGGATGGTACAAATGTCTATGCCTATGTGGTTAACAATCCTGTAATAAAAACAGATCTTACCGGTAAACAGGCGACCACGGGTGGCAACACTACTCCCGTACCGACACCACAAACGGAAGATCCGCCTGATGAAGCACAACCTACTCCTCCGCCACAGGCTACTGCAGGAGGTCCGGGTCAGCCTGCAGGAAGGACGGGCTTAAGTGTTACTTTTCAAAGGCAAAGGTTATCCGCAGCGGGGGCACAAGGAGGTGGAACACAACTTGGTTATGCTTTCAATCGAGGTATTGCGCAATCAAAATCGTTAGGTGGAATAGAAATTACAGGGAACCTGACTTTAGCTGGTGATACTACGGGAACCGTAACCGGTGCTTCTCCTTCCGCGGGAGTACATGTATGGTATGGACCTGACGGAAGCCGTTTTATATTAGGTGGATATTTAGCATTGAACTATACCCTCGGTCAAAGCCCCCCCGATGCTTCCACGAATTTCGGAGGAGCGTTTACTGTTGCCCCTGAACTTCATCTTGGAGGTCCGGATGCAGACCATTCACCTGTAGTGATTGGTGGAAATGTAAACTTCGGATTTCAGCAATCTACGCAAGTTGCACAGACGGGCGATGGAGCGCCATCAACATATGTTCCAAATCCGGTCAATCTGACGGGATCACTGAATCTCACTTACAATCCCGTGTATTATTCCAACAGCAAAGTTCCAATAGTATCTATTTATGCAGAAGGAGCCGGTGGTGGAATTTTAAATGGAGATACAACCGGACGCACCCAATTTGGATCGGTGGGAGGCGGTGCAAGTGTAAATATCCTGGATGGAACACAAATTTACACATTTGGTGCAGCCACCGGATACCGCTGGCAGGGCGATACTGTTGGATCCGGAATGGTGCCTGCAGGCGGACCATTTGTATATGGAACTTTTGGTATATCCTGGTATTAAAACACCCTTAAATGATTGTTTGAAACGCATATGACTTTGTAATACTTCTAAAAACTTAAAAAATAGTAATATGGCAATGGAAACAAAATCACCCACTCCGAACATAGTTCTGGGAAAGGTAACCGACAAGCAAAATCGCGCGATCGCTAACCTGATCGTACGCGTTTTCGACCGTGACATGCGCAGCGAGGAACTGCTCGCAGAAACCGTCACCGACAAAGATGGCAAGTATCAAATTACCTGGCTGCACAGTCAGCTAAGCGGCAGGGGCGTTAAGGAAGCAGATATTTCTATCAAGTTATTTACTCCCGAAAAGAAGACCCTGGTTTACGAATCGGATATCAATTCGATACGTTTTAACGCCTCACCGCGCGAGGAAATCAATATCATCGTGCAAAATGAAATCAGTCCGGAGGTGGTTGAATATGATTATCTGCACAGGGAAGTCACCTTTCTGGCCAATAAAGTAGCTATTGCTGATTTACAGGAGAACACAGAAAACCAGGATATTACTTTTCTTTCGAAAGAGCTGGAAGTTGAATCCGTAAAAATTGAACACCTTGTTGTTGCACATCGCCTTCAGAATATATCGCAGATTAGCCCCGCTTTCTTTTATGCCTTGCTGCGCAAAAACACGCTGCTTAAGAGTAATTCTTCCACATCAATGAACGCCAATCTTTCAATTGGCATCAGCACCGATGTTCAGACCCTTCTTTATGATGCGGCATTAACGGATCCAAATGTGATTCAAACGGATGTTACAAATGCGGCAAAGGAGATGATTGTTGCTTCAAGAGTCAGGGAGGAATGCAAACTCAATATTGAAATGCTCCGGGAATACAGAGGGCAGGCAGAAGAGTATTACAAAAATGAACATCCCAAAAAAGTTCTGAATACGGTCACCAACTTTGTCTTGCAAGGTAAAGTGCAGGAAGCGGGACAACTTTTCCAGGATAACAAAGATGACCTGAATACCTTCTTCGATAAAATTGCCGATCCTGCTTTTTTTAGCAATACAACCAATGCTACAGACGCGAAAACCAATCTTGCGTTAGGGAAACTGTTTGGGTTTAGCGGTGAAATAATTCCTCCTATTATCAAATCAAAGAATATAACTACGCCACAGGATTTAAAGAAACTGGCAGGACTCAATAAAGCTGATTGGGTGGCAGAGCTGACGAAGGCAAAAGGGGGAGGTGCATTGAATCAGGAGGATAAAAATACAATTGATCTGTATGCTTCAACCATTGTACGTAAACTGGAGAAAGCATATCCTACTGCTGCA
>JANYKW010000004.1 GCA_025358025.1 Bacteroidia bacterium | reverse complement strand
TGATGTGACCAGTGCCAAGTTGTTCGTTTCCAATACAGGCAGGGGCAAAGTGGGGTTAGTTGGATATTGGGATGTAGTTTGTCTGGATGAATTTGAGCAGGTAGTTGGTTCAAAGCGCTCCGATGGCGACATGGTCAACATCATGCAGAACTACATGGCAAATAAATCCTTCAACAGAGGAACAGAATCCGTTCAGGCTTATGCCTCCATGGCTTTTATCGGAAACACGAAACATTCTGTTCCCTATATGCTACGGAATTCACACCTCTTTGAATCCATTCCGGCAGCTTACATCAAAGGCGCATTTCTTGACCGCATTCACATTTATATCCCCGGATGGGAGGTGAAAATTTTGAAGAACATTGGCTTATCATCCGATTACGGATTCATTGTAGATTATCTGGCTGAAATCCTGCGCCAGCTACGCAAATTCGATTATTCCAACATGCTGGACACTTATGCATCGCTTGATCCGACTTATTCCGGACGTGATACGAATTCAGTCAGAAAGACTTTCTCCGGATTGGTTAAGCTGATCTATCCTCATTTAAAGATGACCGAAGAAGAAGCACTCGAACTGATCAATTTTGCCAACGAAGGAAGGAAACGGGTAAAGGATCAGCTCTATATACTGGATGAAACATTCCGAAACGAACCGGTAAGTTTCCAATACACGGTTAAGTCAACCAAAAAAGTGGTAGAGGTTGAGACCCTTGAAAAAATGAGTTTCGGAGTGAAGAAGACAATAGAGCATGTTCAGGGAGAACCGGAAGAAACAGCGGTTTCTGAAGGAGATAGAATGATTGCCCCTTTAACAAGCCTGGAGGAAAAGAATATCATTATCCACGATAACCAGACTGGTGTTTCCTTTAAAAAGCTATTCAGTGATTATCTGGCAGGCGCTTCCAGGGTTCAATTGGTGGATCCATATATCCGGTTGCCCTACCAGGCAAAAAATCTGATCGAATTCTGTCAGGTTATTGCCGATGCCAAGACACCGGAAGCAGATGTTGATCTGCATGTGATTACATGGAACAAGGATGAATGTATTCCGGATGTGATCGACTGGTTTGTCGAGATACAGGATTCGTTGGCACCTTTGGGAATCAACTTCACCTGGACTTTCGAAGATTATCACGACCGGAATATTACTACCAATACAGGCTGGAAGATTAAGCTTGGTCGGGGACTCGATATTTTTGAGAAAGTTGAAGGTTTCTTCAATTCAGCCAATGTCGTTCAGGAATTGCGTTTGTGTAAGAATTGCGAGATAACTTATTTAAAACAAAAAAACTAGGAGAGCCAGGTTAAGACAAAGACATATTAATCCAACCGGAATGTCCCAAAATAACGCATGGAGTGACCAACACTTTTCTTGAAGGTCTTTTATCATCGACTTCAATTGTTTTGAAGGGTTGGGCTGCAATTAATCGGAAGTTTTATCCAAGAACAAGATTCTTTCCCTATTCTTTCCCCTAAAACGACGAAACCCGCTGAAATTCAGCGGGTTTCGTATAATCATGGTGCCCAGAACAAGACTCGAACTTGCACACCGGAACCGGCACCAGCCCCTCAAGCTGGCGTGTCTACCAATTTCACCATCTGGGCAGAACTTTTTAGCGAGTGCAAATGTATAAAAAAAAATAAAAACCCAACCGCTGCATCAATAAAAAAGGAGTTTTAGTTACTTGCTGAATTCGCTGCTGTATTTGATGTTTTTCACGATTCCCTCAGGATTAACATAAAATTCTGTAATTTCCGTCTTGAGTACTTTCGGACTATTGAATTTGTCGTATTGAAATTGACCGGTATTGATTGGTGCCTCTTTAAGCATCTCTTTTTTTATATAAACACGAACAGTTCCTCCGCCTACCAGATTCTCAATATTTGTAGGTGCACCCATTACTTCCATCACCTCAAGAAAGGACTTTCCCATATATTTCTTGTTCAGTTTTGATTGGACAGAACAGGCTGTTAACAGCAATATAATCATCAAAAAAACAATGCCTCCAAAAGACTTATCCTGGCATTTCTTAAAAAATATTTTCAATTTTCTCATCATATGTAATTATTAGGTAAGTAATCGAGAGAGGGCAATGTTTTGTCTTTACAATAATTATTTACTGATCGATTTAACCTTAAATTCAGTTCTGCGATTTGCACTCCTACCCTCTTCACTTTCATTATCCCCAACAGGCATGGAAAATCCGACGCCCTTGCTTTTGATCCTGTATGGTTCAATGTTTCTTTTCAGCAACTCCCGCGCCACTGCTTCCGCACGTTTTTGAGAAAGATCGAGATTATAACTTTCGGATCCGGTCCGGTCAGTATGCCCAACCACTTCCATAACGACTTCCGGATTATTCTTCATAAAAAGGACCATCTCGTCCAGCTGTGTTCCGGATTCCTCCTTCAGTTGCCATGAATTTGTCTCAAAGAAAATGTTTTTTAACGTTGTTGAAGCACCTGCCCTGACAGGGTTCAGTCGAATAGAAATCTCCCTGGGCCTATTTTTGGTAAATCCGTTCACCAATGAAATATTTTCTGATGCAAAAAGGTATCCTTTGCAGGAGATGGATAAGCCATAGTTTTCACCGGAGGGAAGGCAAATCAAAAAAGCTCCCTGATTCTCAGGCGGTGAGATTCTTCTTACAATTTTGTTTGTCTTAAGATTTGAAAGAATGATGTCTGAACTCAATTTAGATCCGGTTTCGGCATCTGACACTTCGCCTTTCAGATACGATACAGGTTCAGGCCTCAGGGAGTCTGGCAGGGTAAAATAATAGATGTCTCTGCCATGGGCAAGATTACGGTTGGTAGTAAACCATGCTCTTTCACCTGATATTTCGACAACCATACCCTCCTCATTCTGTTTCGTATTAATCGGAAAACCCAGGTTGACAGGTTTCTGATAGTTTCCATTCTCTATTCTGGTCAGGAATAGATCAGTAGCTCCCATACCGGGCCGCCCGTCCGAAGCAAAATATAAAGTTTTTCCATCGGCATGAATAAAGGGTGACAGGTCATTTTCCTGTGTATTTAACGCAGAAACGTTGGTTACATTTCCAAACTCAGGAATACCTTCAGGAGAGATTGCGATTTTCTCAGCTTTCCAGATATCCATTTTGCCTTTGCCTCCTTTTCTGCTGCTGACAAAATAGAGCACTTCACCGCTTGCAGATAAGGCCGGCTGAGACTCCCAGGCACCACTGTTGACAGGTTCACCCATGTTGATGGGGATAGTCCAGCCTCCATTCCTGTTCATTGAAAAGTAGAGATCACAACTGCCAACGCCATCAGCTCTGCCGCATCCGGTAAATATCAGCCATTTGCCATCCGCAGACAGGGTCTGGGCACCCTCGTTTTCCTCAGTATTGACAGGAGGTCCCAATGGTTTTGCCTCCATCCAGCCCATGGAATTCAACTTCGAAAAATAAAAATCTTCCTGCGGCAATGCAATTTTTTTACCACTCCGATCTTTGGTTTCCAATCGTGTAAAGACCAGCTCATTGGCTTCTGCATTGAGAGAAGGCCAATATTCCTCAGCATCTGTATTGATTGAATCACCGGGATCGATCGGATCAAAGGGAACCGGATTGTCTGTTGCTTTCACCGAGAAACGGCATGATTCCAGCAGAAGTCGTTCTGCAGGTGTGAGCGAGTTCCGGAGAGAAGTATAATGCTCCATGGGATTCAGAGCACCTGTATAATCTCCCTGTTGATAAAGCACTTCAGCCAGAAATTTATATCCGGCAGGATATTTGTTGCCGGAAAGTGTCAATCCTTTCCTTAAATGCAAAATTTCTTCCTCGGGTTTTTTTGCCTCATGGCTGAGGTCTGCCAAAGCAAAATGCGCCAGATAAAAGGTAGAATCCAGACTTAAAATATTAATTAGCAGCTGAATGGATTTCTGGGAATTTCCTTGTTGAGAGAGGCTTAGGGCCTCCTGATAAAGGGTGGTTGTCTTTTTTTGCAGCGCAATAGGATTTTGTGCATTCAATGCCCTGGCGAACAAAAACAAACATACAAATGCGACAATTATTCTCATGACTCCGGATTTGTATTGTCAAAAATACCAAATAAAAAGAACCGTGCCGGTTGCCCGGACGGTTCTTTTTAATCTTGATAAAGATAATTACAAACTATTGATGGCATTGAGGTCATCAAAGGCCACCTGCAAGCGGGCAATCAGTGTCTCTTCTCCTTTTCTGATCCATACACGCGGATCATAGTATTTTTTGTTTGGTTTGTCAGCGCCTTCCGGATTACCAATCTGACTTTGAAGGTAATCATGATTTTTGGCTTCAAACTGGCGGATTCCGTCCCAATAAGCCCATTGGGTATCGGTATCGATGTTCATTTTGATCACGCCATAACCAATGGCTTCGCGAATCTCTTCGTGCGAAGAGCCTGAACCACCGTGGAAAACGAAATTTACAGGATGTTCCTCCTGCAGACCCAATTTTGCCTTGATGTATTCCTGCGAATTTTTCAGAATGACAGGCATCAATTTTACGTTACCCGGTTTGTACACACCATGAACATTACCAAAAGAGGCTGCAATGGTAAAGTGGGAAGATATTTTACTTAATTCTTCGTAAGCATAGCAAACATCGGCAGGCTGTGTATAAAGCAGGCTGTTGTCAATTCCACTGTTATCAACTCCATCTTCTTCACCACCTGTAATTCCAAGCTCAATCTCGAGAGTCATACCCAATTTGCTCATGCGCTCAAGATAGCGTTTGCAAATTTCGATGTTTTCTTCGAGAGGTTCTTCCGAAAGATCCAGCATGTGTGAGCTAAAAAGCGGTTTGCCTGTTTGAGCGAAGTGTTTTTCACTTTCGTCCAGCAATCCGTCAATCCATGGAAGTAATTTTTTGGCAGCGTGGTCGGTATGAAGAACAACGCGAACACCATAGGCTTCCGCCAAAGTGTGGATGTGCCTGGCTCCTGCTACTGCACCAAGAATACCTGCTTTATGACCATCCATTTTCAATCCTTTACCGGCATTGAAAATAGCTCCTCCATTGGAGAACTGGATCATGACAGGAGCATTGGCTATTACCGCAGCTTCCATGATGGCATTTACAGATGACGAACCAACAACATTAACGGCCGGGATAGCAAATTTATTTGCTTTGGCTACTTTAAAGATGTATTGCAAGTCGGTTCCTGATACCACGCCCGGCTTAACAACCTCAGCTATTCTGTTCATAATGATATGATTTAATTTGACGGTCACAAAGTTATGAAATCCGAATGATATATGAATGCGCTGAATATTAATATTAAGTAAACAATTAAAAGTTGAGCGTGGAATGTCGAGTGTGGAGAGTTGTTCAGGAGACCTTCCGATAAATGCAATTCAGGCTCAGGCACAAGTCGCATGGATATTCACGATAGCTAACAGATTTTCCTGTTCCAATCACACCGCTGGTCGATTTAACCGGATTCATCAGGGCAGAATCTGTCAGCGTTATGCCACAGGGAGCCGGAGGGAAAAGTGCAAAAAGCCGGTGCTGATCGGAGACATCCCAGTGACAATATCCGGGAGAGTACCTATTGGTCATCAATTTCCCGGCAGGCAGAACTTCCCGGACAATTTGATGCAATCTGTTTCCAACAGCATCGGCAAGAAAAATGGCGACCTGATCATATATATACCCTTTGGCAGGATCATCCCCCTTCAATAAAACTGCCGACATTTCACTGATTGATTTGCCTGCAGTACAAACATAAAAGAGTAGTTCTTCTGAATTTCTCAGCTCTTTGCAAACCGTTTTACCGGCTTGAAAAATTTGACCTCCGGCATAGATTTTTCCGGAAGCATGATCGATCCTGATCTCTTCAACAATTCTGTATGCAGCCCGAATGTCGGTAAGATGAGAGGCAAATTCCAGGGCTTCCTCCAGGTATTCGTCGAAAGGAGCTGGCAAAGAGGAACCGGGATAGCCAAGTATGGAGTGAAGACTCGGCAGATCAACGGATAAATCGTCGTATTTGAATTTGTACTCTTTGATTTCCATCTGTTTACAAGGAGTTGACTACTTCTCTGATTTTACCGATGTGATCGGGTGTTGTACCACAGCAGCCACCCACAATATTGGCACCTGCCTCAATGATCTTTTTGACTCTCCCAGCCATATTTTCGGGTGACTCCGGGAAAGTTGTCACACCATCCAGATAATGAGGCATTCCTGCGTTGGCATGGACCAGAATTGGTACCGCCGGATTGAAATTCCTTATTTCCTGAACCATGCCGATCATATCTTCCATTCCGTTACCGCAATTGGTACCTATCAGATCGGCTCCAGCCGCAACAAGCGTTTCGGCCATCTCGGAGGGAGAGATTCCCATCATGGTACGGAATTCGCCTCCGATAATTTTCTGAAAGGTCATGGTACAAAAGACTTCGCACCCTGTATTTTCTTTCGCGGCTTTTACGGCTATTCGCGCTTCATCAAGATCGGTCATTGTTTCAATCATGATAGCATGAACATTTCCTGCTTCCAGAGCCATAGCCTGCTCTTTGAATGCGTCATAAAGCTCATCCTCAGTAACCTCTTCCATGATAAGCAGTTTACCTGAAGGACCAATGGATCCCAGCACAAAACGGCCCGGACCTGCGGCCAAACGGCTGATTTCGGCTGCGGCTTTATTAAATTCATATACGCGATCTCCAAATCCATACTTCTCAAGTTTGAACCTGTTACCGCCGAAGCTATTGGTTTCTACCATGTCGGCTCCTGCGTCAATATAACTTTTGGCAATAGCAAAAACATCGTTTGGTCTGGAAATATTCCACTCTTCCGGGCACTCGCCAGGTTTCAGTCCTTTTTGCTGCAGAAACGTACCCCATGCACCATCCGATACCAGCACCCGGCCCTTTTTTAGCTCCCCGACAATTTTTTTCATTTTATGGAATATTTAACTTATGGAAGATACGCGTATACTGTTAAACAATGGAATTGTGCGCAAAAATCAGAGATCCTGGTTAATTGCGGACCTGTATCAGCACCACCGATTTAGAAGGCAATACCGCCTCAATTTTACCATTCGTGAATTTTACATTTTTGAAATCTGCCAGAGAGACCTCATCCTTTTTTCCAAAATCGTTGTAAGCATTCATTTTATCCGCAGTTACAACTTTGCCGGTAACTTTTGTCCCATTGAATCCTGGTAATTCAAAGCTAACCTGTTGCGATTTGTTTGGATCGAGGTTGCAGAGTGTGATACTCAATACTCCCTCCTTGACGGAAGCAGAGCAATTTACCGCATCAACAGACTGTGAATCAAGGGTGTATTTATCGCATTTCAGATCTACCGGCAACATGGTTGCATCCTGATGCACTTTGTACATTTTAAATACATAGTAGGTTGGTGTCAGCACCATCTCCTTCTCCTTTGTCAGAATAACGGATTGCAAAACATTGATCATCTGGGCGATGTTGCTCATTCGAACCCTGTCTGCATGGTTGTTAAAGATGTTCAGGTTGATACCTGCCACCAATGCGTCGCGCATCGTGCTTTGCTGATAAAGGAATCCCGGATTGGTACCTGGTTCCACGTTGTACCAGGTTCCCCACTCATCGACCAATAATCCAACTTTTTTCTTCGGATCATACTTATCCATAATCGCCGAGTGTTTGGTCACCAGCGTATCCATCTTCAGCGTTTTCTGCAAGGTAGTAAACCATACCGATTCATTGAAATCCGTAGCGGATCCTTTGTTTCCCCAGTTGAAGGGAACCGTGTAATAGTGCAATGAAAGACCGTTCATCATTCTGGTAGCTTCACGCATCATCACCTCAGTCCATTTGTAATCTTCTACATTGGCACCACTGGCGATTTTATAGATTCCCGGTGCACGCATGAAGGAGGCATAATTGCGGTAGATATCGGCATAGTATTCGGGGCGCATGTTGCCGCCGCATCCCCAGGTTTCGTTACCGACGGCCCAGTATTTTACATTCCATGGCTTTTCGCGTCCGTTTTTCTTACGAAGGTTGGTCATCGGGCTTTCATTGGATGAGGTAACATACTCAACCCATTCGGCGGCTTCCCTGACTGTTCCGCTTCCTACATTCAGGTTGACATATGCATCAGCACCAATCAGTTCGCAGAAATCCAGAAATTCGTGGGTACCGAAGCTGTTATCCTCTGTGACGCCACCCCAGTGAACATTGATAATCGATGGTCTGCCTGATTTAGGACCAATTCCATCCATCCAATGGTAGGTATCAGCAAAACAACCGCCGGGCCAGCGTACCAGCGGAACACTCAAATCTTTTAGTGCTGTAACCACATCGGTACGGAAACCTTTGATATTTGGTATATCAGAATTCTCGCCAACGTAGATACCTCCATAAATACAATGCCCGAGGTGTTCGGCAAAATGCCCATAGATTGCTTTGTCAATTTTAGCTCCGGGCGCGTCCGCATGGACTACAACTTTCGTTTGAGCAATCCCTGCCAAGGGAAAAGCCATCAAGGAAAGGATGATTGCAGTTTGGATACAAAGGGTTTTTTTCATGTCTATTGGTTTATTATCAACAAAGTAAAAATAGTACTTTTTACTTTTAAAAAATAGCCTGAAGTACGATAGAAAAGATATTATAAAACATATTTATCCTGATAATCTCACGATAAAACCAAAAACAGGACAAAAGAGATGTTGAACAACATGAATTTCCATATTCTAATTCAACTTAAACCTGATATATTTACAGAACGGATCAGAACAGATGAATCCCCATGAATCAGATGCAAAAATTCAGTTTCAAACCGAATTTAAATTCAAGCGTTTCAAAGGTACAGCAACTGGTAGATGCCTTGTTACGCTCCATAAATTTCAAGATGCTCCGTGAAGGAGATCCCTTACCTTCTGTGAACGATCTGATGAAAGAATCGGGTCTGTCGCGGGATACTGTTTTCAAATGCTACAGTGAATTAAAGCGCAGGGGCATTGTTGAAGCCATTCCCAACAAAGGATATTTTGTTACCCGTTCACAGAAAAAGGTTTTTCTGTTTCTGGATACCTTCAAAGCATACAAGGAGGTCTTGTATAACTCTTTCAAACAAAACATGCCTAAAAATTCCTTGGTGGACATCAACTTCCACCATTATAATTTTGAGCTCTTTAAATCCATTATACACAGTAGCAACGGCAAGTTCAATTCTTATGTCATCATGAATTTCAACCATCCGGAAATCCCTGAAATCATACAGGAAATTGATCCTGACAAGCTGTTACTGATAGACTGGGCGATTCATTCCCAACCAGGTCAGGCCAGGGTGTACCAGGATTTTGGACTGTCTGTGTACAACTGTCTGGCTTCAGGATGGCACCTGATTAGAAAATATGATGAGGTGGTTTGCGTATATCCCGAGTACACTTTCCATCCCTTCGAAACAGTTGAATTCGTCAACAAGTTTTGTTTGGACAACCATCTTAAGTTCAGTATCATGTACAACATAGAAGAATTGGATATCAAAGTAGGCAAAGTATACTTTGTTTTTGAAGACATTGATCTGGCAACTATTCTTGAACAGGCCAACCGCAAAAAATTCAAACTCAGGGAAGATTTTGGTCTGCTTTCCTATAATGATACGCCTATGAAGCAGTTTATTGCTGATGGAATAACCGTCATTTCTACTGATTTCAAATTGATGGGAAAGCGGTCTGCCGAATTTACAGAACGCAATGAAAAAATTGATTTTCCCGTTCCCACGGAGCTGATAATACGAGAATCTCTATAATATATCATACTACAACAGAACAGTCGAATTTTAAATTAAATATTATACCGTTATGTATCTACTTGGAATTGACGTTGGAAGCTCATCGGTGAAAGCATCGATCGTTGATGGAGTAACAGGGAAGTGTGTTGCATCCGCATTTTATCCTAAACAAGAGATGAATATCAATGCTTTACAGCCAGGATGGGCAGAACAAGCACCTGAACTATGGTGGGATAATTTAAAGCTGGCGATTCATGAGGTGATGATTACCTCGAAGGTTGAACCCAAAACAATTGATTCGATAGGGATTTCCTACCAAATGCATGGATTGGTTGTGGTTGACAAGAACCGGAAGGTTTTGAGACCCTCAATTATCTGGTGTGACTCACGTGCTGCTGTTTATGGTAACCAGGCTTTCAGGGATCTTGGAGAACAAGCTTGTCTTGCCAGTTTATTGAATTCACCCGGAAATTTCACTGCCTCCAAACTCAAATGGGTCAAGGAAAATGAACCGGAATTATACAGCCACATTGACAAAATCATGTTGCCTGGTGATTATATTGCCATGAAGTTGTCGGGCGATATAAAAACGACAGCCAGCGGTTTATCGGAAGGAATTCTGTGGAACTTCAAAGAGAACCGTGTTGCTGTTAACCTTTTGGATTATTATGGTTTCGAACCTTCTTTCATTCCTGAGATTGTACCTACATTTTCTGTCCAATCAGCAGTGAACGCAGAAGCAGCAGCAGAACTGGGCTTGGCCGAAGGCACCAAAATCAGTTACAGGGCAGGCGATCAACCAAATAATGCACTATCTCTCAATGTTTTAAATCCAGGTGAAATTGCAACAACAGCAGGAACTTCCGGTGTGGTATATGGTGTAAGCGGCGAGGTAAAATATGATCCGCTATCCAGGGTCAATACTTTCGCCCATGTCAATCATACCAGCAGTGCAACCCGTCTGGGTGTATTGCTCTGTATCAATGGAACCGGAATCCTGAATTCCTGGCTGAACAAGTATATCGGAAGCAAAGCATTCACCTACGATGAGATGAATAAAAAAGCTGCATCAGTAGCCATTGGATCTGAGGCCTTAAGTATTCTTCCTTTTGGAAATGGGTCTGAGCGGGTACTCGGAAATAAAAATATCGGTGCACAGGTTGCAGGATTGGGATTCAACACCCATACGGATGCCCATCTTTTTCGTGCTGCCCAGGAAGGAATCGTTTTTTCTTTCAAGTATGGCATGGAAATAATGGAGGGAATCGGCATCCGTGCCCAGGTGATCCGTGCGGGGAAAGCCAATATGTTCCTGAGTCCGGTTTTCAGAGAAACCCTGGCAGGTGTTTCCGGTGCAGCCATCGAGTTATACGATACCGACGGATCGGTGGGTGCAGCACGAGGTGCAGGAATTGGATCCGGTTATTATTCGTCACCCGGAGAAGCCTTTGCCAGTCTGCAAAAACTGGATACTGTGAATCCTGACACTTCCAAAAAGTCGCAGTACGAGGATGCTTATCAAAACTGGAAAAATCAGCTTAATAAACATATAAATATCTAAATTATCAATAATTTAAAATTCAAACATCATGACAGTTTTTAAAGGCAACAAAGAGTATTTTCCAGGTATTGATCAGATTCAGTACGAAGGACCGCAATCAAAAAATCCAATGGCATTCAAATATTATGATGCCAACCGGATGATTCTGGGTAAAACGATGAAAGAATATCTTCGGTTTGCAGTAGCCTATTGGCATACATTCTGCGGAGACGGCGGCGATCCTTTTGGTCCGGGTACACAAATTTTCCCTTGGGTAGGTTCTACCGACAAGATGACTGCTGCAAAAGAGCGGATGGACGCAGCCTTTGAATTTATCAGCAAAATCGGTGCCCCATTCTACTGTTTTCATGACACGGATGTGGTTGGCGACGGCACTGTATTCGAAATTGAGAAACGGTTGGCAAATATGATTGATTTTGCCAAAGAACGTCAGAATGCTACCGGTGCGAAGCTTCTTTGGGGTACAGCAAATGTATTTTCCAATGCCCGCTATATGAACGGAGCAGCCACCAATCCTGATTTCAATGTATTGGCCAATGCGGCAGTTCAGATTAAAAATGCCATGGAGGCTACCATTGCCCTGGGCGGAACCAACTACGTATTTTGGGGTGGACGCGAAGGATACATGAGTTTACATAATACAGATACCAAGAGGGAGTTGGAACACATGGGCAAATTCCTGGCCACTGCACGCGACCATGCGCGAGAACTGGGATTTAAGGGGACTTTCCTGATTGAACCAAAGCCCATGGAACCGATGAAGCACCAATATGATTTCGATACCCAGACAGTAATCGGATTCCTGAGATCTCACGGTTTAGAGAACGATTTTAAATTGAATATTGAAGTCAACCATGCAACCCTTGCCGGTCATACTTTTGCACACGAATTACGCACAGCGCGCGATAACGGGATGTTTGGCTCGATTGATGCCAATAAAGGCGACTATCAAAACGGGTGGGATACCGACGAATTTCCAACCAACATTTACGAGATTACTGAGGCCATGATTGAAATCATCCAGGCAGGTGGATTCACCACTGGTGGAATCAATTTTGATGCCAAGACCCGTCGTAATTCGACCGATATGGAAGATATATTCCTGGCTCACATTGGTGGCATGGATGTTTTCGCCCGTTCACTGGTGATTGCCGACAAACTACTCAATGATTCAGACTACCTTAAACTGAAAGCCAACCGTTATGCTTCCTATAATACCGGGAAAGGTGCCGAATTTGAAGCCGGCAAACTAAAACTTACTGATCTTTATAACATTGCGAAAGAAGTAGGTGAACCAAAACAGATCAGTGGCAAGCAGGAGATGCTGGAGCAACTGATTAATTGCTACATTTAATTTGCTAATAGCAACAATTCTAAACCTGAATGAAGGAAAAATCCTTCTTTCAGGTTTATTCCAAAATTATTTACAACAATTGCTAATATAGGCACTTATGGCATTTATTGATACGTCAACAAAACCAGGAACCAGCTCTTTTCAATCAGGAAATCCAAGGTACGTAGTGCTACTCACCCTGGTGGCTACCTTGGGTGGACTGCTCTTTGGCTATGATACAGCAGTAGTAAACGGGGCCGAAAAATCCCTTGTAGAATTTTACATTGCAAGAATTACTGACCCGGCTCATTACAGTTATGCAGTCAGCATCATTTCTCAGTATAAAATAACCATGTCCGTTGTTTTGTACCTGGTTTTCTTTATCATCTCCGGCCAAATTGTAAAACTTCTTGGCAACAAGAAGGGAATGATTGCCGGTGGAGTTATACTTGCCTTATTGACAATCTGGGTGATTGGTTTTATTTCAAAAGCTATCCCGGCAGACCAGGCTGCTTTGAAAGAATCTGTTGATACAATCAAAGGATTTGTGATTGCCAGTGCACTGATAGGATGCATAATAGGTGGTTCAGTCGCTGGTTTTATCTCACGAGCTGCGGGCCGCAAAAACGGTCTGTTCATTGCAGCCACTGCCTTCTTTATTTCAGCTATCGGTGCCTGGAACCCTGAAGGATTAAATTTTTTCGGAACGCTGCCGGTATATTCATTTGTCATATACCGCATGATTGGTGGCATTGGCGTAGGTTTGGCATCCATGATTACGCCTATGTATATAGCTGAAATCGCTCCTGCAAAAATCAGAGGTAAGCTAGTATCCTTCAATCAGTTTGCCATCATTTTTGGTATGTTGGTCATCTTTTTTGTAAATTATTTCATTGCCAAACAAGGCAATGAACAATGGCTGATCACTGATGGCTGGCGCTGGATGTTCTTTTCAGGAGCAATTCCGGCTGGAATTTTTTTCGTTCTTCTTTTTTTCATACCTGAAACACCCCGATATCTGGTTCTTAAAGGTCAGGAAGATAAAGCGTTGAAAGTATTGGAGAAGATTGCAGGAAAAAATCAGGCATCCATCATCCTTGGAGAAATCAAGGGCACTTTGCATGAGGCCAACGCCCCCTGGATGTCGTACGGATTCCTCGTCATCTTTGTTGGAATTACCCTTTCTGTATTTCAGCAATTTGTGGGGATCAATGTGGTGCTCTATTATGCCGGGAACATCTTTCGCAACATGGGAGCCTCAACAGACAGCTCGTTGCTGCAAACCATCATCATTGGAGCCGTTAGCCTGGTCTTCGCGGTTGTCGCTATCAATACTGTTGATAAATTTGGCCGTAAACCATTGATGATCATCGGTTCGCTGGGAATGGCCATAAGCATGATTCTGCTAGGATTTACCTTTTTTCTTGGACAAACCGGCGGCAACCTGACACCCTTTCAGAGTTATGCGGCACTGGCGTTTATGCTGATTTATACCGCGTCGTTTGGCATGAGCTGGGGCCCTGTATGCTGGGTCCTGCTTTCGGAGATATTTCCCAATTCCATTCGCGCTGCCATGTCTATTGCCGTTGCAGCTCAGTGGATTGCCAACTGGATCGTTTCATTTACTTTCCCAATGATGAATGATAATGTTTGGCTTACCGATAAGTTCAATCACGGATTCTCTTACTGGATCTATGGTATTATGGGCATTCTTTCAGCCATTTTCGTTTGGAAAATGGTTCCTGAGACAAAAGGGAAAACCCTGGAGGCTATGGAAGGATTGTGGATGAAGAAAAAATAAAAAACCAGGCAAAAGAGACCAGATTCAGAAAATACATGATATGAAACTGACATACGTTAGGAAATGTCAGTTTCATATCGTGTATTACGCGCGCAAAACAACATGGTTCTGGTTTGTTTTTTTGAATGATTATTGTACTTTTGCGTTGCTGAAAATAGAAACCCATTAATATGGAAGAAGGCTCGAGTAGAAACAAATTATTTATCCTGATGTAGTCGGGTAGATCGGCCTTTGTCTGTCCTCCCGAGCTAAATCTCAAAAAGCAAAGGAGGCTTGTATGACTTCAACAGTCCCATTTTTTTTAAGCCGTATTATAGGTGCCAAAGTATTTGACTCAGAAAGAAATTTCGTGGGCATTGTCAAAGATTTGCTGCTCAGTTCTGAGTTGTCAACGAATCCGGAAACTTTGGAAAAGCCTGTTGTCCAAGGCATTTCACTGGAGATGGATAATCAAATCAACTATTTTTCGTTCGACTACTTTGAAGTTTCAAAAAAGAAACGGAAGCTTTCGGTCCGGTGCAACAAGTTGGAAGAACTTCCTGAAATTAAGAAGGAATTAAGTATCCCCCTTGCCGGACTGGTGCTTGACAAGCAAATTGTTGATCTGAATGGGCGCAAAGTGGTCCGTGTTAATGACGTAAGGTTGGCAACCATCAACAATATCACCTATGCTATTGCCGTGGATGTTGGCATTGAAGGACTGCTCCGAAGGATTGGCATCGGTCGGCCGGTTAAGTTCTTGTTTTCACTGATAAAAAGCGATGTCCCCTCTAAATTTATCTCCTGGGATGATATGGAGGCGATTGATTACTCCAATCTGAGTATCAAACTTACGTCGACCTATTCCAAGCTTAATACGCTGCACCCGTCTGATTTGGCTGATATCATCGAAGATTTGGACAACCGTTCACGTCAGTCGGTCTTCCTGGCACTTGACGAAGAGATGGCAGCCGACGTTCTGGAAGAGATGGAACCGAAGGCCCAGCTAAAAATAATTGAAGGGATGACTGTTCAAAAGATGGCCGATGTTTTGGAGAAGATGCCGGCCAATGAAGCTGCAGATATCCTCGACGAGCTTGAGGTGGAGAAGGCTGAGTTGCTGCTGAACGAGATGGAAGCCGAATCTTCTTCAGAAGTACGGGAGCTTCTGGAATATGAGAATTATGAAGTGGGAAGTATTATGACAACTGAAATACTTGCTTATGAAGAAGATACAACTGTCGACGCTGTTTTCAAAAATTTGAGGGAAAACCAACCGGAAGTTGAATCGATGTTTGGATTCTTCGTGATCAATAAGAACAATGAGCTGATCGCCACCTTCTCATTCAGGGATCTGGCTGTATCCGATCCTGCTGCCAGAATTTCAACCTTCATGAATGACGATCCCATTTTCCTGTATGATGAACAAAAAATAGATGATGTTGCTGAACTGGTCTCGAAATACAATCTTTTGGCAATACCGGTCGTCAATAAAGATAATCAACTGGAAGGAATGGTGGTGATACATGATGTCATCGAAGATTTGGTCAACAAGAGAAGAACAAATAAAAAATAGAGGGACAGGGCATGTTTAAAGACAAACTTAGAAGAAAATCCCTGCTTAAAAGACTTGCTATTTTCGCGGCTATTCTTGGACCCGGAATCATCACAGGCAGTGTAGACAACGATGCCGGTGGTATAACCACCTATTCCGTTGCGGGAGCCTTGTATGGCTACAACCTGATATGGACCTTGATACCTTCCTTCCTGGTACTGGTCGTCATCCAGGAGATGAATGCCCGAATGGGTATAGTTACCGGAAAGGGACTGGCCGATTTAATCAGGGAAAATGCCGGTGCAAAAATTACTTTCTTTATTTTTTTAGGACTCATTATTGCTGACATTGGTAACACAACCACAGAATTTGCAGGTGTAGCCGGAAGTATGGAAGTATTCCACGTTAGTAAATATATTTCTGTCCCCATTGTCGCTGTCATGGTGTGGTTTCTTGTGGTCAAAGGCACCTATAAAATAGCTGAGCGCATATTCCTGATATTCAGTATTTCACTCCTTACATATGTCGTATCGGCGATATTAGCCAAACCTCAGTGGTCAGAAATCGGACACAGCATTGTTCATCCTGACTTCCCGGTAAACGGTCAGAGTCTCGCGATGATCATCGGATTGGTTGGTACAACCATTGCCCCGTGGATGTTGTTTTACATGCAGTCTTCGGTGATCGAGAAAGGACTCAAGATGAAGAATTACAAATATACACTGGCAGATATCCTCATAGGATGTATCGTGACAGTGGTCGTTGCCTTCTTTATCATCGTTGCTTGTGCCTCTACCCTTCACGTAAACGGGGTAAAAATTGAAGAAGCCAAAGATGCAGCCTTGGCATTACAACCGCTTGCCGGACAATTTGCATCACATGTATTCGCTTTTGGCTTGTTTGTAGCCTCGATTTTCTCGGCTACAATTTTACCGCTCGCAACTTCTTTCTACGTTTGTGAAGCATTCGGATTTGAAGCAGGAATTGACAAAAAATGGGATGAGGCACCTGAATTTTTCAGCCTTTATACTTCCATTCTTGTTATCTCAACAGGGATTATCTTGCTCCCGAATGCCCCACTCATTTCTATCTCGCTTTGGTCTCAGGTAATTAACGGACTACTTCTTCCTGTTTTCCTGGTTTGTATGATTTTACTGGTCAACAACAAGAAGATCATGGGAGAATACGTCAACAAACCATTTAACAATATTGTCGGATGGAGTACAGTTGTAACCCTTGTGATCCTCTCTCTGCTCTTATTGCTTACGAAGGTTATGGAATTTTTTTAAACCGATCCTCACTGAACCCGCTCTCTTTTACTGAACAAATCCAGCATTTTGATGAATTTTCGCCATCTTATGCTGAAGCAGTTTTTTTTTTGCAGTTGGTGGATATAAATTTGAATATTCAAAATTAGGATCAAATTTGAAATTCAATCATTTCACAAATAATAAACAGAATAGAGATGAAAACAACAGCATTTAATTTAGCAGGAATATTTCTTTTGAGCGCTATGATTTTAAGCTGCTCAAAAACTGACGTTGCTACTTCTCCGGTTGCACTCAAGGATGCATTTTCCAGCAGTACCCAGAAATTAAACAATGCAATGACTGATATTGCTTCCACCCAAGCATTTGAACTGTTGAGTATATCCAATACCTCCACATTAAAGTCGGGTACAACCACTACAGCGACAACGGGATACAAAGCAAAAATACCCTTAAGTCTGGTTGCAGGAGTTTACACTTACAAGGCATTAAAAACAAATGCCAGCCGGGATTTTCCATTGATTCGCTTTTTTACAACAAGCCCGGATAACAGTAAGATGGTGGTTAACTTACCATTGAGCAAAATGAAAAATCCCCGTGTTTTGAGGCAATATCAGGCTGCTGATTCTATGCTGACCAATAATTTCAGCATTTCTGTAACTGACTACTTCAACAATTACAACAGTTACCACGATTATGAATATACCAATGTGGCAGACATCAAGATTGACAACGTTAACTCAGGCAGTTTAAAAATCAAGTCGAATGTTAGCCCTGTACTCGGAACACAATATGCATCCCAGTTTGCTTTTACAAATGGTTACACTGCCAAATACCAGTATGCATCCGGCGATACCACTGTATCAAGCTTTACGATCATGAAAGAAAACGGTGTTGTTTATAAGGAGGAGCTGATTACTACCAGAAAAGATACAGCAAAATTTGGGCACGAACGCCAGTATACACTAACCATCGGTGATGTCAAAATTGTAAGAAGATCCAATCACGCTTCTGAGGTATATGTAAAAAACGTGCTTCAACCAAAGGCAGTGCTTGCCATCATAGATCATGATGATGATGAAGGGGATGAGGATAAGGAAGAACATTCAATCTGCAAAAAACGGGATGTGCAGATTACTTTTGAAGATGGAACTGCAACTACAATTTCAACTTTGATCGGCAACTCAATTGACAACATCTCCATGCTCTATACATCGCTTCATCAAGTTTATTTTGCGGCTTATATTGTTGATTGGATTGCGTACGATATTTACTACAAAAGGTAATTCCAATCATTCAAAGTCTTGGTCCATAATTTCTTCCGCGATTTAAAAGGGGTAAATCGCGGAAGATTTTTTTTGCAGCATCAGCTATTTGTGTTCGCCATTTTTTAAATTTGGTTGAGCTTTCCAGGTAGCATCCGGTCCAAACCTGAATTGATAGCGGTATTTATTCATTTTTTCGTATGGCGGATACTGATAGATCATACGATTTAAGGTGAAGAAAATTAAACTTGAAACAACTATTGCAGCAACAGCTTTCCTCCATAGTCGTTTGTAATACGTCCGGTAGTTTTCTTCTTCAATTACATAAACAGTCTCGCTATCACGAGGAAGTAAGATCACCAGTACCGTTGCAATAATGGCGTTTACAAATATGACCCATTCGGTCAACAGACGACTGGGATGCCAGCCTGTTAAGGCTCGTTCAAAATTGGCAATCACCATAATCCAAAGAACGATAAGAAAAATAATCTGTCCTTTGGCAAGGTTACTTTTGGGAATAATAGCCAATGGTGAGCGGTAATGACGCACTACAATGATGATGCAGGCTATAACCAACATTCCCCATGTCAGATTAAACCATCCCAGGGGGGTGGTATGCAGAAAATCAATTCCTGGAAGCCTTCCAATATAGGGTAAGTCCCATTGTGACGGAACATTTTCGGTCGTGCCGTCGGCATGTGTAATAACCCGATTCCAGATATCCGGAATCAATTGCTTTTTACGAACAACCTCAGAACTTAATTGTTCACTCCAAACGGCCACGTTTTTAACGACATTAAAATAGGTCAAAGCAAGCATTACAAATAAGGCTGAGAAAGCCATTGTCCATCTTCCTTTTACCAGACCTGAATTTTCATCCTGATCTTTGTGCAATTTGATCCGGGAAGCCAAGAATCCCAAGGCAACAGCAATGGCAATGCCATTTACAAAGCCATAGCTTTGTTCCAGAAAACTATGCCAGTTTTGTGATTGCCAGTCGGCCCACATGGAGGTAATTGAATTGAATTCAGTACTTCCGGGTAAGATTCCTTTGTTTTCCAAAATACGCGGACTCCCAAACGATAGCATAATTTGCTGAGTAAAAAGTATTCCGGATAGCCCCAATCCGCCAATTATTCCACTGATAAGCGATGCCACTGCCACCGGTCGTAAATTATTGCGCCACATCCAGATACTTGTTCCGGTAAAAACGCCCAGAAGCCCGGCCCAATCATCTGATCGTGGCGGGGTAATCCGAAGTCCGCCATAATCTGCGAAGAACAAGCTTCCCAGAACGGGAAAAATCAAAAACGAGATAAGCCATCCTCCGGCCATGTAAGCAATTAATTGTGCTCCGTTTCTGAATTTTCCATAGAAAATGAAATAGGCAGAAATACCAAGTATTAAACCGATAACCCATCCGACATGCTGGGGATAATCACCAAACCACTGCGGCCAGTTGTTCAGTAAATTGGAAGCTTCATACGCAGGCTGACCGGTTGCAGGATTTAAATAAGAAGGATCGCCCTGAAGAAAGGTTAAGGCATTTGCCAGCTTGTTTTCAAGACCTGCTGTCCGGAGAAGTAATTGAATGGCACCTCCTGAAATTGCACCTCCAGCTGCAAAAGCCGGAAGATATAATCGATTCCGATCCCCCTTTCGCTCATAAAGATCGTACACCCAAACACCTGTCAATGCAAATAAAGCAGGAAGATAATCGGCATCAAACCAATAGAGTGGATTTTTATGGCGCGACCATGTGCTGTCAAAATGAATACCTGCCTGTAATAAGCGAGCCACCGGATCTTCTATCAGATCCAGCAAAAGCCAGGCTCCCCAGACAAACAGCAGCGGTTTGAAAATTCCAACCAACCGTTCCCGTGTTGCCACACCGGCAAATGCCGTCCCGGCACCACCCAATCCGGCCCATATGAACCCAATAAAGAAAGTGGCGGCAAATCCATACAATTGTGTGATTGCATGACCACTGTTTGCGTAGGAAAGGACCTGCATGTAGGATTGGGAAGCTCCGAACCCCCAGCCCAGCGCACCAAAAAATGCGAAATAAGGGACACGTTCCCTCCAGTCTTCGCGACCTGAAAGTAGCGCCACTGCAATGGCAGCAAGGCATCCTGCGAATGCTGCACCATATTCGTGTCCAAAATTTCCCCGAATTCCCCAGCCAATGGAGAGCGCTATACCTATGAGGAAAACAGATCCGATTCTTCGGATTGGAGTTTGATTCTTTATTTGCATGTGTGTAGTAGTTGGTAGTATCTCAAAAACAACAAATATTTTCCAAAAGAGGAGAATTTAATCAATTCTCTTTCCCGCTGTTGGTCCTGGTTTAAGTGAATGAATTTCAGTTATCTTTATAATCACCACAGCAAAAGGTTCCGGTAAACCCATGGAAGCCGACATGGCTACAGCATGATCAAACGCGACCCCGTAATCATAGCAGGCAGCATCTCCAATAAACCTGAATCCATTCAATATTTCCCTATTGACAACAGCTACGGCAACTTTCGAACCATTTTTAATATTGGCAAAGGTAGTGCCACCTGTACCTTCCGTGAAAATCAACTCATCATCCGACAAAACCCGGGTGGATCGTTTCGGAGCTACATTGGGAATTCTTTCCGCATTGACAGTTGCGATAAAACATTGCTGGGTAGCAATCATTTCTTTCATTTCCTGTGTAAGAGTTGCCATATTGTATTGGTTAATTGTTATCTGTTAATATTTAAAAGCGTTTTCGATGACAATTTACAAATTAAATTTGGTTGTTCCACTCCGGGGATGATTCATGTTCAGGACATCTGTGCTGTCAAAAAAAAAGGAAAATATATATATACACCTTATTCATAAACAATTGGTATGATTCAAGAATATCCTGATGAATTATCTCATTTTCAAATTCATTTCCATTTTAATAAATATTTGTTTAAGGATTTAAATTATAATAGGAGTAATTGGTCGATTCTCCCACTCTCAGGAACCTCCTGCTAAGAACCGGAGTTCCATTTTCTGGAGTAAATTCTGACACCAACAGGTATCCTCCGGATTGAGTCGGTAAAGTGAGGATTACCGGGATATCGGTCCGTAAATAAGAGGGCAGTTTCACATGAATGGTCTGTTCTCCGCTGCTTTTCCCTGCAGCATCATAAATTCTCACTTTCACCGTACCTGAAACAGACTTTGACAGATTGTTGATCCCTGCCAGGTTAAGAAGCAATGCTGAACCCGGTTGATGTGGTTCAATGTATTTTGTGTAGCGTTCGTCTGTCAGATTGATATAAGTCGCAGCAGGTGCAAAGGCATGCTTGAACCATTCAAGCGTGGGTGATGGATCCAGATCTTTGATGTTACCGGTAAACCAGTCGCCCGTATAGCCGTAATTGTTTGCCAGATAGCAAAATGCAAGCACACCGGCAATGGAAGGTTCGCACCGCAGCCATTCGGTTTCAAGTTCCATCCAATAGGCCTGCAATTCCCTGTTTTGATCAGGGGTTGAATTCTTGCCCAGGTAGTAGTCGTAAACTTCAACGGTTAATTTACTGGGTTTGCCATTTCGCCACAACCAGATCCAACCATATTCGTTTATAAGCTGAACGGTACTTGCCTCCTGGATTTCCATCAATCTTGCCGGCTTGAAATCGAGGTTTCCAAGTGGATAAAAGTTTTCTTTTGAAGCAGGCCCCTTCTCCCTGATGCGACCCTGGTAGGGATGAGGTTCATCCATCTCATCCAGGGGCATCTCCTCTGTTTTCATGTAACCACTGTCCCAAATACGTGTATAGTCGAGTTTCTTCAGTTCAGGAATCAATTTATTTCCGATGTAATCATCCCAGTTTTCATTGATGGCATCCCAGATGGCGATACTCGGGTGACTTCCGTCTGTCCAGATCCAGTCTGTATATTCTTTTCGTATCTGGTCATCCCATCCGTGGTTTTGCCAGTACAACCACTCATTTTGGAAAAGCAATCCATATTCATCGGCCATATCGTACCAAAAATCAGGTACTATTCCAACACAGATGCGCATGGCATTCCAGTTTAGCTGCTTCGGATATTCAACCAGCAATCGCTTCACCCAGGCTTTATCCCATACCAGATTGCCGCAGTCGGGATCTTCGAAGAAACGTTGCAAGGTAACATTGGTACCACGAAGGATGATCTTTTCTCCATTGAGGTAAAAGAATTTTCCCTTCCGGATGAAGTCACGCATGCCAAACTGTTTGCTGTATTCATCTGAAAGTCCAATGTTATTCTGAATCGTTACTTTTGCAAGGTAAAGAAACGGCTTGTCGGGCGACCAGGCAGAAAAATCCTTGAATGGAATCTCTGTTACTACCTCCGAAAGGTTGTCACGCTTTGTGGACACCCTGACACTTTTTCCAGCTACTACTTTCCCTGTAAGTTTCTCTGATATAGATATATCCAAGGTGACAGAATCTTTCATGGCATCACCAACAAAGATTTGTGCCGGAATCAGATTGCGCAGTTGGGTCTTAACCGTGACACTTTTACCGGCTACTGAGGGTAGAACCAACAATCTGTTAACCCTGACTTTCCCTGTAAAAGAGATTTCCGTATCATCCCAGATTCCCGGAAGGTAATGCTCTTTTTCCTTGTCTGTACCTCCTGCTGCATCTGCAGGAAGCCAGACCCTGTCACCGACTTTGATCAGAATCTCATTTTCAATACCGGGTTTCAGTGCATTGGTAATTGGAAATTCAACGGGAGTATAACAGGCCACCGAGCTGCCCATATCTGTTCCGTTCACATAGACTTGTGTAACATATTGACTTTTTTTAATCGTGATGGTGGCCTCCCTCCCCTCCAGCTCCTTTGGAATAAATACCATTTTTTTGTACCAGCTATAGCGTGGCGTATAGTCTATATTATAGAGATTGTGCTGATCTTTAACCTCCACTTTATCTGGCCTTTTAAAGAATTTGTCGTAATCTTCAATTCTGGGTTCGGCAAGATGTATCAACCCGGGAACTGGTATCGTTCGTGTATATTTTACAGGAGGAAAGGCATTTGCTGTCTGGTCAAATTGCCAGGTGCCGTTCAGGTTGATGGTTGTACGACCAGCATCAATTGCAGATAATCCCGGAAAAGGAAGACAAATAATAAAAATAAAAAGGATATTTTTCATCATGGATGATTTTGAAGTTCTCAATTCTGCTTTAACCGCCATAACTCTTTGGAATAAACATCATCTTCAATATTCATTTTCAAGCCAACGCGACAAAAAAACATCATAAACCCGGTATGAAATCGCTTTTTTATCGGAAATTTCAAGAAGTAACTCTTTCTCTATTAACGATCTGCTGATCCTGCGAGCATTTGCCGGTGTACCAATTTCATATCTGGCAATGAATTTCTGGGCTGTGAGTTGTTTTACCTCTCCCTCTTTGGCAATGGCAATTAGGAAATTCCATTGAGCAGTAGTAAGCAATTGCCGGTATTGGTAAAAAACAGGTTCGTTCCGCTTCAACAATTCGACACATGCAAGTTTGACAGTATCAATAGTTATCAGATTGTCAGCTATGTAATACAGTATATTGCACAAACTTTGGGTATAAAAAGTGTGCACCAGGCTCCAGTTCAGGACCATGGTTAAGGCTTCATCGGTTATAACAATTCCGGATTGAGAAAATTTATTTCTAATAAACAAAGAATATACCACTTTGTCAATGTTTTCGAGTGAAAGGAATTGAGTGCTGGCAAAGAATGGACGCTTAACATTGGAAAAAAGATTAATCATCATGGTTTTACGACTTCCACAGAAAATAAAACGAATGTTCTTCAAATTTTGGGTGTTGGTGCGCAAAATTGCTTCCATGTTATTTTCTGGATAGTCAGAAATCTGTTGAAATTCATCGATCGCTACCACAATCTGTTCACCCTGTTTTTCCAAAAAATTAAAAAGTCCCTGCAGAGTATATTCCTTTTCCTGCGCTGACTGATAATTGATCTGAATTTGAGGTTGTCCGGTTAAGGGATCGTATCCAATCAAGGGACGAAATCCTTTGATGAACTCCAGGAATCTGCTGCCTACAGGTGTTTTTTCAGGAAATCCAAGTAAAATAGATTCCGCCAGTAACTTGATGAATTCGCCTAAATTTCGAGATGAAAATATGTCGACATAAATGGATTTAATATCGCTCAGTTCCTTCAGATGATCAAAAAAACGAAAAATAAGTCCGGTTTTCCCCATCCTGCGTGCCGAAATCAAGGTGGTATCGATGCCATTTTGTACATTGACGTATAACTCTTCCACTTCTCTTTGACGGTCACAAAATAGTTCCTCTGAAATATACCCTTTCAATATAAAAGGGTTGATTTTCTTCTTCATATATACCGCATTTTTACAAATATAATCAAAAAAATTAATATTATCTATAATAGATTATCTAAAATAGATTATCTATTATAGATAATCTATTCTGCATCCGGTCGGATAAATTATCAGTCTATGTGTTAGATCTGTAGTGAGGAGTAAAAATTACGCACGTTAGATCCGTTTGCCAATGATAGAGTAACAGGGAGACAATTCCGTGATTGTTTTATTATCTTTAACCTGGGATCTGTACCCTGCCGGGCTCAGTATTTCTGCATATCTCCATATTATTGTGCCCGGTCGAAAACCAATTAACTAAAGAAAAATGAACATAAGTATCTTAGCAGGAATTCTGCTGATTGCACTCGGGGCCTTTGCATCAGGCAGTTTTGCAGTCCCTTTCGGGAAGATCAAAGGATGGAACTGGGAAACTTACTGGATGGTCTTTAGCCTGGGGGCATACATCCTTTTCCCGCTGACTGCGTGTCTGGTATTTGCACCTGATTTTTTGACGATTATCTCATCTGCGCCATCGTCTACCCTCGTCACCGTATTTTTGCTGGGAGCACTTTATGGGGTCGGCAACCTCTCCTTCGGACTAGCCCTGCGCTACCTTGGACTTTCGCTGGGATATGCACTTTCTCTGGGATTAATGCTCGCCATCGGTACGCTGATTCCACCGCTTCTGGACGGGCGGCTACAGGTGATGATGCAGGGCAAGGGAGGAACGATGCTTTTAACGGGAATTGCCATTGCAACTGTCGGGATCGCCCTTTCTGCCTGGTCTGGCATACTAAAGGACAAAATCATGTCGAAAGCAAAAAAACAGGAGAGTATCGTCGAATTTGACCTGGTCAAGGGGGCGATGGCCGCTGTTTTGGTAGGATTTACCGGATCGGCCATGTCGCTGGGTTTCGAGCAGGGGAATCTACTCACAGAATTAGCATCCAACCAGGGAGTTGACCCACTTTTTGCCATGATGCCACTGTTTGTGGTACTATTTGCCGGTACTTTCATTACAACGATTGGCTGGTGCGTTTACCTGGGAGCTAAAAACAAATCTTTGAAAAACTACCTCCATGCAGCATCATTCAAAATCCTTACCTGGAATTATTTATTCGGTTTATTGGCAGGACTTTTGTGGTTTAGCCAGTTGATCGTATATGGCATGGGGAAGAGCAAAATGGGACCCTATACCTTCACCTCATGGGGAATCCTGATGGCTCTCACCATTGTTTGTGCCACAGTCTGGGGTCTTATCAGAAGGGAATGGAAAGGCGCTCCAATAAAAATTTATATATTGATGATCCTCTCCTTGCTGATTATCATCGCGTCTTCTTTTTTAATCGGGATTAGTGGATCGGTATAAGGGGATTATACAGGCAGAGGCAAAGCGAAACAATCTGAAATTTAATTAAATTATTCATGACAACATCACGTGAAAGGGTTCTGGCGGCCATCCTCCACCAAAATCCGGATAAGGTTCCGGTGGATATGGGTGCGACACCAAGTTCCGGCATTTCTGCTATAGCCTACAGCAATCTGCTCAAACATCTTGGCCGTACTGATCTTCCCGTACTGGTTTATGATGTGGTACAGCAACTGGCACAACCGGATATATCCATTCTGGATCATTTTGGCATCGATGTGCTTGATATCGGTCGTGTTTTCAACGATCAGCATTCCGACTGGATTCCAACTACATTGGCCAATGGCGCTCCTGCCTTTTATCCTAAATGGTTTAATCCCGAAAAACAGGATGATGGTTCTTATGTAACCTACGATGGCGACGGGAAGCGGATCCTTTCCAGAATGCCCATAGGGGCCACCTTCTTCGATCAGACCTATTTCCCGTATGTGGACGGATATCCTGATTCGTATGATAATCTGGATGCGGAAATGGGAAGGATCATGTGGGCACGCGATGCCCATAGCCCATGGGATCATGCAGGAGAAGAAGATTTTTGGCAGCAACTGCGGGAAAGAACCATTAAGCTGAGACAAAGTACAGACAAAGCGCTGCTGGTTGTTTGCGGCTGCAACCTTTTTGAGTGGGGAACTTTCCTTCGAAGAATGGATAATTTCCTGATGGACATGATGTGTGATCCCGAAAATGTGGAAAAACTTCTGGATCAACTTCTTATCAGGCACCTGGCAACCCTCGAAAAAGTATGCAAGGCAGTTGGCGATATTGTGGATATCATACGCTTTGGCGACGACCTTGGAATGAGTTCAGGACCTTTCATGGATGCAGAAACCTACAGGTATCTCTTTAAACCGCGACATAAAATTCTGTGTGATTATGTTAAGACTCACAGCAAAATGCACACCTACATCCACTCATGCGGTTCCATCTCGCTTTTAATGCCTGATATGATTGAGGCAGGTATTGAAATTTTCAATCCGGTGCAGACCAATGCCTACCTGATGCAACCCGATTATCTGAAAAAAGAGTTTGGCAGGCAATGCTGCTTCTGGGGTGGGGGTGTTGAAACCGTAGGAACATTGAATGTGGGCACTCCGGAACAGATTCGCAAACAAGTTTTGGAACGACTCGGGATTTTTTCTCCGGGAGGTGGTTTTGTTTTCAATACCGTTCATAATATCTTGCCTGATGTCCCGCCTGAAAACATTGTGGCCATGTTTGATGCAGTTAAAGAGTTCAACAGCAAATAAAAAAACGATTCAAAATCAAACAAATATGAAAAAATCTATCGTTTTCCTGATTCTGATCCTCTCGGTTATTTGTTCAACCGGGCAAACAGCCTCCAACAATAAACAAAAACTGGAAGAGTGGAAAGATGCCCGCTTCGGGATGTTTATCCATTGGGGCCCTGTTTCGCTGAAGGGTACTGAAATAGGATGGTCTCGTGGTCGCGAAATCCCTGTAGATGAGTATGATAACCTGTACAAAAAATTTGATGCAGTAAATTTTGATGCCAACAGTTGGGTCACGGTTGCCAAGGCTGCCGGGATGAAATACATCATCCTGACGACCAAGCACCACGATGGATTTTGTCTGTGGAATACCAGGCAAACAGATTTTAATATCATGAATTCTCCGCTCCATCGCGATGTGGTAAAGGAGCTGGCTGAGGCATGCAAAAAACAGGGGATTGCTTTTGGTACCTATTATTCGACAACCGACTGGCATCATCCCGATTTTCCATTAACTAGTCCTGGCGGCACTATTACAAGGCCTGCTTACGATCTGGATGCCTATACATCCTACCTTAAAAGACAGGTAGCCGAACTTTTGCTGAATTACGGACCGCTTTTTGTGCTGTGGTTTGACGTTCCTCAACGTTTTGATGCGACGCGGGGCCAGGGAGTGATTGATTTTGCACATTCCTTGCAGCCTGATATCATTATCAACAACCGTACAGGTGCAAAAGGTGATTTTGATACCCCGGAACAGCGCGTGGGTGGGTTTCAGACAGACCGGCCATGGGAAACTTGCATGACCATTGCGACCCAGTGGGCCTGGAAACCCAACGATGCAACCAAGTCGCTCGAGCAGTGCCTGCATACGCTGATTCGAACCAATGGAGGCGACGGAAACCTTTTATTCAATGTAGGTCCAATGCCGGATGGCCGAATTGAGCCCCTGCAAATCGAACGTCTGAAGGAGATGGGACTATGGCTGGAAAAATATGGTTACACCCTTTATGGAACCCGTGGCGGACCTTTCAAACCTACCGACTGGGGTGTAAGTACCCGAAAAGGAAACAACATTTACCTGCATATCCTGAAATGGACGGGAAACAGTCCTAGAATCACCATCCCGGATCTGGGTATGGAGATTAAAAGTTGTCGCCTTACGAATGGTGGAAAAATAAAGTTAACCAAGCTGGATAAAGGTTCAGTTATTGAGTTCTCAGCCAAGGATTTGCAACCGATCAATACCATTGTGGAAATAGAATTATCAGGAAGTGCCATGGGGTTAAAACCCATGGAGATCAGTTCAAATTCACTTTCATTTTCGAAACAAGTACTGGCATCTTCCAATCCAACCGGTCACTGGTCAAATCATCAATGGGTAGAGATGAATGCTGTCACCAACGGAG
>JANYKW010000195.1 GCA_025358025.1 Bacteroidia bacterium | reverse complement strand
TATTTAAAGCATAGAAAGTAAACTTTGCATCTCACAATGAAGTGAATAGAGTTCCATAATAATGGATGCACCAAAGTAATATCATTTGAAAAACAAGTGATTCATCAGTTTTTTAACGTTGCTATGGGGATTTTAACGTATGTAAACATTATGTTAGACGGAGGAGGGAGAGACGGAAGACGGATAGGACGGAGGGACGGAGAGAAGGAAGACGGAGGGACGGAGGGATGGACTGGGAGTCAGGATTTCCAGTTTTTGGGATTCAGCCGGGATTTGTATTTGGTGAATAACTCCTTTCCAAGCAACAACCCACCCGACCAAAATGTAATTTCACCAAGTACCAGGAGTACTGTTGAGACGATTATTTTAACATTCCTTTCCATCGCTAAAAATGGAATGACCGGGATGGCCAAAAATAACGGAACCGATACGAGGATCAGGGTGATGCCAACTTTGAATCTGATCGATTTTTTCATAAATCAATATTTTGATTATAACCCTTTCCAACTCGTTGCAAACGAGGGGGAGCGAAGTGTCAACCCTTTCCCCCTCGTTGCAAACGAGGGGAAACAAGGTTGCAAACGAGGGGGAGCAAGTGCTTACTTTAAACCCGCCTTTTTCTCATTGGCCAGCCCCAATACGCCCAGATAGAGCAACTTGGCTGCATCTTCCATGATTTCGGGTGTCAGTGCCTCTACGTTATCCAACGGATGATGGTAATAGACTGTTTTCACTGTGCCTGATGTGTACAGATGAAGTGTTTTGTATCCGGCCTTATCAAAAATTGCCCCGTCGGTGCGTGGTCTGCTGTAACTGACCCGGGCCAGCGATGATCCAAAGTCGCGGTGCAGGTACCTGTTATTTGCATCCTCGAAATATCGCAGGATTTCAGGAAACGTTTTGCCATTGGCCAGCTGAAAACCCGTTCCGTTGCCAACCATGTCGAGGTTGATCATACAAACCACCTTCTCTTTGGGCCAAACCGGCGATTCAACCATTTTCCTGCTACCGTACAAACCACACTCCTCGCCTCCAAAAAATGCGAAAATAATGGTGCGGCCGGGTTTTACCCCCGATGCTGCCAATGCCCTGGCAGCAGCCAGGATATCAACAGAACCGGACGCATTGTCGAGCGCTCCCGGGAAAAGACATCCCGGACTTCCCACCGCATCAAGATGTGCACCCAAAATAATGGCTTCCTCTTTCAGCACCGGATCAGATCCTTCAATAACTCCGATCACGTTGCAGGAACGGCTATCCGCATAATAAGTGGTGGAAGCAGATATCCGGATCTTCCGATCGAGAACAAACGAGTTTGGCTGAAGGATTTTTGTGATGGCTGCCTTTGTCTCAGCATATTTATGTCCGCTGCCCTCAAAAAGCGCTTCTGCAACCGAATCCCCGACATGGGCATAGACAAATCCCTTGAGATAAGAGGTATTCGGATTAGCTATCATGCTGACATACAACAAGCCGACAGCCCCCTTCTCCCTGGCATGACTGAATTTATAGCGGTGGTAGCTGTATGGCTCCCACTTCTGCTGGATGCTGTCATTTGTGCCGTAGGGTACGCCGGTCTCCATCAGCACAATCTTTCCCTTCACATCGATGTTGCGATAATCATCGTAGCCCAGTTCAGGTGCAGAAATGCCATATCCCACATATACGACCTCCCCGCTCACAGTGCCGGACGCAGAATTGGATCCCGGGAAAAAATCATCGGGAAAATGATATTCCTTGCGTGGATTTTTCTTCCCGGGCAGTAAAGTAAGCGATCCCGGAGAATGAACCACACTGTATGCATTTGGAAAATATTGCAAATAGGTGCCGTCACTTAATCCGGGTTTTACTCCGGCCTTTTTAAGTTCATCAGCTACCCATTGTGCTGCAAGCAGATAACCCGGCGATCCGGACAAACGGCCGCCATATTTTGGGGAAGTTAATACCGCTGCATCGTGGAGTAAATCGTTGCTCGAAATGGTGTGAAAAGTGTTGCGTATGGCCTTCTCCTGATCCTGTGAAAAAACGTTTGGGGTAAAAAGCCAAATGAAAAGAAATGGAAGAAGAAAAATTTTTGTGCGCATAAAATGTTGGTTAGTCACATAATAAAAAATACAAATTTCAACTCAAATCTAATACAAATTCATTCCCAATGCAGCCTTTAATTTATACGCCACGAGAACTCTTTCGACACTGGCTTTCAAAAACATCAGGTTGCTTTCCGCTTCGGCATTTTCAGAATCCAACAGGTCCAGGTTGGTAAGGGTGCCCGATTTAAACTTCAGATCCGCGAGTTCCAGTGCTTTTTTTGCCTGGGCAAGCTGCATGGCGAAGAGTTCAGATTTTGCAATAGCTGCCTTCAGCACATTGATACTCTCCATCACTTCGGCGGTAATGGTTCTTTTGGTCAGATCAACTTCATAATTATTTGATATGATTGTTGATCCGGCCAATTTTGTATTAATATTGGTGCGGGATGCATCATATATCGGGATGAGCAGACTTAATCCGACTGCATAGTTTGCCCTCGGTTGGTACAGCTCGGGGATGTAGCCGTTCTTCCATCCTCCGCTGGCAAAAGCCGATAATACAGGCTTTTCATGTTTTTTTACCAAATCCTGGTAAGCCTGGGACAAAACAACTTTTTTCTCGGCAATTTTCATTTCGTTCCTGTTGTTCAGGGCTACCCTGATCAAGGAATCCTCAGCAAAAGGTATCAAGCTGTTTTGCAGATAATTACGAACACAATGCCGGGTGCTGGCAGGTTCTCCCAATAGCATATTTAGAATGGATACCTGAAAATTGAGCGAAGTAACCACATCCGTTTTCTCACTTTCAACCGTGGAGATGCGAACTTTGGTACTTAAAATCTCGAACTGGGTGGCCGACCCTGTTTCTGCTTTCTTCTCAACATTTTTGAGATGTTCAGTCAATGTCACAAGTTGTTTGTTCTTGATGTCAACGGCTTGCTGGAAAAAGAGCAAATAATAATAACAGTTGATCACAGCAAGAGACATCCGCTGTTTTACCTGACCTACACCAATGGTCGTTACCTCTTTGCTTTTTTCTTCGTACGCAATATTTTTTTTCGTTTTTCCAAAATCAGTCAGCGTCTGGTTGATATTCAGCACAGCATTGAAATTGTTCACCGGTGCCAGAGCGAAACTTCCAACATCAGGCAATGTCAGGGTAGGAACCGGCCCGAGGTGTGCATAGGAACCGGAGGCCAGTGCATTTGGCAGGAAGGCTGTCCGGGCTAAGGCAATCCTGAGGTCTGCAGCATTCAGTGCCTCTTCAGCCTGCTGTACCGTGGGATAGGTTTGGATGACCTTGCTGATTAACGGAGCCAGATCGAGCGAATCGTTGGCACTGACTTGTCCGTAGCCATTCCCGGTGAGGGAAAAGAGGATGAAAAGGGCCGGAAATAATGGTTTAAATTGACGATTTATCATGATCTGAATATTTTAGACTTTCTTTTTCTTTTTAACCCGAAGGAAAATTACCGGGATACCTCCAATCAGCGTAACAAATGCCGCGATGAGAAAATCGTCGTTGATTCCCTCAATAAAGGCTTGTTTGGTAACATTGGACATGATCATGTACTGTGATTGTTTTTTTGCCGCGGCAGGCGAACTACCCGAATGATGAACAAATGTCTCACTCATGTTTTTTACAGAAGCCTGATAGGCCGGAGCGTTGATCTGCAATGCTTCCCCATACATCTGGGTATGGTAGGTTACCCGGGTGGAAAGAAATGTAGCCAGGATTGCTACCCCAAAACTACCCCCTAATTGTCTGACTACATTGTTGATACCTGATGCCTGTGCCATTTTTTCCCTGGGGATGTCTACCAGTGAAACAGCCAGCAATGCAGAATAAATAATGCCCATCCCAAAGCCACGAAGATAAAGGGGCAACATAATAGCACCATGTTCCGTCAAAAAAGAGAGGTTGGCATTCAGGTAAAAACTTAATGACATCATCAGGATCCCGATGATTATGGGAATTTTTGCATTGATCTTCCCACTGACATAACCTGAGATGGGAGCCACAATGCCCTGAATAATCCCGACAGGAAGAAAAACAGATCCCGATTGGAGGGCAGTATATCCCAACGAATTTTGCAGATACAGCGGCAGCAGGAAGGTGCTGCCGAACATTCCGATACCAAACAGGAACATCACCAGCGTGCTGATACCGAAGTTGTAATTTCCCAACAGCCGCAAATCAATCATGGGATTTTCAACAATAAATTCTGCCGTAATAAACACGGCGAACGCAATAACAGAAACGGCGAAACAGGCGAGTATATAGGGAGCATGCCAGCCCTCTGAATTGGTGATGGCACTCCCTTCGGTAAGAGCATACAGGAGTACCGGCAAAAAAAGGCTGACCGAAATAAATCCGACCAGATCGAACTTCCCTACCCTCTTCTGCTTTATCTCCCTTTGAATCAATACTGTAACCAACATCCCGACAATCCCGACAGGCACATTGATATCAAAAATTAGTTGCCAGCTAAAATTATCGACCAGGTATCCTCCGATCAACGGACCGAATGACACGGATGCAGCCGCGGCGACGGCCCAGAATCCCACTGCCAGTCCACGCTGTTTTGGAGGAAACTCCCTGACAATAATTGCCATTCCCAAGGGTTGAATGATACCTGCACCCAGACCCTGTATGACCCTAGAAAAAATAAGAATGTTTTCATTGTTCGACATGCCGCACATAAATGATCCTGCAGTAAAAACGAGCATGCCCATAAAATACATCCTTTTGTAGCCAAAATGATCTGCCAGCCAGGCTGCTGCCGGAAGCATAACAGCCAGTGCAAGCATGTATGCAGTAAGGACCCATTCGATTTTATCGAGACCAACACCGAAGGATGACATCATCTTTGGCAGGGCGACATTGATAATTGTCGCGTCAAGGACGGCCATGAAAGTACCAATCATGATATTAGCCAGCACAAACCATTTGTAAAAGTCGTGACTGGGATGCCACATCGAATCCCGTGTCCTGATCAGGCGCCGTATCCTGTGTGAATGGCTGGGTACCCTCATTATCAGTCTTTTAATATTTTCACCACGACCGACATTCCCGGCAGGAAACTCATTTTTTTAACGTCCAATCCTTTTTCATCGCTATCAATAGAAATCTTAACAGGAACACGCTGCGTCACTTTGGTGAAATTACCGGAGGCATTGTTGGCAGGAATCAAAGAATAAACAGAAGCTGTCGAAGCTCCGATAGAAAACACTTTACCCTGAAACCACCTGTCGCCATACGCGTCGATGGTAAATTTCGCGAACTGATTGAGATGGATATTTGAAAGCTTGGTTTCCTCCATGTAAACAATTACCCAACGAAGGGTTTCACCGGATAAAGAGAATATAGCTTGTCCCGGTTGGACAACATCTCCCGCCAGCAGCCATCTTTTGGCAATGATTCCGTCGAAGGGAGCATAAAGTTTGGTGTTGGTCAGCTGGGTTTCGACAACATCGATTTGGGCCTCTGCAAATCCGACCGCTGCATTGGCGCTGACAATTTGTGCCCTGGAAACTGAAAGCTGAATTTTCGCCGCATCAAGTTGCGCACTGGCTGTTTCATATGCTTTTTTCAGGTGGTCGTACTGTTCACGTGTAATCACATCGCCGGACACCTGCAATTTGGCTCTTTCGTAGTCGTCTTTGGCCTTTTCTGCTGATACTTCGTAGACCTTGATATTTTCGTTGTCGTAATTTAATTTCGCTTTAACCTGTTCAAGCTGGGCAGCTGCCTGAACCAGCATGGCTTGTGTTTGATTTTTTTGGGCAAGCAGGTCAAGACTATCGAGTTCGACCAACAAGGTACTTTTCCTGACGGTATCCCCTTCAGCTGCATGAAGCCGCACAATTCTTCCCAGAATCCTGGCACTTACCTGCACATTATCAGACTCAATATGAGCATCATCGGTGGATATATACATCGCATAATCCTTGTACCAATACCAGGTCGCGAAAACGATCAAAAATACAATGATGAAAAGGGGTACATATATTTTTAACCCGTTCTTTGATGTTCCGTTTTGAGCCATTTTATCTAAATTTTATCAATATGATTATTCGTTAAAACACGACCACCTCGCAGAAACCGAAGGGGGAGCAGAAAGTAAAAAGAGCCGTCCGGCCGGACGGCTCCTCACATCTCTCCTATCAGATTTTATTTTCCGAAAACATACCTGAAATTGAGTCCGAATTCGCCCGCACTAAACGAAGTATTTTGAACGATGACGAATACAGGTCTCCAGTCCATTCCAAGCGCCAGCGGTGCTTTTCTAAAACGATATTCCAACCCAATCTCCCCGGGAATACCCAACTGAAATTTGGAATTATCCGTAGAATTGTCTGAATTGTTGTAATCGCCAAAGAATGTAGAAAGTCCGACACCTGCATACCAATGGATACCCTCGCTACCTAGTGGCCTGTAAACAAAATCCCATAACGCCTCAGCACTTACGCCATGACCAAAAGAGAGGTCAGCATGGATTCTGCTGTATTTTCCTGCTCCAAAGATCGCGTCGATTGCAACATTATTGTTCCAGTTATTACCAAAACGAATACCGAGCTCCTGTGCATTTGAAGTTACTGCCATGCATAAAAACACCAGCAAGACCAAGGTGGTTTTCACGTTTCTGATCATCTTCATAATTTTACTATTAAAGGTTAATATCCTGCAAAAATAAAGAATTATTCTTTTTATATTCAATTGGTTTAAATAAACATTTAAACTACTCAATGACAATTAGTTCATGAATCTTTAACATGGGAAGCATAAAATCTATAGCTCCGTCCCGGTAGGAAAAGCTGACAGGAATATTTTCCGGTTGCAGCATGACCTTTCCCGGCTTTTGAGGAACCTGCAGGGAAATTTGCAGGGGTCCAAGCGTAGGGATTTCATCGAAGGCCATCACTTTTTCATTGTCATGCGGACCGGCGGCATTGACCAGATTAAGAATCAAGGCTCCCTCTTTCCGGTTGAGTGTAACATCTACAGCATGAGATCCGGTTACTTTTACCATTGGATTCGGGAAGATCTCGTTGACCAGGGCAGCAAGAAAATCCCTATACACCGGGGCAAAGCGGATCAGCGAAGCCTTTCCCATATCCAGATGCGTAGCTGCTATTTCACCTTTGCCGTAGGAGGTGATTGTCGCGGCTATCTCAGAAGGTCCTTCCATGTTGATCTCCCTGTAATATTTCCCAAAGGATTTTACTCCCTTACCAGGGATAACACCCTGAGAAAGAGACATTAATTCAGCAATCCAATGATTGAATTCCAATCCGTTGTTTTTCACTTCCGGAATTGCCTTGACAGAAATATTTAATTCATCTTTAAAAAGCACGGATGAATTTGGACCAATCAACAGCAGCTTACCGCCTTGCGAAACATAATCCAGCAATATCCGCTTGAAATCAGGTGTGATACTCTCCCACTCCGGATAAACCAGCAACGGGTATTTGCTGATATCCTTCAGGTGATGCTCTGCCACGATATCCACCACATACTGCGAGGCCAGCAGGTTTTGCAGAATTCCCTTCAAGGGGGTCAATTCTCTGTCAAAACCTCCGAAAAGACGGTTTGTTTTTGCATAAAGCGCATCTTTCGACAGGATCAGGCCAATTTGAGGTACTCCAACCACTCCCTGACACCAGGATTGCCTTTCGCGACAAAATTTTGCAGCTTCAGATAATAGCGGGATCATCCATTCGTTGATAGAACCATCTCTTTTTTGCTGCAGGTATATCTGAACGCCTCCTCCGAGAGAAATTACGGAAGCCAGTTCACGCTGGATCTGTACAGGACTTTTAACACACTGTGTACCTGCCTCATTGCCCATCCAGGAAAATCCCCAGGCCATCAGGTCCCAGGGCTTTCCCTGGTTCCGGATAAAACGGCCTTCCATTCTGGCGCTGTTTACACTGTTCAGGGCAGAAAAATCGCCGGAGATAAAATCAACCGGAATGGATACCTGTTCGGGAATTAAGGTTGAAAAGGCCCAGTTACTGGTAATTTGAAATTTAGGATTGGCAGCATGCAGTGCATTGGTATATTTCGTGACATAATCTTTGAAGCCATCCCTGTTGAATTGAAGAAATTCTTTCCAGTTGGGATCGCCCGGTTTACGGGGAATTTCGTTAATTCCTGTTTTTTTGGTGAACAACTCCAAAGTTTTGGGAGCATAATCAAGTTGGTGCGCCCAACAATCACCATCCACCCAAGCGCCATCTACTCCATAAACAGAAGATAACTCTTTTAACTGAGGAATCAGCAAGGAGTCGGCGTAGCTGCTAAAAACAGAAGTATTGTTTTTGGAAGGTATCCCATCCGGGCCGATGGCAGCCCATTGCGGATGCAGTTCGATGGCCCGGGAATCCCAGACACCCGAATAATGAAGGTATAGCGCTACACCTCTAGAGGCAGTTACCTTCCGCCAGATTTTCAACTGATCCCTCACAAATCCGGGAACAGGATTCCCAACTTTTGTAGGATAGCTTGAATAACCGGGATGGCCTTTGCAATCAACCTGAATGAAATCCGGGTTCACCTTGTCAATTAATCTGTTAACCATCGATTCATCCACATTTTTCCCAACCTCATTGCAGTCGGGACCGGCATGAAAATCAAAATGAAGGCCAAAATAGCTGTGAGCACGGTCCAATCTTGGAGGCGATTGTTGCTGGCCGGAGAGCGTTAAAACAGAACAGGTAAAAAAAAGTAATAGTAGATATTTCATTGATTTGGAATTGTGGTTTCATTAATTGGGTATGAAGATAATCAAAATCAAAAAATCATCCTTATCCATTCGAAGAGATGAACAGCGTCTGGTTTAAAAATGCCAGAACTTTTTATCTTTGCACCTTCTTAATTTGATCCTTCATGATGCAGCTGCTCAGGTATATCTTTCCCCTATTGATCTGCTTATCGGCTAACTCATTGTCAGCCAAAGCACCGGTTTTTAAAGAGAAGGACTATTTTAACCATCCTCCCAGAATAATCCGTACATGTTGCGCTTTTGGTACGGATTTGAAAGTCTCCATTGTTCCGGGATACCGGTATACGATGCTGACAAGTCCAGATATCCTGGGACCACACAAATATCTTGGAGATAAGTCAGAAAACAATGGCATTCTTTACACCAGAAGAGGTGGATTTGTGGATTTCGGCCATTTGCGCGATTTGGTCGACTGGACTGCTTACATCTTCAATCTGGCAAAGAAAAGTCGGCAAACAGGTGAGATATCAATCAATCTGGGTTTTGAGAGCGGAGAAAAAGCCTTGTTTATTAAAATACCTTCGGCAGAAAAAGAAGAAGATCTGATCCGCCTGGCCGGACGAATTGCTTACGATCTCTCCATCTGGCATGAGATTACCTCCTGGTTCGGTGCTTCAGCCGTTCCGCTTGTTTCGGAAAGATTCTCAAGCTTCTCGCCGGAAGATGCCTATTCAAATCTCCTCGGTACAAAAATAGCTTCAGAGGCGATTCTGAGTGATCTTCCTTTTGAAGAGGCAGTGACCATTTCGATCAGGCAGACTTTAGCAGAACTTGAAGCTGTATCCACGGTAGCGGAGAGTTACCAGGCTATGGAAGCCGTCCGGGAAATTTGGTGGACACGCAAAAAGCACCTCCCAAACAACCATGTAATGCTAAGAAGAGAGATCGGCGTTTATTCAACCATGACTCCGTGGCTGGTTCCGGGATGGGAAAGTATAAATAAGGCACCTTTTCAAATCACTTTGCCCGAAACCACCCTGGATGGAATTCGTTTATCAGAATTCTATAACTTATCATTTGATTCAAATCACAAAGTTCCGCTAAAAAAAATATTTCCTGACAGAACGGATAGAATGGTGACGCAAAATGACTTTCCGGCAATCATAAACTACATTGGAACCTGTATGCTAAAGACAAATATTTACCTTAAGATGTAGGCATGACTGTAGAAAGATCTGATATTAATTTCCATGAAAGCCCTTTGAGAACAAGCGCCCTGGCCAATCATCTTGCACAATATGCCATCACGCTCGGATCTCAGTCTCCAAGAAGAAAAGAGCTGTTTACGGGATTGAATGTCCCTTTTACCGTAGCGGTCAGAGAGGTCGATGAGCTTTTTCCGGCAGGAATGAATGCATTGGATGTGCCGGAATACCTGGCAGTTTTGAAAACGGTTCCCTTTAAGCCTGATTTCAAACCTGATGGGCTGCTGGTAACCGCAGATACCATTGTACTGATTGAAGGTCAGATTCTTGGAAAACCCCTGGATTATGATCATGCCTTTGAAATGCTGCAAAGACTTTCCGGAAAGAAACATGTCGTAATTACCGGGGTTTGTATCACTTCATGCAGCAAACAGACTACTTTCTCAGACCATACTGATGTCTATTTTAAATCATTGACTGATGAAGAAATTGACTATTACCTAACTCATTATCAGCCGTACGACAAAGCAGGTTCTTATGGAGTACAGGAATGGATTGGTTATGTGGCCATCGAAAAGATTGAAGGATCCTATTTTAATGTCATGGGCTTACCAATTCAACGTTTGTATGAAGAGCTATTAATGTTTTAAAAAGTAATATTGTGCTCTCTTCAATGAGTTAAAACCAGGAAAGGGATTATCCCATTGGACTCAAATATACATCTATCAACATTATATTAATGAAAAAACCAGTATTCTCCCTGATTCTTTGCTTGTTTATCAAAACGGTTATTGCCGTCGAAGGGATGTGGATTCCGACTTTATTGAAAAAGTTCAACATCGAAGAGATGCAAAAAATGGGATTCAGGTTATCAGCCGAAGATATTTATGATGTCAACCATGCCAGCATGAAAGATGCGGTCGTTTTATTTGGTTCCGGCTGTACAGGTGAAGTGATTTCCGGTGATGGCCTGCTGATCACCAACCATCATTGTGGATTTGGCCAGATTCAAAAGCACAGCACTTTGGAACACGACTACCTGTCGGATGGATTCTGGGCTAAAAACAGATCCGGAGAATTGGTAAATCCCGGTTTGACCGTTCAGTTTCTGGTTAAAATGGAGGATGTCACACTTGAAGTGATGCAGTGTGTAAATTCGGATCTGGCAGAGGATACGATTAAAAAGGTGATCGCTGCCAACGTGGAAAAAATCAAAAATTCTTATTCCGGAACAGAAAAATACCTGGTGGATGTAAAACCGCTGTTTTATGGTAATCAATACTTTGCATACGTTTATGAAGTTTTCAAAGATATCAGGCTGGTCGGTGCACCTCCGGTAGCTATCGGAAAGTTCGGAGGAGATACCGACAACTGGGTCTGGCCCCGGCATACCGGAGATTTTTCCCTGTTCCGTATATACGCGGGAAAAGACAACAAACCCGCATCCTGGTCGCCGGATAATGTACCCTATCGTCCGAAGAAATTCTTTCCAATCAATTTGAAAGGAATCAACGAAGGGGATTTCACGATGGTTTTCGGTTTTCCCGGAACAACACAGGAATATCTGCCTTCGCAAGCCGTCAGGTTATTGATAGAAAAGAGCAACCCGAATAAGGTGGACGCAAGAACCGTCAAATTAGCTATCCTGGAAAAACAGATGGCCAAAGATCCAAAGGTCAGGATACAATATTCATCCAAAGCCGCCGGAGTATCCAATGCCTGGAAAAAATGGCAGGGTGAAACCAAAGGATTGATCCGTCTGCATGCCATAGAAAATAAAGAACTGGAGGAATTGGAATTTTCAAAATGGGTGAGCCAGGATGCTGAAAGAGAAAAGAAATATGGTTCAATTTTGTCTGATTTCAAAAAATACTATGCAGAATTATCTGAAATTCAGGTAGCTTACGATCTATACAACGAAACTGTGCTCAGGGGATCCGATGTTTTCGGCCTGATTTCCCGATTTAGTCTGATGCGGCAGGCAATCCATGATACTGCAAAATTCAATAAACAGAAAAAATCGCTGTCGGATTATCTTCCCGTTTATCTGAAAGATTATGACCGGGAAACCGATCAGTTGTTACTTCCTGCTCTATTGAAAATTTATTTTGAAAGAGTCGATCCAAAGTATCTGCCCGAAAAACTCAACTCCCTGAAATCAGCTATTCTGAACAGCTCATATGTTCTGTCTGCTTATCAGAAATCACTGTTTTCAGATAGCTCAAAAATCAAAATATTATGCAGAGATTACAGTCCGAAGACACAAAAAAAGCTCCAAAAGGATGCGCTCTTTTCGCTCTTTGCCACCTTATCAGATCACTTTACTAAAAATATTGAACCGAGCTACCAGATTTTAGGTCAACAGATTTTAAAAACGCAGAAAATATACATGGCTGCCATTCTGGATATGAAAAAGGGAGAACGGATAATGGCTGATGCAAACCTTACGCTACGGGTCACTTACGGCAAAATTGAAGGTTTTGAGCCAATGGATGGAGTTTATTACCAGTATTTTACAACTTTAAAAGGGATGATGGAGAAGAATAATCCGGCGATATCCGATTATGTCGTTCCGGAAAAACTGAAGTCTTTGTTTTTGTCTAAAGACTATGGTCCTTATTCCAATTCCACCGGCGAGGTTCCGATAGCATTTTGTGCCTCAAACCATACTACCGGAGGTAATTCGGGAAGTCCGGTTCTGAATGCCAACGGAGAGCTGATCGGAGTTAATTTTGACAGATGCTGGGAAGGCACCATGAGTGATGTTTTGTTTGACCCCGAACGATGCCGAAATATTTCCCTGGATATCAGGTATGCCCTTTTTATCATCGATAAATTTGCAGGGGCAGGTTATTTGCTTGATGAAATGAATCTGATCAGATAAAATTACCTTTTTAAAAACAAGGGAGTCCGGCTAAAAATATATCAGGGCATTAGAAGACTTTGAGATTCCTTAACCGGACACAATGGATTAAGAAATCATCTCTTTTGATGAAGTAGGCCGGATTTCTTCAGCAATTGAAATTCGTGTTCGAAATTGGGAGTGAAAATACCATGACCCAGGTTTCGTTCGACCGCTGTATACTTCCAGAATTTTCCCTCTGAAATCTCTGCAGAACTTACTGCATTTGGCCTTCCCTGGTAGGAAATGAAACAATAGACCAACTCTGATTCAACTTCCGAATTCCAACGGTATTTCAGGGCAGGTTGTGCCTCAAAATTCTGAAGTCCAATCTCTTCCAATGCTTCCCGTTTAAGCGCTTCCTCAATGGTTTCACCATATGCGATATGTCCGCCTACTGCCGTGTCCCATTTTCCAGGTTGCACCAACTTGGTTATTGCTCTTTTCTGCAGGAAAATGGTGTGATCGCTACCCAATAAATGCAGATGAACGACCGGATGGAGGGTTTTTGATCCATGGTGACAATAGGATCGAAGTGCTTTCCCAAGTATTCTTCCCTCTTCGTCTACCACGGGAAGCCACTCTTCAGTATCAGCATAATGTTTGCCCTTTTTATTATTTAACTTGTTCCTGATGATTGTGAAACCAAACCAGGCACCCATCATGATAAAAAGGAGAAAACTGCTGATGAAAGCCCATATTTCTTTGGATAGAAAAAAAGCTGCCCATAAGACCAATACGCTATGGATCAATACCATCCAGAACATAACAAACAAATTTTTTCTAAATAGCTGTTTTTGATTTTCATCCAGCTGCACACCTTTCAGGTATCTCTGAGACATCGTACCCAGGGGATCAATTTTCGTAAAGAGAGACAACGAGATCAGTGCAACCAGCAGTAAATCAATGATTGCCGGTTTTACCTTGAAAAAAATGTCGTTTTCGAAGAGGAATGAGAGGGCAGAAAGGGCAAATAACAACAGGATATCAAGCAGGACAAAACGATCCAGTTTCCTCTCCCGAAGGTAGGTGATGACTATTTCGATGATACCAACTGACACGGCAACAGCCAGACCTACCTTCATCCCCCAAAACTCATCCGCCAGAATATAAACCAGCAGGGGAACCAATCCAGGTATAAGTTTCTTTATCAAAGCAGGATTTTCAATTCAGGAAATCTCCCGGCACCTTTTGTATGGTTTGAAAAGTATCCGTCGACCTGTAAACCTTCAGTACCTTAACATAAAATACGAGGGTAGAGTATGGTGGTATTGTACCCTGGTTGGCACCGGCATAAGCAATGGTAGAAGGAATAATCCATTTGGCTTCTCCTCCCTGCTTCATGTGTAAAATGGCTTCATCCCAACCAGCAATAACAGAACTGGTTCCAACAGTAAAACCAAAAGGTTCAAAGTTGCCGGATGCATCAAACATATAGCCATCCTGAACACCCATGGTATCGTTGTCCTCAATCAGATAGCCCCTGTAAAAGACTTTTACATAATTGCCGTTGACGATAGAATCGCCTGTTCCCGCCTTAAATTCAACGTAATACAAACCTGATCCCTGGGGATAAACATCCTCGTGGTATTTCTTTATGTATTTTTTCAGGAGATTCTTTTCCGCATCACGCTGTTCCTGAGCGGAGGTTTGATGGCAGGAAGCAAGTGCATAAACCGAAATTGCAACAAAAAACAGATAAATATATTTTTCCAACCTCATGTGTAAAATTATTGTGTTCCAGGTAAATAAAATACCGGATGCAATGGTACGAAATGTTCACGATCTTCTCAACTTTTGAATATTCATTTGAGTTGATCTTTGCAAAATTAACCAAATACCCCGGATAACAAGCAAAAGAAATAAAAACCTTTACATTTGCGCCATCCCGAAAAAAAGGAGAGAGAACGAAAGCCCCGATATTTGCAATATATTGCATTTTTTGGCACAGATTTGACACACGAAAAAAAACAAAACCATGATAAACCAGGCCCCCCACTTTTACACGCTTAGAGCAAACCCCAGGGAAAAAGACGCGGCCCCCTTCATTATTTTTGTGGCCACGATAAACGGGAAAAGAGTTAGAAAATCAATCGGCTTTTCAATCCCTGTAAAATACTGGAACCAAAAGACAGAAACCGCGCGGCCAGGGTACAAGGACACAAACCGGATCAATCAAAAAATTAATGCCATTAATAGGGCCATGCTGGAACTTATGGACAATGGGGACCGCAACAGTAAAACCATAACGCCGGAAGATTTAAACCGGATTTTTGAGAACGGCGCCCAGGGGGAAGATTTTATAAAATACATTGAACGCAAGGCCGCGGAGGACCTGGCCACCTTGAAAATAAAGAAAAGCAGTAAAAATACCTATCTTTCATTTGCCCGTGCATTAAAAGAGTATAAACCCGTTATACCCATTAACCAGGTAAATACCCAATTTTGGGAAAAATTTAAAATCCATTTGATCCAAAAGGGAAACAAAAAAAATTCTTTGTGGTTAAAACTGCTTTTTTTAAAAAACTTCATTTCCAGGGCCCGAAAAGATGGGATCATTGAAGGAAACCCCCTTGAATTTGTCACAGAAAAAAGAGAGAAAACCCGCCGGGACTTCCTGACCATTGAAGAAATCAACAAAACGGAAAAGTTTTATTTTGCCACCGCCACAGGGACACAAAAAAACATTTTAAGGGCCTTTCTGTTTTCCTGTTTTACGGGTTTGAGGATTTCGGATATTCGGGCCATGCGGCAGGGTGATATTGCCGGGGCCTGGGCCCGGATCACGACCCAAAAGAACGCCACCCCAGAAAATATACCACTCAATAACAGGGCCATAAAAATACTACAATCAGGGGAGGGAAAAGGCGACCAGGTTTTTATGTCCCTAAACGGGCAGCACAACGCGGACCTAAAAAAAATATTTGCCATCCTGGAAATTGAAAAAAAATTATCTTTTCATTCGGCCCGCCACTCATTCGCCACAAATAGCCTTTTATTTTCCGGGGATATTGCCACGGTATCCAAACTGCTGGGACATGCTGAAATTAAAACTACACAGATTTACGCTAAAACCCTGGACGCTTCAAAAATGAAAGTTTCGGCCATGTGGGACCAACCGGCAGAAACAAAAAAGCCCGATTTTAGCGAGCTGCTAAAAACAAGCATTAATTAAATTTTAACCCAAAACGAACAACCGGTTGCCCAGATCCGCCCCGGTACCGGTTAAAATATATTTACTTTTTTATTTTACGGGTATTTCCAATTGTTTACAAATAGCTTTAAACAAAAGTTCTGAAATATCCGGATGGCGCGGCAAGGTCGTCTGTTTCTTGCTGGTTTTGTTAATATAAATACTGTGTTTTGCGCCCTCCCTGAGTAGTTCACAATTGTATTTTTTAAAATGTTTTAAGACTTCGCCGCGTTTCATTAAACAAAGGTTATTTTTCTTTTAATGGTTTTTCTTCCTTTATATGCCTGGGCTGCTGTCTCCCTGCGGGTATCAATGGTTAAATTTAACGCATCGATTAAATTTTCATTCAATTCCTTTAGTGTTTTCCCTTGTGAAATTACCTCCGGCATCTCCTGTAATTGCCCGACATAATAACCGTCAGTACTCTTTTCTATGATTGCTGTTATACTAATTTTTTTCATGGCCTTGTTTTTTTTTACGAAGGTATAAAATAAAATTTCAATGGGTTACACCCTGTAAAATCATCGTTTCATAAATACCGATTTTTCTATTATTATCCTGTTGTTGGGATTTTCGTTTTTAATCACTGTTTCGGGGTACCTGGGACCAAACCGGACAAACATAAAGCGCCGGGATCGTTTACCCAGGTAGTTTATCACTGTGATCCGGTCCCAGCTTTCAATATCCAGGTTAACAGAATCGCCCCGGATTGTACCCTCCAGGTTGTACCATTTATCGCGGTAATCTATCCGGGAGACCCGGACCGTATCAAAAATAATTGAATCTTTTAACGTGGTTCTGATCTGCTGGGTGGTGGTAATCCCCGCGGCGGTGTAGTTATTCACCTGGGCCGGTTTAATAGATAATGATTTCAGGTCAGCCACAATGGAAGGAACGACCCGGCGAAGTTCCGCCGCTGTTAGTGTTAGTGCCTGGATCCGGACTGCCTGGGCCCCATTAAGATCCTTGAAATATTGGTTTTCTTTGTTCAGTGCCGCCAGGTTCTCAATGTTGCGGCGGTTATCCTGGTTCTTTTCATAATATAGTTTTAGGCTTGCAAAGGTGACGCAAGCCATAAAAACCCAGATTAAAACAATGGTGCTGGTTGTTCTCATGGTCTTTAAAATGGCATTTCTTCCAGGGTTAGGGCTTTTGAATATTCATGTTCTACCTTAATGTCGGTAAATTTGAGTTGATACCCCTTGTATTTTAATTCGTTGTCCCTGGGCTTGTTTTTAATGATCAGGGCCCTTTCCAGGCGTTCGGCCTGTGACGGGGTGCAAAGAACCACGCGAACGGTATATTTATTTTTTTTCAGGCGGCTTTGGTAGGTGGTGACCTCCTGGAGTGAATGGCTCCAGGCCTGAAAGTGCCGGTACAGGGTCCGGTAAAGGTTTATTTTCGACATGCCGATATAAACTACTTTTCCGTTTTCTTTCACCAGGTACACACCGGACCGGTCCACTGTTGCGGGGAACGTGGTTTTACCCTCGGGGGTATAGGGTGGCAAAAATTTAAATTTTTTCATTCGTCAATCTTGGGGGGCTGACGGTTGGTACACTCTATTTTTTCACATTTGAAGACAAAAAGTTTTTTAACATCCGCCTCTAACTGTTCAATTCTTTTGATGTAGTTGCCAGATTGCTTTTCTGCAAAACCTATGGCTTTATCTGCAAAATCTAACTTTTGTGTTTTTTTATTGATCTTCCAATTTACCAGCATCAAAAAACCGCCGCCTGAAATAAATGATACAATGAGGCTTAAATATTCCATAAATTACATATTTGCGGGATTATTATTATAAGCACACCATGCCCCGGACGTCAGTCCTGCCCATGTCGCATTAACCGTAACATTAGGAATTAAATCTCCATTAATGTAATGTTTGCAAATAAAATTAGATTTTGTAAACACCTGGTTTCCTATTTTTACCGTTCCGTACACATTGTCCTCTATATCAGTCAGTGTGCCGGGATCATTGGTATCATTTTTTATTAGGCGAAGCGCGAAGCCGAATTCTTTATAAGCTAGATTAACATTTGTTACTTCTGTTAGAATATCATACCCCAGGCGAGTAAATCTTCCCATTGTCCCGGTATAGTCTGTTGAGTTCCATACCCTACATTCTATTTTTAGGGCAGTATTAAATACACCCGTGTTTTCTCTAAATGACGAACCTACAGAAGTAAAACCTGTATTATTATTCCCCGTATTTACTGGATTCCAATGCAGTGACCCTGCCTCCTTTAGCGGAGTCCCAGCCACGGAGATACCACCCAGGAAAGTAAAAAGCGTATCATATTCCGCCTGTGTCGGAATATGCCAGCCAGCGGGAGCAATGCCGCGGGGGTCTGAAATAACATATCTGTTATATAATAACCCGTAATGGATCGCCGTTAACCGGATCATTTTTTTTCTATACAGAATTTTCATAAGCCAGCACATTTTAAATCCGTATATATGTAAATTTTCCTCTTAATATCGTTGGGGTTCCGTCGGTGCCTGATGTTACCAATGATACCTGATCCCCTTTTTTAACTATGTTTAGCCCCGTGGCGGCAGTTTCTGCGATGGCGGCCGTAACGTTTATGGCGCTTAGTCCGGTTATGGCTGTACCATTAATTTTAAGGGCCACCGCGTCCATGGTACTATCTGACCAAAGTACAAGGGAGAGTATTTTATAATCAAATGCGGCCTTTATATCCGGGTAGTATGTTTGAACGGTGTCCTTTACGATGTCGTTAAAATCCCAATCCGTGGAATATACCAGGGGGTTAGCTTCAGCGGGTGCGGGTACCTGGGCGCCGGTTTGCAGGATAATGTTATCCACCCCCAGGGTGATGTTATTGGGATACTCGTTGATTGGCCGGATGGTCAAAACCGTTACCAGGGTACTGACGGGTAAAAAGTCCGATATGGGAATAGTTAGCCGCTGCCAGGTGTCCAGGATGGCCCCGTTAAATCCGTACATATTCACTCCCGGCACCAGGGCGCGGCTTGCAACTTTAACCAATCCATTGAAAAGATCAATTATAAAACCGCTATTTGGTAAAAACGCCTTGTTGGTGCGAAGATCCAGGCTCAAATTTCCGCCTTTGGCGTCGATCACTCCGGCGGCTCTGGTAAATTTGGCCAGGGTACCGGCGGGGGTATAAGTCACAACCGCCGACGAGCTGTATATCTGTTCGTTGTAATTAAACCCCGAAACGCGTAGCGTATAATTTCCCTGCGGTAGGTTTATTTTTGATGTAAAACTAATCATTCCGGGGACATTGGTAGAAAAGCCCAAATCAGCCACGGCCCAAAAATCGCGCAAATAGTTACTGATCGTTACAGGGTAAACTACCTGTGTACCATTATGGGTTACGGTGGCCTGAATTAAATTTTTGTTTTGAATTACGACCCATCCCAAAACGCGGTTAACTCCCCGGATCCAATCGCGTTTATGATCGGGATATATGGTACCCGTCATAATATTAAACCCCGTGGCCACATTGGGAATATTTACCATCGCCTCGGCAGGGTAGGCCAGCAAAACATTTAAACCTTCGCGCGTCCAGGTACCGCCGGCGGCCAGGTCGTTCATGGTTATTTTGATGCACTTGGCCCCAACGCTTGGAAGGTCGGCAGAATTAAAATCTATGGCGGTGCTCGCTTCCTCTATCTTGGAAGTTACCCACTCAACGTTTTCATCGTAAATTTTTTCCGTCACTATGGTCCCGGTCCCTCCGTTGGGATCCGGGGCCGGCTGGGTCGCTCCTGCCGGAATGTAAACCGTAGCTATTTCGGTTTGTGTTGCCGGATCCAATACCGGTTTTACCGGTACCGCCCCGGGGGTGCCGGTCACTACGCCGACATTGCCGTAAATATCCACATAAATAACATCAATTCGCGGGTGTGTCACATCGGCGGCGGCCAGGACAATAGTAACATCGGGGGCGTGATAGGTGTTTCCCAGGATGGTATAAACCACATTGGAAACGTTAAAAGTAAGCCCACTGATCCATACTACTGAAACATTCGTCACCTGGTTATATGTGTTGTTGGTTATTGATGTCGGCCGCTGCTCCCGGATCACCTCGGTAAGCCCGCCAATATCGCCGGCCCGGTGCTTGTGCATCAACGGCCCGCGGATTTTATCTATTTGCATGGCTTAAAATTTTTTGAATGAATAATTACACGCGGCCCTGTTGTCCCAAACCTTGTTATAAATGCACAATCCATCGGCCCAGGTGAATATGTTCAAAATCGGATAATTTGCCCCGCTGTTCACAATGCGGCAAATTGACCATTTTGCCTCACTGGTCAGGGTGGTGCCCGGATCACAAATCCCAATATAAGTTGTAAGCCCGTCCACTTCTTCGATAATGTCCGCGCTGGCCCTTAATTGCTCTATCTGATATTGACTAACGATATTTAACGCTTTTCCCATCTTTTTTTATTTTTTCATTTGTTTGTAAATCACATATCCGGCACCTGTGACTAATAGTACAATGATCACAAAGGCGGCGGGGTTAACTTTTTTTTTTAGGTACTCGGCTGCGTTTCCGGCGGCGGTTACAACGTTGGCCATGGCCTCGGATGGCAGGCGGCGCAAAATGCTGGTTTTAAATTCCGCTACCGTGATACTATCAGATTTATCCAGGTCGAAAATCGGGTTTTGCCTCGCGATGGTCGCGGCCCTTAGTGAGTCGGTTTGTAAAATGTAGTTATCCGGCTTTCCCAGGGCAACAGGGAAAAATGTAACCAGGTATAAATCCGTTACACTTTTCAGCCTGCCGGCATAGGGTTTGAAATATTTATAGACAAAATCCAACTGCTCAATATTTGACATGGCCTTAAGTGCCGTGCAGCTGGTACCCAATCCGGCGGCAGTCAAAGGCATAAACTGGATCAATCCCGTGGCATTGGTGACACGGTTAACCGCTGCTGGATCTATGTTACTCTCCATCTTCATTACAATCATCAACCAATCGGGATCAATCCCCAGGCGGGCGGCTATGTCGCTCACGCGGGTTAAGAACTCGGCTTTGTTGGATTTTATCAAATATTCGTATACCATTTTATTTACTGGTTTTACAACAATTTTTTAAATGCGTACCAGGCCAACAGAATTAAACATACCAGGATAAACACAATGGCCCCGGTACTGGCTATATCTCCCCGGTTTATTCCTACCTCTGTATTTACATTTACCGGGCCGATCAGTTTGGACAAAATGCCCTTTTCTTGTGTCGGTTCCATGATCAGGAGTATATCATTTTTGACGCCATTTTAACGGCATTTTTCCACTCCATCTTCGGGTTTTCTTTTCTTAGTCGTTTGGCTGCATTAATAATCTTAATCAATACAGCCGGGGCTTTTTTCTTTGCCATTTTATTTAACTCCTATGATGGAGTAATAATGTTTATAATATACCGGTACCTGGAAGCCCTGGGCTGAAATGGCGCGGGCCGTCTTGGTTCCCAGGATTCCATCTACCACCAAATCCGAACCGAACCGGGTATTTAGTGCCGTTTGAATGTTTTTAACAAACTCCCCGCGGCTTCCTTCCATCAGCGGAAATCCATTTTTATCCTGGATAATGGGGGCAGCCGTGACAAAGGCGCCATTGTCCGGGGCCTTTACGGTTAAATCTTCGGGACCAATGGCCACGGGGTCGGCTGCGGCTTTTTTAATTCCCAACTTTTTCAGGATCTCTCCGCCTTTGCCAGGTTTAAAATAAAAATATGCGGCCCCGGCTATTACCAGGATGGCCACAATAATAATTATTGTTTTTTTCATGATTTAAAATTGAAATGCGATAAAATTGGATGCTAAAATTTTATTAACCTCTGCTATCTCTGCATTGTTTAGATCGCCTGCAAGCCATGCGGCCAGGGATGATTTTCCACTATACCAGGCGCCACGGCTACCGAAAGATTTTGAAAGTTGCAATACGTCGGACGTGGTTCGCATTTTGCGAAATACCGTATAAATAGCCTCTTCGTCCGATCCGTAACCCTCCACCGCTTCAAGGATGCGATCAGCTAAAACCTTGTATTGTGACAAGTCATAAGACAAAGAACCGGCCTTTATATCTTTGTCGCCTACACTAACGGCCGCTGCCTTTCCGGTGCGGCTTCCCAGGAAGTAAGCCAGGGACAAAACAACCAGAGCGAAAATCCCAATTTCCAAACCGGGTATTTCCTTACCGTAAATTTTCATGTGTTCAGGGTTTTGGCGTTACGTTTACCAACAAAAAAAAGGATTACAGCCAGGGCAAAAATTACGATCAGTGGAATATAATTTTTCATTTTTTGCGGTATTTCATGATTATATAAATGCCTACGATCAAAAGGGCCACAACTGCCCCCATCACTAAATATAGGTTTGTGCTAGCCTTGGTTTCCTCTTTGACGGCCAGCACCTTGGTTTCCTCAATCTTTTGCACTGCTTCGGACTTTTGCTTTTCGGGGTCGAAACCCGCGGCGGCCAGCTGCGAAGTGAGTAGCAAAGTCTTGCGTTTTTCTTCCTCTGCCTGGGCTGCTGCTGCTGCCTTTGCCCTGGCGCGGCGTCCTTCCAGGATTCCCAAAAATGGGCTTTCCGCTGGGTTTGGTTTTTTATATGCTCTGCTCATTATTTGCGAAGTATTAAAAACAGTGTGACAATAATTACCAGCAATACGCCACCCATGACGATCATCACGGTACGGGAGTTGCTGGCCTTTTGGTCGGCCTTGCTTTGGGCCGTGATCACCTGACTATTTGCCGCGGCCATGGCGGTGGCTTCCGCTGCGCGGGCTTTTGATCCGATCCCTAATACCGGCAAAACAGAAAAAATACCCTGGACCGCGCCTGAAATTGCATCGGCTAAAAGTCCGCTTTCGGGGTTTCGGGGGGTTAGTATCTGACGCATCACCACGATCCGGGCCCCCAGCTGGGAGTTAGTCAGGGTGCGCACCGGGGCAAAGCGTGAAACCGCTTCCCGGTTGGCCTCAAATTCGGAAGTGGTTTGCAGGTTCAAATGTGCCCCTTCATGCAGCAAAACAAATTCCTTTTGTCCCGCTGGCAGGCCGGCCCAAATCTTCTGGTTTATATACAAGGTCCCGTTTAACCGGTTAACCCTGGCTATTTCCGCCTGCGTATCGTTGTAAACAACTTTGGTAAAATTTCCCATGGTTACAGATTTACAAAGGGGGTTAAACGGGTTAAATCGCGCGTATAATAGGCCGCTTCGGTGGTTATTACTCCGGGGTTACCTCCTGTATCTACGCTACCGCCGCCGCCACTGCTTCCGGTGGTTGCCGTCGGGGTGTAGGATGGCGGGGTAGAACCGGCCGGGGCGCTGTATGATGGCACAATACCAGGAAGCAAGGAACTACCGGCGCTATACAGACCGCTTTTCATCGTTGATAAAAATCCGGCCTGAGCTGCCCCTGGTGCTGCTGCGGTGGCGGTTTGCCCTTTTTTATAGATGTAATACCCTGCGGCGCCCAGGATAATTAAAATGATCCAGTTTTTCATTTTCTAAAAATTAAGATTACTACAATAAGAACGACAAAACCAGCCGCGATCAAGTACACGATATTTGTCCGGGGGGTCCCTGCCGGCGCGGGCACCTCTGCCATTGGATCGACTGGGCCGGGGCTGTTAATGGCCGTTTTGGCCTGTGCGATGGTCGCGGCCGTTTTTCCAACATAGTTTAAAAGGTTATCCCAAAAATTCCAGGCTTTTCCCGTGGTGGCTGCGTCGGCCTCTGCGGCCTTTGCCTCGGTGTAACTGGTAGGGATAACCAAACCAGCGGTTATAGGTCCGGCCATGCGTGGGGCCATTAAATCGGTGGTGTACGGGCTTTCGGGTGTAATGATTTTCAAAAGGTCCATCATAAAATATGCCCCCTTTTGATCGTGTGCCTGCCGGATGGTTTCGACCGTTACCGGCCCCGCAATCTTGTGGCGGCGAAGTAATCCTTCGATTTCAACCCGATAGGCGTTTAAAATATTTTCCATGTCCATCTTTTTTTCAGATTTTAAGGGTAAAAAAAAAGCGCTTCAGCCGCTTTTAGTGCAGCACAAAGCGCTTTTTGTAAGACAAAGTAAAAATTAACTAAATTTGAAAGAAAGGGTTACGGTGTGACCGTTTGCAACGGGTAACAACATCAGCGTATCATACGCCATTTCAAGGCCCAGTTGATTCACGTTAATTTTGCTAGCGCTGGTTTGATCTACTGACATAAAGTCGGTTAATTGCAAATATTGCGGCGCGGATCCCGAAAGTGGGGAAACCTTCACTACCTCTAAAGTTTGTGCAAATGCAGCTACGTTATTGGCCTGTACGGACATATCCACCAAAATACGCGGATTCTGTTTCAGGTACTCGCGAAAAGCGCGGATAGACATTTTACTGTTCCCTGATGTACAGGTTACTCCGGTGATCGCTACGCCATCATCCACAACGCCATCACAGACGTAACCGGCGGCCACAATCGAGGCGGCGTTACTCTGCTGGATGGTAGCGGTATTTGGGGCGCCTTCGGCCAGGGTCAACAGGAAAGTGTCAAAATAGGCGGCCAGGATTGCCATTACTTTAGTGGCTCCGGATGCGTTGGCGATGGTTACAGAAAATTTTTCGCCCAGGGCTTTGGTAATTCTTTCGTTACTCATTTTTTTGAATTTTTTAGGCTGCAATGGCCTTTTGCGTTAATACTCCAAACAAAACTTTGTTGTTATTTTGGTACTTGTCCCAAACAAGGGAAACGACAACAACCAGGATTAACAGGGTTATGATTCCCATGTAAACCGGATTTTTTAAAAATTTTTCCATTTTTGTTCTTTTAGAATTTTTTTATTTTAAACTGAAGCCCCGAATATCAAATAAACCATTTTAACGCTTCGCACTTTTTCCCGCTTACGGCCGGAAAACAACGGATTCAGTAATTTGCCATAAAAAAAGGCCGGAACATAAACGCCCCGGCCTTTTAGAAAAAACTAACCTTTAAAAAAATCAATCATCGACAATTACCAGGCGAACAAAAAGAAATTGAACCTGGCAGGGCAAAAGGATCTTTTGGCATTTTTTATACCCCAGCTTTTTTAGCTCCTGGTAATACCTTACGTTCATCCAGTGTTGAAGCGTTGACATGGAAACCCCACAAAGGGTGGCCAGTTCAAATTTTGATAAACATTTATAGTCTTTTGCCTCCATTGGTTCGGGTTTTGGTTATTATTCTTCGGCAATTTTTGAAATTGCGCCCAGTGGGTAAAATTCCAAAAATTTTTCGCGGGCTTTTTGCTCGCTGGTGGCGTAAATGGTTAAAATTCTGCGCCCACCTTCAATAATGGCCAAAATTTTAAAGGGTTTGGTTTTGCCCTTCGGTTTGCGTTCTGCTTTCTCTGTACTCATAAAAATTGTTTTTTGATTCGTAAATATGTAACTCCGTTGAAATAAAAATCCGATTTTAAAAAATAATCCTGTACCCCGTCAACAAAGAACGTTTCAAAGGTTTCCATAAAAATTTCCCGGTGGCGCCCCAGGACATAAGCCCGGCGGCCCTTATACTTTGAACGGGTAAAATAGCGCCATTTCAGAACGGCCCACAAATAAGATAAGATCATTTTCATTAGCTGGCTTTTAAGACTTCGTAATAGTGCGGATCCTGCGCGGCCTTTTGGTTTATTCTTCCCTGGGCGACCTTCATTTCATCAAAATTATTTAGTACGTTTTTACGGCGGTCTATGTTGTCGATGGTGCGAAAAAGGATCAAATCAGTGGCGAAGGTGAAAAACTTCGGTGGGATCTCTGTAAAGCCATGCCCGACGGCCACAATATCAAGCATCTTTTGCCGGCGGCGGATTAGCAGCGTGTGCAAATCCCGATCCAGTCCGGCGTCAAAATAGGCGCGGCAATCATCGAAAACCAACATTCCGCACTTAAACCGGTCGCTAATTATTTCCAGAATCCCCGGCTCATAAATGATTTTTCGGGCCCCTACATAGCGTTCTATCCTTTCGGGAAACCGGGGATGAACAAATGGAACGCTTGGCCATTCCATATCGTCTGGTACCACAATTAAAACGTGGCTATCCTTTTTTTTGAGTTCGGCGATAACCAGTTTTTTCACCAGGGTCGTTTTTCCGGTCCCGTTGGTGCCTATTACCACGATTTGGCGCGGGATGCGTCCTTTATCCTCTTCCATGGGTTTAGGCGGCTTTGGCTTTATCCTCCATTTCATTGATCCGGCGGCGGTCCTCGGCCTGCTGTATCTTCATGGCCTCTATCTCCTGGTTAACCTGAGCAAAGCGCCGATCATTGCTAGCCTTCATCAGTTTGGGATAGTAAACCGCAATAACCAGTATCAGCACGTTTAACCATGGACTATCTTCAATTTTCCAGCTGTGACGGGCTGCCACGTCGGCCCACACGTCTGATAAGTCCTTTAAATCCTGTTCGTCTGCCTTGTAGGGTTGCGGGCTTTCGCCCTTGGCGTATAGCATGGCACCAAAGCTGAAACCCTGATCAAACATTTTAGCGATGCGTTCCCCTGATTTACGGGCACTTTCGGGGCTAATGGGTTCGCCTGGCTCTATAAATTGATCTTCCGGGTTGCCTGGTACCGGCTGGAAGCCCTGACCAGGTGCCGGGACTCCCTGGCCGGATGGCTGGGATTTTAAAATCTGCTCTTTTGGGGTGGAAAGTTCCCCTATCAGGTTATCCAGGTAATTTACATTTCCCTGGACGGGTATGGATGGGGGCGCGGGTGTGGGTGTTTCTCCTGGGAATGGCATGTTTTTTAAATTTGTTTGATTAGCGACTGGATAAAATCTTCAAGGGGCTGCACCTTCTGAAATGTTTTTATCTGGTTCTCGGCGTCAATGACCAGCACGGCAAAAAACCAAACTTCATTGACCTGGTAAAAAACAGCCGCGGCGGCCTCTCCGGCCTCCTTGTCGGTCGGCACCTCTGCAATATAGGCCGCGGCCATATCCTGCACCCCTTTAATGACCTCCTGTATGGCCTCAGGGCCGATCATGCCCTTTACCATCTTTAACATGGATTTATTCAGGATTTCCGACATTTTGCATATTTTGATTTTGTTGTTTTTTAAACTTTGCCCTATCGAATTCATCCCAGGTGAAAAGCGGATAACTCACCCCGTTGCGGTATAAATTCCAAAAATGAAGGTTTACTATATCGTTGTCCGTGTACTCCTTGCCGTTTTTGCGTTTTGCCTGCTCCCTCTCCTTTTGCAGTACCGCGAAAATTTCCGGTTTAAGGGTTAATATTAACTGATCCGGTCCCGCGGTCGGTGCCTGGGATTCGACCAGGCGGCAAAACTCGGATTCAAGTTTTTCGTGTTCCTCTTTTTGCAGTGATGCGGCGGTTTTTAGTAGTCCGATCTCATTTTGCAGATTCTGAATTTTTTCCACGTCCGCCGGTTGGCTGCCGGTTGACTTTCTATGTATCGCCGTTGCCCTGGTAAAGAGGTCTGAAAAAACCCTTTTGAATGTAGTCAGTTCGTCATAGTCCGGGAATATGTTCAGGATTTCGCCCGACATATATTCAATATCTTCAGGGCTGAATCGGATGGCATTTTGTGCCTTTAATAAAAATCTGTTACTTTTTTCCATTTATGTTAAAATTTTGATTTGCAGAACAATTTTGATTTTTTGGTGTTATATTTGCATCAAAGAACCTTAACACGCCTAATGCCGGTGCCCCAACTGTTTACAGTGGTCCCGGCGACTGTTAGGGTTTTTGTTTTATTATATTGTGGTCATAGTAATATTTTCCCTGGACTGTTTCCCTTACGATGATATAGACAAAATACTCATGCCCTTCATCTTGCCATATTGAAACAAATTTTAAAATGGCCTTTGTATCCTTCCTTTCTCTTTTATCCTTTTCAATTGCAAATAGCCTGGATCTTTTTATCAACTCAACAGCTGAGTAAATCATTTTTATTTTTTGGTCGTAGGTCTTGGCAAAAATTAAATGATCAATTCCGGCCTTGTTGAAATTTATGTAATCATGTATATCTTTATGATAAACTGTTTTGTTTAACAAGTTTTCATAGGCCCACTTTTTAGCACTTTCCAAATCTTCCTTTCTGCTGCTTTTCTTTTCCATTTTCTGTATGTTTTGTGGGCGTTTTCGGTTTACTTGTTATTGAATACTGAAATTTTCAAAAGTTTTCAGGCTGAAACCATTTAAAAATAGTGTGCTTTCCAATACGAATTACCAGTTTTTACAAAAGGGGGGCCAAATGAAAAGGATCGGGTTTTCGTTTTGCCGAAAATCTTTTTTTGCCATAAAAAAACCGGCCTCTTACTATGCCGGTTTTCTTTCTGTTGTGGGATTTAGTTAAAAAGGTAAATCATCCTCTTCCTGGGGTGGTATCGGCGCGCCATGGTTGGCCGCCGATCCTTCCGGTGCTGCTGTTGGCCGGTTGCCCTGCGGGGCGGCTCCTGCAAAATGAATATCTTTAACCGTGATGTTGATGGCGGCGCTCTTGCCGTTCTGCCCATCGAAAATCCGTATTTCGGGCACTCCTTCCACGTGGACGATCTGACCGGCTTTCAGGTATTCGGCGATGCGGGTTTTCTCGCGGCTATCCTTCCAAATGGCACAGGAAAACCAGGTCGTTTTTTCGTGCTTCTGCCCCGTGCTGTCCATGTACTTTTCATTGTGGGCTACTGAGAAATTGATCACGAATTTACCGTTGATCTCTTTGATAACTGCATCCTGACCAATGTTGCCCAGAACGATGATTTTTGCAAAACTCATAATTTCTGATTTTTTAAAAGGTTAATGATTTACTGCTTTGTCCGGGGTGCTCCGGTTTTATCGTTTTTTAAATTGTTCTGCCATCATTTCGGCCATCTTGCGCACGGCCGCCCCGGTGTTGGGTACCTCTAATTTTATGGCCCGGTGAAGGCCCTGGGGGGTTATTTCGATGTTGTATTTTTTTCGGGGGTTATGGGAGATATACAGCGGGTTGGTCAGGAAAAAATTATAGTTGCACATTTCCCCGGTCTGCTCATCTACCGTTTGCTCTGCCGCTTCAGTGTATTCTTCTACGACGTTGGTATCATCCGTGACATTTAGACTCTTTTCACCATACAGGCAGCCGAATTTATCATACAGCCTTTTACCGTGCAGAATCGGGGCTATTTCGGCCATCAGTGGTAAGTTAAACTCCCCGGCCTCCTTATCGAATGCGAAAGGGTCAAAATGATAGCTGATAGTCTCCATAATGGAAATGATCATTTCTTTGCTTCCCCACTGCGCCCCGCGGCTCTTGCTGCCATCTTTTTGCAGGGTGTATATATTTTCCAGCCCTATCAGTGTGGCACCCTTCGGGTTTAGTCCCATGATAAATTCCGGGGTCAGGTTTTTATTTCCTATTTTGATGGCGGCCACATCGTTGGGACTTAACGCCTGGCGCTGTGTGTACCGGTTTTCCGTGATCCCATTCCAAAACCTTAGAATCTCCTGGTGCAGCCGGTTGCGGCTTCTCATTTCACATCTCACCAACAAAAGCGAATGAATGTGAATGTGCTGGCCCTGCTGGTTCAGGTTGGTTTCTATGCCGTACTCCCCGCCGAATACCAGCCAGCGCCACAGGTCACTCTCTTTTCTCATACGGTTATAAAGGGCCGTAATTTTTTCAAAATAGTACCGATCCCCGTTAAATCCGTTTTCCGCGGTGTGGGGCACGGTCAGGGTCAGGTGCATCAGATCGTACGGATGGCGGCCGACCAGTTCCCAGCCCAGGTATTTTCCGGCCATGAAACGGGTCTCTGTGGTGTACTTGTACAGGGTCTTTTTCCCTGGCTGGTCCCGGCGGATCTCCACGATGGTTCTGTTTTGGTCAAACCAGGCTTTGTATTTTCGGCGGACATTTTTTTGCCGGGACCAGTTGCAGACAAAACAAAGCTTGTTTTTGCACGTTGCGGCCCCGATCAGGGTAGTGTGCCCGTCGGTTTGCGATTGTCGGTATATGGCCGCGTTAGCGCACCGCTCGACGGTTGTTTTTAGTTTTTTAAACTTCTCTTCCTGTACCTGGGTTAATTCTGCGGTTTTTAGGTAGGTGGTCATCTGTTTGGTTAAATTGTGGTTTTTTCTTTTCAGCGTGGATAGGGTAAAACTCCGGCGGTTATTAGGGTCTTTTATCTCCCGGCGGGTCCAACTTTTTGGCCGGTTTTGGTCCATTTTCAGGGGCTATTTTTTTCCAGTTGTTTCTTATTTAACGAGGAAGGGACTATGTTATTAATCCTCAATATTTTATAAAATTTAAAAAACAGGGGTTTTTACACCCTTTTCATGTGCTAAAATGTTCCCTTGTTCCTGGTAAATAACGCTGCAAATGATTTGGTCCATTTCGCCTAGTAGGGTATTATAGCGTTCTGTTTTGTGATCGTCCCGGCGGGGTGCCATGGTGGCGGCCTGGGGGTAAATGTTGAAATGGACAAAGGTGGCCAGATCTTTTATTTCGGTGTGCTCTTGCAGGCGGTTGATAGCTGCGGTCAGGGCTGCAAAGTCTTTTTTAAATTGGGGAACAATCTTGTGGGGTGCCGACCTTAACATAAATTCGTATGCTCCGACCCGGTTTTGATAGAACCACTGGCAAAGGTTCACCAGGGCCTCGCGTGTTAATCTCAGTTTTGTGGCTTCCGTTTTCTCCTCGGTGGTCTCTGTGATCACTACGCGCCCCGAAATGGCATCGTAGTGCAGTATGGTGACCTCTCCAAATAGGCTGATTTGCTTGGTAAATCTGATCATTGCAGTGGGTTTTTAACTGTTGTTTGTTCTTATGGGTTTTTTTCTGCTGCCCTCGCTCCGGCAACTGGCTTATCGACTGGTTTTGTGGTCGGGGGAGAGTTACCGGCCCAGGATCTCACCCCTGGCGCCTTTCACCCCCTCACCCCTTGCACGTTGAATTAATAAGCCTGTGCCTATCGCTTCGGGCATTGGGTCGGGTCGCTCCCCAGCGTTGCCCGGCCAATTTCTTTAGGTGCTTGATATATAGCGGTCCAACTCTTTTTGTGCGATAAATTTCCCGTCTGCCGTGGCCACTATGCGCCCCTCGGTGATCATGCGGGTGATGGTGGTAAATGATTTGCCCAGGGTGCGGGCGGCCTGGTTGCGGTTGTACAGGTGGTCGGGGCTGTGTCGGGCCTTTTGGTTCTCATGCTCCCGGATGGCCTGGCGCGCTGCCTCCTTGATCATGGTTTTTAATTCGGCGCGGGATAGCGTAATAATTGAATCTTCCATCATGTCACAAAGGATAAACTTTGGATATTGAAATTTGCTGGGCGGCCTGGTCGGGGGTGAGCACCTGGTAGAAAATCCGGTCGCTGCCCGGGCGGGTGATCACCTCGGCCAAATGGGAGACCCCGCCTATTTTGATTCTTACGATATGGCCCGGGCGGATCACCTGGCGAAAGCGTAAAATTTTCAGGTCCTTGCGCAAATACCAGGCAGTAAATGCCAGCATTGCGATAACGGTAAAAATTGGGATTAGGTGCATGGTGGTTATTTTTTTATCTTGTTGGGTTTAAACTTGAACTATGAAAAAACTGAAAGTGTATGGATTTGACAGGGCGTATTGCCCGGATGTGGCAAAAACAATCAACCTCCACGGTTTTAAATATGTTATTGCTCATCACACCTGTTATTGTTGTGAGCATCTTGTGTACTTTGAGTTTGATGAGAATGGCCGGCGGACTCATGTTTTGTGCAAATTTCACAGCCATAATTCTGCGGCAACTGGTCCAGTGGGATAGTTCCATGATAGACTATACGCTTCATAAATCTATCTACCGCACTTCTTATCTTTTCGGCGTTGCGGCTGGTCAAGGTCCAGTGTTTGTCTTTCTTTGGAGCGAAATAATGACAGAAATCGGTGGCCTCGTTGTTTTGTGGTATATACCTCACTCCCCAGTTGCCAGCAAAATAATTCAATTCAATAACTGGTTTGCCTTCTATTCGTGACAGTTGGTGGTAAATCCTATTGCGCAAAAATTTTTCATCAATGCTTAGTGTGGGGATTGAAATCATAACGGTTACATTTTTGGTTTAACTACACTTATTTGGCGATAACTATTTACTGCCCTGGCAAATGCGGATCTTGCCGGTGTTGTACTTGCGGATGATGTTGATGGTTTTGGAGTGTGATAGTTTGGCCTGGCGGTTCTCCCGGAGCCAGCGGTAAAGGCTGTTTATTGATAAATCCCATGCCTGGGCGATTTCAAAAAATAGGACGATGTTTTTTTTGTCCTTGATAAAGGCGATGATTTCCGGGGTTAATTGTGCCATACTCTTTTTTTAGTTAAAATGATTTAACACTATTTATTTGCTTCTAACTTAATTTCGATATACATTTATAAAGCCAAATATAAATACAATTAAATTAATTCAATTAACTAATTCTATTAAACATTCGGAATTAATTTAATTTATAATCAATCTAAATATATAGCAATGAATACCAAACTGTTAAAAGATCTGATGGAGAAGGGCGAAATAACACAGAGGATGTTATCTAGCAGGACTGGTATTTCAACAACCGGCCTAAATCAAATTATCAAAGGAAGAGTGAAACCTAAAACAGAAACTATCGAAAAGATCGCCGCCGCGCTGGGTATTTCCGCAGGGGTATTAATGAACCCTTCCAGCGGGCCGGTGCACATTCAAAGCGGAAACATTAACAACATCATGGGAAACCACAACGGAATAGGTGAAAGCAAACCGGGAACGGCGCTTTTTTACGGTACTGGAGAGATGGAATTGTTAAAAAGCGAAGTGAATCATCTTCGAGAAGTATTGAAAAGTAAAGATGAAACCATTGAAACACTTCGGATGCTCATTGAACAATACAAGAACAGAGACAAAGAGGGTTAATACCAACTGACAATTAAAAAATACACCTAATATTTAACAACCTAAAAATCAAAAAAATGAAATTTTATTTTATCCCAACTGTCGCATTGATTCTTTTATCTGGTTGCACCGATGTTAAACAGATCGGAAAAGTTAACATGATTTCTAACCGGAACGTTGATCCAAAGCAAGATTATGAATTATTGATAAACTATGCCGGAGGGAGTAAAAAGGAGCTGAAAAACTCAAAAGCCGTTACCCTGGAAGGTGCCATAGACGCAACGGTAAGAAAGGTTCCGGGAGGCGAATTTCTAACCAATACTAAAATTTATATGATTAAAGGCAAATACATAGCCGTCGAGGGTGATGTATTTGGAATAAAAGCAAATACAAGTTATCGCGGTTTCAAAATAGGAGATAAAGTTACCTGGAAAGAAAAAGGATTAAAAAACACGGTTAAATCTACAACCGGTTTTGTGACGGGTATAATTACCTCACTGAAGGATGACAAAATTTGCCTGGTAAAAAATAATGCAGGGGAAACCATCGAAAAGAAATACGACGACATTTCAAAGGCACTATAAAAGAGAAAAACGCCGATCTTGACACAGATTTAACACACGGGAAGAAATCGACACCTGTAAACAACTGAATCAATACGTATTACGTGAATCTGTGCAAAATTAACCAAATTTAACCCTATGCCAAACCATATCCGCTAAAATTCTGCTTCTTTCAAACTTTCTTTCTCCAAAATTTCAGAATATTGTGGCAGCAAAGTGATCCATTTTTCCAATGCATCCTTCAAGGACTGCTTTGATTCACCCCCGGCAGCATTATGATGACCACCACCGCCAAAATGAAGCGAAGAGAATTCGTTTACGGCAAAACCGCCTTTCGAACGAAAAGAAATTTTAATTTTTTCTTCATTTTCGAGAAAGAAGGCTGAGAAAATGATCCCTTTCACAGCGAGTGGATAATTCACAAAGCCCTCTGTATCACCTATCTTATAATTGAATTTTTTAAGCTCTTCTCTCGTAAGGGAAATCATGGCTGCATGATATTCCGGAAAAATTTCCATCTTCTCCGACAAAGCGTATCCAAGAAGACGCAAACGGTCGGCACTGTTGGTATTGAATAGTGATTCCTGAATTTTGTGCTGATCTGCACCCAATGCGATCAATTCAGCAACAGCCCTATAAAGTTCCGGCCGTTTTGCATTGTGGCTGAAAGATGCTGTATCCGCAATGATTCCGGTTAGAAGTGCCGTGGCTCCTGCTGCATCCAGAAAATGCCCCCACCCCATCCTGACCACAAAATCATATACCAGCTCCGCAGTAGAACTCACTGTGGTGTCGGAAAATAAAAACGGGGTCTCAATCATTGGTTGCGGATGGTGATCAATCAGTACGATCATTTTTGTGAGCTGATCAAGCTTCCTTTTTACCTTTCCGATCCGCTTCGGATCATTAAAATCAAGAAAAAATAGCAGGTCGGCCTCCTCCAACATTTGACCACACACCCGCTCATGCTGTTCAAAAATAATCCAGTTGCTGAATTCTTTCATGCCCGGAACCAGGGATGGAAAATCTGTCGGAAAGATGACAACCGACTGAAAACCAGCATTCCTCAATACGCTATTCAGTCCCAGTGAGGCTCCCAGGGCATCGCCGTCAGGATTGGCATGTGTAAGCACCACAACCTTCCTGACTTTTTCCTTCATCCACGCGAGAAGCGACACACAAGTTTCACCATCGATACTGGTCATAACAGAATAATTTCAACTAGATTGCAAAAATAGGCAATTCTTATTCAATCAGCTCTATCAACTCTTTGAATAATACGGATCTTTCCAGGGATTCCTGAATCCAAAATTAGACCTTTCCTTAAATATTTCCTTCAAATGGTTGACTTAGCACCAGTTTGAATTTTCTGTATTTTGATTTTTTAGCTTTAATTCTAATTTTAACTGTTTCTAATTATTTCTACTTTTACTTCGAATTTTACTAACAAATAAATATAAATTAAAATGGCTCAGAATCTTACCTTTACCATGATTAAACCCTGCGCTGTGCGCAACCGGCACATAGGCTCCATTCTTAAAATGATTTCAGAGCACGGTTTCCGTATCAAAGCCATGAAACTTACTCAAATGACCCGCGAAAATGCGGAAGCCTTTTATGGCATCCATGTAGGAAAACCATTTTACGAAGGGCTTGTAAGCTTCATGTCTTCAGGACCAATTGTAGCTGCCATCCTGGAAAAAGAGAACGCGATTGCAGATTACAGGGAACTTATCGGTAGCACCAATCCGGCAAATGCTGCTCCGGGAACCATTCGCCAACTATTTGCAGAATCTTTTACAGCCAATGCAGTACATGGTGCCGACAGTGATGAGAATGCACTCAGGGAAGGCTCCTTTTTCTTCTCAGAGCTAGAACAATTCTAAATAAGAGGCTTTCGGATGAGTTATGCCAAAAATAGTATTGCGTGATGGATCCATTGGTACAGAAATCCGTACTACAAGGCAAAGCAATATGGGCTATCATTAAAAAGAAAAAATAATATCATGAAAGAAAATTCAGTAAAAATTACATTTGCAGGAAATCCGTTGACTTTGTTGGGTGATGAAATCAAACCAGGTGACATGGCTCCTGATTTTTTGGCCGTAGGTGCCGGCCTGGCTCCTGTTAAACTATCTGATTTTGCAGGGAAAACTATCGTTATTGCAGTTTATCCTTCCATCGACACAAGTGTTTGCGCTGCCCAAAACAGAAGATTCAATGCTGAAGCGAATCAGTTGAAGGATGTCGTTGTTTTATCCATTTCCTGTGACCTTCCATTCGCGCAAAGTCGTTTCTGCGCCGCGGAAGGACTTGAAAATATCAAGACCATATCCGATCACAAAGATTTGGAATTTGGTCAGAAATATGGCTTCTGGATCAAGGAGCTTCGCTTGCTGGGCCGGGGAACGGTGGTTATTGACAAGGCAGGTATTGTCAGGTACGTCGAATACGTTTCTGAGGTAACGCATGAGCCCGATTATGAAGCTGCTCTGGCTGTAATTAAAGGGCTGTAAATGATTTTGTTCCTGCTGTCCCGGTTTAAGTTCCCAGGATGGTACATTAAAAACCCGTTGCACAACGTAATTCTGCAACGGGTTTTTTTATAGGGTAAATGAGCGCAATATCACCTAAAAAGCAAACAAACAGGCTTGTAAGCATTGATCTGGTCAGTATAGCTTAGCAACCCGGTTTCTGCGTTGCGTTTAAAAGCCACAATATTGTTGGTATTCTGATTGGCAACGAGCAAATAATCGCCTGCCGGTGACAGGGTGAAATTTCGGGGACTATCACCTTTGGTATCTTCCTGGCCTATTTGTTTGATTTTTGACTCTTTCTCCAAAACAGAAAAAATGGCAATACTGTTCATGCCCCGGTTCGAAACGTAAAGGAACTTTCCTTCCGGTGAAAGATGAATGTCAGCACAGGTATTTGATTTTGATAAATTTGCAGGAAGAGCAGATACCGTTTCAATCAGCCTGAAACTCCCATTCTTCATCAATTGTACTACAGAAACACTGCTGCTCAACTCATTGGCAATAAATAACAATTTTCCATTTGGATGGATCGCCAGGTGCCGCGGTCCGCTGCCCGGGACCATCCTGATTTCAGGATATTTGTATGGTTTTAAGGTATAGGTGGCCTTATCGATGGTATACACCTTTACCTGATCAATCCCCAGATCTGCGACGAAAATACGTGACCCGCCGGGTTCGAACAATGCGCTGTGCACGTGGGGTTTTTCCTGTCTGTTTGCCACAGGACCCTGACCGGAGTGTTGATCCGCTGAAAGCACTTCAGATAACATTCCGGCAGGTTCAATACGCATCAGTGCAACATTTCCTGCCGAGTAATTTGAAGCTATCACAGCACCCTTTTCATTTACAGCAACATGACAAGGATGTGCACCGCCACTGGAAACTTTATTCACAGAGGTCAGATTTCCGGATGTATCAACAGTGAAAAGTTCGATGTACCCGGCACTTTTATTGTTTTCGTCACTGGTCTCCCTCACGGCAAGGAGATATTTACCATCCTTGCTCAGGGCAAGATAAGATGGATTCTCAGAGAGAACCGCCAACCCATTGCTGTGCAATTTGCCGGAAGTGATGTTAAGTCCGAAGTTATAAATACCCTCACTGCCGTTGTCAGTATAGGTTCCAACATAAAAATCCATCATTTCCTTGTTTCCGGATGTCTGTGCATAAGAAACTGCCAGGAGGAAAAAAAACAGGAACAAAAGAGATATTTTTTTCATAGCGATATTGATTTTCAATTTCTTACAATTCCATTTTAAAAGCAACGCTGCCCTCCTCCTGTTTGATTCCTCCCAAATCTGTATAGAACCATTCCATCAGATGACCAGGCATCAAATGGTTGTTGGAGACTTCTTCCTGGGCACATTGCCAATAAGTGCAAAAAAAACAAAAACAGGAAGCAGATATTTCATTGTAAACCTTCTAATCGTATATTAAGTAACTTAATTTCCTTATTTTTGTTTGTGTGGTTCGTCTCTGTACTACAAATATAATCAGCTGACCAACAACAAAAGCAATTAACCAATATTTTCTGCTGAATAGCAGGAAATGCCAACTTAAAATAAATATGAGATATTTAATCCTCTTTTCCGTCCTAATTTTGGCGGCATGTAATACTACCGTTAAAAAAGAATCCATGAACATGACCAATCTTCGACCGACCGAAAACAGCATCAAAATTGCCATTGATTCCCTGGTAAAAAAACACGGGGCCTCAATGGTTCTTCCGATTCAAAAGGGGGTCAGGCATACCGCTTCCCTGTGGACTGCCAATGATGGAAGCGAAAGTGAATTTATCAATTTTTGCACTTCCGCATACATTGGAGATGCAAAAAGCAAATTCCTGCTTTTTGAGAAATTATCCACCTATTTTGAATCCCTCGGAGGCCATTTCAATAAAATAACCCTGGATCTTCGTCAGAATGTTGATCTGAATAATGGTGAACTGCTTGAAATTGATAAGATTTTTAGTGGTTATGCCGCCGGGGCGCACCTGCAGGATGATCTTTATTTAAATAAAATTGCCTTCGTGGTGGCTCTCAACTTCCCCTATTACAATCTGGAGGAGAAAGAACGTGAAGGAAAAGCCTGGAACCGTGCGCAATGGGCCGAAGCACGAATGGGTGATCAGTTTATATCACGGGTTCCTGCAGAAGTAACCCAGGGTGTTGCCAAAGCTGAAGCTGATGCCGATATCTACATCGCTGAATACAACATCCGGATGGGCTCCCTGAGAACAGAGGAAGGTACCCAGCTCTTTCCTGACAATATGTCACTGCTGACTCACTGGAATCTCCGCGATGAGATTAAAGCCGATTATGCCGACAAAGACAAAGGACTGGTCAAACAAAAGATGATTTATAATATCATGCAACATATTATAAATCAAGATATTCCAGCCAAGGTTATCAACAACCCTGCATACATCTGGAAACCTTATTCTAATCAGGTTCTTGAAAATAACGCAACAATAACCTGCAGCCCGGAACCAAACAGCAGATACCGGCAGATTCTAAACAATTTTCATGCACAGCAGGCAGTAGATCCTTTTGTTCCAGAAATGAATACCTTGATCAAACGAAAATTCTCCGGTGAAATGGAGATTCCTGTAGAAGAGGTCGAAGCTCTTTTTGATGGCTACCTGAAGTCCCCACAACTTACTAAAGTTGGTCAGATCATCTCCAAAAGGCTTGGACGGAACCTGGAAACATTTGATATCTGGTACGATGGATTTAAGGCCAGGAGCGAATATCCGCAGGAGCAACTCAACGGTCTGACTACCCAAAAATATCCTGATCCAAAAGCTTTCGAAAAAGATATGCCTGAAATGCTGGGTAAATTGGGCTGGAGCAAAGAACGTGCTGCCTACCTGGCCGAAAAGATCCAGGTGGATCCGGCACGTGGTTCAGGCCATGCCTGGGGAGCAGGAATGAAGGGTGAAAAATCCCACCTCCGCACCCGAATTGCATCTTCCGGGATGGATTACAAAGGTTATAACATCGCTGTTCATGAATTTGGCCACAATGTAGAGCAGACCATTTCCTTATATGATGCGGATTATTTCATGCTTAACGGAGTTCCAAACACCGCTTTCACTGAGGCACTCGCGTTCGTCTTCCAAAGTCGTGATCTCAACCTGCTTGGGCTAACCGGCCAAAGTAAGGATCAGAAGGATCTGAATATCCTGGATGCATCCTGGACCCTGATGGAGATAATGGGCGTTGGACTGGTAGATATAAACACCTGGCAATGGCTTTACAGTCATCCTGAAGCAACCCCTGAAGAGTTGAAGAATGCTGTTATCCAGATATCCAAAGATGTTTGGAACAATTATTTTGCTGCAGTTTTTGGTGTCAGGGATCAACCCATCCTGGCGATTTATTCCCACATGATATCAAATCCGCTCTACCTGGCCGCCTACTCCTATGGCCAAATCATTGAATTTCAGATCGAAGACTATCTTAAAGGGAAGCGCTTTTCTGATGAAATTGACCGCATTTACAAGCAAGGCAGGTTGATTCCTCAAGACTGGATGAAGCATGCAGTTGGAAACAAAATTTCTGCAGACCCGATTATTAAGCAATTGGATGAAGTATTAGTGAAGTAATAAAAATGGTTGACTCGCGTCAACCATTTTTATTACTTCAGAAGAACTTCTTTGATCATTTTCTCAAACATGGCTTTGGTTTCCTCTTTGCTTGATGCTATTCCACTGCTCATGGTTGGTTTTCCATTCCTGGGAATCCATAAAAATGCCGGAATGCCCTGAATTTTAAAGGCACGCGCCAGTTCCTTTTCCTGGTCAGTATTTACTTTGTATACAATGATCTGACCTTTGTATTTTAATGCCAACTCTTCCAGTATCGGAGATGCCTGACGGCAGGGGCCACACCAGTCGGCATAAAAATCTACAATACAAGGCAATTTTCCACTGTATTTCCAGGCATCCGGACTTTTTTCCAGATTCATGATCTTCTCATAAAAATCGGCTTTGGTCAGTTTCTGAATCTGCACTTCTTCCACATTTCCGGCATACATATTTGAAATCCAGACTGCCAATAAAAAGGATAACAAAATCTTTACTTTATTCATTCTGAAATTGCATTATTAATTTAAACTGTTACTGCGACTCTCCTGCTCAATTTATCTGGAACAACTGCAAAAATATCTATTTTTCTTCATGTATTAAAATTGTATGAAATCTTTAACAGTGCAAAGATTTGCTATTTTTATGCTGAAAACTCCGGAAAATATAGAGACGATAAGATTGAGTCCATTCCGAAAAGTGTTAAATTCGAAAAATAGTCCTGCAAGGAGTGAATTTGAATATCCGTGGGTGAAACCCACAGAATAGCCATTACGAACAATCACTTCAAAATTTCGATCTGAAAAATGAAGAATAAAAATAAATTCAAGAAATTAGATGTTAATAAGTTTGTTCCCAAGGCATCCGGAAAACATACACCTCCAGGGACCGTGCAATACGTTGGAAAAGCCCGCGATGAACAGCCTAAAATCGAAGTTGTTGAATTCAATGAATTAGATGCAACAAAATACACCATGGAGGATCCTGAGGAGTTAAAAAAATTTATCAGGACTGATAATATCAAATGGATAAGTGTAATTGGGGTACACGATATTGAATTAATTGGGCGTCTGGGGGAGATTTTTCAAATCAATCAGCTGGAACTGGAGGATATTTCCAATACGACCCAAAGACCCCGGATGGAAGAAAGAGACAATTACATCTTTATGGTTTTTAAGGCGTTATTGTTAAATTCTGAAGATAACGAAGTAACCATCGAACAGGTAAGTCTCATTCTTGGTGATAATTATGTATTGTCTTTTCATGAAACGGAGCCCAAATTGTTTGATTCTTTGCGTACAAGAATCCTGACAGGAAAAGGAAGAGTCAGAAAGATGAAAAGTGATTATCTCGCGTTTGCCCTGGCAGATATTATGATTGATCAGTATTTTTTTATCCTTGAAGATATTGGTAATACAATTGAGACAATTGAAAGTGATCTGATTCTCAATCCCGGAAGTTCCAACCAGGAGGCGATATACAGGATGAAACGAAGATTGGTATATGTTGGAAGAACCGTATGGCCGGTCAGGGAACTTATCAATGAAATTGAGCGTACCGATCATAAGCTGATCCATCAGGAGAGTAGAATCTATTTCAGAAATATTTATGACCATTCCGTACAAATAATTGAAACGCTGGACAGTTTGCGCGACCTCACTTCGAGCATGATGGATTTGTACCTTTCAAGCGTAAGCCTGAAACTGAACGAAATCATGAAGGTGCTTACTATTTTTTCGGCACTTTTTATTCCGCTCACCTTTTTTGCAGGTGTATATGGGATGAACTTTAATTTCTTTCCTGAATTAAAGTGGCAATGGGGTTACCCCTTGTTTTGGTTGGTCTGCCTCATGGTCAGCATAGTGATGCTGATTTATTTCAAAAGAAGAAAATGGATGTAGGGAAGAAGTGATGAGTGATGAGTGATGCGTTAAGAAGAGTGAGAAGGCAAGTTTTTGGAAAGCACGACATCCCGAATTTATTTCCTGATAAAGAAACAATTATATATACAAAAAATAATGAAACCAATTGTTACAGCGTTGTGTTCGTTCGGAATGTCCGGACAGGTATTTCACGGTCCCGCGTTAAAGGCACTTCCCCAATATAAAATTCATAAGATTCTGGAGAGAAATCAGCGGATATCGGAAAAGCATTATCCTCAGGCCACTATTGTCAAGGATTTTGACAAAATCCTCCATGATCCCGTTGTCGAACTGGTTATCGTGAATACGCCGGATGAATATCATTTTGAAATGTCAAAATTGGCGATGGAAGCGGGTAAACACATTGTTGTTGAAAAGCCATTTGTCAAAAAAAGTGAGGATGCTATCTTGTTGATGGAGATTGCAAAAAAGAACCATGTATTGATGACTGTGTATCAGAACCGCAGGCTGGACGGAGGTTTTTTAACTGTTCAAAAGGTTCTGGAAAACAAGCTTCTTGGTCGTGTTGTAGAATTTGAATGCCATTACGACCGCTACCGCAATTTTATCCAGGAAGGATCCTGGAAAGAAGACGGGGATGAACGTACCGGTGTGCTTTTCAACCTGGGGCCCCACATCGTCGATCAAGCCTTGGTTCTCTTCGGAAAACCACAGGCAGTTACCGCGCAGCTATCCGTTTTGAGAACCGGAGGAAGAACAACGGATCATTTTGATATCCGCCTGCATTACAGTGGATTTGATGCAACGCTAAAATGTTCCTACCTGGTCAGAGAGATGGGACCGCAATTTATTATTCATGGGACGGAAGGTTCATTTGTCAAGAACGCCACCGATCCGCAGGAAGAATTGCTCAAACTGCACAGACTGCCGGATGAACCGGGATGGGGCAAGGAACCTGCCTGCGACTGGGGAAAAATCAATACCTCCCTGAACGGCTTGCATGTGGAAGGCAAAATCGAAACCATCCCTGGAAATTACGCGCATTTTTACTCCAATCTTTTCGAAGCCATCAGAAATGGCGGAGAGCTCATGGTAAAACCGGAAGAGGCTCTGATGACAATCCGGGTTCTCGAATACTGCCTGAAAAGCAATCGTGAGCGAAAAACGATCGAATTCAAAGAATAAAGTGGATCAATACATCGATCTCCATACCCACCAGCAACCTTTGGACAAGGATGTTATCGCTGTTTACAATCATCTGCTACACGAAAAAACGGATGCTCCGGAAGGCCTATTTTCAGCAGGACAGCATCCCTGGTATGCCGATCGGCTTCCATTGGATGATCTTTCTAAAATGCTTGATCAGCTCGTATTCAATTCCAATTTGTTGGCATTTGGTGAGGCCGGACTGGACAAGGTGTGTAACATCCCGCTACAGATTCAGCAGGATGTATTTGAACTTCAACTGAATAAGGCAGTTGAATACAACAAGCCCCTCATCCTTCATTGTGTAAAATCATGGGAGGAGGTTATTGAGATTTCTTCCGGCTATCCTGTAAAAAAAATCCTTCACGGTTACAATGGCACTGTTGAATTAACCGGACGTTTACTGCTGGAAGGATTCTATTTTTCTGTTGGAAGTGCTATTTTAAATTCCAATGCAAAAATTCGCCAATCCATCCAATCCATTCCTCCAACATCACTCTTCTGTGAAACGGATACATCGCAGGTCTCCATCAAATCTATATATACCAACGTAAGCGACGCGCTGAAAATGGAAGAAGATGTATTGAGAAGTATCCTCTTTGATAATTTTCAGCATCTTTTGGAAGAGTGCCTAAAGTAACTAAAGTGCCTAAAGTATTTCGCTACGGGCAACAACTGTCCGGAGTCCCTAACTTGAAGTACTTGAAGTACTTGAAGTACTCTAAGTACTTCTTCCTATAACTTAATAAATATTTTCTTCCTGTACAGAATATATGCCGGGATGAAATTAATCACCACAAACAGAAGGGCATAGATCATACTCCAAAATTTAGGAGATGGGGCCACTCCGGAAAAGAGGGCCATGAATTGTTCATTCAGGGGCTCTCCGCCTATCTTAATACCATAGAATAACAGGGCCAGAATGTCTGCCAGAACATAGACCGTAATGGCGTTGGCGCCAAAAATAATGCCTGGTGCAGTGAACCTGCTCCTTCCCAGGATGTCAATCGTATAATAAGAGGTACCAAGGATAAGTGCTGCAACACCTGAAGTAATCAGAACGAAAGAGCTGCTCCATATATTTTCATTGCTTGGAAAATGGAGGTTCCATAAATATCCTGCAATGACTGTTAAAAATCCACCAACCAGCAGGTACAGTGCCTTGTCCTTTTTTTCCATTTTACCCAACAACAGCCGTCCGGCAATCATTCCTGATATCCCGGTAACGAAGGAGGGAAACGTACTTAATATCCCTTCCGGATCCCAGGTCTTCTGCCACATGG
>JANYKW010000198.1 GCA_025358025.1 Bacteroidia bacterium | reverse complement strand
ATACAATTAATTTAATTTAATTTTTCACTTTAATATTTCATTATTAATTTAACCTCCCTCATTAAATTAAATACTATTAATTTAATTTAAATCCTCACACTTTAACATTATTCATTATTAACTTGACTTAATTTCCTTTTACCGTACACGCTTTAATGTTTGGCCGGACACAGTAAGCTTTTCTAACTAAAATCTTTAATTTTCTGTTCCACTTGTTCAAGGCCAGCGGCCAAACATTAAAGCGTGTACGGTATTTTAAGTTAGGCAGAAGTTATCTTTTATGAAAAATGATCCGTTTCATAAAAGGTAACTTCTGCCTAACTTAAATTTTATATGTTTTTTTTTAAAACATTTTAACGTTTTTAATTTTTTTCATGTAGGCACCATCTTGGATGAAGTTATTACGCCTCTTGTCGGTAGTAACACATCCAATACCAGTGTTGGTGCTATTCAATCCTTTGGCAATTCCATTTCATGTGTCTTTAGTAATGGAACATGCAACATTACAGCAAATCCAACTGCCACTGCCTGCTCTGGTTGGTTTTTGGTTAAAATTGGTAACACTATCCGTGATGTTTATAAATGTCTACGCGTTATCATTGTAGATGGCATTGGATTCTGGGAAGATTTGTTTACTGGTCAAAATGTTAGCACACGAATTTTACGATTCCTCAAAGATGGCGTTTGGTGCCTCGTTACTACCCTTATTACAGATATCCTCGACCTTATTCTCACTTTCGTTGGATCACTTTTGGATCTTATTTTCAATACGGGAAATAGCATTACCACTTTTTTGCATAATATTGGCACTGGTATTACTACGGTTATCAATATTCTCAATGGTCTCTTTTTCCAAGTGGGTCAGGCCATTAATTGCTCCACGTGCTGGTCTGTGTGTCTCTCAGATACATGGGATAGTATCCCCCATTCTGGAGATCCTACACATGCTGTTTGTTCCAACTGCTGGTGTAAATGCAAATGTCAGCGTCCTACTTTGGACGGATTACCTTGTCGCATTGACTGGGATGGTGATAGCCATACGAATGATCAAGAAGTTTTTACTCCTGTTACCGCTCAAGCCAATTGCACTGCGCTTGGTTATACTTACAAAAAGAAACGCGATCTTTTACAATCGGCTGAATACATGGACCTTATTGCCAGCCACAACCCTGATGTGTTGAGTTCCAATAATGCTATCCCAAGCGCAGCCCTGGGTCGTGCCAGGAACATTAACGCCACCTTGCAAGAGTTATTCCAATGGAAACACATGTACGAGGAAGTGACCCAAAGCTCCTCGAGTAGCAGCGTATGCACGGACCTGATGCTCCAAATTCATGAAAAGGCTCAAAAAATGTCTCCCAACGACAATTCCATTGATAGACTCTTGGCGGATTACAGTTTCAGTGATAAGGCGCTTTTTACAGGATGTTATAGCCTCTTGGTTGCTCCTTCATTATTGAACGACCCTTCAGGTTCCATGATGAAACGCAGCTTCTCCAGTGAAGGTCCTCTCAATAGCGTCATGTCGTTACTCAAAATACCCAAGTACCTTTTTATGGATTCCAAGCAACTGGATCATTTTATGCAGGCAAGTAATGATGCTCTTCAAACCTATGTAGAATGGCAATCCAATGCAGGTCTCATGACTGTTTCACCCGTCTTGTTGCAACAGTATATTGAGTCCAACAGCAACTCGTCAGTCATTTTATACAATCAAACATTGCTTACGCCCGAGCAAATTCAAAAGAAGAGAGCTATTCTTGCCCGATTCTCGACCTTTATGGTTCGCGGTTCCCCTCCTGCCCTTATCCATAAACGCGAAATGGCGGCCGCCATGGACACTCATATTGCTGTTCATTCACGATCCTTTAATGATGCTCTCTACTTGTCCATGACGACTCACCACCCCAATGTGGATCTCTTTGTGAATCAGCTTGCCCAGTATAATCTTAATGAAAAGGCCGCTAATCAGTTGGGTGAACTGTTGAACCGGGCGCATCAATCCACGGTTTTGGATGGTCTTATTGAATTTACCCAAGGATTGAGAACGTTTACAGGTATGTCTCTACACTGCTTTTTTTTATTCATAATATTTAGGTCAACTTGATTTTTTTTAAAACCAAAATATTCTTTTTTATTTACTAACTACCGTACACGCTTTAATGTTTGGCCGCTGGCCTTGAACAAGTGGAACAGAAAATTAAAGATTTTAGTTAGAAAAGCTTACTGGGTC
>JANYKW010000072.1 GCA_025358025.1 Bacteroidia bacterium | reverse complement strand
TGTGCGCTTCACCCGGTTTTACAACACGGCGCGGTGCAGTCCAAGCCGTGCATCCCTGCTGACAGGTTTGTACCCGCATGAGGCTAATATGGGACATTTGTCATCCGAAAATTTCCCCGAACCCGGATATGGTAACGATTTGAGTAAAAATGCCGTCACCCTTGCCCAAATTCTGAAACAAGCCGGATATGCCACCTATATGACGGGCAAATGGCATATTGCCAAAGATATCGCTCCCGGTGGGAACAAGCAGAACTGGCCTATACAGCGCGGCTTTGACCGCTATTTCGGAACACTGATTGGATCAGGAAGTTACTTCGATCCGGGTGCGTTGATTAGTAACAACAATTTTGTGGCTCCTGGGAAGAATTTCTACTATACCGATGCGATCAGTGATACTACCGTGAAGTTTATCCGCCAGCATCCGAAAGGCCAGCCGTTTTTCTTTTATGTGGCTTATACTGCTGCACACTGGCCTTTGCATGCTCCCGAAAAAGAGGTGGCCAAATACAAGGGAAAGTACGATATCGGCTGGGATTCCCTAAGGATTCTCCGTTTTAACAGGCTGAAAAGCCTGGGGATTATCAGCAGCAACTGTGTTCTTTCCCAAAGAAGTGTCGAAGTTCCGGCGTGGAAAAACGAACCGATGAAGGCCTGGCAAGTACGCAGAATGGAAGTCTATGCCGCCATGATTGATGTGATGGATCAGGGAATAGGGCGGATCATTGCTGCATTGGAAGAGAAAGGCGAACTGGAAAACACTGTGATATTCTACATGCAGGACAATGGTGGCTGTGCCGAACCGCAGGGTTCCGATAAACCGGAGATTCCACCCACCGCAGAACAGAAAGTATTGAAACCTACCTCTTACGATTCCGTCAACCTGAACAAAAGACCTCCCTATACCCGGGATGGCCGTTTTGTGCGCAGTGGAAAAGGAGTAATGGCGGGTCCCGCTGATACTTGGATGGCTTACGGACCCGAGTGGGCCAATGTCAGCAATACTCCTTTCCGATTGTACAAACAGTATGTACACGAAGGTGGGATTGCCTCCCCACTGATTGTTCACTGGCCTGCCAGAATCGCTTCCAAAGGTATATTGTCCAAACAACTGTCGCACCTGATCGATATTGTTCCGACCTGCCTTGAGATTACCGGAGCGAAGTACCCAACTGTCTATGAAAACAATACCATTCAACCCCTTGAAGGGATCAGCCTGGTGCCGGCATTTCAAAATAAAACAACGCGGCGGGAATTTATTTTCTGGGAACATTCTGCCAATTGCGCCATCCGCATGGAAAACTGGAAGCTGGTTTCCAGGGTAAAGAGCCAAAAGAAATTTACCCCGGCCGACGAGAACAAATGGGAACTCTATGATCTGGACAATGATCCCTCAGAAACCACCGACCTGGCCTTGAAGTTTCCCGGTAAGGTGAAAGAAATGGCTGTCAAATGGGAGGCAGAAGCCTTGCGGACAAAGGCAAAACCCTGGCCTTGGGGAGTCAAACAGTAAATAATTTTCAAAATGACCATAAGCAATTTGGGTATTTTCGGATTAACTATTCTGAGTTCTTGCCTGCCTTCGGGTATGCATGCGCAAAACAAGATACTAAAAGATATCCGGAACGAAACGATCACCAGGGCGCAGGAGATGTTATCAGAAAAACCGATTACAGTAACCGCATCCTCCTGCAAACGCAGTACCGGAGGGGTAAATGATTACTATTCGGAGGGGGATTACTGGTGGCCGGATCCTGCAAAGCCCGGGGGGCCTTACATACAGAAAGACGGGCAAACCAATCCTGAAAATTTTTCGGATCACCGCCATGCTATGGTTCGGTTCAGCGAAATTACAGCCACTTTAACTTCTGCGTGGTTACTGACAGGTGACAAAAAATATGCACAAAAAGCATTGGAACATCTCAATGCCTGGCTTGTCGACCCACTTACCAGGATGAACCCAAATATGTTATATGCACAGGCTATCTGGGGTCGTTTTACAGGTCGCGGTGTAGGTTTGATTGATGCCTATCATTTAGTAGAGGTGGCTCAATCGGCAAAGATACTGATAGACAACAAGGTTATTCGGGAGGATCAGGCAAAAAAAATCAAGGAATGGTTCGGTGTTTTTTTGTCATGGATGACAACCCACTCCTATGGAATTGATGAAATGAATGCCAAAAACAACCATGGAACATGCTGGGTGGTAACAGCCTCAGCTATGGCCATTGTGGCGGGAAATCAAGAGGTTTTGAAAATGTGTTCCGACCGTTTTAAAACAGTGTTACTACCCTCACAAATGGCTGATGACGGTAGTTTCCCTCTGGAAATCAAACGTACTAAACCATACGGCTACTCACTCTTCAACATCGATGCCATGTGTAATGCAGCACAGCTTTTGTCAACTCCTGCAGACAATTTGTTTGATTTTAAAACAGACAAAGGACAGACGCTTAAAAAAGGAATGGAATTTATCTATCCGTTTATCACCGATAAATCGAAATGGCCGTTTGCCAAAGATATCTACATATGGGAAGAGTGGCCGGTGAGGCAGTCGTGCCTCCTGTTTGCGGGATTGGCCTATCATAACGAAGCATACATTGCAACTTACCTTGGCTTGCCACCCCACCCGGTGCATCCCGAAGTTATCAGAAACCTGCCAATAAGGCATCCTGCAATCTGGCTGCTTATGGCACCGCAAAAGTAATAAGTCCTTAAAATTTCAGAAATAACCGACAAATACGTGAAGATGAAGCAATCCCGGCGCCGGGTCTTCTCCGTCACCATGGCAATCATTGGGGATTTTACACTGAAAAATAAAAATGATACCTTCACGTGTTTGAATGGACTCAATATGGTGCGCTCTATCAGCGATGATTTAAAAGCAATATACTTGAAATTCAACGGATACCGATAACAAAAAATATATTGAAACATGGGAAAAGCAAAACAATCTCGTAGAAATTTCATTGAAAAATCATCGCTGACGGTTGGCGGAATCTCGGTAGGATTAAATGTTTTCAGCTTAACCGCCGTGAGTCGTTCAATTGGTGCCAACGACAAAATCCGGATGGGTTTTATAGGTCTGGGTAACAGGGGCTCCCAGCTGCTGGAACTATTTATGCAAAACAAGGATGTCGAAATTGTTGCCTTGTGCGATATTTATGAGCCTTATTTGCTGAGGGACAGAAGTAAAGTCGATCCCCGCTATCTGGCAGACAGGGCTGGGCAAGTGCCAAAAATGGGAGAAAAATTCAACAATAAGCCCATCCTTTACCATGACTATCGGAAACTACTGGAGGATAAAAATATTGATGCAGTTTGTATTGCGACACCCGATCACTGGCATGCAATTCAAATGGTCGAGGCAGTAAAAGCCGGCAAAGATGTATACGTTGAAAAACCTCTTACTCAAACGATTAAGGAGGGCAGGACAATGGTCAATGTCTGGAAAGCAAGCGACAGGGTTGTCGCTGTGGGTCTAAACCGTCGTGGAAATGAGGTGTACCAGAAACTGGCAAAGGAAATTCCCGCCGGGAAGATTGGTCAGGTTACTTTAGCAAGAGCTGCACGGGTTAGCAACATGTTTCCCGATGGGATCGGGAAATTGAAAGCAGAACAGCCTCCCGGGGATTTCAATTGGGACATGTGGCTGGGCCCCAGGGCATCCAGGCCCTACCAGTACAACATCGCTCCCTATATGTTCCGCTGGTGGGGCGATTTTTCCAGTCAGATGGGAAACTGGGGGGTTCACTACATGGATGCCATGCGTTGGATGATGGGTGAAGTTGCCCCTGTCGCCATCTCGGCCCACGGTGGAAAATATGTCCTGGATCACGACGGTGATATCCCTGATACCATGCAGGTCACCTATGAATTTGCCTCTAAAAAAATGATCTCCTTCAGCATCTTTGAAGCCAGCGGCAGCGAAATGCTCCCTTACGGTGAGATTGAACTCAGGGGTACCAAGGGCAATCTCTATGCCAGCCAGGACGGCTACAAAATCGTCCCTTCCAAAAAAGGCCAGTTCCAAAACTGGAAAGAGAAGGAGTTGATTAAGGCGGATGAAATGGCTGTCCCGACGCAGAATTTGACAGACGGCAGCAACTCTTATGCAACTGCCAATGTGATCCGTAACTTCCTGGACTGTATAAAGTCCAGGGGAATACCGCTTTGCACACTGGAAGAGGGTCACCGCTCCACCAGTTTTGCGCACCTTGCCAATATCGCCCTTGCAACCGGCAAACGCCTTCAATGGGATCCTGATAAGGAGCTATTTACCAACTCCGATGAAGCCAATAATATGCTGCATTACGAATACCGCAAACCCTGGAAATTATAAGATATGGAACGACGCAATTTTATCCAAACTACCGGACTTTCGGCTGCCGGTATCAGCCTGGCAATCAATGGAATGGCAATCAACCCGATGGCGCTAAAATCGTCAAAGAGGCCGCTGTGTGCTTTTACAAAATGCCTTCAGTTTCTAAACTTCGACCAGATAGCCGAAGTATTGAGCCGCCTCGGATTCGACGGAGCCGACATAACGGTCAGGCCCGGTGGACAGATTGAACCTGAAAATGTGAAGGCAGAGTTGCCCAAAGCAGTAAAAACACTACAGAGATCGGGTGTAGCCCTGCCACTTATGGTTACCGCTGTTACGGATACGGATAATCCGGCAGACGTCACCCTGCTGCAGGTGGCTGCCGATTCAGGAATCAAGTATTACCGGATGGGATGGCTGCCCTACGACCTCACAAAAACGATACAGCAAAACCTCGATGGCTTCAAAGGTAAATTTGAGCGACTCGCCAAACTGAACGAAAAACTTGGTATTCATGGCGGATACCAGAATCATGCTGGCTTACATGTGGGCGCCCCGGTTTGGGATTTGTACGATTTGGTGAAAGATGTCAATCCTGAATATCTTGGAGTTCAGTACGACATACGTCATGCCGTAACCGAAGGAGGTTATAGTTGGCTGCTTGGCATGAAAAGGGTTGAACCCTGGATACGGACCATCTGCATCAAGGATTTCGTATGGGGCAAGGATGCCAAAGGAGCATGGAAACACCAGAATGTACTGCTGGGTGAAGGAATGGTCAATTTTGATGAATTTCTGAAAGAATATGCCACTCTGAAAGTCGAAGCCCCCACCAGTATCCATTTCGAATACGACCTGGGTGGCGCCGAAAAAGGGGACAAAAAGACCACCATGGATCCTGAAAAAATATATGGGATGATGAAGAAGGATCTTGATTGGATTCGCACAAGCATGAAGAAAAACGGTATTGAACCCTGAAGAAATTGCGGCCACTCCCGACAGATTGCCTCTCCGCCAGTTGACGGATCGCCATGACTGCCTATCATTATCAACAATATAATGACATATTTACCTCGATGAAAAACATCCTTCCCAGAAGAGAATTTATTAAAACAACAGGAATTGCAGGGGCTGCCATCATCGCCGGAGCAAATATTTCAATGGCATCGCAGGCCAAAACAGCAAAAACGCCAATTACAATCTTTGAGGTTGGTTCCAATTTTGAAAGAGAGCCACTCATCCGGCCATTTGGATTTAAAGGGGGTTATATGACCGAAATCTGGCAATCGGTTAATTATCTGAAAAGCAGTTTGGGGGATCATCAGATTGGCCTATGTACCCAGAATGTGCTTTGGTCGGATGCCAAGGTTTTTTCAGCTCACTCCGAAAGTGGGGGCAATGCATTGATGTTTGCACTGACTGAAAGGGCTTTGCAGATCATGAAGGGCCATAGTTTTAACACACCTGTTGAACTGCTTGACAATATTCTGCCCGAAGTTTATTCCTATGGCCAGAAAATAACTTCCAATCCTCAGCTCCGGAAAACTTTTGCCCTCAATGCGCTTGTAGGCACAGACAATGCTGCATGGCTTCTCTATGCGAAGCAGAACGGGTTCAGGACATTTGACGAAATGATTCCGAAGGCCTATCTGCCCTCACTTTCCAATCATCACAACCAGGCTGCTGCTATCCCTTTAATGGCTTACAGCATACCGATCAATGAAATTCAAGCTGCTGTTGAACAGGGATACTTCTTTATGAAAATAAAGATTGGTCAGCCTGGTACACAGGAGGAGATGCTGGAAAAAGATAAAGCAAGGCTGACAGCTATTCACAATTCTATAGGAAACGTGCGGACCTCCCATACCAAAGATGGTAAACTGCCTTACTATTTCGATGCCAACGGGAGGTATGAAAAAAAGGAGACCCTGCTTAAGCTAATTGACCACACCCGAAAGATAGGTGCTTTCGATCAGATTGCCATTATAGAAGAACCTTTTGCTGAAGAGTTGGAATTTGATGTTTCAGATATTCCACTGAGACTGGCAGCCGACGAGAGTGCCCATACCGACGTGGATGCCATCAAGCGTATTGAAATGGGGTACAAGGCCATTGCACTGAAAGCCGTAGCCAAAACGCTGAGCATGACCATGAAAATTGCAAAGGCAGCAAATGAACGAAGCATCCCTTGCTTTTGCGCTGATCTTACTGTGAATCCGGTTCTGGTAGAATGGAATAAGAATGTAGCAGCCAGGCTGAATGCCTTTCCCGGACTGGGAAGCCTTGGTCTGATTGAAAGCAACGGACATCAGAATTATAAAAACTGGGACACCATGCTGAGTTATCACCCACGGAAAGAAGGCGCTTGGGTAAAAGCCACAAAAGGAGTCTATGAACTGAATGACGAATTCTTTCAGACCGGTGGCGGAATCTTTGATCCAATGCCACACTATGAAGAGATGTTTTCAGTAAAAAAGAGCTGAATGAATGACTGTTTACTTGCCCGGGAACAAGCCACGGCAGAAGTAAGCATGAACGAAAACTACCCGATTAATTGTAAAGGAGCCGGAATATGAACCCGGAATCAGAAAATCTGCATTATTGAACCTTTCTGGGTTTGAGTTCCTCAAAGAATATATCGTTGTTGGGAACGTCAAAGTCCATTCCGGTTATTGAAAGGTTGTTGGTCATGTTGAATTTAACAGTTCCGAAACTGAACCACGCTTGTTTCCTATCCCAGATGATCTTCCAATTTACCTTGTCGTCCCAATTGATCTTGCCTTCCTGTACCAGCATGGCTATCATGGCAGTGGTAAAGGCTTTGGTATTTGATGCAATGGCATAAAGGGTATTTCCGTCAGGTACTGATGGTTTGCCTGTTTCAAGTACTCCATACCCTTTAGCGAAAATAATCTTGCCGTCTTTCACTATTCCGACGCTGATACCGGGAGTACCCCAGTCTGTTGCTGTTTTTGCAAGATATACATCAAGCTTTGTAAGATCAGGTTGCTGGCTGAATGCAACCAAAACTGTTAACAAGAAAAGGACACAAGTGTTAAAAATTCTTTTCATAGACAGGTTTCTTAAAGGGCTTTAAAATTAAACAATCCATTGTTATCTCCCAAGCCTGCCTTTAATTTCTCCAATATCCTTTTTGATCTCGTCAAGATGATTCCATATTCTTGCATTATCATTGGATTCAGGCACTTCGTTGGTAATGTACAGTACATATTTCCATACTTCACGGATTTCAACTATTGACAGATCATAGGGAACATATTCAGGATTCGTGGAAATCATCTTTAAACTACCCTTCTTCAGAAGTTCATTTTTCACTTTCTTAAACACAATTCCTTCATTCAGGGTAAGGACAATGTAAAGATGATCATCTTTGATCGTTTCCATATCCTGAACAAATTCTCCTACAACCCAGCTTTTGTCCTGCACGGGCAACATGGAATCTCCGGAGATTTGAAATGTCCGGTATTTTTTGCCTGTATCCAAAAATGGCAGATTGAATACCGGTAGCCCGGATAGGTACTCCGGATCAAAATAACCCGTTGTATAACCGGCCTTAGCCTTGATGGATACCAATTCAATATTCTCCCTGTTGCCTGAATCTACCGTGGTTGTCAAGATCCTGATCTCATTGCCCTTGACAAATACATCGGTGCCATGCTCAATCAGGTACATCTGACTTTCCCGCAAGGTGGTCATGTTGATGCGCAGCAAGGTATCGATGGAAATATGGAACAGATCCGACAGGCTGATCAAAATATTTGCCGGGGGGATGGTCGTACCACTTTCATAGTTGTTGATGCTGGATCTTTTGGTGTTCAGTGCTTCAGCCAGATCCTGCTGTGTTAATCTCTTTCTTTTGCGAAGAAATTTAATGTTTGTTGATAAATACATAGCAGAATAATAAAATAATGACTATATTAAAGTCGATAAATATGATATTTAAATAGTCAAATATAATCTTTTTTTTCATGTTTTGCAATAGATAATGAAGGATACTCCGAAAAGTCCTAAAGTCGAAAAATAGTCCTGAAAGGACTGAATTTGAATAACCGTGGGTGAAACCCACGGAAGAATGAACGATACGAAAACAACACTGAAAGGGTTGAATATTATTACATTAAAAGTTCAACCCTGTCAGGGTTGTGATTTATTTTTCATTTCTTTTCCACCGGTTTCACCGGTGGTTATTCAAATTTAATCCCTTCGGGATAAATAATCTACTTTTCGGAGTGGACTCAATACTAAATAATAAATGATTCCGGAAGGAGAAATAAGTAATAAATAATGAATTTTCAGGACAGGACAATTGTGCATATGGATCTTGATACCTTTTTTGTATCGGTCGAGAGGTTGCAAAATTCCGGGTTGGTGGGGAGACCTGTGATTATTGGCGGTCTGTCCGACAGAGGTGTTGTTGCCAGTTGCAGCTACGAAGCCAGAAGGTATGGAGTGCATTCTGCTATGCCCATGAAGATGGCCCTGAACCTGTGTCGCGATGCAACAGTCATCCGTGGAGACATGGATTTATACAGCAAGTATTCCAGGCTGGTGACAGATGTTATTGCTGAAAAAGCACCTGTGTATGAGAAAGCTTCCATAGATGAACACTATCTTGATATTACAGGTATTGATCGTTTCTGGGGAGCATATAAATGGACCCATGAACTTCGTGAAAAAATCATCGGGGAAACAGGACTTCCCATTTCATTTGGATTGTCGGTCAACAAGACCGTCTGCAAAATTGCTACCGGAGAGGCCAAGCCCAACGGAGAGAAACAGGTAGACAAAGATTCCATTCAACCATTTTTAAACCCTTTGTCCATCAGGAAGATACCCATGGTAGGCAGCAAAACTTACCAGTTGTTGCGATCCATGGGTGTATCAACAATTCAGACCCTGAGCGCCATACCCATCGAGATGATGGAAAGTGTGCTGGGTAAAAATGGAACTGAGATCTGGAAAAGGGCACATGGACTGGATTTTACCCCTGTCGTCCCATATAGTGAAGAAAAATCGATCAGTACCGAAAGAACCTTTGAGACAGACACCATTGATGTGCTGATGCTGGAACGGTTGCTGATATCCATGGCAGAGAAGCTGTGTTTCAAGCTTCGCAAGAAAGAGAAACTGGCATCCGTGGTGACTGTTAAGATCAGATATGCCAATTACGATACGCATACCCTGCAAAAGAAGATTGCCTACACTTCACTCGATCATATCATGATTGGTACGGTAAGGGAACTGTTCAAACGCATCTATGAAAGAAGAATGCTGATCCGGCTTATCGGGATAAAATTTGGCGGACTGATCAGCGGAGCCCAGCAGCTGAATCTGTTCGACAACAACGAAAAGCAGATTAAGCTTTACCTTTCTATGGACAAAATACGGCTTCATTATGGGTCGGGTGCTATTAGAAGAGCATCCGGCCTGATGTTAAAACAGATCTGACAGATCATGTACCTCAATACGCATAGTTATTACAGTCTCAGATACGGCACCCTGAGCATCGACCAACTTCTTGATCTATCTGAAGCGAACGGGGTGTCTGTGCTTGCCTTAACGGATATCAACACAACAATGGGTATCCCTGAATTCGTAAAAAAAGCAAAAGAAAAAAATTTTAAGCCCATTGCAGGAGTTGAGATCCGGAATGATGATCAGTTGCTTTTTATCGGGATTGCAATCAACATGGAGGGTTTTAAAGAGCTTAATGACTATATCTCCTGGCACAACCTGAATAAAAAGAAATTCATACTTGACAGATTCAGGTTTAAGCAGGTATTGTTGCTTTACCCGTGGGGGCAGAAAAAGCCGGATGAGTTGCTTGACAATGAATTCACGGCTATCAGGCCTTATCAGGTCAACAAACTCTTCACCTCCGAATACCGTGGCCATTTAGACAAGCTGGTCATCTGGCAACCTGTTACTTTTCAGGACGATAAATCCCGGTTAATCCACAAATGCCTCAGAACCATTGATCATAATACACTGCTGAGTAAACTGACTACAGATCAGTTTGCAGATCAGGATCAGGTCATGATTCCTGTCCGGCGTTTGAAGGATATCTTTCAGCAATATCCCGAAATCATTGAAAATTCAGAGCGGATATTGAATCAGTGTTCCATTGATTTTGATTTCAAAGTCAGCAAGAACAAAAAGACATACAGCAAGACCAAAGAAGATGATAAACTGCTGTTGGAGAAGCTAGCCATGGATGGAATGCTTTATCGTTATGGCAAAAACAACCGGGAAGCAAGGGAGAGAATCAGACATGAACTGGAAATCATAGACAATCTGTCCTTTTCGTCCTATTTTCTGATTGCATGGGATATCATCCATTACAGTATGTCAAGGGGTTTCTATCACGTTGGAAGAGGAAGCGGAGCCAACAGCATTGTAGCTTATTGTCTCAGGATCACAGATGTCGATCCGATCAAACTTGACCTCTATTTTGAGAGATTTCTCAATCCCAAACGCACCAGTCCACCCGATTTCGACATTGATTTCTCCTGGAAAGACCGTGACCAGGTGCAGGATTATATTTTCAAGCGATATGGTAAAAACCAGGCAGTACTGCTTGGGGCTACTTCAACATTTAAAGATAAATCCATCATCAGGGAGTTGGGTAAAGTTTTTGGACTTCCCAAAGAGGAGATTGACCTGTTGATCAGGGAACCGGAAAACAGCTGCAATAAGAATGAAATAGTCAGGACAATCATTGCATTGGGTAGGGACATTCAGGATTTTCCCAATCACAGGAGCATCCATGCCGGAGGAGTTCTTGTTACGGAAGAACCAATTACATACTACGCGGCACTCGATTTACCACCCAAAGGTTTTCCAACAACCCAATGGGATATGTATATTGCTGAAGATATGGGATTTGAAAAGCTCGATATCCTTAGTCAGCGGGGAATCGGACATATCAGGGAAGCGGTGGATATCATCCTGGAAAATGGAGGAAAAGAGATAGATATTCATCAGGTTGATCATTTTTTTGAAGACCAGAAGGTGAAACAGCAACTTAAAAATGGAGAAACCATTGGTTGTTTTTACATTGAGAGTCCTGCCATGCGGGGCCTGCTAAAGAAGTTGAAATGTGACAATTATATCAGCCTGGTGGCAGCAAGTTCCATCATCAGGCCCGGTGTTGCGAAGTCAGGGATGATGCGCGAATACATTAAGCGGTTTCATCACCCCAACGAGTTTGAGTACATCCATCCCATTATGAAAGAGCAGCTTTCAGAGACCTATGGGGTGATGGTTTTTCAGGAGGATGTTATCAAGGTGGCGCACCATTTTGCCGGACTGGATTTGGCTGATGCCGATGTGCTCAGGCGTGCCATGTCGGGCAAATACAGGTCGCTCAAAGAGTTCAGGCAGATTGAAGAGAAGTACTTCTCAAACTGCAGGCGACTTGGACATTCAGATGAAATCGCCCGGGAAGTATGGCGACAGATTGAATCATTTGCCGGGTACTCATTTTCAAAGGCACATTCAGCCTCCTATGCCGTTGAGAGCTTTCAGAGTCTGTACCTGAAGGCTCATTATCCGTTGGAATTTATGGTTGCTGTAATCAATAATTTTGGCGGGTTCTATCATCAGTGGGTCTATTTCAATGAGGCCAAACGTCAGGGGGCAATCATTGAGCTGCCATGCGTCAACCGTAGCCTGAAACAAACCAGGATTATGGGAAGAACCATCTATGTTGGATTTGTACACGTTCAGAACCTGGAATCGGACACCATAGAACTTATCATTCAGGAACGGAACAGTCATGGAGAATTCCGCTCAATTCAGGATTTTATTGATCGTCTGCCGATCACCAGGGAACAACTGATCCTATTGATCCGATTGGGTGCATTTCGTCAGTTTGGAAACAGCAAATGCAACAGTCTGTGGGAAGCGCAGATGTATTTGAAATCAACGCCGGTACATGCAAATTCAGTGAGCATGTTCCCGGTTCAGCGAAAGAAGTTTGAACTGCCGGTATTGGAATATTCTCCGGTTTCAGATGCTTATGATGAGATTGAACTTCTGGGTTATCCTGTGAGTATTTGCATGTTTGATATGCTTGAAACGCGTTTCCGCGGCGAGATTCAGGCGAAAGATCTGATGCAGTATTTGGGCAGGAAGGTCCGGATGGTTGGAAGGATGGTTACCATTAAATACGTCTGGACATCGAAACAGGAGATCATGCATTTTGGAACATTCATTGATGTCGCCGGAGAATTCTTTGATACCGTCCATTTCCCCGATTCACTCACGAAATATCCGTTTAGGGGAGCCGGAATTTACCTGATTCTTGGGAAAGTGGTTGAAGAATTTGGTTTCCCGTCCATCGAGGTTGAAAAGATGGCAAAACTTCCTGTTAAGCCAAATCCAATGGCTTAACAGGAAGCTTTTACCGATTTTCTGTTCCGGAATGCTGCTATTAAACAGGCTTTCCCATTGAATTTCAAAGAATTTTCAAAATATTAAAAATATTGTTTAATCCGCTTCCTTATAACCAATCAAATAATTACATTTGATACGCTATCCGATTTATTATCAACTCAAATCCATTAAAGAAAATGAAAAAGAATGTTACACATCGCAGACTGGTAAGTCCTTATTTAATGCAGTTAATGTCTTTGACAATCATGCTGGCTTTTTTCATGCCGGCGATTACGAATGCCCAGTCAGGGGGTACAGATTTTACAGGTACCTGGGCTTTAAATGCTGAGAAAAGTGCTTTGGGAGACGGTCAGGGCAGCGCGAGAATGTTTGGTAATTTTGTAGCCAAACAAGAGGCCAACCTGCTTACAGTCGAAAGAACAAGAACCAACCAGAATGGCGAGACATCAACCACAACAACGAAATACACCCTCGACGGGAAAGAGTGTATAAACACCTCACAGAGAGGCGACAGCAAGTCAGTTGCTACCTGGTCGTCCGACAAAAAAGTACTAACTATTGCGACTACAAGTACATTTGAAATGGATGGTAACAAGATGACAATGAAATCATCACAAGTATGGACACTTACCAATCCAAATACCATCACAATCAATTCTACCAGACAGGGTCGCGATGGGGAAGAGGTAAAGGCTACAGCTGTTTACGATAAAAAGTAAGCGGAAATAAAATATCAAAAATAGAGGGCTCCGGTTGGGGCCCTTTGTTTTTGATGTTACACGGTTTAGCTGCGACCTTATCTGACCCTCATGGATTTCATGATTGTATTAGAGACAAACTCCCCACTGGCTATCTTTCTCAGAGATTTAAAAACTCATCGGATAACAGGTTTATCCAACGAATCATAGTTATATATCCGTTCAGAAGATAATGGCTGTTCGAAGCTACTTTGGGTCATTCCTATCGGTCCCGGTACGCATTTCTGAATAATATCCTGGTAGTCTTCACCAAACTCGTCTGTTAGTATTAACCATGTAATCATGCCGATAATCATGAAAATCTTTAGAGATTTTCCAAGATCTTACTTCATTACAAGGAGGCTGGTGGGAAAGATTGATATTGGAAGTACCATTTTACTCTTAATAGAAGCATTAAAAATCCCTTAATTTCGATTTAAATTTACTTCTAATTTACCATTGTCCGGAAAATTTTAAGCGATAATTTTGCCGTTTAAAGTGACCCCGGTGGGATTCGAACCCACGACCCATTGATTAAGAGTCAATTGCTCTACCAGCTGAGCTACGGAGTCAATTTGCCGGTGAGGTGCAAACATACAATATTTTTTCTTCCCCTCCAGCAGATAATAGCCAAATGTACAATGCATTCCTTTATTTTCAGTATACAATTGAAGGGAAGGCGGATTACGAAACTGCCTTGATTAAAACGTAACGGTTTTATCTGCCCACACAACCATATTAACACAATCTACCATGGTTGAGATGGGACAAACCGTCAGGGTTGTTTCCAGGTGACGGGATCTGATGCATGTGCCGCAGGCAAGTATTTCACCTCCTTCATCTGCAAAGGCATGCAGTTGTTCATCCACGTTGTATTTCTCGTGCGTAAGGCCTTCACATTCAACGGCTTCACCCATTAGAAATACCTTAACCTCATGCCCCTGCTTTTTTGATGTTGCCGCAAAACGAAATGCATTCCATGCTTTTTCAAGCTCTTTTGTCTCGATGATAATTCCTAATTTCATGATGGTTAAATTTTAAATACCTGTGCTTTATTGTTATTTCCGATTTGGCGAAAACCTTCTGAGAATTAAACGCTGCAAATTTAATCCGATTATTGTATGGATCATGGAATATCTTGGATACTTTTTACATATATATTTGTATCCTGAATGATGAAAGTTGTTGCAACCATATTATCCATCTACATTTTGGTACTGACTGCCATACCTTGTGCTGATATAGTACCGGGTAATTCTTTGTGCAAGTCTGAAATAACGAAAAGTACAACCAATCACAATCACCAACACCCCGATATCGATCATTGTTCTCCTTTTTGCACTTGCAATTGTTGCGCTTCTCCGGTTTTGCATGTCGATACGGTTGTTGAATTTATTTGCATCAAGTTTTCATTGTATACTTATCCTGAATACAGTTCTGCCCTTACCTCCTTGTATACCCCATCAATCTGGCAGCCTCCTAAATTAAGTTAATACCCTGCATGTTATTTTAATATCTGAATTCAAGCTATTGATAGATGGTTTGAATTCGCTGTTCGTGTATTAATTTTAGTTCATTGTTATCATGATTGAACGCATTATCCATTTTTCGATAAAGAATAAGTTTTTTGTCGGATGTTTTGTAGCCGCCCTGGTCGGATGGGGTACTTATTCCTTAACCAGGTTACCCATTGATGCTATCCCCGACGTTACAAACAACCAGGTACAGGTTATCTCCCTGGCTCCGTCACTTGCAGTGCAGGAGGTAGAAAGTTTCATTACTGCACCCATCGAAGTCGCTGTTGCCAATATCCCTGATATTGTCGAATTACGTTCCATTTCCCGCCTGGGATTATCCGTGATAACCGTCGTGTTTAAGGACGATGTTGATATTTACTGGGCCAGGCAGCAATTGAACGAACGCATTAGGGAGGCTGAAGAATCCATCCCTGCGGGTATTGCGAGAGTTGAGCTTGCACCAATTTCATCCGGTCTGGGTGAGATATACCAATACAGGCTTGCAGTTAAAAAAGGGCTGGAGAAACGGTATTCACCCATGGAGCTGCGCACCATTCAGGATTGGACCGTCAGAAGAGAGATGCTTGGAACTCCCGGTGTGGCAGATATAAACAGCTATGGCGGATTCATTAAGCAGTATGAAATTGCTGTTAATCCTGAAAGACTCAGGGGTATGAACCTGACACTGACAGATATTTTTCAGGCCCTCGGGAAAAATAATGAAAATACTGGAAGCGCTTACATAGACAAGAAACCAACAGCCTATTTTATCAGGGGAATTGGTTTGGTAAAAACCATTGGGGACATCGAAAAAATTGTGGTAAAAAGCAATAAATCAGGCATTCCTGTCCTGATAAGGGATGTTGCAACAGTTCAATACGGCAGTGCTACCCGTTATGGCGCTTTTGTTGTTGATACTACAGAGGCTGTCGGAGGGGTGGTGATGATGCTCAAAGGTGCAAATGCACATGAAGTGATAGATCAAGTTAAAACTCGTATCGAATCTATTCAGAAATCACTGCCGGACGGGGTCATCATTGAACCTTTCCTGAACCGTTCCGACCTGGTAGGCCGTGCAATACGGACTGTTTCAACTAACCTTCTTGAAGGAGCTTTGATTGTGATATTTATCCTGGTGTTGCTTTTGGGAAATCTCAGGGCCGGACTCGTGGTTGCTTCCGTTATTCCTTTGGCAATGCTTTTTGCCGTTTCGATGATGAACCTCTTTGGGGTCTCAGGTAACCTGATGAGTTTGGGAGCGATCGACTTCGGCCTTATCGTGGATGGTGCAGTAATTATTGTTGAAAGTGTGGTCCACCGCATCACGATGAGGAAACTTCACCATCCGGAATTAGCCAGGCTTTCGCAGGAACAAATGGATGAAAATGTATTCGATTCTGCAAAAAGAATGATGAATTCTGCAACCTTCGGGCAGGTTATCATCCTGATAGTTTATCTGCCTATCATGGCATTGGTGGGTATCGAGGGTAAAATGTTTCGTCCAATGGCCCAGGTGGTTTCCTTTGCGCTGCTGGGCGCAGCCATCCTCTCCCTGACCTATGTTCCTATGGTTTCCGCCTTGTTATTAAGCAAAAAAACAGATCACAAACGGAATTTCTCCGATCGGTTAATGGATGGATTTCACAAAGCTTTTAGTCCGTTGATCGATTTTGCTCTCAGGCGAAAATTACTTGTTTCTATCACCACAATGGTCATATTCATATATAGTATCTTCCTGTTCAACAGATTGGGAGGCGAGTTTATCCCGCAACTGGAGGAGGGTGACCTGGCTGCAGGCGTAATAACCCTGCAAGGAGGTTCACTCAGTAATACGGTTGAAATGGTTGAGAAGGCAAACAAAATCTTGCTGAGTAATTTTCCTGAGATCAGGCATACTGTATGTAAAATAGGAGCCGGCGAAATTCCAACTGATCCAACTCCCATGGAGACAGGTGATTATATCATTACCCTGAAAGACAAAAGCGAATGGACAAGTGCCAAAACACGTGAAGAACTGGTGGCAAAGATGTCTGAAAAGCTGGTCGTACTGGCTGGCGTGAAGTTCGAATTCCAACAGCCTATCCAGATGCGTTTTAACGAGCTGCTTTCAGGTTCTAAACAGGATATTGCCGTGAAGATATTCGGGGACGATCTGAATACCCTCTCGTCCAAGGCATCCGCTGTTGAGAAAATCCTTCAGCAGGTTGAGGGCGCCGTGGATATTAACGTTGAAAAAATTACCGGACTTGCTCAGGTCCAGGTGGATTACAACCGCGATCGTCTGGCACAATACGGACTTTCGGTGGAAGATGTGAACAGGGTTCTGCGTGCTGCTTTTGCAGGAAGTCAGGCAGGTGTTGTATTTGACGAAGAAAAGCGTTTTGCGCTGGTGGTCCGTTTGGATCATGAATACCGTAAAAGCCTTGATGACGTAAAAGGCTTGTCAGTAGCCCTTCCAAATGGCGGACAAATCCCATTTGATCAGGTCGCAGATATACAAATTAAGTCGGGGCCGGCCCAGGTTTCCAGAGAAAATACAAAGCGGCGGATCACCGTAGGATTCAATGTTCGTAACCGGGATGTCCAAAGCGTAATTAAGGAAGTTACTAGACTGATAGACAGTAAGATAAAATTACCAACAGGTTACCATATTTCGTACGGTGGTCAGTTTCAGAATCTTCAGGCTGCCAAGGAAAGGTTGTCCATAGCCGTTCCTGTTGCGTTATTGCTGATTTTTGTGCTGCTGTTTTTTACCTTTCATTCAGTAAAACAAACTCTTTTGATCTTTACTGCGGTACCAATGTCGGCTATTGGCGGGGTATTTGCCCTTTGGATGCGGGGAATGAATTTTTCCATTTCCGCTGGTGTTGGTTTTATTGCCTTGTTTGGAGTGGCAGTACTCAACGGTATCGTGCTGATTGCCGAATTTAACAGGCTCGAAAAAGAGGGAATTTCTGATATTACCGAAAGGGTGCTTAAAGGCCTGCATTCACGGTTACGTCCTGTTATTATGACGGCTGCCGTAGCTTCTTTGGGCTTTTTGCCCATGGCCTTGTCAAACTCAGCAGGAGCGGAGGTTCAGAAACCCTTGGCTACGGTTGTAATCGGAGGATTAATCTCCGCAACTTTTCTGACTTTGGTCGTTCTGCCTCTCTTTTATATTTTCTTTTCATCCCGGAAATTTAAATTTTCATTTAGGGAGAAGAGCTTAAAAACAACCGCAATCATTGTGATGCTGTTTATTGGTTCTTCTATCATGAATACAGTAAAAGCGCAGCAATCAATGTTTGTCAATTTGCATGAAGCCATCCAAATGGCACTGGACAGCAATCTGACCGTACGCTCCTCATCCTGGTCGGTAGATGTCCAAAAAGCAAGGAAGGGAGCATCACTGGATCTTCCCAAAACCACACTTGACGGGCAATTTGGCCAGTTTAACTCCTATACAAACGACAATGGCTTTACGTTGTCACAATCTTTCGCTTTTCCTACGGTATATATAAACCAAAACAGGCTGGCCAATGCCAATGTCAAAGGCAGTGAATGGCAACTGAAAGCCTCGCAGCTGGAAATTTCCACACAGGTAAAACAAGTGTACTGGCAAATAATCTACCTGCATTCAAAAGAAAGATTGTTTGCTTACCAGGATAGCTTGTATTCAGGTTTTCTCAGAGCAGCTGAACTCAGGGCAAAATTGGGTGAAACAAACCGGTTGGAGATGATCACTGCCAGGTCTCAAAGCCTCGAAGTTAAAAATCAGTATCAACAGGTTACTGCCGATTTGACCATTGCAAAACAAAAGCTACAAACGCTCCTAAACACTTCTATAATATTGATTTCAAAAGATACCGTGCTGTACCGTGCCGATTTCTTTCCGGTGACCGATAGTCTGAAATTGTCAGAAAATCCAATTGCAGGATTCGTCCGGCAACAGGTGGAGATCTCCCAATTTGAAAAGGATCTGGAGAAAAGCCGGATGTTGCCGGATTTTAGCATCGGTTACTTCAGCCAGACAATGCAAGGTATACAGGAGGTAAACGGTGTGCCAAGAACTTTTGGTCCTGGAGACAGATTCAATGGTATTCAGGCAGGTATTGCCATACCTTTGTGGTTTGTTCCTTATACCGCCAAAACAAAGGCTGCCAAATTGAAAACGCAGGTTGCACAAACCGATGCGGAAAATTATTCCAAATCACTGGAAGGTAGTTATCGGTCATTAATGGGAGAATATGCCAAATACAGCAACAGTGTAAATTATTATGAGAAGCAGGCAATTCCGGAAGCCGATATCATTATTGAACAGGCTACCCGCAGTTACAGGGCCGGTGCTATGGATTACCTTGAATATATTTTAAACCTCGGCCGTGCATTAAGCATAAGACAGAACTATCTTGATGCAATGAACAACTACAATCAAACAGTTGTCTCCATTGAATTTATTACCGGTAAAATATTTTAAAAAGAAGTGCCATGACAAAATATAATGTCCTTTCAAACCTGATTTTCACAGTATTCCTCGCCACGCTGATTTCATGCAATAGTGGTAGTAAATCGCCTGCTGAAGCGAAAGAAGCTGAGGTTCTTCCTGAAGATATTGTTGAACTCAGGGAGGATCAGATAAAAATTGCCAACATTGAAATGGGAACCATTGAAATGCTGTCTATCAGTGGAACCCTCAAAGTAAGCGGGACAGTTGCTGCTGCTCCCCAAAATCTTGCGACGGTGAGCATGCCATTGGGCGGATTCGTAAAAAGCACCTCCCTGATGCCAGGAAATGCTGTTACAAAAGGTCAGACCCTGGCTATTCTCGAAAATCAGGAGTTTGTTGATATTCAGCAAAATTATCTGGAAGCCAGAAATAAATTGGAATATGCTGAGGCAGAGTATATTCGTCATGCCGAATTGTACAAAGACGATGTTTATTCGCAAAAAAATCTGCAACAGGTTACTACCGAATACAAAAATCTCAAAGCACAGGTGAAGGCACTCGAACAAAAACTTGCATTGATAGGAATCAATCCGGCAAACTTTAAGGAGGACGATATCACCCGCGCTGTTGCAGTCGTTTCACCCATTTCAGGATATGTGAAAACCGTAAATATTAACCTTGGAAAATTTGTTGCCCCGTCAGATGTTTTATTTGAAATTGTAAATAGCGACAAGCTTTTTCTGGAACTAACACTGTACGAAAAAGATGCAGACAAGGTATCTGCCGGTCAGAAGATTCGCTTTTTTATCAACAATGAAACAGAACAGCACGATGCTGTAATCTATCAGACCGGCAAATCCATCAATACAGACAGAACGTACAACGTATATGCCAGTGTGTCAGGCGCTTGTAAAAACGTACTTCCGGGGATGTATGTGAATGCCCTGATAGAAGCATCCAACAACAAGGTTGCAGCACTTCCTTCGGATGCTATTGTTAGTTTTGACGACAAGGATTACATTTTTATATTCGATAAAAACAAAGAAGAAGGTGGAAAGCCTTTCACCGAATACAAGATGGTTGAGGTGCGTAAAGGTGTATCTGATGGCGGATTTACCGAGGTAATTCTTCCTGACGGTTTTGATATTCAAACAACTAAAGTGGCGATAAAGGGGGCGTACAATCTTCTTTCTGCAAAGAAAAATGCAGGAGAAATGAGTTGCTGAGAATCTGCTATTTAGAACCTTATTAAATTCCCTATCGTGTTGTAATACTGAATGATCATTGATAAATTTACCAAAACAATTTTAAGATTTGACGATGAGAACAATTGCTGCATTATTGATTCTGTTTTCTTCCATGGCTTTGAATTCCAATGCCCAGGAAATCACCAGATGGCGCAATGAAAATGCCTCCGGACGCTATTTTTCAGACAAATTATTGCCTTCATGGCCGGCTGATGGTCCGCAGATTGTCTGGACTTTCGAGCGTTTGGGCAAGGGATTTTCTTCACCTGCTATTTCCAACGGGAAGATCTACATAAACGGGATGGTTGAAGGACAAGCTGTATTGTTTGTGCTGGATCAAAATGGTAAGGAACTTCAACAGTTTAAATATGGCAAAGAGTTTGAAGACAGTTATCCCGGTTGTCGCTCAACACCCACCATCGTGGGAGATGCAGCCTATCTTTATACCGGCAATGGTAAACTGGTTTGTTTGGATCTGGAATCAGGTACAACACGCTGGGCAAAAGAAATGTTCACCCAACTTGATGGAGCCAATATTACCTGGGGTGTCACCGAATCTCCGCTTATTGAAGGAAATATGGTTTTTTGCACGCCAGGGGGAAAAACAAACAATGTTGTTGCACTGAACAGGATGACCGGCGAAATAGTCTGGAGTTGTCCCGGATTGGGAGAGTTATCTGCCTACTGCACTCCTCAGCTGGTCAAGTATGCCAATCGCCAGATTCTGGTTACCCATTCTGCCAGCCACGTTTTGGGAATTGATGCTTCAAACGGTAAATTTCTGTGGAGTTCTGAACATCCGAATGAGTGGTCCGTACATCCAAATACCCCTATTTATGCAGATGGCTGTATTTTTGTATTTAGTGGCTATGGACAGGGAGGCGAGATGCTTCGTTTGAGTGCAGACGGAAGCTCTGTAACCAAAGCATGGTCAATTAAAAGTTTTGACAGCCGCATTGGAGGTGCAGTTTTAATTGATGGGTTCCTATACGGTTCGGGTGATTCAGACCGTTCATGGCAGTGTATCGACTGGAAAACAGGGGATAAAAAATATTCATCTACCGCAGTAGGCAAAGGGGTGGTCATTGCTGTCAATAACAAATTGATTGGTTACTCTGAAAAGGGTGAACTGTTCATGGCAGATGCTAATCCAAAAGAATTTACCTTGATCAGCAAAACGAAGGTTTCGCTGGGATCTGAACAGCATTGGGCGCATCCTGTCGTCAACAACGGTATTCTATACGTTCGTCATGGTAATGCCTTGATTGCCTACAAAATTTCACAGTAATCCAGATTGTCGGGCAAGGAAAACTTGCAGTAAATAAGATTATTCTTATGAATATGAACCTGTTGACCATACTTGATATACATTAATTCGAATAATTTCTCATGCAAAAATTTAGCTTAACTATTTTACTATTACTCATTTCAGTAATATCGTTTGCTCAGCTGGTTCAATGGCGCGGACCTGAACGGGATGGAAAATTTCAGGAGACGGGTTTATTGAAAAAATGGCCTGATGCCGGACCTGAATTGTTGCTCAAGGTAGAGGGAATAGGCAAGGGATATTCCTCTATCATTGCAACCGATAAATATCTTTTTGCAACAGGGATGATTGATACTCTGGATTACCTCTCCTGTATTTCGCCGGATGGTAAATTCTTATGGAAGGTTGCCTACGGGCGTTCCTGGGTTAAATCATTTCCTGAAACAAGAAGTACCCCTACGGTGGAGGGTGACAGGGTATACATCATCAGCGGGACAGGCGAGCTGGTTTGCATTAATGTGGCTGATGGAGCGATACGATGGAAGGTGAATGTTGACAAAGATTATAATGCAGACTGGCATATATGGGGAGTATCTGAATCTCCGCTGATCGTGGATGATAAGGTTATTTGTACCCCCGGAGGAAAAACAACATCGGTTGTAGCATTTGATAAAATGACGGGTAAACTCATCTGGCAAAGTGAATGCGTTGGCGGTCAGCGCTCCTATGTCTCACCAACAATTTATCAATACAAACAATTTCGTTTTATTCTGGCCGCTACTGCTACCCACCTGATCGCCCTTGAACCCGTATCCGGGAAAGTTGCCTGGTCTTTCAAGTACTATGATATCGCTAAATGGAAAGATCAGCCCGGTTTAATCTGGACCAACACCCCAACTTTCAAGGGACGGGAGATATTTCTATCCATGGGTTATGATTACCGAAATGTGATGATTCAGATGAATGAAGAGGGCACTTCCGTTTCAGAAAAATGGAGCAATATGGTTCTCGATAATCACCACCACGGGCTTATTGAGAAGGATGGATATATTTACGGCTCAAACTGGATCAGCAATGGCAAAGGAAAGTGGGTTTGTTTGAACTGGGAAAATGGTGAAGTGAAATTTGAGTCAGACTGGATAAATAAAGGGGCACTGGTTTATGCAGATAGCCTGTTTTATATTCTGGAGGAAAAAACCGGGACGGTTGGATTGATTCGGCCTAATCCTTCCAATTTTGAAGTTCTAAGCTCATTTAAACTTCAGGGAGGCAGCGGGCCATACTGGTCTCATCCGTTTATTGCAAATGGAAAGTTATATCTGCGCCATGGGGATGTACTTTTTGTGTATAACATCAAGGCATCGTAAAGAAATTTTCGATTTTCGATTTTGGATTTTCGCGCTGTGGGAAAAACCTGAAAAACGTGAATATTGGGAAAGCTTTATAAATATGGATTGTGGATTGTTACCGGATTGATCCTGGTTCTTTTTGTCTGGTGGCAGATAAAGGATCCAACCCGTCAGTTTTCGGTAAGTAATCCGGGTGATGATCATCGTGGCATCGATTCCTCTTCCGTCAATGAAGTAATCAATATTGGCGAGAAATTTCAATTGTATGGCACTTCAGCTAGTGTTTATAAGGGAGTTTGGAGCCGTTTCAGGGGAATTGATTTTGATAATATTGCAAAAAGTTCACCCCCGCTTCTGTTAAAATGGTCAGGAGATCAACCGAAAATTATGTGGTCTGCAGACCTGGGTGAAGGTCATGCCGGTGCAGCCATTTATGAGGGTAAGGTGTTTTTGATGGACTACGACGAGGTGAATCGCGAAGATGCCTTACGCTGTTTTTCCCTGGTTGAGGGGAAGGAGTTATGGCGGCGCTCCTATGTGGTCAGTTTAAAGCGAAATCATGGTATGTCGCGAACCGTCCCCGCTGTCAATGCAGATTTTGTGCTAACCATAGGACCGAGATGCCAGGTAATGTGTGTCAAACGCGAAACAGGTGATCTGGTATGGACCATGGATATGGTCAGGCAATACCAGACTGAAGTTCCGTTGTGGTTCACCGGGCAATGCCCTATGATCGACAATAACAAGGCCATTCTGGCTCCCGGGGGTAGTTCGGTCATGATTGCCGTTGATTGCCATACCGGTAAGATTTTATGGGAAACACCCAATCCCGGAGGATTAAAAATGTCACATTCATCGATCATGCCCTGGACGCTGAATGGCAAAAAAATGTATGTGTACAGTGCTGTCGGAGGTGTGGTAGGGATATCTGCGGAGGGTGAAGACGAAGGAAAACTTCTCTGGGTCTCGAAAAAATGGAACCATTCTGTTGTCGCTCCTGCACCAGTCTGTTTTCCTGATGGAAAGATCTTATTGACAGCTGGTTACGGAGCCGGAAGTATGGTCTTAAAAGTTGTTCCGGCAAATGGTACTTACCGGGTAGATGTGTTGAAAGAGTATCTGCCGAAAGATGGGATGGCAAGCGAGCAACAGACTCCCCTGGTCTGGAACGGTCTTTTGTATGGTATTCAGCCCAAAGATGCCGGTCCGCTGCGTAATCAGCTGATATGCGTTAATCCTGAAGATGTTACAAAAATTGTCTGGGCATCAGGTAAGGAGAACCGCTTTGGCTTGGGTCCTTATATGATTGCAGATAATAAAATGTATGTATTAAGTGATGATGGTACCCTGACCATGATTCAACCGGACGGGAAAAAATATATTCAAATGGTGCAAAAAAAGCTGTTCAACGGTCAGGATGCATGGGCGCCATTGGCAATTGCAGATGGGTTTATGGTCATGCGTGATTCCAAAACCATGTATTGTATTAATTTAAGCAAATAGAAAAATGAACCGAAAACTGATAAACGGACTGCTGATACTCATTGCAATTGCAATCGTAGTGATCATTAGCACTGATTTTATAGGGAATAAGGCTGGACAAAACAAATCAAATCCTTACGAATACAATATTGAGGCATTTAAGCAGGTTGATTCTGCCAAAGTACTGTACAATGAGGTCACTACTTTCCCTGTTCTGGCAGATCAACTTTCAGGAATAGCTGTCAGTGATTCTTCGGTAGTTGTTGCAGCAGGTAACAAACTTTTGCAATTCAACTTCATCGGGGAAGAAATCTTTCGAAAACCAATTATTGACACAGCAACCTGCATAACCATGGACGGGAAGAAAAATGTTTGGATTGGAATGCGTCATTTCGTTGCTGCCTATGATTTAAATGGTACCCTGATCAAGCGATGGAAATCTTTTGATGAACGTTCAGTTATTACCTCTCTGGCCGTTTCCGGGGATCAGATTTTTGTTGCAGATGCGGGTAACAGGGTGGTCTACAAGTGTAACAGGGATGGCCTGATCATCGCGAGAATTGGTGAGAAAAACGAACAGAAAGGAGTTCCGGGATATGTTATACCAAGTCCCTATTTTGATCTTGCGATAGACAATTCCGGCTTTCTTTGGGTCGTAAATCCCGGCAGGCAAAGTCTCGAAAATTACAATGCGGATGGTTCATTACGAACATCCTGGGGTGTTGCGGGAATGAAAATTGAAGGATTCAGCGGTTGCTGCAATCCGGCGCAAATGACCATTATGGATGATAATTCATTTGTGACCAGCGAAAAAGGAATGCCACGAATCAAATTATACGGACAGCACGGGGAGCTAAAGGGAATTGTTGCTCCACCAGATCTTTTCGATGCGGGCAGTTATTATGCTCCTGATGTGGCTGTTGATGCCTCCAATAAAATCTATGCACTCGATTTTGCCAGGAAACAGGTACGGATTTTTAAAATGAAGTGAAAAATGGGTAAACAGAAATTAGTAAGGAGAGATTTCTTCAGAAAGGCCGTTCAGTTGACCATTTTGTCTGCCATGGCGGGTGGTACTGCTTATCTGTTGCTGGAAGAGAGGGTTCAGTATGAAGGATGTTCACAGTCCCAATTTTGCAGTAATTGTCAGAAAAAAAGTGAATGTTCACTTGATCAGGCTAAAAAATTCAGACAAAATGAGCAGTAAAGAAGAACCTGTCAGCCATTCACGCCGTCGCTTGATCAGGAACGGAATGCAAGTTACCCTGGCAATATCGTTGATAGGTATTGCAGGCAGGACAGTTTTAAAATCCGCTTCAGATGATCTGGTTTGGCAGCTTGACCCTTTTAAATGCGTTCAATGCGGCCGTTGTGCCAAAGAGTGCGTGATGTCCCCTTCTGCTGTAAAATGTGTTCATGCCTATGCGCTGTGCGGATATTGCGACTTATGCGGTGGATATTTGAAACCGGATCCCAATGCCAGGACTACAGCTGCTGAGAACCAGCTTTGTCCGACAGCTGCCATCAAACGAAAATACATAGAAGATCCTTATTTTGAATATGTTATTGACGAAAAATTGTGTATAGGGTGCGGAAAATGCGTTGCCGGATGTACCTCCTTTGGTAATGGATCACTTCATCTGCAGGTTCGTCATGATCTTTGCAGGAACTGCAATGAATGTGCTATTGCCAGGGTCTGTCCGTCTGAAGCCTTTAGTCGTGTTCCGTCACATAAACCTTATTTGATTAAGGGAGATTTTAAGAAAGGATGAAGTTAATTGGGAAATTTGAAAATTAGGATGAAATATTTCAGGAAGATAGGTGCGATATTGGTTTTGCTGGCATACACTGTTCAGTGTTTTGCTGTTGAAGCGCAGCAGCGGTTTCCAAAGCCTGAATTTGCCAAGGGATATTCGCAGCCAGCCACAACTGCTCCGTTGCCCAGGGCATTGCTTCTTGAATACCTCGATATATTTGTTTTGCTCGTAGCCTTGTCTGTTATCACATGGCTGGTGGTGAAGAAGCGTTCCCGGAAGGGTGTTTTCTGGATATCCGTTTTCTCTTTGTTGTACTTTGGTTTTTACAGGGAAGGTTGCATCTGTTCTATCGGTTCCATCCAGAATATGGTACTTGGTGTTGTTGACAGCACTTATGCAATCCCACTTACGGCTTTGGTATTTTTCTTGCTTCCTCTGGCTTTTACGCTGTTTTTCGGCAGAACATTCTGCGCCGGAGTATGTCCGTTGGGCGCAATTCAGGATCTGGTCATTCTCAATCCTATTGAATTGCCTAAATGGATTCAAAAGGTACTCGGATTAATCCCTTATCTGTACCTTGGTCTGGCCGTCTTGTATGTTGCCACAAAATCTGAATTTATCATTTGTCGCTATGATCCATTCGTTGGATTTTTCAGGTTTGATGCACCTTTTCATATGCTGATACTGGGTATTTTATTCCTAATTGCAGGTATTTTTGTAGCACGTCCCTATTGCAGGTTTTTTTGCCCTTATGGGGTATTGCTTGGTTGGATGTCCCGTTTTTCTTCTCATCATATGACCATCACTCCGTCGGCTTGCATCCAATGCAAGCTGTGTGCCAATTCCTGTCCTTTCGGAGCTATCGACGAACCGGTTGTTGAAACAGGGAAACGCCACAACAATGTGAACCGGTTGATTACCTTGTTCGTTCTTCTTCCGCTGTGGGTGGGCTTGGGCGGTTTTGCCGGTTCTATGATGCATGTTCCTTTGTCGCACTATAACAGGACAGTTTTCCTGGCTGAACAGATCATCGAACATCCTGAACTAAAAGAAGATCAAAAAAATATTGACGTACGTTCTTTCCTGACTTCCGGAAAGACTACAGAACAACTTATTGCTGAGGCGAATGGGATCCGTCATCAGTTCTATATCGGTGGCTGGTTCCTGGGCGGTTTTATGGGATTGGTCATTGGATTAAGTCTGATCCGTTTGTCAACTTTCAGAAAGAGGGAAGATTGGGTTCCGGACAAGACCAATTGCCTCAGTTGTGCCCGATGCATGGATTACTGTCCGGTAAAATTGAATGGAGAGTTTCAGGAAAATATGGAATGAGGAAATAGACATCCGCTTGCTGGCGGATGAAAATCAAATAATTATCAAATGAAGGATAAAATTAAACTGGCCCGACAGATTGCCATTTTGGCTGCAGGTTTTGCTGCTTTAATGGCTGTGTTGCTCATCGCCAATTATATACAGACACGGCTGAATGATCCGATAGAAAACAAGACCATTCCGGCACTGATTAAACGGTTAAATGTCTCACCCGGGGATGAAGATCTGAAAGCAGAAATCAGGGCTTTCGATCTGATGGCAAGAAAAGCCTATTTTACAAGTAAATGGCAACTGCGAACCGGATCTTATCTGATGTTTCTGGGAATCATCATTTCCATTCTGGCAGTTCGCTACATACAATCTTTAAAATCAAAACTGAAAGAAATTGAGCAGAGCAGGGAGATTAGCGGACTGGATAAGCTAATAGCTCAAAAATGGATCATCTACACGGGTTCAGGGATATTTCTTTTGGCTTTGATTGCAGGTATGCTCTCTTATAATTCACTCAATGAGTATGTTGCGAATGAAG
>JANYKW010000071.1 GCA_025358025.1 Bacteroidia bacterium | reverse complement strand
TGGTGGCCTGACTAGCTGTAGGCCATCCATTAAAGACAACAAGTACCTGATCTCATTCAATGATACCATTAAGGATCAATGGGGTTATAAAAATCAGAACGGCGAGATCATCATTCCATCCGGCAAGTACATGAGATGTTTTACCGATACCTTTAAAACGTATGCCATCGTTGCAAAACCCAATTCAGGCTTTATAGCTATAGACCGGCAGGAAAAAGTTTTGTATGAAGTCTTTCCGTTTGACAATGGACCTGACGAATCTTCGGATGGCCTATTTAGGATTCTGGAGAATAAAAAAATTGGATATGCCGACTCGACATCCGGTAAGGTTGTGATAAAACCACAATTTGACTGTGCCTGGCCTTTTGAGAATGGTGTTGCAGAGGTGAGTACCGACTGCAAGACACAATCGGAGGGTGAACACAGCTCATGGATAAGTGACCATTGGTATTACATCGACAAGACAGGAAAGAGAGTTGAGAAACCTTTAACAACAACCCCAAAATGAAAACAAAAATAATCCTGTTAACCTTCATCTCAATATCATTTACTATGTGTAACATGACTTTTTTGACCACAAAGACTATAGGTTTAGGGTAAGAGACTTTGTCTGGTATATAAAAATTGAAGGCGTGAATGGCGAAATCTATGTAAAAGATTCGGACTTCATTTTCGGCAGTAATTATTATTCATCATATCTGGTAATATCCTCAGTCAATGGCGCAATTTTAGACACTTTGAAGCCTTTTACCGTCGAAAATGAAACAGAGTTTCGTCAATTTAATAATATTCCTGTTGACAGGCAGAAATATTCAGAAGTAACTTTAAAAACGATTGAGAGACAATACCGTGGCGACTCAGAAACCTATTATCTGATTGTTAAAACCCTTTCAAATAAAGAGTTTACAATACTATTCAATCGATGGCAATTTGATTCTGTCGGAAATATTATCTATTTTAAAGATGGGAAATTTATCATGAAATATAACTGTGAAGCCGGAGCCACATCTAGTGATCCTTTTACTACTCATATTGGACTTTTTGACCTAGATAAGATAATAAAGAAATAAATAAGGGTAAAATTTATTAATTAATAGCATTGACATGACTACAGGTTTCGTTGGTTGGTTTTTAAGTGTTATTGTCCTGGTTTTGTTATTCCTGTCCGGATACATCATGAAAAATTCGGTCAGCTTGCTGATAACGGGTAAAAGAGCACAAGGCATTGTGGTGGGGATGGATAGCTCAGCACGTTCAGCTACCGATACCACGAAGGCTCCTTCGCTAACTCCCCTAGTTGAATTTGTCACTTCAGAAGGGGAACGCATCAAGGTTCATGGCAGGTCTTATTCCTTAAAACCGTCATCGCAAACAGGTGATGAAATAAAAGTTGCCTACGACAAGTCAAATCCAAAAAATGCCCAATTGCTCTTGTGGGGGGAGTTTCCGCTCGTACCTGCAGGCTTTTTGCTGGGTTTCGCCATTCTTTTAGTCATGATGTGGATGGGAGGGATCCTTATTTCGGATGACCCAAAATTGGATGATCCATTCCATCTCCTGCCAATTGTCGTTGCCCACTTACACCTGAATCCGGCTCGCTATATTATTCTTTTTGTACTATTTTTTGCGATCCCCACGTGTGTGATTGGGACCTATTGGACCTCCCAAAGAGCTATCGACTATCTCAAGAATGGGATTAAGGCGGGGGGGTATGTCACCGGAACCGAAAGAGTTTACGCGAGAAGCAGTGATGGCACTACGGGAAGCGGCGTGTTCCCCATGATCACTTTCAAGGATGCATCCGGTACGGAGCACTACATTCACGGATCGACAGCCAAACCTTTGTCCCGGCTGAAAACCGGCGACAAAGTGGAGGTTATTTATCTTGCCAACAGCCCAAACCGGGGAGTCGTGAATACATGGTATGAGTTTTGGTTCCCCCCCATGTTTTTTGGATTCGTGGCGGGTGCAATGTTGGTATTGCTTTTTCTTGTTTTAAGTGGGAACGAGAGGTACGTCACAGAGACATATGACCCTGGAACTCACAAAGAACTCAAAACATCCGGAGTTTCAGCCATAGCTACAGTAATTAAAGCAGACACGAAAGCCAGGTCTCTTCATTACCGGATCCAAAAGGATACCCATATAGCAACCACAAAATTAGCGGATTTTGTTTCGTTTGAAGCAGAATTTACTTTCTGGATTCCACCCCGAACCGGAGCGGAAATCAAAAAAGGGGATC
>JANYKW010000065.1 GCA_025358025.1 Bacteroidia bacterium | reverse complement strand
AACTAATAACTGGTGATGGAACCTGGTTTCCAAGTAGCGCTGTGGCCAAATGATGACGGAAAATACGAACACCTGTTCTGCCACCATCCTTACGCACACCGGCTTCGTTAAATACATTTTTCAGATGGCCCCATGCGCTGGAGATTTTATTATGTTGCGAGTTTTCTTCTTCAAGCCAAGTCCTGAACTTTTCTGACTCTAATTGAGTTAGATATGGATAGTTCGGATAACTCTTAGGCACAGAAGGTATTAATGATAATATCTTTGTGATTGGTTCACCATATAATGCAATTGCGGCCTTCAGGATTGGAGTAAGCTTTTCTTTATACGCTTTACCTCTGATGATTTTCTCTCCATCATAGAAAAAATCAAGAATTTGTTTTTCTGAAACCTCTGAAATTGATAGTGCTCCTACATTTTGTAAATGCAATAAAAAAAGGATTCCAGCCCGACATTCTGTATAGATAGTATGAGCTACTTTGCTCCCTGACCTGGCAGTCAGTTCATAGTGATCTATAATTGATTTATTTTCATCATTGAGCAAATCATAACTCTTAGCCGGCGCCAGAAAACCATGATACAGTTTGGGTTGTGGATATATGCCCTCTAAATCGAATCTCTTTACGCAACCCAGGATTGACTTCAGAGTTTTGCGAACCGGAGCAGCATCTTTATACCCACGTTGCTGCACTTCATGCCAATAGAGTTGTTCATAAGAATCAATCTCTGGAGATGATCCTTCATTCAGAGCTAGTTTAATGCACCGTCTCATCCATAGAATATGGCAACGGCTGTACCCATTATCATAAAGATATTCAAATAGTAATGGGTAATGGTTTTGTAAATTACTTACGTCCATAAATATTTTAATTTAAGATGTACGTAATTTACTAAATTATTATCCCAACTATTCAGGCGCAGACCTTTGAAAATGTGCAATTTATAGTATAAGTTGGGATAATAAAAAAGTTGGGATAAGCGCCATTATCCAAATGTTGTGATAATGAGTTTCGAAAGGCAAATGCGTTATATTAGCCTGAGCCGGAGGAACTCCCTGCTCTGTGGCAGCCATGACGGGGCCGAAAGGACGGCTTTGATCTATTCCCTGGCTTGTTCATGCAGGCTCAACGGGATTAACACTTTCGAATACTTTACTGATGTTCTGAACAGGCTGGCTTACCTCAACCCAAATGCTCCCGATGAAGTATTCCGGGAGTTGCTACCCAATCGCTGGATGAAAAAATAAGGAACGGCTGTTGCCTGTAAAAAACCATGAATGGGTATCGTGGAGACGCTTACATTTTATCACACTTGACGGGAATGGCCTGTCGGCAACTGTTGAATTTATTTTTGGCAAAACCATGATAACAACTGGAAAGAGTTTCTTACCAAAAGTTAATTTACCTGTTTCGTATCCGGAGTGCTGGGAATCTTCCATTCCAGGTAGCCCTTTCCAAAACCGTTCGAAAGGATGACCTGCCCGAATTTTGCCACAAAAACATGGCTGTTCTGCCGGTTAAGTTCGCCGTATGTGACCGAATGAGAAACAATCTGCTGTTTTTGGGAAGGTTTTTCGACCTCTCCGGTCAACCCTGCCATGTTGAAAAACATCGTCACCAGGGCTTGCGCAAGGGCAGGAATCAGATTTACGTAAATTTTCATGATCTTAAGTTTTTAAAACCTGATCAAATATATAACCGGACATTCTTTCCTGAAACAAAGAATCGGTGGATGGAGGGTTTTTAGGGGGTGAATGATGGAAATCCGGCTTCAGACAAACTTGCCCGTTCTTTCAAGGATATCCGTAAACTCCTGCGGCGCTCTTCTTGGTTTTCCGGTAGCCGCGTCCATAAATCCAAGCGTGACCTCTCCCTCGTTGATCAGTTCCATCTGCTCATTATAGATTTCAGAAATTAATCTGAATTTCACTTTGGGAATTTCTTTAATAATGGTTCTGATCGTCAGAAGTTCGTCGTAGTTGGCGGGTTTGTGGTACACCGCGTGCAAAAGTCTGACCGGCAGGATAATCCCGCTCTCCTCTACTTCCCGGTAGGATTTCCAGATCGTTCGGATCATGTCTGTTCTTCCAATCTCATAAACCCGGGGATAATTCCCGTAATACATGATCCCCATGCGATCCGTATCGCCGTAACATACACGGTAAGGAGTCTCGTAACTTATCATATTCTTTTCCTTGCTATTTAAACTGCAATATTAAACAGATTATACCGAATGTCTGTTAATCCCGCCGGCGCGAATTTGTTTTTCGTGCCCGAACAGCAAAATATGTTTCAAAGCCAGACCAAATTAGGCTCTTAATACTTTCGAATGTTTTTTTAACTTTAATTCAATTTTTCAATTTGCAGATATTCAGTAAAACCCAATTGATTACTTAATAATTGCTGCCGGTAAAAACTAAAACAACGCACATGGAATCGAACAGACGCAATTTTTTGAGGCACTCATTTGCCTCGGCTACAGGCCTGGCAGCTGCAACGATGTTGCCTGCCGAACTATTTGGGCGTGACCTTTACAGTACGAACCGACCTGACGAGATCATCTTAATGCCGGAGAAACGTTCAGGCTCCAAAGAATCAATCCGTTTTTCTGTTATAGGAATCAATCACGGACATATTTTGGGTATGGTTGATGCGCTGACTGAAGGTGGCGGACAAATGGTTGCGGTGTATTCGAAAGAGCCTGAATTGCTGCCGGACTTTACCAGGCGCTTTCCAAATGCGAGGGTTGCAAAAAGCGAAGCAGAAATTTTGGAAGATACTTCCATTCAATTGGTTGCCAGTGCTGCAATTCCTGTCGACAGGGCTCCGCTTGGCATTCGCGTCATGCAGTCGGGGAAGGACTTTATGACCGACAAGCCCGGTATACTGACTTTCGATCAATTGAAAGAAGTGAAAAAAGTACAGAAAAAAACGAATCGTATCTATTCCATCGTGTACAGTGAGCGCTTAAGCAATCCGGCGTCCGTGAAAGCGGGAGAGCTTATTTTGTCAGGTGCGATCGGCAAGGTGATTCAAACCCTCGGCATGGGACCCCACAGAATGCGTCCGGATACACGTCCCAACTGGTTTTTTGATCCTGCAAAGGCAGGTGGAATCCTATGCGACATAGGTTCACACCAATGCGACCAGTTTCTCTTTTATACCAACTCCAAACAAGCTGAGGTTAGTTTTTCGCAGATAGGAAATTTCAACAATCCCAAATATCCGCAATATTCCGATTTTGGTGATATGAGCGTGCGCAGTCCTCACGCCACTGGCTACATCCGGATTGACTGGTTCACACCGGAAGGCCTTGCCACCTGGGGTGATGGCCGAACTTTCATTTTAGGCACCGAGGGCTATATTGAGATGCGGAAATATATTGATATTGCAGGTCGGAAAGGTGGTAATCACCTGTTTTTGGTCAACCAAAAGGAAACAAAATATTACGATTGCTCCCTGGTCTACATGCCCTATGGTGAACAACTCGTAAGTGATGTGGTCAACCGCACTGAAACTGCCATGACCCAGGCTCATTGTTTTCTTGCAACCGAGTTGGCTATAACTGCTCAGAAAATGGCTTATAAACTCAATACCTGATGCTGCTTTTGTTTCGGTCGTCACGATCTGGGAAAAGGTGGATGCCCCATCTTTCATGACCACTTACTCCCCTGGTTTTATCATTACAAATCATGTAATACCTTGCCCGATATCCTATATTTGGTTTACACGAACTGATCAAGCAACTCAATTCTTTTTTGGATGGGAGGATGGGTGGAGAAGAGGTTGCTGAAAGAAAATTTTTGCTCTTCCGGCTGGGGATTCTCGATAAATAACTGTGCTACATCGTGGTTTTGTACTGCCTCAATCAGCGGATCCCTGTTAATCTTTCGCAAAGCGTTGGCCAATGCATAGGGTTTCCGTGTCATTTCGGCGGCTCCGGCATCGGCCAGGTACTCGCGTGACCTTGAAATTCCGAAACGGAGCAAAAGTGCGATCACGTAACAAACGGCGGAAATAACAAGGGCGACCAGGATCACAATGCCCGAATCTTTTTTCCCTCTCGACAAGACCCCGAACCGCAAGCTCCTGAAGGCAACCTCGGCGATAAAGGCGAAGATGCCGACAAAGATGATTGAGACGATCATCAACCTGACATCCCGGTTGCGGATATGGGATAGTTCATGGGCCATAACTCCTTCCAGTTCATCGTCCTCCAGCTTATCGATTATGCCACGCGAAAGCGTGACAGAAAAAGTCCGCTCGTTGATGCCACTGGCATAGGCATTCAGGGAGTCATCTTCGATAATAAAGATCCGGGGTAGCTTCATCCCCTTTGAGATGCAAAGATTCTCCAGCAGGTTGTAGACCCGCATGTTTTCCATCCGTTCGAGGGGCTTCGCTCCTGTTGCCATCCTGATCAGGGTGTTGTGCATCAACCAGGCTACCATGAACCAAATGGAAGTGCCAATGATTACAAACGGCACGACACGGATAAAATTTTCATTAACAACCAGCGCATCCTGTTGCTGCTGTGTAAAGAAGAGGAATGCATAAGCCATCCCAAGCAACACAGCCGGAAACGCGAGCATCAGGAGAACCGAGTTGAAGTTGTTCCTCCTGATCTGTGTCTGTATGCCGACGTAAGTCATTAATTAAAACTGATCTTTGGCGATTCTTCCAGGGTGGCACGTTCCTGCCCAAGATCGAAAAGGGTTTCTCGTTGAAAACCGAAATTGCCGGCAATCAGATTGGCCGGGAAGGTTTCGATACCGGTATTGTATTCGGTTGTGGCTGCATTGAAATACCTGCGGGCGGCTGCCAGCTTGTTTTCAATGTCGCTTAGCTCATCCTGAAGCCGCAGAAAGTTTTGGTTTGCTTTCAAATCGGGATACGCTTCGACCGATACTTTCAAACCTTGCAATGCAGCAGAAAGGGCTGTTTCGGTTTTGATTTTTTCATCGATGGTGGTGGCTCCCATCGCCGCAGTCCTGGCCTGGGTGATTTTAAGCAACAACTCCCGCTCATGGGTTGCGTAACCTTTTACAGTTTCAACAAGTTGGGGCACAAGGTCATGCCGTTGCCTGAGCTGAACATCAATATCGGCAAAAGCATTTTGCCTCGTGTTGCGAAGCCTGACCATGCTGTTGTAAATACCGATCATCCAAAAGACAATCACTGCAATAACTATCAGAATAATCCAAATCATGGCGAAGGTTTTTAGAGATTTGTACTTCAAATGTACATATTAATTTGATTTCCTGCGCCGGTACGATGTTACATTCTGCATCTTCCTTTGGAACCGGTTTTGCCCCGTCTGCTGTCTTTCGCGCCTTGATGGCAAAGGAGGATTTGTGGCTGAATCCTGCGGATTAAAGGCGGTTGTACTCCTGTTGGTATTGAATGGCGGCATGAAAGGATTTTTTAGATGTCGGATTTAGGATTCAAAACTAGCAGAAGTTCCTCAAAAACTGTATTTTTATAACAGCAAATAAACTTTATCGCATGCGTCCACAGATTGAAAGTTTCCTGGGTTTGACCGGGCTATTGGTTCAATTTTTGGACGTTTGAAAATCCTGTTAATCTCATTCAGAACAGACAACCATGCATTTCGATTATCTGATTATTGGCGGAGGTATTGTAGGTTTATCCATTGCAAGAGAGTTGATAACCAGATTCCCCGATTCAAGGATTGCTGTTCTGGAAAAAGAACCCGACGTGGCCTGTCATGGCAGCGGCCGTAACAGCGGCGTATTGCATGCCGGGTTCTATTATTCGGCCGACACGCTTAAAGCAAGATTCACCAGGGATGGCAACCGGCAGTTAAGGGAATATTGCTATGCCAATAACCTGAAAATTAATGAGTGTAAGAAAGTAGTCGTCGCCAAGGACGAAAGTGAACTTCCAGCTCTTTTTGAGCTTGAAAAAAGGGGGAAAGTCAATGGAGTCGATGTGAAAATTATTGATGAAAATGAGCTGTTTGATATTGATCCCAATGTTAAAACCTTTAAATATGCCTTGTTTTCTCCCAATACGGCCACAGTGGATCCATCTGAAATTAGTAGCGCGATAAAAAACGAACTCAGAACCAAAGGCATAGATTTCTTTTTTGGGGAAGGCTATAAATCCAGAATGGAAGGGAACAGCATCAAAACCTCCCTGGGAAATCGGTTCTCTGCGACGAAAATTATCAATGCCGCCGGATTGTACGCGGATAAGGTTGCCAATGACTTCGGTTATTCAGAAAAATATACCATCATCCCGTTCAAAGGGGTCTATCTGAAATACCATGGCGATAAAATACCCGTAAGAACCAACGTGTATCCGGTACCAAACTTAAAGAATCCGTGGCTTGGGGTACACTTTACCGTTACCGTTGACGGAGATGTAAAAATCGGGCCAACTTCCACGCCTGCCTTCTGGCGGGAAAATTACCAGGGATTTGACAACTTCAGGCCTGGAGAAATGACGAATATCTTATCTTGGGAAGCCTTGTTGTTTTTAACGAATTCGTTCGGTTTCAGGAACATCGCCCTGGATGAAATAAAAAAATACAACCGGGTCTATTTTGCCAGCCTGGCTCAGGAGCTTGTTCATAAAATAGATGTGAAAGGATTTACGGAATGGGGTAGACCGGGTATCCGCGCCCAGTTGCTGAACAAGAAAACCAGGGAATTAATCATGGATTTTGTAGTCGAAGGGGATGATGATTCAGTACACGTATTGAATGCCGTATCTCCTGCATTTACCTGCTGTTTTCCATTCGCTGCTTGGGTTGTGGATCATTATATTTCTAAATAAGTAGTACTAAAATATTAGATTATGGATAACATCTATACCTTCATTAACGGGAAACAGGTTCCTTTTAATCAATCATACCTTCATGTATCGGATTTAATAATCCAGCGCGGATATGGTATTTTTGATTTTTTCCTGGCAAGGGATAAGAACCCCCGTTATATGTCTTTCCATTTGGATAGGTTTTTAAAATCAGCCGCTATGCTGAGCCTGAATTTATCCTATACAAAAGAGGAATTATCGGATATCATTTTGCAATTAATTGAGAAAAATAATATCAGGAATTCTTCTGTAAAAATCATGCTAACCGGAGGTATTTCGCCGGATGATTTTACCCTTTCGCCGGATCGTTCAACGTTGCTTGTGATCAACAAACCATTTGAACTGAAAATGCCAGATGCCTGGATAAAAGGAGGGACACTGATAACTTGCAAATACCAGCGTGAGATTCCTGAGGCAAAGACAATTAACTATATCCGGTCTGTAAGGTTATCCCGGAGATTGGCTGAAAGTAATGCTGCTGAAGTCTTGTACCTGGATAGGAATTGGGTACGCGAATGTTCGAGAAGCAATGTGTTTTATGTAAAGGATCAGTGTGTTTTTACGCCCAAATCTAAAATGCTGGAAGGTGTCACCAGGAAAAGGATCTTGCAGTTAAAAGGCTATAACATGCAGGAAAAAGATTTTAAAATGAAAGATTTACTGGATGCGGATGAGGTGTTTATAACCAGTACAACCAAAGGTGTTTTGCCTGTTATTAAGATTGATTCCAATATAATTTCAAATGGTCAGATTGGTGCTATTACAAATGCAATCAAAAAAATAATCATGTCGGAATAAGCGGTCATCTATTCGCCATTTCTTAAACTCCTCTTCGGTTTAGTAATTTATCTTGACTCCTGCCATAAACAGCCTGCCCTGATCCGGATAACCGGCTACCGTCATATATTCCTGATCCAGTATATTTTTTACTTCAACAAATACTCTCTTCGAAAATTTACCTCGGAAGGTGTATCCAACAGTTAGATCTGCCGAGACAAAATCGCCTAGCGGGAAATCCCCGTTTTCCTTCACCCATTTTGGATTAACAAACCGGTTGTTTGTGTATGGTCCGGTGTAGTTGACAAAGAAGTTCGTGTCAAAACCGGAATAGTCGAAATAGAACCCGGTATTCAGGATGACTTTAGGCAACTGGGCATCATCAACCATGGTGCCCTTTTTGTCAACTTCTCCTTTCATCAGCATCGCATTGGCAAACAGAGAGCTGCGCAGGAGAGGAATATTCCATTTTGAAGCAAGTTCCATACCATAACTACGCTTATCGAGATTTTCATAAAGTTCCATAATTTGGCCATCCCCAAGGGTAATAGTAAGACCGTTGTAGCTGATTGCATTGTTCCTTTGGGTATAAAAGGCACTGAGGGTTATTTCATGATGGCTCTGCGACTTGTACCGGAAACCGAGATCGTGTTGCAAACGTGTTTCTGTTTCAGGGATTTCCCCATCATTATTTAAACTGCCCTTGCGCGGAGCAATGGTACCCCCGGAAAAATTATAGTGCAAGGAAGAGGAATTTGACAATGGATAGGATACTCCCAAAGCAGATTGCCATTCAAACGGAGCAGACTCATTGGTGATAGGTTCTACCTTCTCGAATCCGGTTCCGCTGCCTTCAATGCCAAAGCCACCCCATTCAACAATATATCCGCTGATAATTCTTAATCCTGCATCCAGCCTGAATTTCCCTATTTGCTGTTCATCTGTGACCACCCCGGACCAGGTATGTACATTGCAGCTATGTCCTGTGTAATATCGTTTCCCCTCAGGGGCAACCCAATGGTTGTAGAGGGCACCAAATCTGATGGTATTGGTCTTGCTGAGCAAACGGCTGTGAAGCAGGTTAAAGCCATATTCCCAATCTTTTTCATCATTTGCGGTGGTTGTTTTCAGGGGGATACTGTAACTGTAAAAATCGGCATTGCGGTAGGAAACATTCGTCTGGATTTCGGTTGAAGAGCCGTCTTTCCCAAGATAATTTACCTTGATAAAGCTTAATAAGGTGCGTACAGGATCGTATTCTTCCACCCTGCTGGCTATCCCGGGGGAGCCGGGTTCCACAATATTGACCAGCTGCCTCAATCCGTATATGTAGGTAGTTCCCGCTGTCAGGCTTAGTTTTGAATTGATTTTCCAATCCATATTTCCATGAAAGTTTCCAATTCTCTCTTTCCCGTTTCGATTCGCGGGACCGTCGGTGCCAAAAAAGGAGGCTGAGGTATTGAAGGAGATATCCTTCATTTTATTGCCATACTGAAGGCTGGTTGAGTAAGTATTTAACCCTCCATATTTGGCTAATGCCGAAATAGACTCGCGTTCAGGCTTTTTTGTTTTCACTTCAATTACCCCGGTTAGTCCCGAAAGACCTTTGACAAGTGCACTGCTGGAACGCACAATCTCAACGGATTCGATGTCGAGGGCAGATAAAAAATAGCCGGTTTCTTCAAATTCCTTTTGCCAGATACCATCGATGGAATAATCCGGATAGGGGTATTTCTGTCCCCTGACCGAAAAGAACTGCTTCGTTTTCCTTCCCCGGTTTTCCGTCCATCCACCCGGGACAAATTTCAATGCATCCGTGAGTGTAGTAGCTCCCTGTTTTTCTATTTCAATAGCGCTTATCCGTGTAACGGCAGGTAAAATGGCCAATGGCACTTTGTTAATGGAGGTATCTTTTTCAGCAATACGCAGATTGGCAAACACATCGACTCCTTCAATTTCAAGTCTGATGGGTTGTAAACCTATTTTTATAGGTTCACTATTTTCAGACTGAACCTTAACGGAGAACTCCGCACCGGAAAAGCCTACCGATGTTACTTTGAAGCGGTAGGTTCCCTGATTAAGATGTAATTCAAAATATCCTTTGTTCCCGGAACTTGTTCCTTTTTTTGTATCAGAAACTACGATAGTTGCGTTTATTACCGGTTCGCTTGTTTCGGTATTAAAAATATATCCTTTCACAACGGTTTTTTGTTGTGAAAATACCGGCTGGATAAATATGACAAGCATTATAACGATAGAAGAGATCAATGGAAATTTGCCCATATTAATGAGTAATTTTTAGAATTAAGTAGTTAAATAATTGATTGTTGCAGACGGTTATACAAGTTTCCCTCCTTGAAGGGTTATGTATCGTCCTGCATATTTCGCAGTTCCCTGATCGTGAGAAACCAAAAGAACGGTTCCTCCCTCCTTGTGAAAATCTGCGATCAGCGACATGATTATACTGCTGTTCAATGGATCCAGGTTCCCGGTAGGTTCGTCCGCAAGCAAGATATCCGGTTTGGTGATAATTGCACGGATAAATGCGATCCGCTGTTTCTCGCCAACACTTAGTTCAGCGGGATATTTATTTCTCAGGGGGGTTATAGAACATTTTTCAAGATAGCTCTCAATGTGTTGGGTACAGGCAGGCTGGATGCAAACTAATTTGATGTTTTCGTATACTGACAGGTAGGGCACCAGATGAAATTGCTGAAAGACAAATCCGACATTTTCCCTCCGGTACAGATCTGCTCCATGGCTATTCAGGGAATAGATATCTCTGTCCTTGTACAAAATTTGTCCGGATTCCGGATGAATTAAGCCTCCAATAGTATGAAGAAGGGTCGATTTGCCTGAGCCACTCGGTCCGACGATGGCGATATAATCACCTTTCTCTGCTTTAAAAGTCACATCGTCAAGCGCTGTAAAGCTTTTCCCGCCTTTTCTGTATGTTTTAGTTATATGATTAATATTCAGCATTTAATACCGTTTTTTTATAATTGAAATTTTCTTCTGTTGGAGGCTCATTTATTCCTGACTTAATATTTGGGCTGCATCAACCTGTGTTGCCAGGAGGGCAGGTATCCAGCTTGAAAGCATCCATAATACGGGAAATATGATGATGCCATATCCAAATATATTCCAAAGCGGTTGGATATCGGAAGCGGTAAATTTGAAAATTTCTTTTCCGAAATATCCGGCGACGAGCATCCCTGCAAAAAAACCTGCGATACTTCCCAGCAACCCCAGGATAAATGCTTTCAGAAGGATCATGGAGGATATGTACAGATTGCTTTTACCGATAGCCTTCATCAACCCGATTTCATTCCGCCGGGCAGACACATTGGCATAAAACATAAGGCCTGAGATGAGCAAAGATGTGAGTATAACAAACGGGATGATAAAGGACCCATACTTGTTCATCATCAATCGCTGGTTTTCGCGCGCATCTGCAATATTGCTGATTTCAGTAACCTCAAGATCCGGAAATATGGCATCTACCTGGTTCCTGGCATTTTTGATCCTCCCATCATGGCAAACACATCCCAGCGCCTCAATCTTGTTAATCCTGCCTTCCATACCCAACAGAAGCTGAAGATCTCCCAAATAAAACGCAACTCCCTGGTCAATCATGCCTTTGCCTTCCTCAAGCCTTTTAGCGATAATAAATTCGTGCAGTACACCATCCTGGCCGGTTATCTTAAAGGTTTCGCCTTCCGGAATATTTTTCGCCAGCAATGCGCCTACATGCACGGTTCCCCTGGCCACATCGAATCCCATGGTTTCCTGTTTCGGCAAAAACCTTTGCATGACCTCGTCCTTATAACCAACAACGACTATCTGGTGCAGGGAGCCGTTGGGATCGGTCCATTCGGGATATTTGAGCTGCAAGATGCCGGTAAGGTGCCTGACTGCATCAAATGTCTTTGACCCGGCCAGCGTATCCACATACTTTTCAGGGAATGTTGAGGTATTGTTGACAGAATAAAAATCAATCAGGTTCGTTCCTTTCGGGAAAATATAAAGATTCAAACCCTGCTCCCGCATGATCTTTCTCGTTTCGTTCTCACTGGCTTTACTTAAAGTAATCATGGCAACCGATACCATGCTGGCAGCAATCACAGTAAGCAAGATGACCAGTGAATTGACTTTTCTGTATAAAAGTTCTTTTACTACTAACCTGAATGAATGCATGTTATGCTCTTTTTTTACTTTTTCTTAGAATATAGACTGTTAAAATTGCAATCGTCAAAATAACCGTGACACCGGTGGAGATCAAGGATATATTCAGTGAGTTGTCGACTCTCATCTCCATTTTTACCGGTTGATAAGAATTTAGTCCTTCCCGCTGATCAATGAGCCATTTCGGCAAAGGCCTGGCAAGCAGCGAATCATATCTTGCGGTATCTTCCTTCATTCAATGATGCTCCAGTTTTGGGTTTTCATCCATTATTTGGTTTACAAGTGCCGGAGCGGGATTTTCCCAGCTTGCGCCGGAAAGGATGTTTATGCCGGGCAGGTCGTCTTTGATGACGCAACTGCAATCGGCGGTGAAAAAATCGATCATCAGATTAATATTCTCTTCCGAAATCCCTTTTGCAACCAATGGTTCAAGTGCTCTGAACCGGCCAAATATCCCAAATAGCATAGGCTCCCGGATGTTCTGCAAGTCACCTTCCACATTTAGCAGCATCGAAACGAAGTGCTTTTCTTCCACATTACTCCGATCAAGTTCCACCACAGAAAGGATTTTCCCATAAGGTGATGAAGCTACGCATTTGTTAATGTGCTGTAATCCGGGTTCATCTTTCTCCTTATTACCGCTTTTTAGATAAAGCAGAACACATAGTTTACCAGCCATTAACGCTGTCGCAATTTTTTCTCTGCAGGGAGAAGCAGCGATGTCTTGAACCGATTGATAATCAGGATATTCAGAAAAAAGCCGGTTGTTGTAATACAAGGCATAATAGGGTTGTCTGATTTCCTCCTTCAGCACCGGTTTGAAAATTACGGTTGCCGCATTCATGCGTTTTTCAAGCTCGCTATTTTTCAGTTTGGCCGCATCCGAAACCGGATCCTTGTGGTAATAGACCAGCAGGTAGCGGTTGGGAAGGGAATTAATCAGAATCCATTCCGACACTTTGGTAGTGCATGCCAAACTGAGCAAGGCTGCTAAAGTCGCTATTTTTAGATAGGAGGATTTCATTTCCTGCATTGTCATAGACCTGTGTTAGATTCCTGAATTAGCTCGATTCCGGAGATCAGGGTATTACCTCTGTCGGCTATCAGCTCTACCCTAAGGGTTTTTCCTGCTTTTATTCCGGAATAGGATTTGACTACCTCCTTGTCCGGTTTGCCTGCCTCTTTTACGATGTCAAAATCGTCGGTAATTTTTCTTCCCTGAATGGCGATATCAAAAATCCTTTCTCCGGGATTTTTGTCTTCAAGTTCCGAAAAATAAAGTTTTACGGTGTAAGAAGATTCCGGAATCGCGGAATCTTTTGTTAAGCCGATTTCTATGGATTTAATGCCACCCAGGGCACTTGAACTTACCCAGGGAGTTTTTTCCGATATAACCGTAAAAGGTTCCTTCCTAATTTTAGTAAATCCGGCAGTGTCTATTTTTACCTGAATCTCAGGGGATGCCCCTCCTACGAAAGGATATTCAAGCCACAACGTATTATTGTCGGAACTCCGGTCGCCCGGAGCTCCAAAATTTAGACCAAGCTGTTTAATGGGATTTCCGTTCCATTTGTAATTGCTATTGGTCCAGTACGCCATCCAGGGCATGTTTACCAAGGCAAGCGATGTCTGATTCTGGTATGGGCATTGGCAGGTACGGGTATAATCGGGGGAGTTAAGCACTCCATCGGCGGCGATAAGGTTTGTCGAGCACCCGACTTTCCATCCTCCGAGATTGCCGGTGCCTTCAAATGCCTCAAGGTTGATAAATCCGGCGGATGCAGACCGAAAAGTGAGCAGGTATTCGCTTGCGGCAACGATACCGCAACCATATTCACGTTTAAAACTCCACTTAAGCTCATCGCCTGTTACAGGGTCGATATCCATCAAGGGGGTCCCGGTTAAGAGATGGAAGCCTTCTCCGTTGGTATAAATTTTATCGCGGTGGATAATGGGCGGATTTGCATATTTAATTGCCTTGTCCCAGATGATATCCCTGGTGATCGTATTGTAAACAATCATCCGGTTTCCCTCCTCTCCGTTGAGCATATCGCGCGAAGGGCGGGTCGCCTGAAGCAGCAGTTTATTTTCGGATGAATACCCAAGCCATGTTCCAAACACATCCTTTGTAACCTCACTGATCATCTTCCCGGTTCGCGCATCAAGGTACAGCAGCCTTGAGCCTTCCGGCTGTGCCTCGCCTCTTCTTTTTAATTTATTTTCAAGGTATTGCGGTAGTTTGTCAAGGCAAAAAAGCATTCCATCACCGGCAATGACAGAATTGTGGATAAAACCATGATTGGCTTTCACACTCCACAGTCTTTTACCGGTAAACCTGTCCAACACCGTCAGTTTCTGACTTGCCGTAAGGTTATAATCCGTGAACTTTGGTTCTTTCTTCCTGATCGAATCATTATCAAGGTCAGCAAATTCGGCAAAATTATTTCCGAGTATCAACAGGTCTTCATATACACCAATGTAACCCAATCTTGCAGTACTTTCATCACCGGGGGCAAACTCCCGGGCAATTTTTCCTGTTTTGATATCGATCAGCATACATTTACTACCCTCGATCATGTAAACAAATTCTTTTGTAGCTATAAAATTTGTTCCCCTAGCATTGGATCCGGGTATGTGAACCTGGTTATATTTCGTATCAAGAGGGTTCTCCTCGTCGTATGACTCATCATAATATACCATCCAGGAATCATCCATCAGTTTTTCAGACTCCCTTCTCCACAATACCCTCCCGGTATATACATCGCGGGCGCTGATGCTGTTGATACCCTGAATAATAAGTCTTCCGTCGACAACCTGCTCGCCAGGGCCATGCCCATGCCTGGGAAGAACATCCATATTTGAGTTTCCTCCGAACCACAGAATGCCAAGCGGGGCTTTAACGAGCTGGTCATCAGATTTTACTGTATTGGCAATATTGCCATAGTTGTGTGTCCAGGGTGATGCTCCCTCAAGCGGACCTGTTCGGGTTACCATCGAAAAATCTTCTTCTTTCTGAAATGCCGCACCAGGAAGGTCGAGATCACTGAAACTTTTCATGAAAAGATCGTGTTGTTCACCACTTCCTTTTACCATGATCTTCCCATTATACGGACGGGTTGATTCATATACCAGCTTCAGGAGATCTTTATTCCCTCCTTCAATATAAGCAGGATCATTGATGATTGTGAGTGAAGAAAAATATTTTGGAAGCAAAGGAAATATATCTCCAAAAGGAAGTAAGCTTATTCTGTCAGCATTTAATCCTGCCTGGTCGAAATATTCCCTGAGGGAATTTAGCTTGCCGGGATCTTTTTCATAGGCAATAATCTGAATCGATGTTCCGGTCAGCAACTCTTTTATCTGCTCAGGGTCTGCACCTCCCAGTATCAGACAATATCCTTCAGTAACTTTTGTCGCCCCGGTTATCTTCTCCGTCTTGACTGGTATTTTTGTTGAAGATATTTGGGGTTTGCCAAGTTTAGCTACTTTTTTCACCGGGGTATCTCCGAAGATCATGATGGTACCATTTCCTGTTACCGCAATCAGCTTGCCATTTGCAGCAATCAGTCGTTCGACATTTTCGTCTGTGCTATAATTCCAGATTAGTCTGGTTTGATTGTCTGGAAGCAGTTTTACCGCTTTTATTCCGGAACTGTCGGCTGAATAGAGGCAATCGCCAGCCTTGATCATATCATTGGTTGCGGAAATGCCGGAACTCCACAAGGGCTCCAGTTTTTTATCGGATCCCAACTTCGAAGCGGATATATTTTTCCCTGAGAAATAGAAGGTATTTCCATCAATGACAGGATATTCCAATGGTTTGGAAGAAAGTCTGTTCCCGTTTCCCGAATCATACATCATGGTCGTACGATCGCGGTGGTGGTTGAAAAAGACCAGATCATTGGCACAGGAAAAGGAGCCGCCGGTTTTTCCGCTGGCAGCTAGCTGATAATAAAGCTCTTCGCCTGTTTTTAAGTTAAAAGCTGCCGGTACGGAGCGTCCTCCGGCAACCAGCAGCCTGTCTCCGGTGATAACAAAAGCACCCTGCGGAGCTACATCGGCAAAAGCAGGTGATTTGTGTGGCTGAAGGATGTAATTGCTTCCGGATCCTTCATTTTTCCAAATTATCTTACCGGTAGCGGCATCCAGCGCATAGATAAAAGTTCCCATCATCGGAAAGATGCTGGCAGCCGTGTAAATAATGTCGTCTTTGATAACAATGCCGCCTCTGGCAGGCCACATGGATATGAGTCGCTTGTTGCCGAGAAGTTTATTTTCTGCTGGAGCCAACAGACGTTTCCACACCAAAGAACCCGTATTGCTGTTCAGGCAGTAACAGCAACCGTCGTCACCGGTGAAATAGATCATTCCCTTATTTATTGCCAGAGGCAGTCTTACCGGTCCGTCTGCATAGAAATGCCAAAGTTCATTCCCGGTATTGATATCCAGGGCAACGATTTTATCCTGATCATTGAATCCGATAAACAGCTTATTGTCTGCTACAACCGGTTCGAAAATCCGGTCAAACGGCATGAGGTCCCGGTTAAGCGGATCATCCCAGACGGGCGTGCGGGCAGGATACTTCACTTGCCATTGAAGGTATAACTTGTCGGCAAGCTGTTCTGGTGTTGAAGCAGTACGGTTAAAATCATGCCTCCACATCGGCCAGTCTGAACCGGCAAAAACCAAAGAAGGTGCATTTAACCATGTGATAAACAACAATACCCGGACGAGTCTGATTTGCATATACTGGTAATTTATTTGTTTATTGACGCCGATTCATCAGGAAATTCTTCCGGTTTGCTTCCCCATTGTTCATTGGGTCTTGGTCCCATCTGAAAAATGATAATTCCTCCTTTTACAAGGTCTGCATGTGTAAACCAGGGCGAATTTAACGGTTTCCCGTTTAATGAGGCTGACTGAATATATTTATTCTTTGAAGATACATCCCTGGCCTCAATTACAAAGGATTTACCGTTGCCCACATGGATTGTTACTTTCTCAAAAAGCGGACTGCCAATATCATAAACAGCACGTCCCGGAGCAACAGGATAAAATCCCATTGCGCTAAAGGCATACCATGAAGACAGTTCCCCTTCATCCTCATCACCGCATATTCCCAATGGACCATTGCTGTACCAGATTTTCATGATATCCCTGACCCTTCGTTGTGTTTTCCATGGTTTGCCGGCATAATTGTAAAGATAGGGGATGTGAAAGCCAGGTTGGTTGCCCTGATTGTATTGTCCGATGAGTCCCGTTCCGTCCGGGAATTGTCGTAAGAATTCAAATTTTGATCCACGTCCGCCAAATTGCTCCTGAAAAAGTGCATCCAGTTTGGTGACGAATTTTTCCCTTCCTCCCATGATATTGATTAGCCCGGAAACATCATGCTGTACCTGGAAAGTGTAAGTCCAGGCATTTGTTTCAGTATAGTAGTCCCGTCCACCCTGGCCTCCGCTCCAGATCGGATCCAACGGTTTTTCATAAAAAACCCAGTTGCCATCTGCTGTTTTCGGTGCCATAAAGCCAATTCTCGAATCAAAGAGATTTTGATAATTGCGGGATCGCTTCATGAAATAATCATAATCCTCCTGCTTGTTTAAGGATTTTGCCATTTGTGCCAGGCACCAGTCATCATAACTATGCTCCAGGGTTACCGAGACAGCTTGTCTTTTCTCAAAGTTATTTACCTTAGGTACCCATTCCTTTTCACCCAATGCCAAAGCGGGGAAAAATCCCTTTTTCATGTATACACTGTCGGGTTCAGTTAAAGGTCCGTTGCACCAGGGGAGCATGGTAGCCTCCATGGCATTTTTTTTCATTCCCTGGTAAGCTTTTTCGACATCAAAATCATGAAAGCCTTTCATCCAGGCATCTGTAATCGTTGCGGTTTCATGCCTTCCGATCATAACCCGCTGATCCAATGCTGCATCGCCGAGCCAATTGGTTTGTTCGTACATCCGGATATAGGAAGTAACAAAGTCGTTCTGCTTCTCAGGTTCCAAAATAAGCCCAAGGGGAAACAGCGACCGGAAAGAACCCCAACTTTCACCGAGTTGGTAAAAATCATGTCCGTTGGTAGGATGGATCTTATGATCAAAGCTGCTGTAATATTTGCCGTATTCTGAAACGTTGGTTGTTTTCCTCCCAAGAACCCGGTAGAGTGAAGTGTAGAAAATAGTTCGTTGGTTTTCGGTACCTCCTTTAATCTGAATTTTGTTTAAAGCCTCGTTCCAGATTTTTCTTCCATTATTTTTTACCCGGTCAAAATCCCAACCGTCAATCTCCTTTTCCAGATTTTCTCTGGCCTGTTGTGTACTGATGTATGAGAATCCTGTTTTTACCTGCACTTGCTCACCAGATGATGTAGAATAGGTTGTATAAATCCCTGTATTTTTACCTGATTGCACTTTCTCACCAACCATAATCTCCCTGCCTGACCAACTTCCATATTTATTGATTGGCTTGCTGAATTCACTATGGAAGTACATTTTCCGTCTGGGATCGCCTCCTTTGGGATAATTTTGATAGCCTTCGATTTCATGTTCATTCAATATTTTAATTTCCGAATCCTGGAGAAGGTTTATCAATATGTTTGAATTTGCTGTTTCGGGGAAGGTGAAGCGGTAAAATGACGAATGTTCAGTTGCAGAATATTCAACTTCAATGTTATAGTCTTCCAGAAGAACGGAATAGCCATAAGGTGTTGCCTTTTCCAAATCATGATCAAACCAGGAGGCATTCTCACTTTGATTTAC
>JANYKW010000033.1 GCA_025358025.1 Bacteroidia bacterium | reverse complement strand
CTGGAACTTCAAGAACCAATTGGTCATGGATTTGCATAATAAAACCCGATGTCATTTTGGCATCCCGAAGTCGTTTTTGCAGTTTAATCATAGACCTGTTGATTAGATTTGCTCCGAGAGACTGAATCTTAAAGTTCATTGCCTCCTTGACGATATCTTTTTCAGGACCAAGAAAAATCCTCAACCTCCCAAAGGCGTTGTAGATTTTGCGAGTTGCCAAAACATCAGACTTTACTTTGTCACGCCACAAGACATACTGCGGATGAGCGGACATCCAGGATTCTTTGGCTTCAACAAAACGACTGAAAGTCAAATTGAGTTCTGGTGCTGCAACTAGAATCTTACGATAAATCTCCCGATCCGAACCTCCATAACTCAGACCACCAAATTGAAATACCTTTGCTGCGGCTCGCCCGATAAGCCACAACGGGTCGTCCGGTCCAAGTCCAAAAAGAATTCTTGTATTTTCATCGTGGATGTTTTTACCTGATTCATAGATGTCAATAATCACTGGATCTTGAGCTTCGTAGCCAAGCAAGGCAACTTCAGCATTTTCAAAGTCTGCGGAAATGAGTTTATGCCCTGGAGAAGCAGGAAAAAACTTCCGTACACTCTTGCCTGGGCCACGTTTAGGTAATTGCATAAGATTTGGGTCTTTGCAGGAAAGTCTCCCAGTAACCGTGCCATGCATCAGCCAAGACGGATGAATCCGATCATCAATTGATGGGCGATAAGAAGTAAAACTGGTCGACAGTTTACTGTAAGACGAATATTCATTGTACTTGGCCAACCATGTCAGTAGGAGTTGGATTTTTCCTTCTTCGATTGAATGATCGGTTTTCATTTCATCACAAAGTTCAAGACGATTTTGTAATGCAATTTGCAATGACTGGAGGCCATCTTTTCCGACACCAATCTTGCCACCATCAGTGCGGATTCCACGAAAACCACTCAGTATGTAAATTGGTTTTACTTGATCTTTAATCTGTTTGAGTCTGAGGAGTTCGGTGTAAATTTTTGAGCCAGGCTTTTTGACCGTGAGTTCGCTGATCTTTGAGAATTTCTTTGGTTCTTGGCCGAAAAGAAACCATCTCAAGTCATCATCAGAATCGAGGTTGATTGTGTTTTCTGGAATGTTACCCAATTGGAAAAGTTCTTTTTCGCTATGCAAAATAAGTTCTTGCATAGCAAGTTTGAACTTGGACATTTGATTTGGAGCAAAGGCTACTCCCTTTAAGTGCATTTCCATGACACATTCAATTAAGGGTTTGATTTCGTCTTGATAGAGTGGACCCAACCCAAGTTTGAACACCTCGTCCAACATCGGGGTAAGAACCTGATGAAGGACCACGCAGTCTCGAAGGTTATAGGTTCGCATTTCGAGTTGATCCATTTCGAGTATCGAAACCTTTCGATTAATGAAAACTTCTTTCCAATACGGCGTGGCTCCAAAACGACTAACAATGTATCCCAGATTGTGGGGTTCCTCGGGGCAAATAATGCTGTGAATGAGCATGGTGTCGTGATGAATCGAACTGTATGGTACTGAGAATCCGTTAACTCTAAGGTACGGCACGTCGAAAAAGCAGTTCTGAAATAAGAGTCCACATTCTTGAAAAAGTCGGTTAAGCAAGACATTGATTTTCTCCCTTTCAAAGAACTCCCAATACGAAACCCCATGTAAATCAAGCAACGGAACTGATATAGCATCAGTTGGAGACGATGCCAGTCCTATGACAACAAGTTTGCCATAATTTCGGTCTAATCCAGTTGTTTCGGTATCAACTGCAATTAAGGACTTCAATGCAATTGCCCGATGAACAAAGTCTTCGACATCTTTTAAGCTAGGTTTTATGCTGAAAACTTCTTTAACCGGGGTCCATCCGTTTGTTGATATGTCTATGGCTTTACGAAGATCAGACAAATAGGCTACCGCTGAACTGGCACTTGATTTTCCAGACCCGTTATACCCTCCATTTCGAATGATGAAATCCGGATGGAATGTTGGAATGATGAAAAATCCATTCTTCTCGTAGACTGAGCCGCGAATTTTATTTACATTGCCTTCAATACCGAGAACTGTTATTGCTGTTTGCCCTTGGGCAACAATTACTTTGACTCCAGATTTTCGAGCAATTGCAAGTTCTTCTCTAAGTCCTGCAGCGCAGCATCCAATCGCCTCAGTTCCTTCAAGTGTATCAAGGTCATTATTAGCAGGTCGACAGTTAACAACATTCCCGACCCAAACGCGATGCCGAGCAAGACCCACCTCATAGAGAGACTTGTTAAAAAACCTGCCACTAGGACCGACAAGAGGCTCCAAAGCAAGTTCCTCCGAAGAACCAGGGGCTTCGTTAAGGAAA
>JANYKW010000021.1 GCA_025358025.1 Bacteroidia bacterium | reverse complement strand
GTTTGAACCATAATAAGAAAAGCCGGCGGGTGGGCCGGCTTTTCTTATTATGGTTCAAACGCTGCTTTGCAGTAGTTAATACCAAGTATATCATATAGTTTGGTCAGCCTGGTCAGCCTGGATTTAAAATTTTCAAAATCTCTGGGACCTTTGGGCGACCAAATTACTTCAGCCAATGCGGCCGCACGCGGGTACACCATATATTCAACCTGATCGGGAGTCTTCATATATTCTGTCCAAACATTACCTTGTGCACCCAAAATATATTTTGATTCATCTTCTGTTAATATAGCAGAAACAGGTTCGTAACTGTAAATTTTCTTCAAAGGCAGGTATCCACCGATAGCCAATGGTTCATTTTTTGGATTTGCTTGATAATGATCAAGATAACAGTATTCACCCGGTGTCATCACCACAAAATGATGCTCCTTTGCTGCTGTGATTCCTCCTTGCTCTCCCCGCCATGACATGACTGCAGCATTGGGAGCAAGTCCACCTTCCAGGATCTCATCCCATCCGATCATTTTTTTACCGTTTTCATTAAGGTACTTTTCGATGCGCTGAACGAAGTAGCTTTGCAGATCATGTTCGGATCTGAGACCTTCATCTTTCATCCGCTGTTTACATAGCGGACATTTTTCCCAACGGGTTTTGGGACACTCATCACCCCCGATATGGAAATATTCTCCGGGGAAGAGGGGTAGTAATTCGGTCAGGACATCTTGTAAAAAGGTGTAAGTATCTTCTTTTCCTGCACAGAAGACATCATCAAAAACACCCCATGTCGTTGCTACTTCATAGGGTCCGCCTGTGCAACCCAATTCGGGGTAAGCTGTTAATGCGGCAAGAGAATGTCCCGGCATCTCTATTTCTGGTACTACCGTGATAAACCGATCTGCAGCGTAAGCAACAATCTCTTTTACATCATCTTGGGTGTAAAATCCACCTACAGAAGTCCCATCGTATGTATTGCTTCCATAATGACCTGCCAGTGTTTCTTTCCGGATAGATCCTTTTTCTGTGAGCCTTGGATATTTTTTTATCTCAATTCTCCATCCCTGGTCTTCCGTAAGGTGCCAGTGAAAGATATTAAATTTGTGGATAGCCATGTAATCAAGATATTTCAGGATAAACTCTTTGGGCATAAAATGACGCCCTACATCCAAATGTAAACCCCTCCACGAAAATCTTGGTGTGTCTCTGATTTCTACAGATGGAATTACAACTTCAGACAACTTTTGTTTGATTTGAGGCATCAGCTGCAATAAAGTCTGGATGCCATAAAACAATCCGCTGGTGGAAGGCGCTTCCAGCAGGATCCCTTTCTGCGATACCGTCAGGTTGTAAGCTTCCTTCGAAATAGTTAAACCAGTATTGAGCTTGATGAACAGGGATTTCTTTTCCGGAGCTCCGGAAAATGAAATCTTGTTATTGATTTCATATAGATATTCAAGCCGCCGGCATAGGTTTGAAGTGACTTTTTGCATTTCGGGGCTCTCACTATTGATGAGTATCTTAGTCTGAGAGGTGATGGAGAAAGTGCCCTCCATGTTTATCACGGTTGCAGGTTGTGGTATTATTTGAACTTCCGGTCGCTTGAATTCTTCCCGGCACGAGACAAAAGGGTAGAAGAGAAAGCCAATGAGCAGCTGGAATAAAATTTTTTTCATGGATGAAATGGTAAAAGTTGCACATGCAAAACTACACAATTGTAAAATTCAAACAGGGCTATTTACTGGTAAAATGACCGGATTTATGAAAATAAAAAAAAAATTATTTAGAATGATTAAAAAATATTTGGAATTGTAATTTTCAGTTCCTATGTTTGCACCCAGATTAATTTTATGCGCAAGATGATTCGGTTAAGTTACACAGATGCTCAAAGTTTCACGAAAATACAACAGCCATGTTGTGTTGCTTCGGGTATGCTTTCTTCTATGCGCACCATGTCTATGTTAATGCAATAGCCTTCTCTCGGGCTAAAACCTGTTTGAAGGCTTTCCAATCAGTGTCTGAACAGACAAATCCAGAATCATATACCTTTAAATTATTATACTATGCCGAAAATTGTAGTGAAATTCGGTGGGTCCAATCTTAGAAGTAACGAAGAGATTCACCGTATAGTTAAAGTCGTCAGCAATTACAATCAACCATTAATTATTGTTGTTTCAGCATTTTATGGTGTCACTAATTTTTTAGTCGATGCCCTCGATAAAGCCCGTCATGACGAAGAGATTGCAGATAAAACTGTGAAGTACCTGTTCCAACTGAAGAATGATTCACTGGTCCATCATATTACTGATGAAAAGATTCTAAAAGAAACGATCAGATTAATTCAGGATCAGTTGGATGAGCTTAAAAATTTTCTTCATGGGATTGCTTTAACAGGAGATGCATCCAGTGCACTGGAAGACCATGTGCTCGCTTATGGTGAAAGGCTGTCAGCAATTTTCCTGCATGGAATATTGAAGTTTCAGGGGTTGGAATCCGTGACAGCATTCCCTGAAAATATCGGACTAATTACGGATGGCGAATTTGGTAATGCATCAGCCGATTTTCATTTGTCAACCGGCAGGGTCAGGGAGGCGCTGAGTGAAGACCGGATCTATGTTGTTCCAGGCTTTTATGGTGTATCACAGGAACAGAAAACCACCTTGTTTGGAAGGGGAGGCAGTGACTATGCTGCTGCAGCCCTTGCACGATGTGTGGGTGCTTCCTCGCTTGATATATGGAAAGATGTGAATGGCTTTCTCAGTTCTGATCCAAAATTAGTCAGTAATCCGGTACTTATTGAGAAATTGTCATACAATGAAGCAGCTGAGCTGGCCTATTTTGGAGCCAAAATATTGCATCCCAGAACCGTGGAACCACTGACAGACCCCCGCATCCCGGTTAGAATATTCAATATCTACGGAACTTTGGAAGTAAATAAACCGTTAACAGTAATAAGCCGGGAGAAATCCGTCCAGTCCGGTGTTGTAAAAAGTGTTACCTACAGTGATGACTTCGGCCTTTTGAAATTGAAAGGTCCCGGCGTCGGACTAAAACCTGGAATCCTTGCTAAAGTTACAACCGCACTTCACCTTGCTGGAATCAATATTAGTTCCGTTCTTACTTCTCAGATCTCCATCAACATCCTGTTGGCCAAAAAGGACCTGCAAAATGCATTTGCTGTTGTTAGCGCCATTGAATTATCTGCCGTTGGAAAGTTGCAGATAGACGATGATATCTCCATTGTTGCAGCTGTCGGACACGGAATTACTGACAACTATGGCATTGCAGCCAGAATATTTACTGCCCTGGCTTCTGAAAGCATCAATGTACTGATGAGTTGTTCAGGAGCATCACCCATTGTGAGCTATTACCTTGTTCAAACGAACGACAGAACCCCCGCGGTGAAGGCAATACACCATGAATTCTTTGAAAAATAAATTGTAATAATCAAGAATAAATAATAAATAATTAAGAATAAATTTAAAACAGATGAGCACACAAAAACAAAAATTCGAAACGCTGCAAATTCATGCAGGACACACTCCCGACCAGGAAACGCTATCCCGGGCCGTTCCAATTTATCAGACAACATCGTATGTTTTCAGGGATTCGGAACATGCAGCCAATCTTTTTGGCCTCAAAGAATTTGGAAATATTTACACCCGGTTGATGAACCCAACTACCGATGTATTTGAGAAGAGAATGGCAGCACTTGAGGGTGGAGTAGCAGCTTTGGCAGTTGCTTCAGGACACGCAGCCCAGTTTATTGCCATCACAAACATCGCAGGAGCAGGAGATAATTTCGTCTCTTCACCTTATTTGTATGGAGGTTCCTATAATCAGTTCAAGGTGACTTTTAAAAATATCGGAATTACTGCCAGAATTGCAGACGACCTGAATCCTGCCAGTTTCGGGAAACTGATCGATTCCAAGACAAAAGCAATATATCTGGAAACAATCGGTAATCCCAGCTTCAATATTCCTGATTTTGAAAAATTTGCTGAACTTGCCAAAAAACATGATCTGCCTTTGATCGTTGACAATACCTTTGGCTGCGGCGGCGCACTCTTCCGTCCGTTGGAACATGGCGCGAACGTTGTGGTTGAATCTGCCACCAAATGGATTGGGGGTCACGGAACCTCCATCGGGGGAGTTATCATTGATGGTGGAAATTTTAACTGGGGGAATGGAAAGTATCCCGGATTTACTGAACCTTCGGAAGGATACCACGGACTGAAATTCTGGGATGTGTTTGGCACCGATGGTCCTTTTGGAAATATTGCCTTCATTATCAGGGCAAGGGTTGAAGGTTTGCGAGACTATGGCCCAGCAATTTCACCTTTCAACTCTTTCCAGTTGATTCAGGGATTGGAGACACTTTCTTTGCGCGTGGAACGTCATGTTAAGAACACTGAATCACTGGCTGTCTGGTTGCAAAACCACCCAAAAGTTGAATCAGTACTATATCCGGGATTAAAATCAGACGAATATTTCCCTATGGCCAGCAAATACTTGAAAAAAGGTGCGGGAGCAGTACTCTCGTTCGTGCTGAAAGGAAGTAAGGAGAATGCCATTCAACTGGTTAACAGCCTCGAATTGGTTAGTCACCTTGCCAACGTAGGTGATGTACGTACCCTGATCATCCAGCCTTCAGCAACAACTCATTCGCAACTTAGCGAAAAGGAACAACTTCAGGCCGGAGTTCTGCCTGCTCAGTTAAGGGTTTCGGTAGGTTTAGAGCACATTGATGATATTATTGCTGATTTTGCACAAGCTTTAGAGAAGATTTAAGCTATTTTTGCCACATTGGAACGAGCCACACTAATTATAAGTTTGCCGTAAGTATAATTATTGGCTCGTTCCATGTGGTAAATTAAAATCAAATTGACTTTTTAGATAGTTATCATACTTAATTTCAGTAATATACATAGTTGTCAATTTTTTATTTTCAATTTCTTACCATACGAGAATCATAAAATTCTGAATTATGCCTTTAAATCTGCCGGATGGATTACCAGCCATCGATTTGTTGAGAGAAGAGAATATTTTTGTAATCGACCAAACAAGGGCCGAACACCAGGATATTCGTCCGCTAAAGATTGTGATTCTTAATTTGATGCCGTTAAAGATTGCAACCGAAACCGATCTGCTAAGGTTGCTTTCCAATACTCCGCTGCAGCTGGAGATCGACTTTCTGCAGATTGAGGGTCATATTCCTAAAAATACATCCAAGGATCACCTGAATGCCTTCTATCAGACTTTTTCTCAGATTAAAAATAAAAAATTTGACGGGATGATCATCACCGGCGCACCTGTTGAACACCTTCCTTTTGAAGAGGTGGATTATTGGAATGAAATATGCGAAATATTTGACTGGGCTCACAGGAATGTTACCTCCACCATGTTTATTTGCTGGGCTTCGCAGGCCGGACTATACCATCATTACGGAATACCAAAGTATCCGCTGAATAAGAAGATGTTCGGGGTTTTTAACCATACTGTAACAGACAGAAAACTCCCTCTTTTCAGGGGTTTTGATGATGTTTACAAAGCGCCGCACTCCCGCCATACCGAATTGAGGGCCAAAGATTTTCTCCATACCAAGGAGGTTAAAATACTCTCTGTATCTGATCAAGCAGGAGTATATATGGCCATTGCTGAAAATGGAAAACAGATCTTTGTGACAGGTCATCCGGAATATTCCCTGAGAACATTGGACCGAGAGTACAAGCGCGATTCGGAGAAGGGGTTGCCTATCGAAGTTCCTGTTAATTACTTTCCGGCAGATAATCCGCATGAAAGACCCATTTTAAGCTGGAGATCCCATGCAAATCTGTTATTTTTGAATTGGCTGAATTATTATGTTTATCAGGAAACGCCTTATGATTTAAGCGATATCACCTGATTAGCTAAACCTTGTTTTCCACCAGTTTTGCAATCTTTCCAGGATTTTTTCTTCCACAGGATTTCTCTGGGGCAGGTAAAATCTTTTATGCTTGATTTTCTCCGGAAGGAAGTCCTGGTCGACAAAATTACCTTCAAAGGAGTGTGCATATTTGTACTCCTTGCCATAACCCAGTTGTTTCATCAGGTTGGTTGGAGCATTTCGCAGATGCATGGGTACAGGCAGGTGTCCGGACAGTTTAACCTCTCCAATGGCCTCATCAATAGCTGAACATATTGAATTACTCTTGGGTGATGTTGCCAGATAAATGGTGCATTCAGAAAGAATTATTCGGGATTCCGGCATTCCGATTTTGTGTACTGCGTCAAAAGTGCTTTGCGCGAGTAACAATGCGTTGGGGTTGGCAAGTCCGACATCTTCTGCCGACAAGATCAGCAACCGCCGCGCGATAAACTTGACATCTTCTCCTCCCTCCAGCATCCTGGCAAGGTAATATACTGCTGCATCAGGATCTCCTCCACGGATACTCTTGATAAAAGCAGAGATAATGTCGTAATGCATCTCGCCGTTTTTGTCATATAGCGCCAGGTTTTCCTGCAATCTTTGGGTAACCATTTCATTGGTGATCACAATCTCGTCCTCTCCGGTTACATTGAGAACGAGCTCAAGAACATTCAGTAATTTTCGCGCATCTCCACCTGAAAAACGAAGTAGGGCTTCATCCTCTTCAACAACGATATTCTTCTTTGAAAGTTCAATATCCTGGTGAATAGCCCGATCCAGGAGTATAAGCAGGTCTTCTTTCTCAAGCGATTTAAGCACATATACCTGGCAGCGTGAGAGTAGGGGGGAGATTACCTCGAAGGAGGGATTCTCGGTGGTTGCCCCAATCAGTGTGATAAGGCCCTGTTCTACGGCTCCCAGCAATGAGTCCTGCTGAGCTTTGCTGAACCTGTGGATTTCATCAATAAAAAGAATCGGATTCGGTGCACTGAAAAATTGATTGTTCTTTGCCTTGTCGATGACTTCACGAATATCTTTTACACCGGAATTTATGGCACTTAATATGTAGAAGGGGCGATTCAGGGTATTTGCAATGATCTTTGCCAGTGTTGTTTTGCCAACCCCGGGCGGGCCCCACAAAATGAAGGAGGAGAGCCTGCCTGTAGCAATCATTTTACGGATGACGGCATCTTGTCCAACCAGGTGTTTCTGCCCGATATAATCGTCGAGCGAAACAGGTCTTAATCTTTCAGCTAAAGGTTGATTTGACATACCTAGTTGCAATACCGTTTAATTACATTGTATGCTTCGGTCAGACCCAGTTCTCCGGCCCGACTCAGATCCAGTGCACCACCCTCCAGATCGTTCATGTAAATTCTAGTCAACCCACGGTTAAAGTAGGCTTCACCAAAATCCGGCTCCAGCATGATGGCTTTTGAGTAGTCGTTTATTGCATTCACATAATCCCGTTTCTTAACTTTGGTATTGGCCATATTAAACCAGGAAAAGATAAAATTGGGATTCATGTACAGAACAGATTGATAATCCTGAATAATATCTTCATAATCAAGGATTTTGATCTCAGCATTTTTTGCCTCGATGGTTGTCTTTCCACCGCTCATATTGAGGACTTCAGGTTCGGGCAGTGATCCCTGCGACCTGATTTCACTCACCATTTTGGTTCTCGAGTTGGCACGGCAAAAATATGCAAGCATATTCCGGTTATCTGCATCGATGGCTCTGGAGAAATCGCGTATCGCTTCGTTATAATTCTTGGATTGCTCCAAAATAATTCCCCTGCTCAGATAGGCACTCGAGTTTTTCTTGCTGGCTGCTATTTCACTGTCCCAATTTTCCATTAAATTTTTAAAGGATTCTTTGGGAACGGATTGGTATGCAAATGGCTTGTTCGAAATAATCAGGAATGGTTCGTTGTTGTTCCTGTTGTTAAGCGCTTCAATTTCCATGTTGTAATATTGAAGCCGGTCGAAATCCACAGAATCCTTGTTGAAAATTGAAACGACAAAGTCAGGCTGCATCACAATCTTGACATTTCTGTTTTGCACCATTCCATCTTTGATATCGGTTTCAGATATTTTGCCATCATCAGCAACTACAATATTTCTTCTTTTCCGATTTTGGGTGACCGGACCGCTTTTATTTTCCTGTTTGTATGCAATGGTGTCCTGCGAAGCGTTTGAACCGATAGTTGGGGCAGCTGCCAGGTTATTGCCGGTACTGTTTGTTTGCCCCTGATTGATATTGGCAGGCGGGGTGTTACCGCTGACAGGCGTATTATTCACTGTCTGATTGTTGTTAGCTGCCTGGGTGCTATTGGCTGTCTGATTGTTTTGTGCCTGGTTGGGATTCTGGCCAGGATTTGGCAGGTAAAAACCATATTGTCTGCGTTGTTTTTCTTTTTCTTCTTCTATATCCAGACGTTTCTTAAAGGCAGCAAATTTTGGATCCAGATCAGCAGCCATGGCCAGGTCTTTTTCTGATCCGGGAATTTTCAGTGATTCTTTGGCTATACCCCGGTTGAGCCAGGCTGTCGCCATGTTGGGATCGAGCTGAAGTGCCATATCATAATCACGGATTGCTCCCTTCAAGTCGTTGAGCTGATGTTTGACAATGCCACGGTTAACATACGCCTGCGAGGTTTTAGGATCCAAGCGAATACACAAATCATAGTCTTTCAGGGCACCTGCAAAATCCTTTTTTTCAAATCTGGCAATTCCCCTCACCAGGTATGCACTGGAAAAGTGAGGTCTGATCCTGATAGCGGCATCGCAGTCTTTGATTGCACCTTCAAGATCTCCCTTCATTTGCTTGGCGGAACTGCGGTTCAGATAAGTACTTGCATTGCTGGGTTTTAGTTCGATAGATTGTGTGTAATCAGCAATGGCGCCATCAAAATCTTCCATGGCAATCTTCGTGATTCCCCTGTTGTTATAAATGTTTGGATCTTCCTTGTTGTATTCCAGTGCGTTGGAATAATCGGCCAATGCTTCCCTGAAATTCTTCATTTCATAATTAGCCATGGCCCTGTACATATATGCTTCAGGATAATAGGGCTTTATTTCGATCGCCTTGTCGAGATCTGCTTTGGCACCACGAAAATCATCAATGTAAAGCTTCGCCATTCCCCTGTAAAAGTATGGTTCAGGAAGGTAGGGTTTTAATTTGATAACTATGTTGAAATTCTCGATGGCACTTACATAGTTTCCAAAATAGATCCTGCTTCGGGCAATATAAAAGTAATGATCGGTATTGAGTTGGGAAAAAGTATGGAAGCCTGATAACAAAAATAGGAAAACCAGTAAAGTACGTCTCATGCGCAGTCTGATGGATGGATTTATCAGACAAAAATAACAATTTTTCTACCTTAATTCGTTTTCATCAAAATTCTGGCGGTTGAGAACGTTTCCCTGATTATCTGTAATAAAAATGTGACGGACCTGAAAATTATCCCGGATGATAAATTCATATTCACTGTCTCCGTTGGCTCTTTCAAGAAGGATGGAACTCATGATCTGACCATACTTCTCTAATTTCAGACGTATTTTTTCGTCGAGCATTCCAAGGGTAAAATTGGTTTCAGTTTTTAACCAGCAGGGGGATTTCTCAAACCATGCAATTTGTTCAATTCCGTTTACTCTGAATATAGCCTCAAATACTCCGTCTTTCTCATTCGACCAATCAATATTGGTAGCATCAGGGAAGCACTCTTTAAAGCAGCGCAATACCTTACTCCCTGGCGTATTACTGTTGATCCGGAAAATGTATTTTTGAATGAGCTCTTTCATAATTTTGTGATAACACTTGGGTCTGATGTTCTGCGGAGGAATTTGTTCCACGAACGACTCACTGCTGTTTTGACGAATAATCATTGAAAAGTCACAAGATCCGGATCTAAAAAAATGTTACTTGTACTTTTGTGAATAAAGGTAAGCTACGCGCTCGCGTGCCCTTTTTAATCTCATTTTGGTAGCACTTTCACTTATTTTTAAAGCTGTCTGAATATAGGCAATCGGGAAATTGTCTATGTAGTGCATGGTGAGCAGGGCTTTTTCCTCAGGGTGAATCTGGTCCATGATTTGCATCAGTTTATCACTGCTGATCTCTTTATCATCGATCTCATCAATTAAATCAGGCAATTCATGAGAGCTGTTCCAGTCCGGATAGTTCATTTTCTTCTTTACCCGAAGATATTCGATACAATGATTATAGGTAATGGAATATAGCCAGGTTGAAAAATTAGACTCTCCTCTGAAATCAGAAAGTTTTTCAAAAACCTTACAAAAAATATCCTGGACAAACTCCTGGGCCATCACCGGGTCCTTCAAAAGCGAGTTGCATTTCTCAAAGACTTTGGATGAGTACCTAATATACAGGATCCCAAATAAGTTTGTATTGTGTTCGTGTTTGATCTTTTTTATGATCTCAATGTCGGGAAGATCACTCACAGACAATTTATTAATCATTTTTTAATATTCATAAGATACTGTTAATCAAATAGATGCAAATATTTACCATATAAATGCAAAAAAATAATAATTTTTGCGGTGACTTTCAGAAACCTTTGCGTCTAAAAGTTAAAATTGTTTGAACAAAAACATTGATTTACATTAATTACATTTATTTTTCAAAGTTATGAAAAAAGGATTATTAAAACTCGTTATTCTAAGTGTTCTCGTTGTTACATTTGCAAGTTGTGCTAAAGTTCCTCAAGCTGACATCGATGCTGCAAACGTTGCTATCGAAGCTGCTAAAAAAGCAGGTGCTGATCGTTATGTTGCTGCTTCTTTCCAGGCTGCTGTTGATGCACAGAAATCTGGTCTTGCTCAGGTTGAAGAGCAAAATGCAAAATTTGCATTATTCAGAAACTATGATGCAGCTAAAACTACTTTGACTTCTGTTACTACGCTTTCCAATAAAGCAGTAGAAGAAACAACTGCAAGAAAAGAGGCTTTGAAAGCTGAAGTTACTGCTGCTATTGCAGAATTGACTACAACTATTGAAGCTAACAAAGAATTGCTCAAAAAAGCACCTAAAGGAAAAGAAGGTAAAGCTGCTGTTGAGGCTATCGGTCAAGAAATTGCTGTAGTTGAAACTGTTTTAACTGAGGTTTCTGCAGGTTTAACAAACAATGACGATATCTTAACACTTTCTGAAAAAGTAAAACCAGCTGTTGAGAAAGCCAAAGCGATCAATACTGAGTTGACAGACGTTATCGCTAAAGCAAAAGGTGGTAAGAAAAAATAAGAATTTTTCTGAACGAAAATTCTTAAAAAAAATAACCCTCGGAAATTTCCGGGGGTTTTTTTAAATATTCGGATCATCATTTTTTTTTAGAAATAAATCGTTGTACAATCCCTGAACAATTGCAAAGGATTACCTTTGTCTTTTTAAATGCAGGCATCTTCAGGATGTATTATTAAAATTTTTTCAGCGTGAGATCAGGATTTTATAAAAAAATATTTGTTTCAATCGGGGTTATTTCAGCGGCTTCCCTGGTGATTTTGATTCTTTTGATACTTTTTATGGATACTCCACCCATGGAAGATTTCAAAAAGTGCAACGAAATCATGACCAAAGCCAAGACTGTGAATGCTGATATTTATGCTCCCGAATATTATCTGGCTGCTGAAACAAATTACAAGTATGCATTTATTGAATTAAGAAGACAAAATGAAAAGTTATTTTTTCAACGAAATTTTTCCAAAGCAAGAGAGTTGATTATTTTGGCTATTCTGAAAGCTGAACTCGCTCAGAATGCTTCGGGGACAAACAAAGACACACAAAAGGTCAGGTTCTTGAAAGAGACGGAAATGTTAAGGAAGAAATTGGACAGTTACCACGACTTTTTTATTAAACTGCCTTTACGAATTCAAACAAGAAAAGATTACGAGTTTGGAAAACTATCCGTTGAGGAGAGTGTAAATGCTTTTGAGAAAGGAGATTTCATGAAAGCAAACAGAAAATTAAACGAAGGGAAGGCTCGTATCAGTTACGCAGATGCTGAAGTAAATGCTCATCTCAAGGAGTATTTTTCAAAATTTTCCAAATGGCAGAATTGGGTTAAGGGTACCATCGCTGCTTCGGCGAACAACAATAGTTATGCTTTTATTATTGATAAGATTAAACACAAGGGTTTCCTGTATTATGGTGGAAAACTTTACAAGGAATATGATGTTGAGTTTGGTCGCAACTGGATTGGAGACAAACTCTATGCAGGAGACAATGCTACTCCGGAAGGCAGATACATGGTAACAAGAAAGAAAAATTCAAGAGATTCCGGTTATTACAAAGCCATGATGCTAAACTATCCAAATGAAGAAGATCGTGCAGAATTTGCTGCCCGCAGAAAAAGCGGTCAGATTCCCAAGAGCCGGGGGATAGGCGGCCTGATAGAAATTCATGGGAATGGAGGGAAAGGTGTCGACTGGACCAAAGGATGTGTTGCACTCACTGATGATAAAATTGACGAATTGTACAGTAAATTGTCGGTAGGCTCTCCTGTCACCATTGTAGGATCAACGGTATCATTATCAGATCTATTAAATTAATTACTTTTTAAATGATGGAAACTGAAGAAAAAGGTTGGTTTAGGAAATATGTACCATGGATTATTCCTTTTATGATCTGCATTTTCATCGTATCGATGATTATTTACACTCCTGCGTTTCAAAATGGAGCTTACAAAATGAAATCATGGGTTAGTTCATACTCGGTTAATGGGGATATCAACAGTCAAAACTCAGCAAGACAAATTCAGCTGAGCAAAAACAATATTCAAGCATTGAAATCAAAGTCAGCTGATCTGTTGCCGCTTAAACCCTATATTTTGATCAATACAACAGAGAACAGGTTCGTTCTGCGGAATTCTAAAGATACCATTCGTACCGGGGTTTGTTCAACAGGAAAGGATGAGATTTTGATCTATCCGGATGGCACGAGAAAGCCCTTTAAGACACCCAAAGGCATGTTTTCTGTTCAACTGAAAAGAAAAGATCCGGTTTGGACAAAGCCTGACTGGGCCTTTATTGAAGAGGGGTTAAAGCCTCCATCCGCACGCTCTGCCGAACGGTATGACGAAGCAACCCTGGGTTCATACGCGTTAAATATTGGCGATGGTTACATGCTGCATGGAACCTTATACCAGCGTTTTCTTGGCTTACCGGTCACCCATGGATGTGTACGGTTGGGTGATGCAGATCTGGAAGTCATTTTTAACACCCTTGACAAAGGGGCTAAAGTATTCATTTACTAATCCATCGATATGGCAAAGAAACATCTCTTCTGGACGATCACCTCCCTTTTGATATTATTAGCTGCCTATGTACTAACTACAACAGTAATAATGCCTGTGGTTAAAACCAATCCGTTACCGGAAGCGAAAACAGTCAGGGTGGAGGAGAAGAAAGAGACCAATGCGAAGAAGTCAGGTAAGGACTTTCCAAAGGCAGCAGCTGCCGAAATAGAAAGCACCTACCCAGGCAAAGATGATTTATCATCCCTTTTCGAGCTGAGAAAATCAGAGATGATGCTCCGGGCCCGTTACAGTCTTTCTTCTGAAGATTCTATCTATCTGGTTCTTGATCTGATTGATAAGGTTGCCTCTTTAGAAATGAAGGGCGTTCCCCTGCATCAGTGTAAAATTGTTGATTTGTTTGTCAGCAACTCGATACAGAAGTTTCATACCGAGACTTTGATTCGTTGGCTTGCACAACCTTTTGTACTTAAAAATGCCGTTTCAACTATTGCAAGAGTTCCTTTTGTAGAAAAAATCGCCCCAAAAGATACGATCGAGGCCAACAAGAGCGAAGTATTGCCTGCTACGCCCAAGTTGGATGATGTATATATCGTGATGAATTTTGAAAGAAATCTTCAATTGATCATTCAACAGGAAGAGAAGATAGAAGGGCCTGAAAAATTAAGGATTGATAGTCTTAAATGGAGTTTTAAAAAGAAGGAGATCAATAAATCCATAAAATCATTGACTACCTTTAATCGTGAGGCTATAGTGCCTCAAATCGCAATTACACTTAAGAAACTGGATGCAACCGTACTCTTCAGGGCCTTGCCTTATAAGTCAAAAATGGTACTTAAAATGTGATCAAATCAGTTTGAGATCTCGATTTTAACTTTCTTATTCTTTATTTTCTCTTTTTCAAGGATAGACGCCAGTTTATTAATCTTGGATGCCGGAACGGCTACAAATGACTCAAAATCAAGAACATTTATCATTCCAATTTCTTCCTTCAACAGACCCCCCTTTTGAATCAAAAGTCCGACAATATCTCCTTTGCTGATTTTATCTTTCTTTCCTGCTCCAAAATAGAGTGTGGAAAAGTATGGAATCCGGGGTAAATCTTCGATCCTGGGCAGTACGGTTTCAACTCCGTATCCCGGAACATAATCCGGTATTTTTTCTTCGGAAGAAAGCAATATCCATACTGTGCCCTCGTTTTCCATCCTCGCGGTACGTCCATTCCTGTGGATAAATACTGTTTCGCTGTTTGACAGCTGGTAGTGGATGATATTTTTTACCCCTTCTATATCCAGACCGCGGGAGGCCAGATCCGTTGTCACCAGGATGGGATTGCTTCCATTTCTGAACTTTATCAGGGCTCTTTCACGTTTGGCTTGCTCATGCCCTCCATGGTAGGTGTCATGGGTTATGCCGTTTTCGTATAGTAAGGCGCTGATTCGTTCCACAGCCTCACGATGATTGCAAAATACCAGGGTAAGTCCATCCTGAATACCTGTAAGTAGTTTAAACAGCAAACTTAGTTTGTCTTTTTCGTCTGCCCTGATCATTTTAATCTCCAGTCCGGCAGGTTTTGTGTCATCACTATAATCCAGTACAACCGGATTTTTAATTTTAAAAAAATCGGGAAGCGAGGCAGACCGGGTTGCCGAGGTTAGAATTAATTGATCCGGATCCTGAATAAAATTTAGAATAGCTGATATTTCCCTTTCAAACCCAAACTCAAATGATTTGTCGTACTCATCTAAAATCAATAATTCGATGGATGCCGGATTAATATTTCCCTTCTCCAGGTGGTAATATATTCGTCCAGGGGTACCTATCAGCAGGGTTGGGGCTTCAAGCAGATTATTGAGCTCCGTCTTTATTTTGTGACCACCGTAACAGGTAGAAACTTTCAGGCCGCTCCCCATCGATTTAAAGACTTGTTCTATTTGAAGTGCCAGCTCACGGGAAGGTACTACGATCAACGCTTTAACGCCTTCATTATGCCCTGATTTCTTCTCCAGAACAGGCAATAGGAAAGCGACGGTCTTACCCGATCCGGTGGGTGAAAAAAGTTGTATTTGCTTCGCCTTCCTGCTGACTTTGAGCATCTCCATTTGCATTGGATTCAGGGATTCAAATCCAAGATTTTTTATGGCATTGATGCTTATGGACGATTGAGATGAAGTCATAATGAGATAAATATTGATGTTGCCGATTTGATTGAAAACAAAAAGAGGGATCCTGAAAGGAGCCCTCTTAAATGCTATAATAAGCTTTGGAACGAATTTGCTTTTGTTTGGATTATCTAAGTGGTTTGCTTCAATTTAGATTAATTATCAGGCTGTTAAGTCAAGATATAATTTTTCATACACGAACTCGCACAAAAATAGTTCAAACTGTAGCCGAAAGCTACTAATCGTCCGACTGCTTAATAACTGGACCTGCGACCGGTACCTCTGTCACCGCCGCCACGGTTGAAACCACCACGGTCACCACCGCCACCGCCACGGTTGAAACCGCCACGATCGCCACCACGATTGAAACCACCACCGCCGCCACCGCCACGGTTGAAACCGCCGCCGCCACCGCTACCGCCTGGACGTCTTGTGCCGTCTTTTGGTTTTTCGATAGATTCGTTAACAACGATTGTACGTCCGTCAACTTCTGCACCGTTCAATTCTTCAATAGCCTTTTGGGCCTCTTCTGCATTCGGCATTTCAATAAAGCCGAAACCTTTACTCCTTCCGGAGAATTTGTCTGTAATAATTCTTGCTGAAGTTACTTCGCCGTACTCCTCAAAAAATCCTTTTAATTCTGCCTCCTCCAAGCTAAATGGAAGGCTTCCTACGAAAATGTTCATAAAAAAAAACTTATTTAATTGTAAATAATCCGGTGTAAAGGTAGTTTATATTTTAATTCAAAAATGGAATTGAGATATTTTTTATTATTCGCTTAATATTTTATATATCAACTTGTTATAAAAATATTGAAAGGGGTTTAAAGGTTAAGGTTCGCTTCTGAGGGTCATTCGTGCAGATATTGCACCTGTTTGAGAACCAGTTTTTTAGTGGATTGCAATCCGGTAGGAAAGTTTGATCATCAGAGTATTATTTGGTTTTTCGAATGAATACAGTTCACTGAGGTTGTGTGACAGGTCGAAGTCACCGGAAGTTGATTCATATCTGCGATTTTGTGACCATACAACGTACAGCGTTGAACCGGGCAGATATTCCCATCTGAGTACCATATTTGAGAGGAACTCATTGAAATTGAAATTGGGATTTTCAACCTGATAATCCATTTTTCCGTCCCTGTTTTCATCAATCAGGTAGTAATTTTCAGCATCAGGCCCATAGATTTGTTGGGTATCGTATATATGAAACCGATTGCTGTATTTGTCACTTTGTGGATTGGTTACCATCTTCAAGTCCGTATATTTTCCGGAGGTAATAAATGGCTGTCCCCAGTATTCAATGGTCAGATTGGGACGGATATTGACATTTATTCGGGCTGACACAGCGAAGATCTTCTGGTGTATGGTGCCAAGCAAATATCGCTTGTCATCGTTCCAGGTCTGCTCATCAACGTACTGCAGTTCACTTTTACGGAAGGTAAAGGATGGTTCAAGCAAAAATTCGAGTGTATTCAATGGCTGATACCTGATAATTGGAGAGAACATATCTCTTGATCCAGCCTGGTTATTTTGCCTGTTGTGCTGTCCCTGATACTGAAATGAGAGTTTCTTTCTCGTGTCAGATTCAATGTATAACCAGACGGATTTATTCCCGGGCATCAGCATGGCTGGACCTCCGCGTAGCTGGGAGGCGTCGTAGCTTTCGGAATCCATGTTGAAACCTGCGTGAAGTCCCCAATGGTTGGTAAACTGAATGTGCCCGTTGAAATTTCCGCCTGAAAGCAGATGGGTGCCGAAATAGTTCCAGGCATTCCACTGGTTGATATTCAATCTCGCTGAACGCATAACACCTTTGGGCTTGGTGAATTTATAACCAGCCCAGATCACCTGGATTATTTCATCGGTTGAGCGAAGATAGCCAATGTCGTTAAGTTCCAGGCCGGGAGATTTCCACATCGTTGCAAAAAGACAGTTAAAATTGCCTCCGATTTTCGAAAACTGAAAATTTCCCCCGTTGCCGGAAAGTGATGTCAGATTTTCGTTGTATTCCAGGTGATATGCATCCGGTCTTTGAAAATAGTGGGTGGAGGAGACTTGTGTCTTTGAGATCGCCTCTTTGCTGCCTTTAACATTGCTGGCGACCGCGTTGAACTGTAACAACCAGTTTTTCCCGTCAAAATATTGTTTGAAATCGAAGGCTGCCGATCGACCCGTGCTGTGTAATTCCTCGTTTACCAAAGAGTCATTCATTTGCCGGTTGGTGCTCGTACCCATGAAACCAAAAATGGTATTACCATCTTTGCTGTCTTTCTGAAGCCTGCCAACCAGGTAGTTGGTCAGCGGTTCAACCACCTCGTTTCTGGTGGTACCCAGGTAATCAATCTGTGCATTTTCTTCGGCTCCCAAACTTTCAATTATCCCGACAGATAGCCCCCTGGAAGTTTTACCGGTAAGTTTCGCTGCCCCTAAAATTCTGGTAAAACCAGGTACTTTAGCATACTCATTCTCCGCCAGATCAGGTGAAATCTGAGGTTCTCGCCCAATCCTTCTTGAATAGAAGAGCTGCTCGGTTGACAGATCTCCGTCACCAAACCCAAGCTGAAAACGAGTAATGTTATTTCCTTCAATAAAAAAGGGTCGTTTTTCAACAAAGAACGTCTCGTAGGCTGTCAGGTTAACTTGCGAAGGATCTGCTTCCACTTGTCCAAAATCCGGGTTGATGGTAAAGTCGAGGGTAAGGTTGTTGGTTACTCCAATCTTGCCATCCAGGCCACCATTCAGTTTGGTGTCGGAGCCATCGGCGAACTTGTTGCCCTCTTCCTCCTGGTACTTGTTGACTCCAGCTGTGAAATATGGTGTAAGATCAAATTGTTTTTTTGGTTTGAGTTCTCCGTTGAAAGCCAGCTCACCGTAGTGCCTTGTAAATCCGGAAGCATCTCTTGCGATTGGTTGCCAGACTGAGAATTCATTTTTTCTGAAAAGCAGACGAATGGCTTCAAAGCCCCAAACTTCCTTCGAATTTTTTTCGAATCTTAGCTGGGTTAAAGGAATTTTTATCTCTGCAGACCATCCCCAGCTTTGTTTTCTTGTTTTGACATACCATATTGGATCCCAGGTCAGGTCTTCGACCATTCCATCTTCTGTGAAAATTTCATCTGTCTTTACACCGGATGCAGAGACAAAAAAACCAAAGGCTGTTCTCAGATCGTGGTAACTGTCAAAGGCCACACCAACCAAATCACCATCTGCTTTGTCCTTTCGGGACAACCGGCTGACAATACTGTCGGGTGCTGTGTCCAAAGCCTTGATGGCTACATAGATGAAATCATCGTCGAAAAGTATCCTGAATTCTGTTTCCTGAGATGGTTTGGCATTTTCGTAAGGTTCGCGCTGTAGAAATCCACCTTCCCATTTTCCTTTCCAGACTTCTTCGTCCAGATTTCCATCGATGGTAATGGCAGATGCGCATTTTTCGGCTATATATAGTTTTTTTGTTGTTTTCTGTGAGAACAGGAGCGTATTGTATGCAAACAGAAGTATCACAACGAAGAAGAATTTCCTCATTCAGGCTAACATTTAAGTAATAGGTATAAGACGAACAATTTATTCAATCGTTACGGTGGAAGCGGAAAATTTTCGAAAATTCGGCAAATATATTAAAACGGCGACCTAACTTTTTTTTTTTTCATGTAAGTTTGTACGCTTTTTATTAAAGATATAGAATATGTTTGAAAATCTTACGGATAAACTGGAACGGTCGTTCAAATTACTGAAAGGCCAGGGGAAAATTACAGAGATCAATGTTGCAGAAACATTGAAAGAGGTTCGTCGTGCCTTGCTGGACGCGGATGTCAATTTTAAGATAGCAAAGGATTTTACGACCCGAATTAAAGACACTGCCATTGGTCAGCAGGTGATCACCTCTTTGAATCCAGGTCAGCTGATGGTCAAGATCGTGCACGATGAACTGGTTGAACTGATGGGTGGTCAGGCAGTTGATATTAATATAAAGGGCTCTCCAGCCATTATCCTGATGTCCGGATTGCAAGGATCCGGGAAAACAACCTTCTCCGGAAAACTGGCCAACCGTCTTAAAACCAAACAGGGAAAGAATCCGCTATTGGTTGCCTGTGACGTTTACAGACCTGCTGCAGTTGAACAGCTTCGAATTCTTGGTGCTGCTATCCAGGTAAGTGTCTATGCGGATGAAACCACCAAGGATCCTGTTAAGATTGCAAAGGATGCGATCAGAGAAGCCAGAATAAAAGGGAATGACGTTGTCATCATTGATACAGCGGGTCGTTTGGCTATCGACGAGATGATGATGAAGGAGATTGAGTCCATTAAAAATGCAGTCAATCCGCAGGAAATCCTGTTTGTCGTTGACTCCATGACAGGTCAGGATGCAGTAAACACCGCCAAAGAGTTCAATGACAGGCTCAATTTTGACGGAGTGATCCTGACCAAACTGGATGGCGACACAAGGGGTGGAGCTGCATTATCTATCCGTTCGGTGGTGAACAAACCGATCAAATTTGTGGGGATGGGCGAGAAGATGGATGCGATCGACGCATTTTACCCAAGCAGGATGGCAGACCGTATTCTGGGAATGGGTGACATCGTTTCGCTGGTTGAGCGGGCGCAGGAACAATATGATGAAGAAGAGGCACGCAAACTTCAGAAAAAACTGGCCAAAGACCAGTTTAATTTTGACGATTTCCTCAAACAGATACAACAGATCAAAAAGATGGGTAACCTGAAAGATCTTGCGGGCATGATACCTGGTATGGGCAAAGTTTTAAAAGACGTTGATATTGAAGATGATGCCTTTAAGCATGTAGAAGCCATTATTTATTCCATGACCAGGGCAGAACGGGCCGATGCGGCTTTAATTGATGGATCCAGACGAAAAAGGATTGCTCAGGGGTCGGGAACTTCCGTTCAGGAGGTAAACAGATTGCTGAAACAATTTGCAGATACACGCAAAATGATGAAAATGGTCTCCTCAGGCGCCAACATGAAAAAGATGATGACCCAGGGCCAAGGGCGCAGGTAGGGAAGCCAGAGGCTTTTAGCCGTTAGCCTTTAGCTAACACCAATCAGCTAATAGCTAACAGCTTTTTAAATAACATTTGAAGTATGGTATTAATAGATGGTAAAGAGATCGCTGCAACAATAAAGACGGAGATTGCTGATGAGGTTGCAAAAATTATTGCTGCGGGGATGAAAATTCCGCACCTGGCAGCAGTCCTGGTTGGTCATGATGGTGGTAGTGAGACTTATGTCGCTGCCAAAGTTAAGGCCTGCGAACTGGTAGGTTTTGAGTCAACCTTGATTCGTTTTGAAGACAAAGTCAGTGAGCAGGAGTTGCTTGATTGTATAAACTCTCTGAATCAGAATCCTGCTATTGATGGTTTTATTGTCCAGCTTCCTTTGCCAAAGCATATTTCGGAAGAGAAAGTGATCGAAAGTATTGATCCTAAAAAGGATGTGGACGGTTTTCATCCTGTCAATGTGGGTAGGGTAGTGGCAGGAATGCCAGCATTTGTTTCTGCTACTCCTTTCGGAATCATGGAACTGCTGCGAAGGTATAAGATTGAGACCAAGGGTAAAAGTTGCGCAGTCATTGGCAGAAGCAATATTGTTGGTCGGCCGATGAGTATTCTGCTTTCTCAGAAGGGTGTAGATTGTACCGTTACGCTTTGCCACAGCAGAACAAAAAATCTCAAAGAGATCTCTCTGAATTCTGATATCATCGTTGCGGCACTGGGAATGCCCGAATTTTTGACCGGGGATATGGTCAAAGAGGGAGCTGTGGTAATTGATGTCGGGACAACGAGGGTCGTATCAGATCAAACCAAATCTGGTTTCAAACTGAAGGGCGACGTAAAATTTGATGAGGTTGCCCCTAAATGTTCCTTTATCACCCCGGTTCCCGGAGGTGTCGGACCCATGACCATCGCTTCGCTGCTTTACAATACCTTATTGTCTAATCAACATAAAATTTACAAGTAATGAAAACTCTAACACACCATTCAATTGTGGGTTGGGCAGTTGTGTCCCTGTTTCTTTTTACATCCTGTGCAACAGTCCCTGTTACTGGCCGTAAACAGTTAAGCCTGGTAAAAGAATCTGAAGTGATGACCCTGAGCCTGACTCAATATGAGCAGTTCATCAAAACAAACAAGTTATCCACGAATAAAACGGAGACTGAACGGATCAAAAGAGTCGGCAACAAAATCGCGGTAGCTGTAGGTAAATATTTTGTTGACAAGGGTTTACCAACATATCTAAATGGATACAAATGGGAATTTAACCTGATAGAAGACAAGAGCATCAATGCATGGTGTATGCCTGGTGGCAAGGTTGTCGTTTACACGGGGATACTTCCATTGATGAAGAATGATGCCCAGCTGGCAACGGTTATGAGTCATGAGATAGCCCATGCGGTGGCACATCACAGCAGTGAAAGAATGAGTGAACAGCTTTTGGCGCAGGGAATGGGAACTGCTTTGTCGGTCGCATTATCCGAAAAACCCCAGGAGACCCAGCAATTGGCTATGGCGGCATTCGGGCTTGGATCACAATATGGATACATGTTGCCCTTCTCCAGGAAACATGAGTATGAAGCGGATGAAATGGGCTTATATTTCATGGCAATGGCAGGATATGATCCGGCCCAGAGTGTAGAATTCTGGAAAACCATGGCCAAGTCAAAAACAACCACTAACCCGGAGTTTTTGAGCACCCACCCGCTGGATGAAAACAGGATTGCAAAAATCAGTGAGAAACTGCCTGAAGCAATGAAATATTATCAACCTTCTGCTGGGAAATAACCGGTTGAATCACAACAACCCCTTCGTCTTTTCCTCCAGCTCCCTGTAAAGTCTCTCACTCACGGGTACCAGCGGTAGTCTCACCTGGTTTTCGCACATGCCGGCCGAATGCATGGCGGCTTTGACGCCGGAAGGGTTTCCCTCGGCAAAAAGATCTTCCACCAGCGGTTGAATTTCAAGTTGAATGGCTGCTGCATTCGGATAATTTCCATGTAATGCATAATGTGACATGGCGGATATTAATCTTGGAGCAAGATTAGCTGCTACCGAGATTACGCCCTCTCCACCAAGTGAAATAGTTGGAACGACCAGGCTGTCATCGCCGGTAATAACACTGAATCTGTCGGGTTTTCCCTTTAAAATCCTGATAATCTCACCAAAATTTCCTGAGGCTTCTTTGGTTCCAATAATGTTTTCAGCATCGTGTGCGAGTCGAAGCGTAGTCTCTGCACTCATGCTGATTCCTGTCCTTCCGGGTACGTTATAGAGTACAACAGGAAGCGGACAAGCGGCTGCTATTGCCATAAAATGCTGATATATACCTTCCTGCGAAGGTTTATTATAGTATGGAACAACAGATAATATTCCATCGGCCTTCCTTAGATTGATTGAATTTAACTGATCGATCACATCAGAAGTGCTGTTTCCGCCAACCCCGACCATAATGGGAATTTTTCCTGACGTTCTGGTGATAACAAAATCTATAACCGACTGTTTTTCAGTGCCTGAAAGGGTGGCTGTCTCGGCTGTTGTGCCTAAAACAACCAGAAAATCCATGTTGTTTTCTATCTGGTTGTCGACAAGGTGCCCAAGGCTTTTGAAATCTATCTGCAAATCTTTGCCAAAAGGGGTTATCAGAGCCACGCCTGCCCCATGAAATGTTTTTGACATACTATTAGTGGTTCTCGTTCAATTTTTCAAGATAATAGATGATCTGCTCCATCAGGAAGCGACATCGCGGATTCGCTGTCACATCAATTTCCAGATCATACAAATTTGGATCATCAGCACTCCAGCCTACTTTAAATTTTGCAGCGGAGTGAATTAGAATATATTGAAGCGCAATGGTTTTAACGATAGACAAGTCAATCAGGATATCAAATTCTTCCTGCATAAAATGGATGCCATCTCCACTCTGTGGGCCGCCAAAGAAACCAACATTGCAACTGTTTATCAACCAAGAATTTGAAACGGTAGACAGTGTCTCCTTTTCTCTTTTAGAACTGATATACGCTATTCCAAAAGATTTGATTCCTTTTTCGCTCAGAATTTTACGGAGTGACTCGTATGTTTCTATGCCGCCCTCGTCTGAAGGATTCCAGAGAATCCCGACAGATTTTGCATTAGACATCGAAATGATACATACCGCCCTGTGTTGATTCCTGTATGCCAGAAACAACCTTCTCTTAATCCACGAATTGAATAATCTTCTTAGCATTTTTGCAAAGTTATATATTCGAAATAAAAATCAATCCAATAATATTCATTCACCTATCTGTTTCAACTTTCAATCTGTAAGTTGAATGTACTGTTCTTCGGTAATTACCGGAATTTTTAGCGTTGTGGCTTTCTCCAGCTTGGAAGGTCCAATATTCTCACCAGCAATCAGATAGTTTGTTTTGGCAGAAATTGAGGAGACATTCTTTCCTCCATGCAATTCGATGTCAGCTTTCAATCCGTCACGGGAATAATTTTTAAAAGTACCTGAAATAACGAAGGATAATCCTTTCAGTTTTTCAGTAGATCCCTCTTTCAGATTGCTTTCAGCCTCAAATCTCAAATTGAACTTTCTTAGTCGCTCAACCAGTTCGAGGTGTTCTTTCCTTGAAAACCAGTTAATAATGCTCTCCGCAATTTTGACTCCAATCTCCTCTACGGAAATAAGTTTAGCAAAATCTGCTTGTTGAAGCTGATCCATGGACTTGATCTCCCTGGCCAGTTTTTTTGCCACTGTCTCACCAACATACCTGATGCCCAAGGCGAAAAGAACCCGTTCAAAAGGGATATTCGTGGAGTTTTTTAGTCCTTCGACGATTCTGTCGGCCGATTTTTCTCCCATCCGATCCAATGTAACCAGCTGATCCTTATTCAATTCGTAAAGATCAGCCACATTGCAAACCAATCCCTGTTGAAAGAGCAGGTCTACGGTTTCACTGCCAAGACCGTCGACATCCATGGCTTTCCGGCTGATAAAATGTTCGATCTTACCTTTGATCAGCGGAGGACATCCATCTTCATTCGGGCAATACCAGGCAGCTTCGCCCTCTTCTCTCACCAATGGGGAACCGCATTCAGGACAGTTGGTAATAAATTGTATAGCCGCTTGAAGGGGATCTCTGTTGGATTTGTCGACACCCACAATTTTGGGAATAATTTCTCCGCCTTTCTCCACAAAAACAAGATCATTTGTGTGAAGGTCAAGGCCCTCAATAACATCGGAATTGTGCAGGGAGGCTCTTTTTACCACAGTACCGCCGAGTTGCACCGGTTCGAGATTGGCTACCGGGGTTACGGCACCGGTTCTTCCTACCTGGTAGTCGACACCCAGCAACCGTGTTGATACCCTTTCTGCCTTGAATTTGTAAGCAATGGCCCATCTGGGACTCTTGGCAGTATAACCCAGTTCCTCCTGCACTCTTTTTGAATTGACTTTGATGACGACGCCATCGGTTGCAAAGGGAAGCTGTTCCCTTTTCTTGTCCCATTCGGCCAGATAGGAGTGAATCTCTTCACTGTTTTTGCACTTTGCAGCATGTGGAGATAACTGAAAACCCCAGCCTGCAGATTTCTGTAAAAGTTCATAATGTCCGTCTTCTTGGAGATTCTCACCCAAAATCGAATAGAAATAGGCATCCAGTTTACGGGATGCGACCATAGCGGAACTTTGTAATTTTAACGTACCTGAGGCGGCATTTCTGGGATTGGCAAAAAGCTGTTCTCCCAGCTTCACTCTTTCGATGTTAAGGGCATCAAAAACAGCAAATGGCATGACAATCTCCCCTCTTATTTCAAATGTTGCAGGATAATCACCATTTAATTTCAAAGGGATAGAACGAATTGTCCGGACATTGGCTGTTACGTCGTCTCCTTTTTCACCATCGCCTCTGGTTACAGCCCTTTGAAGTTCACCATCCCGGTAGCTAAGGCTGATGGAGGTGCCGTCGAGTTTGAGCTCACAAACATAATCCGGTTTTTCTCCGGAAAGTTTCTCCACCCGCTGAACGAAATCACTTACTTCTGTCTCTGAATAACTATTTGAAAGTGAGAGCATCGGATATAAATGGCTGACTTGTTCAAATTCCCGCGAGATATCATTTCCGACCCTTTGACTGGGAGAATTTTCATCGCTAAATTCAGGAAATTTATTTTCAAGAGCGATCAGATCACTCATCAGTCCGTCAAATTCAAAATCTGAGATGGTAGGCTGACTGAGTTTGTAATAGTTAAAGTTGTGCTGCTCAATCTCCTGTCGCAGCTTCAAAATTCTTTTTTTTACTTCTTCGGGAAACATCGTTTATATCTTTTCACTCGTAAATAGCATAAATAAATTATTGACCATCAGTGGGTACTCATTGAACTCGCAGGTGAATTTACATCGCCTTTTGTGGGTTTTGCCCATGCTCGTTTCCGGAACTTTAAAAGTATAAAAAAGGATTCAATCTTTTCTGATACCTCCTGCATCTATAGTTTTAAAAATAATTGATGGCTACCTTACATCCTGTATTTCTAAATATTGTAAATTTGCATTGAAATTAGGTTTCATCATCTTCTTATCCGAAGGGGTGAATCAAAAAGGGAATCCGGTGTAATTCCGGAGCTGTACCCGCAGCTGTAAGTCCATTCAAGAGGTTTCTGAATCAATGCCACTGTCCCAACAAGTCGGGGCGGGAAGGCGCAGAAAACCGGACAAGCCAGAAGACCTGCCAATTTCAACTTTATTTTTCGCTATCGGGATGAACAGCGTAGAATTTTGTGCAAATTTTTTCAATGTATTGATATTTAATTAATTAAACTAAATCAGTTATGAGAAGCTCATTTTCTATGGTCCTTTTTTTGTATTGTTTTGGATGGGTTGTCACATCCTGTCAAAGTGCAAAGGAGGAAATCAGGACTCAAACGGTTGATTTCGAATCTCTGACCATGCCCCAAATTGGTTTTTGGAATGGATCGGACGCGTCCGGATTTTTTATAGCATCTGATATGAAGTTTGATAATCAGTATAATGCAGCATGGCAAACCTGGGCCGGGTTCTCCTATTCACAAAAAAACGATGTAACGACAGCTGGTTATTCGAATCAATACAGCGTGATTGATCCGGAAAATCAAAAGAACAAGTTTGCAATATTTTATCCATCCTTCGGGGGTGATATTTTCGCGACACTGAGCGCAGCCGGAGAATTCGAACTACGTTCTATAGCTGTTTGCAACAGTACTTACGCGGCGCTCTCTATGAGAAATGGAGACGATTACAGCAAAAAATTTGGAGGAAAGACCGGGACTGACCCGGATTGGTTTAAGGTAACTGTTAATGGTTATGACCGATTCAATGTCAAAGTTGGCAATCTGGATATTTATCTTGCAGATTTTCGGTCTCCGGATTCTTCCAAAGATTATATTTTGACCCGGTGGACCACCTTTGATCTGACTTCGCTTGGGAAAGTTTACAAGGTAACATTTACCCTATCCTCATCTGATATGGGTCTTTATGGAATCAATACACCTACATACCTTTGTCTGGATAATATTAAATACATCAATAGTCATATAATTTTATAATTGCTGAGTGAATAAGAATACGTTGGCTAAAGCTAAATGCGAAGAATGAATGTGGATCAAATGATGGTGTGGACCAGAGCCAAATCGTTCCCGTCTTTTAAACTTTTTTCTGAAATTAACGTATCAAATTATGCTGATAAAGAAATATACTGTTTCTTTGCACATTAAATTTTAAAAAACATTGTAATGGTTACAGTTTCAAAAGATAGTATGGTTACCCTGACCTATGATTTGAGGTTGGATGGTAAAGAAGGTGAGATATTTGAGTCAGCAACGCAAGAAAGTCCGCTGATTTTTCTCCATGGCGCAGGATTGATGATTCCAGCTTTTGAGGGACAACTGATTGGGAAAAAGTCCGGAGAGAAATTTGAAATTTCAATTCCGGCTTCCAGCGGTTATGGCGAGATCAACGAAGAAGCTGTTGTTGAATTACCGCTCGATATTTTTAAGGTAGACGGGAAAGTTGATGAAACATTGCTTACACCGGGAAACAGCATTCCCATGATGTCTGCCCACGGTCAGCGAATGGACGGTATAGTTGTATCAGTTGAAGGCGAATCAGTTACCATGGATTTCAATCATCCGCTAGCAGGAGAAGATCTTCTTTTTAGCGGCGAAATTTTGGATGTACGTGAGGCATCTGAAGAAGAACTCAGTGCAGCATACAGCACCGGTGGTTGTGGCTGTGGCAGTGGCGGTGGCAGCTGTGGTGATGGTGGTTGTGGTGATGGCGGATGTGGCGACACTGAATCCTCATCAGGCGGATGTGGCAGTGGATGCGGTTGCAACTAACTGTTTTATCAAATAAAACATCGAAAAACCCGGGTGATTTCATCCGGGTTTTTTATTTTTTCATTAAACCTTTTGATTCATCGGGTATCTAATGAAAAATAACAGAAAAGTTGAATAAATTTAGCCTGACTAAAAAATAATACTTTGAACAGTTTTGGAAGAATATTCAGACTTACGTCATTTGGTGAGTCACACGGAGTCTCAATTGGCGGGGTGATAGATGGTTGTCCGGCAGGAGTAAAGATAGACACTGAGCTGATTCAGAGAGATTTGGATCGCAGAAAACCTGGTCAGTCGCACATTACCACTTCCCGTCAGGAATCTGATCAGGTTGAAATTCTCTCAGGAATTTTTGAAGGAATGACTACCGGAACCCCTATTGGTTTTCAGATTAAAAATAAGGATCAGCATTCAGGTGACTATTCGAATATCAGGGAATTGTATCGTCCTTCGCATGCTGATTTTACCTATGACCAGAAATATGGGGTGAGGGACTATCGCGGAGGAGGAAGATCATCGGCAAGAGAGACCATCGCGAGAGTTGTTGCCGGTTCAATTGCCAAACAGATGCTTGCAATATCCGGAATAACAATACAGGCCTACGTTTCAAGGGTTGGAGAGATAGAATTGGAGAAATCTTACCTGGAGCTGGATTTAGGAAATACCGAAAATACGATTGTCAGGTGTCCCGATCCTGACACTGCTGCCCGGATGATTCAAAGAATTGAGGAGGCAGGCAGAAATAATGATACTGTTGGTGGAGTCATTACCGGAGTTGCAACCGGCGTTCCTGCGGGCTGGGGTGATCCAGTCTTCAATAAGCTTCATGCAGATTTGGGGTTTGCCATGTTGGGCATCAATGCCGTAAAGGGTTTTGAATACGGCTCCGGCTTTTCAGGAACCAGGCTGACCGGGTCTCAGCACAACGATATTTTTATTCCTTCACAAAATGGTATAAGAACATTAACCAACCATTCGGGCGGAGTCCAGGGTGGTATTTCAAATGGGGAGGATATTTATTGGAATGTGGCATTTAAGCCTATTGCAACCTTACTGAAAGAGCAAAATACTGTAGATATACTTGGAAATAAGGCTGTTGTAAATGTACAGGGAAGGCATGATCCTTGTGTTTTACCCAGGGCTGTTCCCATCGTTGAAGCAATGGCTGCGCTCGTTCTTGCAGATCATTTCTTGTTAAGCAGAGTTTCAAAATTATAAAAATTTTAGATTATGGAATCAAAGGAATCAATTATCAGGGCAATGGAACAATCGGGCAAACCAATGAAGGGTAGTGAAATCGCCGATGCCTCGGGAGTGGACAAAAAGGATGTTGACAAATTGATTAAAAAATTAGTTGCTGAAGGTAAAATCGACTCTCCGGTGCGCTGCTATTACGCGATCGTAAAGTAGCATAATTGATCTGTTTTTTTTTAACTAACTGATTATAAATCATTTAAAGATGAAAATTTTTTGTCGGGCTATCTTTGTAGTCTTGGTTTTTTTTAATTTTTTGTCGTGCAGCGACCAGGCCAAAAAAAGTGGCGGGCAAGGTGAAGGGAGAACAATCCTGACAGTAGAAGGTCAGGTCGTCAAAATTACCAATCTTGATGTTGTATATACCTACACAGGGACCTTAATGGCAAATGAGGAAATTGATATCAGACCTGAAATTTCAGCCAAAGTGACCAGTATATTCTTTAAAGAAGGAAGTAATGTCCCAAAAGGAGCACGACTGGTAAAAATGTTTGACAAAGATTTGCAGGCACAGCTGAAATCCAATCAGTTACAGCTGGAATTAGCTCAAAAAGAATTGGATCGGAAGAAGGAATTATATCAGTTTAAGGGCATCAGTAAAGAAGAACTTGATATCTCTGAAAACAATTTCAGCACTTTAAAGGCAGCGCAGGATTTGATCAAGGCACAGATTTCCAAAACAGAATTGCTAGCACCTTTCTCCGGTACCCTAGGATTAAGGATGGTTAGTGAGGGTGCGTTTGTTTCCAATACGACAATCATTACTTCACTCCAACAGGTTGATCCGATTAAAGTTGATTTTTCGGTGCCCGAGAAATTCATTGCCAATCTGAAAATAGGTATGGAAATTGACTTCACCATTGATGGGAGAGAGGAACATTTTACCGCCAAAATTTATGCACTGGAATCAAAAATTGATGCATTAACCAGATCAATAAGGATAAGGGCATTATGCCCCAACCCTGAAAAAGTTCTATTTCCCGGAGCTTTTGCCAAGATTGAACTTAAGCTTTTCCCGGATAAACCCTGTGTCATGATTCCGGCAAGGTCAACAGTACCTCTGCTGGAGGGAGAGCAGGTGTTTTTATTAAAGAGCGGAAAAGCCAAAGCTGTAAATATTAAAACAGGTTACAGAACAGAAACTGAAGTGGAGATTACAGAAGGGATAGTCCCGGATGATACTTTGGTGACGAGTGGTCTATTACAGATCAAGGATGGCATGCCGATCAAGGTTAATATTCAGTACAGGTAACCAATATTGAAATTTACATCATGAATATTGCTTCAATAAGCATCAAACGACCGGTACTGGCTTCTGTACTTTCCATTACTTTACTTCTGTTTGGTTTTGTGGCGTTTGAAATGCTCGGTTTAAGGGAATTTCCAAGTGTGGATCCGCCCATTGTTACAGTGTCAACAGGTTATACAGGTGCCAATGCAGATGTGATTGCAACGCAGATCACGCAGCCCCTTGAGGAGTCAATCAATGGTATTGCTGGTATAAGGACTCTTACCTCTTCCAGTAGTGACGGAAACAGCCGTATTACCGTAGAGTTTAATATCGATGCCGACATGGAAGCGGCAGCAAATGACGTCAGGGACAGGGTTTCGCGGGCGATGAACCGTTTGCCGCAGGACTGTGATCCTCCCGTTGTGGTAAAAACGGACGCAGACTCTGACGCTATCATTACACTGGCTGTCAAAAGTGATTCCAGGAGTCTTCTTGAACTTACAGACTATGGTATAAACGTCTTCAAGGAAAGATTGCAGACCATTCCGGGTGTCAGTGATATCAGGGTATATGGTGAAAAAAAATACGCTATGCGGCTCGAATTGGACCCGGCCAGGCTGTCTGCTTTTCAGATCACGCCGACTGACATCCGCACTGCACTTCAGCGTGAAAACGTGGAATTGCCGTCCGGAAGGATTGAGGGTTATGAAAGAGAATTAACCATCCGAACCCTCGGCAGGCTCACCACAGAGGACGAATTTAACAACCTCCTGATCAAAGAACAGAACGGAGTATTAATAAGATTAAAAGATATTGGCAGGGCCGTTCTTGCAGCAGAGTCACTAAAAAGCAGTTTCAGGGGAAATGGGGGAATACAGCAGATTGCCCTCGGTATCCAGCCACAACCGGGTTCAAACCATATTGCTATTGCAGATGAATTTTACAAAAGGGTTGAGAGATTAAAGCTTGAGGTTCCCCAGGATTTGAAATTATCCATTATCCTTGATTCAACGACAAATATCCGTAAAGGAATTAAGGAAGTGGAAGAGACGATATTTTTCTCATTTGCTTTGGTTGTCCTGGTGATATTTGTTTTTCTGCGTCATTGGCGCACCACATTGATTCCTGTCCTGGCAATTCCCATTTCCCTGGTTGGTACTTTTGCAATCATGTATTTCGCGGGTTTTACAATTAACCTGCTTACCCTTCTTGGAATCGTGCTGGCAACAGGCCTGGTCGTAGATGATGCAATTGTAGTCCTTGAAAATATCTATAAAAAGATCGAGTTGGGTGAGAAGCCTATCGTGGCAGGTCACAAGGGATCAGAAGAAATCATCTTTGCCATTATTTCAACCACAATCACCCTGGCCGCGGTTTTTCTGCCAATTATGTTTCTGAGTGGCATTTCAGGCAGGCTTTTCAGAGAGTTTGCAGTAACGGTGGCGGGCTCCGTTATTATATCAGCATTCGTTTCACTGACGCTAACCCCGATGATGTGTGCCAGAATGCTTAAAAAAAGCTCAGCTGAAACAGGGTTTTATCACAGGACGGAGAAGTTTTTTGAAAACATGACCAATGGTTACCATAATTCCCTGAAGGTGTTTATTAATCACCGTTGGATAGCCGTTGTGGTAATGCTTGCTTCATTTGCCATCATTGTCCTGATCGGCAGGATCATTCCTCAGGAGCTGGCTCCCATGGAAGATAAAAGCAGAATCAGAATAACAGCTACTGCACCTGAAGGAACTGCATATGAGTCAATGAGTATTTACATGGATAAGCTTGCAGAGATGATTGACACCATTCCTGAGAAGGAAACGCTGATGATCATGACAGGTATGGGCGGAACCAATTCCGGTTTTGCAAGAATCGGACTTGTTAATCCCGATGAGCGCGAACGTACACAGCAGGAAATAACTGACTGGCTGAATGGAATTTTGAGGAAAAATAATTTTGCCAGGACCTATGCCACACAGGAGCAAACAATTGCAACAACACGAAGAGGGGCGGGTTTGCCTGTCCAGTTTGTAATTCTTGCACCTGATTTTCAAAGCCTGCGTGAAACTTTGCCGAAATTTCTTGAAAAGGCGATGGACGACAAGACATTTCAGGTGGTGGACGTCGATTTGAAGTTTAATAAGCCTGAGTTGAGAATTGACATTGATCGTGACAGGGCTAAGACCATGGGTGTCACCATCAGGGATATTGCTGAAAACCTTTCGCTGTATTTCAGTCAGCAGCGTTACGGATACTTCATCCTCAGAGATAAGCAGTATCAGGTAATCGGGGAAGCATCCCGGTCAAACAGGGACAATCCGCTTGATCTTTCTTCCATATATATCAGGAATAATTCCGGAAAACTTATTCAGCTTGAAAATGTGGTGAAAATTGTCAATCAAAGTAATCCTCCGACAATTTTCCGTTTCAACCGTTACGTATCCGCGACAGTTTCAGCGCAGCCGGCTGTCGGATTTACCCTCGGTGACGGAATTTCAGAAATGAAAAAAATTGCGAAAGAGGTACTCCCCGAGAGCTTTTCATCCTCCTTGTCGGGATCTTCCCGGGATTTCGATGAAAGTGCAAGCAGTTTGATATACGCTTTTGTTTTTGCTCTTATTTTGATTTTCCTGGTTCTCGCTGCACAATTTGAAAGCTACCGCGACCCTTTGATCGTTATGCTTACTGTTCCCCTTGCAATCGTCGGAGCACTGATTTCGTTGACAGCTTTTAATCAGACCATGAATATTTTCAGTGAAATCGGGATCATCATATTAATAGGGATCGTAACCAAAAACGGTATCCTGATTGTTGAATTTGCCAACCAGAAAAAACTTGCCGGTCTGCCTGTCAGAGAAGCCGTTCTGGAGGCTGCTACACTTCGCCTGAGGCCGATTTTAATGACAAGTCTGGCTACCATGCTGGGAGCATTGCCTATTGCGCTGGCACTTGGTGCGGCAGCAAAAAGCCGAATCCCGATGGGGATTGCAATTATTGGAGGTTTGATGTTTTCGTTGGTCTTAACTCTTTACATTGTACCGGCACTCTATACAATGATTTCGGGAAAATTAAGTTTCGTCGAAGAGTCGGATGATCTTCAGGCTGATGTTGATGAATAGTCAAAGCTAACAGAAAAGTAAATTAAAATGGGAAAAATTTATATACTATCAGTGCTATTGGTCGGCACAAGTCTAATCGCATATGGGCAACCAACCTCCATGGGTCTGGAGGAGGCAGTCGCAATCGGGCTTAAAAACAACTTCTCAATACAAATTGCGAACAACGATACTAAAATTGCCGGGAACAATAATACATTGGGGAATGCAGGTTTTCTGCCAAACATCAACCTGAACGGAGGTATCAGGGAAAATGCATTTTCGCTTGATTCGAAGGACCAAAATGGCGTAAGTTCACAAAGCGATAACCTTCACTCCCAAACTGCAAGTATTACCGCAACGCTTGACTGGACACTGTTTAATGGAATGGAAATGTTTATCAAAAAAGAGAGGCTGGGATCATTGCAGTCTCTTCAGGAGACCTCTCTGAGAGCTACCGTTGAAAACAAGGTTTCTGAAATTATTACAGCCTATTTTGCCGTAGTGCAGTTGAAAAACAGTATTGAGGTCCTTCAGAACGCGATTAATTTCTCCAACAGCCGCTATGATTTGACCCGAAAAAAACTACAAATAGGTACTACATCAGAACTGGCATTCCTGAAATCCTCTACCGACCTCAATGCAGATAGTGCAGCTTTTTTGAGACAGCAGGTCGCCCTGACATCTGCAAAATCAAAGCTGAATACCCTGCTGGTACTGGAAACCGGAAAAAATTATGATGTCACCTCTTCCATCCGGTTTGATAAAATTCTGGATTATGCAAATTTAAAAGAGATACTGACAACCTCAAATAGTCAGATCAGCCTGGCTAAACAGTCTGTGGATATCTCTTTGCTGGATTACCGGTTGACCCATTCTCCGCAATATCCACAGATTGATTTTTTTACTGATTACAATTTTTCACGTACATCCTACAACTACGGCTCTTCTTCCCTGGCTGTGAACCATGGTCCGGTTATAGGCCTTAACCTATCTTTGCCTGTATTTGACGGATTGAATAAGAGACGGGTTGCGGCCAATGCCAAAATCGATGCTGAATCCGCCAGACTGGAATATGAACAGGTTTTGAAACAAACAGAAGAAGCACTTTGGCAGTTATTCAATGAATACAGGACAAATTTAAAACTGGTCACCCTGGAAACCGCCAATCTTGAAGTGGCTAAAACAACTTCAAAAATATCATTCGAAAGATTCAGGGTTGGTGAAATGAGTGACTATGAATTGCGCGACATACAACTTTCTGAGCTTGAAGCAGAAAACAGCCTGCTTGTTGCCCAGTTTCAGGCTAAAAAATCCGAAACTGAACTGCTTCGCTTAAGTGGAAAACTAATTCAAACCAAACAACTAAATTAACACATTCAACTTTAGTCACTTTAGTTAACTTTAGTCACTTTAGTTCACTTTTTTCATGAGAACCGGCAACCTGTTCAGAAAAAAAACGATCTCCCTGATCATGGATGATTCAACAGATCATTCGTTCCATGGTGCCGGAATGAAGCGTACCCTTGGAGTCGTAGACCTTACTGCATTGGGAGTTGCCGCAATAGTTGGCGCAGGGATCTTCAGTACCATCGGAAATGCCGCTGCAACCGGCGGTCCAGCTGTCTCGCTGCTTTTTGTTTTCACTGCAGTGGCTTGCGGACTCTCTGCCATGTGCTATGCCGAATTTGCATCATCCATTCCCATTAGTGGCAGTGCCTACACCTATGCCTATGCAAGCTTTGGCGAGCTTGTGGCATGGATCATCGGCTGGACCCTAATCATGGAATATGCGATCGGAAACATCGCAGTAGCAATATCCTGGTCGGGATATTTTTCTGGCCTGCTCGAAGGGTTCGGTTTGCATATTTACTCATTTCTTACAACCGACTACCTTACAGCGATGAGGGGATTTAACGAATCAGTGATTCAAATCCAAAACGGAACTCCACTTGCAAGTTTAGCTCCTTCGTTGAAAGAAGCATATGTGGCATGGACTACTGCGCCACAAATATTTAATTTCAGAATAATTGCTGACATTCCTGCTTTCATGATTGTTGTAGCCATCACCTGGATCTGTTACATCGGTATAAGGGAATCGAAAAGAGCCAATAATGCAATGGTTCTCCTTAAAATAGGCGTTCTTATCCTTGTCATCGCCGCCGGGGCATTTTATGTGGATCCAGCCAATTGGACACCCTTTGCCCCCAATGGATTGCCTGGCGTGTTAAAAGGAATATCAGGCGTCTTTTTTGCCTACATCGGCTTTGATGCAATATCTACTACGGCTGAAGAGTGCAAAAACCCCAAAAAAGATTTGCCCAGATCGATGTTTTATGCTCTTTTGATATCAACAGTTCTGTATGTGCTTGTAAGTCTGATTTTAACAGGAATGGTGCCATCCGATCAACTTGGGGTTGCTGATCCGCTAGCATTTGTTTTTGCCAAATTGCACCTCACGAAGTTATCAGGGATCATTGCTGTAAGTGCTGTTATTGCCATGGCCAGTGTTCTTCTTGTTTTTCAGTTGGGGCAGCCCCGAATCTGGATGAGTATGAGCCGTGATGGTTTGTTACCTCCTGTCTTTGCAAAATTGCACCCCAAATACAGGACACCCGGCTTTGCAACTATCATTACCGGAATTATTGTGGCATTCCCTTCCCTGTTTATGAATCTGACCGAGGTGACAGATCTGACAAGCATCGGCACTTTATTTGCATTTATATTGGTTTCAGGAGGTATTTTGGTGTTAAATCCAAAAGGGGAAAGGGATCGGAGCAAAAATGGATTTGTTGTTCCCTATTTAAACAGCAGATATTTCATTCCGCCAATCCTACTTTTATTGATCATTATCTTACAAATTTCCAATAATGGTCTACCTGATTTGACGAATTACTTTCATGATTTTTCAATTCATTCCGTTCCATTCTTGTTGTTCGGACTGACAACTGTCGTTATCACATTCCTGTCACTGTTAAAATCATGGTCTTTTATCCCTGTTTTAGGCATTTTGACTAATTTTTACCTGATGAGTGAGTTGGGAATTAAAAACTGGTCCAGATTTGGGGTGTGGCTGGTAATAGGTCTGCTTCTTTATTTTAGTTACGGGATCTTTCATTCCAAATTAACTGAAATCAAGGTAGTTGGGAAATGATCTTCTTCAGTTTTCAGTTTTGCAGGAAAATGAAATGATTATAATTATTAACCAAACATATTTTGAGTTTGCAATAAATCATTGGAATAGGGCTTTGCAGAATCAGCCAATCACTAAAATGCATATCTTAAAGGCGAAAATTGAATCAATTTCTTAATTTCGCTGTATGATTGATGCAATCTTAATTTATCTGCCTCCAATGAAAATAAATTTCATCCGCTTTTGTAAAGTGTTATTTATTCTCCTCTTAATCAACTTAGTATCAGTTGCGCAAAATAAAGAGAATAGTTTTCACATCTCTGGCAGAGTTCGTGTAGATAATGGAGATCCGACCGGAGCAGTTGTTACCCTTACCAATCCAGCAACACAACAAACTGAAAAAAGTGCAACCATCAATTCAACGGGAAAATTTGAACTTGATCTGAGCTATTCTTCAGAATACAAATTAACAGTTGCCAAAGAAAATCATTATACCAAAGATATTGATGTGTCCACCATGATACCATCGACAGTTTGGATAAAAGACAGTATTTTTCCGCCTTTCCTGATGGTTGTTACTATTTACAAGAAAGTTCCCTTTGCAATAATGAGCTTTGAAGGAAAGACTGTTGGTAAAATTAGCTATTCACCAAAAGGAAAACTGGATAATTTTGATTCCTTCGTTTTTATTGATGACAGGGATATCAGGAAAGAGATAGACCAGGCTTTAAAGGATCATGAAGATGAGATTTTTAACCAAAAAATGGCTGAAGCTGTTGAATTTGAAAAGAAAAATCAGATCAGGGAAGCCATAAAAACTTATGAAGAAGCACTTGCCCTCCGAAAGAATGATCCGTTTATAAAACCTAAACTTAAAGAGCTTTCTTCTGATTTGAAAGGAATGGACAAGGAGGCTATGCTGGAAGCTGATTTCAGTCGGCTTGTGGCCTCTGGTGATGCCAATATTTTGATAATGAAGTATCCTGAAGGTATTTCAAATTTCAAGAGTGCACTGGACATCAAGCCCGGAAATCAAATCGTACTGGATAAAATATCCAATGCAGAACAGTTATTGGCAAAGTTAAATGCCGAAAAAGCAAAGCTGGAAGCCGAATTCAATCGTTTGATTGCTGCAGGCGACTTAAATGTGACAGAAAAGGAATATCCGAATGCGATTGGTAATTTTAAAAATGCACTGACACTTAAACCTGGTGACAGAGTGGCAACTACCAAACTTGCCAATGCTACACAGTTGCTGGCAAACTTTAACGCGGATAAAGCGAACCAGGAAGCCGAATTTAACCGTTTATTGACAGCGGGAGATGCCAATGTGCTGGGACAGAAATATCCCGAGGCGATCGAAAATTTTAAAGGTGCACTGAACCTTAAAGTGGGCGATAAGATAGCCACAGACAAGCTTGCCAATGCTGAAGGACTTCTGGCCAAATTAAATGCCGACAAGGCAAAAATGGAGGCCGAGTTCACTCGTCTGCTGGCAGCTGGGGATGATAATGTTGTCAATGCGAAATATCCCGAGGGGATAACCAATTTCAAGGATGCCCTGAAGATCAAGGCCGGAGATCCTGTAGCCACCGCCAGGCTTGCCAATGCGGAGCAGCTGCTGGCACTATTCTTAGCTGAAAAGCTAAAGAAAGAGAAAGAGCTGAAATTATTGGCTGACAAACAGAAAAAGTATAAGGAAACGATTTTATGGGCTGATCAACTTTTTGCTGGTAAAACCTATCCTGAAGCAAAGAATCAGTACCTTGAAGCGATTAAAATTTCAGATACTGAACAATATCCCAAAGATAAGATCAGTGAAATTGACGCGATATTAGCAAAACAATCTGCTGACAAGCTACTTGCTCAAAGACAGGCAGAGGAGCTGCGTAAGCTTCAGGGAGAGGGCAGTTACCTGAACAACATTAAGACAGGGGATGCTAATTTTGCCAAATCGTTGTGGACTGTTGCTATTTTCTATTATCAGGAGGCATTGAAATTTAAAGCCTCGGATAAGTATGCCATGGAGAAAATTGATAACTGTAAAAAAATGATTGATAGTAATATAACTGCCGAAAGAATGCTGGAATATACCTCATTCATCAAACATGCAGACGACGATTTAGAGGGAAAGAGATATAGTTCAGCACGTTTCTATTATGGAAAAGCAGTAGACATACTTCCATGGGAAAATTATCCAAAAGGTCAGCTTATTGTAGTTGAAAAATTAATATCTACATCAGATCTTAGTGGAACTGATGCACAATATATTGATGCAATCAAAAAGGCAGAGGAAGCTGTGATACAAAAGAATATTGCTATCGCTCGTTTCTATTTTCAAAAAGCCATTTCGCTTAAACCGGAGGAGGAGTATCCAAAAGAACAATTAAAGAGATTATCTTCAGGTTTATAAAACTATTTCAACTGTTTTTCGTAATAATTATTAGGTTTTTCAACGATTCAGAACAATTTTTAATCTTCAAATGACCATGAGAATATACTCAATTTCCATTAATAACAGATTTTGAATGACTGATAAAATATATATTCCATCGGATTATGTTCCTATTCTGATTCAGTCTTTTGTAGCCTTTGGTTTTGTTGCGCTTACAATGTTTGGAACGCACTTTATCGCAAGCAAGAGAAAGAGAATCAGAACTTTGCGAAAGGATGAAAATTTTGAATGTGGGATAGATGTACAGGGTAATGCCAGATTTCCTTTTTCTGTCAAATATTTTTTAGTCGCCATTCTATTTGTCCTGTTCGATGTGGAAATTATCTTTTTTTATCCTTGGGCAATTAATTTTTTGCAAATGGAATGGAAGGGTTTCTTCGCAATGTTGCTTTTTGTTGCATTGCTTCTGTTTGGGTTTTATTACATTTATCAAAAAGGTGCCCTAGAGTGGAACAACGACGAATAACAAAAAATTTAAGCATTTATCATGTCTCAATATAACCTCGTTAGTCCGCCGGAGGGATATTCAGCTCCCGGCTTTTTTGCTACCTCCCTGGATAAAGTGGTAGGATTGGCCCGAAAGAATTCCATCTGGCCTTTGCCTTTTGCTACATCATGCTGTGGAATAGAGTTTATGGCCACAATGGGCGCTAATTATGACCTGGCCCGGTTTGGTTCGGAAAGACTAAGTTTTTCACCCCGGCAGGCAGATTTGCTGATGGTGATGGGAACTATTGCAAAAAAAATGGGGCCAATTGTCAACCAGGTATATGAACAAATGGCTGAACCACGTTGGGTATTGGCGGTAGGCGCCTGCGCTTCGAGTGGTGGAATCTTTGATACTTACAGTGTACTCCAGGGAATAGACAAAGTTGTACCGGTAGATGTATACGTACCGGGTTGCCCGCCACGACCTGAGCAGATACTTGATGGCTTTATGAAAATCCAGGAGCTTGTTGGAAATGAATCTCTTAGAAGAAGATATTCACCCGAGTACCGCGCGCTTCTCGAGAAATACGGAATCAAATAAATAATGGAACAACAATTGATACAGGACAGCCTGCAAGGAAAATTCCAGCATGGGATTATCTCCTTCGATGAAAGTTCTGATATTTTGACTTTAACAGTCAAAAAGCAGGTTGTTATTGAGGTAATTCATTTTATTAAAGAGGAATTGGGGTTCCATTTTCTAACAGATCTTTGCGGAATTCACTATCCGGATCAGGAGTTGGCATTGGGTGTTGTGTATCATCTGCATAATTTTCAGAGGAATATCCGAATCCGGATAAAAACCTTTACTTCCGTAGCAGAGCCTGAGGTTGAAACGCTTACTGCAATTTTTTCATCTGCGAACTGGATGGAACGTGAAACCTATGATTTTTACGGGATAGTATTCGTAAACCATCCAAATCTGATAAGAATTCTGAATGTGGAATACCTCGACTACTTTCCGCTTCGTAAAGAGTATCCCCTGGAAGATCAAACAAGGACGGATAAAGATGATCGTTTTTTTGGAAGATAATGACCTATGGAAAATTTAGAAAGGGAACATATTTTTGTCAGGCCTGAAGATTACGACAAACATTTCAGTACGTTGAACCTGGGTCCAACTCACCCGGCAACGCATGGAATTTTCCAGAATATTCTCACCATGAACGGGGAGACTATCGTGGATGCGGAGCAAACGATAGGTTATATCCACCGTGCTTTTGAAAAATTGGCTGAGAAAAGGGCATTTTATCAAATTACGACATTAACAGACAGGTTGAATTATTGCTCTTCGCCCATCAATAACATTGGATGGCAAACTACAGTGGAGAAGCTTTTGGGTGTCGAAACGACCAAACGCATTGATTATATGCGTATTATCATCATGGAACTTGCCAGGATATCAGACCATTTGATATGCAATAGTGTAATCGGTGTGGATAGCGGAGCTTTGACCGGTTTCGTTTATCTATTTCAGGAGAGAGAAAAAATTTACGAAATATATGAAGAGATTTGTGGCGCACGACTGACTACCAATCTTGGAAGAATCGGTGGTTTCGAAAGGGATTTTACCCCCTCGGTTATCCGGAAGATCAGGGAGTTTATTAACCATCTTCCAAAAGTAATCAGACAATTTGAGAAGCTTTTGCTGCGTAACCGGATTTTCATGGACAGAACCATTCATGTGGGGGGTATTTCTGCTGAACGTGCACTTAATTATGGATTTACAGGTCCTTGTTTGAGGGCTGCCGGTGTTGATTACGATGTCAGGGTAATGAACCCTTATTCATCGTACAATGATTTTGACTTCACCATCCCGGTAGGGACCAACGGAGATACCTATGATCGTTTTTGTGTCAGACAGGAGGAGATTTGGCAAAGCATCAACCTGGTGAAAAATGCGCTTGAAAATCTGCCTGAAGGGGATTTTCACACGGATGTGCCTGAGTTCTACCTTCCTGCCAAAGAGGATGTTTACAGTAAAATGGAATCTTTGATCTGGCATTTTAAAATTGTAATGGGCGAGGTGCAAGTTCCTGTAGGAGAAGTGTATCACGCTGTTGAAGGCGGAAATGGGGAATTGGGTTTTTATATGGTAAGTGACGGAGGAAGAACGCCTTACCGGCTTCATTTCAGACGTCCATGTTTTGTCTATTACCAGGCCTTCCCGGAAATGGTTAAAGGATCATTCCTTTCGGATGCAATTCTTACCATGAGTAGTATGAATGTAATTGCAGGTGAGTTAGATGCGTGAAAAGGCTAAAGGCTAAAGGATAAAGGATAAAGTGGGGGTGGCCCTTGTGGCCATCCTATTGGTATTCAAAGACATTGTAAAGGATATAGTAGGGGTGGCCCTTGTGGCCATCCTGGTACTATCCAATGAAATTATTAAGAATAATGGGATAATGTTAGATAAAATAATCACCCATCCGTTGCACGAGAAGAAGAACAGCACGGTTTGTTTTTCTGAAACAGCACTTTTCAAGGTGCAGCAGATTATTGCGAGATATCCTTCGGGAAAACAGAAATCAGCCCTTTTGCCTTTGCTGCATATTGCTCAGGAGGAATTTGAGGGTTATCTGAGTGTTGATGTGATGGATTATGTTGCATCTTTACTGAATATACAGCCCATTGAAGTTTATGAAGTTGCTACTTTTTATTCGCAATACTATCTGGAAAGGGTAGGTAAAAACGTGATAGAAATATGTCGCACCGGTCCTTGTGCCATCTGTGGAGGCGAGGCTATTCAGTCTTACCTGGAGAAAAAACTTGCGATCAAAACCGGGGAGACAACCCCCGACGGACTCTTCACACTCAAAGCCGTTGAATGCCTGGGAGCCTGCGGTTCCGCGCCTGTTATGCAAATAAATACAGAATTCTATGAATATCTGACAACCGAAAAGATTGATAAGATCCTGGCCGATTTATCATCGAAAGCGAAAGAAGAAAAGCCTGAAAAATCATTATGGATAGAAGAATTCTTTTAAATAATATAGCTGTTCCAGGGATTCGAACCTTTGAGGTGTTTCGTTCAACCGGTGGATACCTGTCGGTTATGAAAGCATTGAAAGAGATGACACCCGATGATGTAATCGAAGAGGTCAAAAAATCAGGACTGAGAGGTCGTGGTGGAGCCGGATTTCCTGCCGGGATGAAATGGAGTTTTCTTGACAAAAAATCTAACAAGCCGCGTTATCTTATTTGCAATGCAGATGAGAGTGAACCAGGTACTTTCAAAGACCGCTTTTTGATGGAGAAGATCCCTCATTTGCTGATCGAAGGAATGATCTGTTCCTGTTATGCCTTGGGTGCCGAAACTGGGTATATATATGTAAGAGGGGAATTCAAGTATATTGTCGGAATATTGAATGAAGCCATCAGAGAAGCCTATCAAAATGGCTTGCTTGGGAAAAATATTTTGGGAACCTCCATCAACCTGGATATTCACGTTCATTCTGGCGCAGGAGCATATATTTGCGGTGAGGAAACAGCCCTGATAGAATCGCTGGAGGGTAAAAGGGGGAATCCACGCATCAAACCTCCCTTTCCGGCGGTTGTCGGATTGTATGGCAGTCCTACTGTTGTCAACAACGTGGAGACATTGTGCAATATTGGCTTTATCGTTAATCAGGGTGGCAGTGAATTTGCCCGTTATGGAGTGGGCAAGAGTACCGGAACTAAACTCATTTCTGCCTGCGGCAATATCAACAATCCTGGAGTTTATGAAATAGAATTTGGCTTGAGTGTACGCGAATTTCTGTACAGCGAAAAATATTGCGGAGGTATAAAGAACGGAAAGGAGCTGAAAGCTGTTATTGCCGGAGGCTCTTCAGTACCGATTTTACCTGCAAATCTGATTTTGAAGACTGCTGCAGGGGAAGAACGGATGTTATCCTACGAATCACTTGCGGAAGGTGGATTTGTCAGTGGAACCATGCTGGGATCTGGTGGTTTTATCGTTTTTGACGAGGATGCCTGTATTGTTCGCAATACCTGGAATTTGACCCGTTTCTACCACCACGAATCATGCGGACAGTGCTCTCCGTGCCGGGAAGGAACCGGATGGATGGAAAATGTGCTCCACCGGATTGAAAACGGATTGGGCAAAGCAAGGGATATCGACTTGTTGGTAAGCATAGCTGCCAAAATTGAAGGCAATACCATATGTCCGCTGGGTGATGCCGCGGCATGGCCGGTTGCCAGTGCAATCCGGCATTTCAGACATGAGTTTGAAGAGCATGTGCTGCATCCGGAGAGCTGTAAAAATTCAGCAATTCGTCAATTAGACAATGTGCAAATTAGAAGATTAGAAAATGTTTAAGGTTACAATAGACAACCATACAATTGAGGTAGAGGAGGGGACGACAATTCTACAGGCAGCCCGTATGATCGGGGGAATAGTTGTTCCTCCTGCCATGTGTTATTACTCAAAATTAAAAGAATCAGGGGGGAAATGCAGAACATGCCTTGTGAAAGTTGCCCAGGGCTCTGCCAGGGATCCACGGCCCTTACCCAAACTGGTTGCATCATGCAGAACCCCCGTTGCAGATGGTATGGTGGTTCAGAATATTACATCACAAGAGGTAATAGAAACCCGAAAGGCAATTGTTGAATTTCTGCTGATCAATCATCCACTGGATTGTCCGGTTTGCGATCAGGCAGGTGAATGCGACTTGCAAGACTTAAGTTACGATAACGGCAAAGAAGAATCACGTTTCGAAGAGGCCAAAAGGAGTTTCAGGGTAATTGATATTGGAGACAAGATTCAACTGCATATGAACCGTTGCATACTTTGCTACAGATGTGTGTATACTGCTGATCAGTTGACAGATAAAAGATCTCACGGAATTCTTTACAGGGGTGATGTGTCAGAGATTTCAACGTATATTCAGACCGATGTCACCAACGATTTTTCAGGAAATATGATTGATGTTTGTCCGGTTGGCGCATTGACAGACAAGACATTCCGGTTTAAAAACAGGGTGTGGTTTCTTAATCCAATGAATGCCAATCGTTCCTGTAGCAAATGTTCGGGCAAGGTCACTGCATGGATGAGAGGGGGGGAGGTTTACCGTATTACCGGCAGAAAAGATCAGTTTGGCGAAGTGGAGGAATTTATTTGCAACGAATGCAGATTTGAAAAAAAAGAACTTTCCGACTGGACCATTGAAGGCCCCCGAAATATTAAAAGGGCCTCCGTGATCAGTCAAAACCATTACGAAAAATCTAAAAAACCATCTGTGATTCTTCCTTTGGAAAATAGAACAGTAAGTTTGGATGAATTTAAAAATGGAAGTAACAACGAAATTCAACTTTAAATTATGGATGGCAATTACATCCTCTATAAATTTATTCTTGCAACAGTAATTCTGTTAATCAGTCTGCTGGTTGCCATGTATTCCACCTTGCTCGAGCGGAAGGTTGCAGGGTATATACAGGATAGGCTTGGCCCAAACAGAGCAGGTATTGGCGGCATTTTCCAACCATTGGCTGATGGCCTTAAGCTGTTCTACAAAGAAGAGTTTATGCCTGGCACTGCAGATAAATTTTTATATATCCTGGGTCCTTCACTAACCATGATGATTGCTCTGCTTACGAGTGCGGTGATACCCTGGGGTAATAGTATTGTAGTTAACGGGACTGAGTACAGCTTGCAGGTCGCAGATATTAATGTTGGTGTCCTTTATGTTTTTGCCATCCTCTCAATCGGTGTCTACGGTATCATGATTGGCGGATGGGCCTCCAACAATAAATATGCACTAATCGGTGCAGTCAGGGCAGCTTCACAAATGATCAGTTATGAGCTGGCCATGAGTATGTCCATTATCGCCATTGTCATGATGAGTGGTTCACTGAGTCTGAAAGATATTGTAGATCAGCAGCATGGTATGAACTGGAATGTCTGGTACCAGCCGTTGGGTTTTCTGATTTTTATTGTCTGTGCTTTTGCCGAATGCAACCGCTCCCCCTTTGACCTCCCTGAATGCGAAACGGAACTTATTGGTGGTTATCATACAGAGTACAGCAGTATGAAGCTCGGATTTTATCTCTTTGCTGAATACATCAATATGTTTATCTCGTCAGCAATGATTGCAACCTTGTTTTTTGGAGGATACAATTTTCCATTTATGGACTCCCTGAATCTTTCACACAATGCATTGACAATCATTGGTTCCCTGGTATTCTTTATGAAAATAATATTTTTTGTTTTCTTCTTCATGTGGGTGCGCTGGACACTGCCGAGATTTCGCTATGATCAGCTGATGCGATTGGGATGGAAAACATTATTACCTCTGGCAATCGTCAATATTCTGGTCACAGGATTCGTTATCATGCTTAAAAATCACCTGTAATTATGTTGCTCAATAATCATAAAGTTTCATTATCCGGCCGGAGCAAAATCGTTTCGAACAAGGATATGACCTTTGCTGAGAAGATTTATTTGCCTGCAATTATTGCCGGATTTGGAATTACGATTCATCATTTTTTCAAGAAAAAGGCAACTATTCAGTACCCTGAAGTAAAAAGGCCTATCGCTGATATTTATCGTGGAAAACATGTATTAAAGAGAGATGATGAAGGAAGAGAACGTTGCACTGCCTGTGGCTTGTGCGCACTCTCCTGTCCGGCCGAAGCAATTACCATGATTGCCGCTGAAAGAAAAGAGGATGAAAAGCATCTTTACAGGGAGGAGAAATATGCCTCCGTGTATGAAATTAACATGTTACGCTGTATATTTTGCGGACTCTGCGAAGAAGCATGTCCCAAAGAAGCCATCTTCCTGACCAACGAAATGGTCCTTGCCGATTTGCACCGGAGCGACTTTATCTACGGAAAAGATGTATTGGTTGAACCTTCCGACAAAAGAGTGGATATCAGTATCCGCCAGACTCCTGAAGTTTTAAGCTTCAAAAAAGATAAAAACCAAACGCATAATAGGTAATCAGTGAACTAAATCTTATATCTCATATCTCATGTCTCATATCTCATATCTCATGTCTCATATCTCATATCTCATGTCTCATATCTCATATCCCAACCCATGATCTTTTCCAAGTATCTTTTTTTTATTCTCTCTTTTATTGCAATCTATGCTGCGTTAAAAGTATTGATATCAAAAAAACCGATGCACAGTGTGTTGTACCTGACTCTGGCATTTTTTGCCATCGGTGGTCACTACATTTTGCTTAATGCACAATTTCTGGCAGTGGTTCACATCATAGTATATGCGGGCGCCATCATGGTTTTATTTATATATACGGTGATGTTGCTGAATCTCAATATCCAGGGGGAATTTCCCAAAACCAGACTGACAGCAATTGCATCAGCAATTGCCGGTGGTTTACTTTTGACGGTACTGATCGCTGTTTTCAGGACGTACGACCTGAAGATGGCTGCAGACCCATCTCTGAACCAGATCGGACTGGTTAAAAATTTAGGGAAGGTTTTGTTTGAGGAGTATTATTTACCCTTCGAGCTCTCTTCCATTCTGTTTCTTGCCGCAATGGTTGGTGCAGTGATGTTGGGAAAAAAAGACATATACTAGGATAGACATGAGACATGAGACATGAGACATGAGAATTTTGATTGTTGGGTAAGTACTTTAGTCACTTTAGTTCACTTTAGTCACTTTTAACGGAATATAACTGCGAAGAAACAATGCAAAACTTGAATATAATACCAATCGACTACTATATTTTCTTCTGTTCGGCTCTTTTTGCGATTGGAGTTGTAGGCGTATTAGTCAAACGAAATGCACTGGTCATCTTTATGTCGATTGAGCTGATGCTAAACTCTGCCAATCTGCTTCTGGCGGCATTTTCGGCCTATCGCAATGATCCTGCCGGGCAAATTTTCGTCTTTTTTATCATGGTAGTGGCGGCTGCCGAAGTTGCCATAGGTTTGGCTCTTCTGGTAATGATTTACCGGTCGACCAATACCATCGATATCAATGTTCTCAATAAATTAAAATGGTAAACGTAAAGATTCTATCCTATGTTTGAGCATATTTGGCTGGTTCCTCTCTTCCCGCTTTTCGGATTCCTGTTGATAGCCTTCAATTTTAGAAGATTCAAGGGGATCACTGCCGGGGTCGTCGCATCATTAATGGTTCTGCTTCCATTTCTATATTCCATAATTATTTTTATCAAACTTTCGGAAGGTGCGGTAGGACAGACTGTTGATCTTTTTAACTGGATCAGCTTTCACAACCTCTCCATCCAATTTTCATTTCTTACCGACAGGCTTTCAGCCTTGATGTTGCTCATTGTTACAGGTGTAGGATTTCTGATTCATGTTTATTCCATCGGATACATGAAGGAGGATAAAGGATTTAACCGCTTTTTCTCCTACATGAATCTTTTTGTCTTTTTCATGCTTTTGCTGGTCTTAGGATCAAACTTCCTGATCCTTTTCATCGGATGGGAAGGCGTAGGTCTGTCTTCCTACCTTTTGATAGGTTTCTGGTTCAAAAACCAGGATTATAACAATGCAGCCAAGAAAGCATTTATCATGAACCGGATCGGTGACCTTGGTTTCCTGCTGGCTCTTTTCTTGTTGATTCAGCATTTTGGAACCTTGGATTTTGCAGTGATCTTTGCAAAAAGTTCAGCTATCCCGGCAGGTGATATAACCATTACATTCATCACAATGCTTTTGTTTACGGGAGCTATTGGTAAGAGTGCGCAGATACCGCTTTTTACGTGGTTACCCGATGCCATGGCCGGTCCAACGCCTGTATCAGCATTGATCCACGCGGCAACGATGGTTACAGCCGGAATTTACATGGTAGCACGATCAAATGTGCTATTCGCGCTTTCCCCGGTAACGATGATGACAATTTCTGTCATAGGAATTATTACAGCGCTAATGGCTGGAAGCATTGCGATTTTTCAGAATGATATCAAAAAAATATTGGCCTATTCTACTGTTAGTCAGCTCGGATTCATGTTTGTTGCTTTGGGTACAGGAGCTTTTACAGGAGCCATGTTTCACCTGACTACCCATGCATTCTTCAAAGCATTGCTCTTCCTTGCTGCGGGAAGTGTTATTCATGCGCTAAACGGGGAACAGGATATTCGAAAGATGGGTGGATTGAAGGATAAAATACCCGTGACATTCTGGCTCTTCTTGATCGGATCGATGGCTATATCCGGCCTTCCGCCTTTTGCCGGCTTCTTTTCAAAGGATATGATATTACTCGGTGCCTTTCATTCAGGTCCGGTTCTCTGGACTTTATCGGTACTGGCAGCCCTGATGACTGCTTTTTACATGTTCAGACTGCTGTTTGTAGTTTTTTGGAGCCATGCTGCAAAACCTGAAAATTCCTCACACCCGGTACATGAATCACCCAAAAGCATGACGATACCTATGTCTGTGCTGGCTGTTCTCTCAGTTTTCGGGGGATTGTTTGGTGTGCCTCACCTACTGGGCGGGGATGAGACAATTCGGACATTTCTGGCCCCTCTTTTTGCATCATCCGAATCGGTCATATCTCATGGCAGGGAAGCACTGAGCGAACAGACCGAACTTTGGCTGATGGCTCCTGTTTTCCTTATTTTGGCTGTCATCTACCTCGCTTATGTCATCCATGTAAGGAAAAGGAAAATAGGCCAGGCGGAACCTGAAAGATCATTTTTCGGCAATCTTGCTTACCATAAGTTTTATGTTGATGAAATATACGAAGCAGTTGTCCAGAAGCCTGTTGCCGGTTTATCGACCTTTTTTCATGACGTTATCGAAATAAAGGCAATAGACCGGTTCGTCAATCAAACAGGTAATCTGGTCGTGTGGGTAGGGAAAAATATACGGTACATTCAAACCGGTAATGTCGGTGCCTACCTGTTTTTCATGGTTGTCAGCATCATTCTGATCTTATTTCTTAACCTGCTTAAATAAGTACCAATGTTAACGGGACTTCTCATATTTATACCATTGATCTTTTCATTGCTGCTTTTTGCCTTGAAGGATCATTTTGTTTTGAACAAGAAAATTGCACTGACTGCTTCAATGCTCACTTTTGTGATTTCTGTGATGGTATTGATGCAATATATTGCTGATCCCAATGGATATCCAATATATCACTCAGATTTTTTCCACTTGCTTGGAATTGAATTTACACTCGGAATGGATGGTTTAAGTATGCTGCTTGTTCTACTGACCACTTTTCTATTCCCGTTGATTATATACTCCGGATTTGGGAGTGGATTGGAACGCCGGAATTCTTTCTATGCATTGATCTTGCTGATGGAGTTTGCATTGATTGGCGTATTTTCTACTACCGACATCCTGATGTTTTATATTTTCTGGGAGATAGCACTCATACCAATTTTCTTTGTTTCAATTCTTTGGGGAGGTCAGAATGCCCGGTCTATTACTTTTAAATTTTTTATGTACACCTTGGTTGGGGGTCTTTTAATGCTCGTTGCCATTGTTTATATTTATGTTCAGACTCCCGGCCAGCACTCTTTTGCTTTTTCCGATTTCTATCAGGTTATACTTGATCCTTCTGAACAGAAATGGCTTCTTCTCGCTTTCTTTCTGGCTTTTGCTATCAAGATGCCCATCTTTCCTTTTCATACCTGGCAACCTGATCTGTATTTTACAGCACCTGTTCAGGGTACCATGCTGCTGGCTGGAATTATGCTGAAAATGGGTGTTTATGGTGTGCTCCGTTTCGTGCTGCCTTTGTTCCCTGATGCGATGAATGATTTCAGTGTGTATGCCATCCTTTTATCAGTTACCGGAATTGTTTATGCCTCTATCATAGCTATCCGGCAAAGTGAACTGAAACGTTTGATAGCTTACTCTTCCCTTGCGCACGTCGGATTGATTGCCACGGGTATGTTTTCCCGTACTTTTAGCGGATTAGAAGGAGCTATGATACAGATGATTTCGCATGGTGTAAATATTGTAGGATTGTTTTTCTGTTACGAAATAATTGTCCGCCGAACCAAAACAGGGGAGATTGCTTCCCTGGGTGGTATCGCCACCAAAGCACCAGTTTTTGCTGCGTTTTTCATGATTATCCTGCTTGGCAGTATCTCATTGCCTCTTACCAATGGTTTTGTAGGGGAGTTTCTTTTGCTGTTGGGTGTTTTTGAATTCAATAGTTACCTGGCTGCTGTAGCAGGACTGACAATTATCCTGGGAGCAGTTTACATGCTTTGGATGTACCAGCGGACGATGTACGGTGAGGTCAGGGAAACAACAGCAGGATTCAAAGATTTAACTGCCTGGGAGCTAGTTGTTTTGATTCCAATTGTTGTCATAATCTTATGGATTGGTATTTATCCGCAAATGTTTTTGGGTATTGCCGAGCCGGCGGTAAAAAATATTTTAAAGATTCAATGAAAATATTTTGAAAATTTGAAAATGTTGAAATTCCTGCATACCAAAAATATTTTGAACATTTTAAACAGTATAAAAATTTCAAACAACTGAGATTTAACAACTAAATAGATAGATAGAATGAAGGCAATACTAGCGCTTACCATCCTGGCAGTTTTGATCATGTTTTTCGGAGTCCGGAAGATGAAAAAAGTATTGCTGCCACTGCTTTTTGTCGGTCTGACCTTCACCATGATTCTGAATGTCATGGATTGGAACACTTCGGTGCATTATTTTAACGAGATGTTTATTGCCGATAACTTCAGCATTGCATTTAGTTCAATTTTGATTTTGATTGGTATTTTAATATTCATGTTCGCCAACATTTATTACAAAGGAGTTGAACGCCCCCTGGAAGATATCTATGCACTGATCCTGTTTGCCTTGATTGGCGGAATAGTCATGGCATCCTTTGGGAATTTGATTCTCTTTTTTGTAGGACTGGAAACGCTTTCAATCTCTTTTTATGTGTTGGCCGGAAGTAAAAAATTTGATATCGCTTCAAACGAAGCAGCCATGAAGTATTTTCTTACCGGATCATTTGCAACCGGATTTTTGCTTTTTGGCATCGCTTTGGTATATGGTGTTTCGGGCTCTTTCAATCTGGAAGCTATTAATTCCTATGTGATTGCGAATAATGGGAGTGTTCCCATGCTGTTTATTACCGGAATGCTATTGATTTTCGTAGGAATGTCCTTTAAAATTGCCGCAGTACCATTCCATTTCTGGTCGCCCGATGTGTACACCGGATCACCGACCCTGATTACAGCATTTATGACAACAGCAGGGAAAGTTGCCAGTATTGCTGCTTTCTACCGTCTGATTTCGATTGCATTTATTTCGTTGCATGCAGAGCTGGTGCCGACCCTGGCAGTCATATCTGTGGCAACGATAATCATCGGTAACCTTTCTGCGGTATATCAGGATAACCTGAAACGGATGTTTGCCTATTCCGGTGTAGCACAGTCGGGTTATCTGCTGATGGTTATGATCGTATTAGGGCCAAAATCAGCCGGAATTCTCCTCTTTTTTGTTCTTTCTTATGTGATTGCTACCATTACTGCTTTTGCGGTACTGATGCTCATCAGAGAGGAGCGGGGCACATTTTTTATTCCTGCTTTCAGAGGCCTGGCAAAAAACAATCCGGTTGAGGCTTTTGCCATGGCAATAGCGATGATGTCGCTCGCCGGTATTCCGCCTCTTGCAGGCTTTATGGCTAAATACAATCTTTTTGCGCTGGCAGCGGAAGGTGGTTATACCTGGTTGGTGGTTGTAGCCATCATCGGGTCGATGATTAGTATCTATTTTTATTTTAAGCCAATTTTGGCCAGCTATTTCTCGGAGGGTGAACCACAGCACAAAATTGAATCCAGTATCAATTTCAAGTTCAATATCATCCTCTGCACTATATTGATGATTGTGCTCGGATTCCTGCCAAAACTTATTATCAATCTGCTTTAAAAAACTAGTAGACTACCAGAATCTCCCAGCTACTTTTTCAAATTATTTTTATCATTGAAACTATTTTCCTGCTGCGAAGGCTTAATCCACTTTGAAATTGATTCCAGCAGAATCAGCGTGACACACAGAAGGATTATTGCTGTCAGGGTGGCATTGACGAGTCCGGGAACCTGGTTAGATTCGCTGACAACCTGTGGAATATAAATGTTGAATAAATTCATTATTCCGCCTGTGATGGTCGTGATTCCGATAAAAGTCATGGGTGCGACCGTGATCCAGATATATTTCCTTTTACCATGGTTTATCAGGTAGGAGGTACCAATTGCAAGAGCTAGCGTAGCCAGCAATTGATTGGCCACTCCAAACATGGGCCAGATGGTTGAAACAGTTCCGGTGTAAATGAAATATCCCCAGGCCAGTACAACCAGAAAACTTGTAAAGAGATTACCCGGGAGCCAGTTAGTCCGTGCGAAAGGAGCATAAAATTTCCCCAGGGCTTCCTGCAGGATAAAACGTGCGATTCGTGTTCCGGCATCCACGGTAGTGAGTATAAAGAGTGCCTCAAACATGATCGCGAAATGGTACCAGTACGACATGAGTCCGTTTAATCCCGGCAGACTGGAAAAAATCTGTGCCATGCCAACAGCAAGAGAAACAGCGCCTCCTGGTCGGCCTGCAATTTTCTCACCAACTTCAGCAGATAATTGGGTTAGGTTGGACTCGTGAAATCCCATGGAATGAAGTTGCGGAAGAATTTGTGTGAATTTCTCAGGCGAGACATTGATCTGGAAATAATCGAGCGGGAAAAGGCTGGTTGCAGCTATCAGCGCCAGGATACTTACCATGGCCTCGGCCAGCATGGAACCCACAGCTATTGGCATGATATGTGATTCCTTCATCAGCATTTTGGGTGTTGTTCCTGAGCTCACGAGTGCATGAAATCCGGAAATCGCACCACATGCAATGGTGATAAAGAGATAGGGGAAAAGAGTTCCCGGGATGATCGGCCCGCCTCCATGAACAAACGGGGTGAAATTGGGCATTTTTATTTCAGGAGCAACCAGGATAATTCCAACAGCAAGCAGCGCAATAACTGTCAGCTTCATAATGGAACTTAGATAATCCCTTGGAGACAGAAGAAGCCAGACTGGCAACACTGAGGCAAAAAAGCCATAACCTGCAAGCAAAAGTGTCAGTGTTTTCCGGTCGAAGGTAAACCAGCTTTCAAAAGGTGAACCAGGAATGAATTTGCCATAGATAACAGTCAAAGTGAGTAAAATTACCCCGATAATAGTTCCTTCAGCCGTTTTGCCCTTTCTGAATTTAAACATCCATAATCCCATAAAAATGGCAATTGGAATGGTTGATGCAATGGTAAAAGTGCCCCAGGAACTTTCTGCCAGGGCATTGACTACCACAATACCCAATCCTGCCAGTGCGATAATCAGAATAATCAAAACTGCAATAGAGGTTATGGTTCCGCTAAATTTGCTGATCTCAATTTTGGCAATCTCTGCCAGTGATTTTCCATCATGCCTAACAGAGGCAGTTAAGATCACCACATCGTGAACAGCCCCAGCCATGACGGCTCCAACCAGCATCCAGACAAATCCCGGCATAAAACCAAATTGTGCGGCAAGAACCGGGCCCACAAGGGGTCCTGCGCCGGCGATAGCGGCAAAGTGATGGCCAAAAACCACCCATTTTGGCATTGGGTAGTAGTTGTGTTTATCGAAAAGACGGAAGGATGGAGTTTCTATCCCGTCATTAAGCATTAAAACTCTGGTGGCAATAAAACTATAGTAAAACCGGTATGCAAGTGCTAAAAAAGCCAAAGCACCAATTACATAAGGCATTGCATTCATAAGCCATCAAATAGGATATAGGCCAAATATATAAAATTTCTCATACGTATGGTATTCGAATCAAGCAGAGAACCGTAACAAGTGTGACAGTGGATAATCAGGTCTGTTTTTAATCTGAATATTTTGAGCAATCTGTGGATAGGGATGGAGATATTTGTGCCCATTTGTGCCCTTTGTGGTGAGGAAGGGTTTCCAACATTCCAGTACATATATTTTGTTATGAACATGCATCTGATTACATTTGGTCACTAATAATAATGAATTCGGTCCTCTGGAAAAATCCTGACCCCGGAAGAAACATCCAGGTCAATGAACAGGATGGGAGAAAATGGTCAACTAAAACTAAATCACATGAAAAAACGATGTCCGGAATTCCTTTTGACAGCTTTGTTGGTGCTGACAATCCAGCTTTCTTTCGGTCAGGAGAAAAGTGAAAAGCAACTTGAATTCAAAAACGCTCCGGTACGTTTTAAAGAAAATAATCAATCTTACCAACAGGTTATTCTTAGTTACAAAGCTGATCAGCCGGGAACCATAGTGGTTGATCACGAGGGTAAAGAGGTGGTGAAGGCTGACCTTAAAAAGGGGAATAACAGTTTTTTAATTACCATACCGGCAATTCAAAAAGAGAAAAAAGTTAGCTTTTCAACCATTCTCAATGGAGATATACCGATAAAAACCAGGTTTGTCGTCAAGCCGCCACGAAAATGGGATCTATATCTTGTACAGCACTCACATACCGACATTGGCTATACAAAACCCCAGTCTGAGATTCTGGCCGAACACCAGCGTTACATTGATTATGCGCTGGATTATTGTGATCAGACGGACAACTTGCCTGATAATTCCAAATTCCGCTGGACCTGCGAGTCTGCCTGGGTGGTAAAAGAGTACCTGAAAACTCGTCCTGCTACTCAAATTGAGCGACTTAAAAAGCGGATTGCCGAGGGTCGTATTGAAGTAACTGGAATGTTTTGCAATATGGCTGAGACCGCAGATGAAAACCTGATGACAGATTTTCTTCGTCCATTGCAAATCATTCAGGAAGCAGGATTTCCTGTAAAAACAGTGATGCAGAACGATGTCAACGGGATAGCCTGGTGTATGCCTGATTTTTTCAAAAATACAGGAGTGAAGTACCTGAATATGGGAATTAACGAAACCAGGTCCATACTCCCTTTCGATCGTCCGACCCTTTTTTGGTGGAAAGCACCCTCAGGAGAAAAATTGCTGGCATTCAGAGCGGATCATTATATGACGGGAAATTTTTTTGGCATAGAGAGCAAGGCAATCAAAGCAGAGAATCTGCTCGGTCGCCTTGCTGATCTTGAGGATAAAAATTATCCGCTGGATAAAATTGCCATCCAGTTTTCAGGATATTTTACAGATAATGCACCACCTTCAACGGCTGCCTGTCAGTTGGTAAAGGCCTGGAACGAGAAATATGACTTCCCCAAGCTCAGACTCTCCGTCGTCAGTGAATTTTTTGAGTATGTCGAGAATAATTATGCCGATCGTTTGCCGGTTATCCAAAAAGCCTGGCTTGATTGGTGGACAGATGGAGCAGGTTCAGCTTCCCGCGAAACAGCGGAAGTAAGGAAAACGCAAAACTTAAAACAGGTCGACGAAGGACTATTTGCCATGGTTGCCATGAAGGGTGGTGAACTAAATCCAGGATTGCAGGCCGAAATAGACCATATTGCCGAAAATGCCATCTTCTATGATGAACACACTTTTGGTGCCGACGAAAGCATTAGTCATCCTTATTCTGAAAATACTGCACACCAGTGGTTGCAAAAAGGTGCCTATGCCTGGGAAGCGGTCAAAATGCAGACCCTGCTCCACGAAGAGGCCCTGGCCAGATACCAGCCTTTTTTGAAGAAAAGTGATTTTCCGGTCATTCATGTCATTAATTCACTGGGATGGAAGCGATCAGGCACGGTGAGCCTGTTCGTCGATTTCGAAGTTTTACCGGTAGATAAAAAGGTGAAGATAATTGATCTCTCCTCCGGATTGGAGGTTCCCGCACAACTGATTCGCAAGCGTGCCGAAGGTGCTTATTGGGAGATGGACGTAAATGACATTCCGGCCTTGGGGGTTAAAACGCTCAAAATTGAAATTGCCGATCAGGCTCCTATTCCAAACAGTTCTGCTACGCAGACTGAAGAATTGCAGAATCAATATTACAAACTGGTCATTGATAAGGCGACTGGAGCCATCAGTAGTCTGTATGACAAAGAGTTGAAACGTGATTTGATAGATTCTCAAAATCCATGGAAAATTGGACAGGCAATCCACGAAACAATGCCTAAACGCGACAAATATGAACCAGCGCATACTTCTGTTACCCATGTGACAGTTGATAAGGGTATCAATGGCAATGTTTGGGAGAGTATAAAAATATCTGCAGACTTGGCAGGGACTGAAAAAGGTACCGACAAATCGCCGAAAGGGTTGGAAATGGAAATCAGGCTCTATAAAAACACCAAAAAAATCGAACTGAAATATACTGCTCATAAACAGATTATTACTGATCCGGAGGCACTATATGTAGCATTCCCTTTCTCCCTGCCGGATTCAAGAATAGTATTTGAGACCATCGGTGGTACACTCACACAGGGAGAACAGCTTCCGGGCTCCTCATCTGATTGGAATGTGGCTCAGAATTTTGTTTCCGTCCGCAGTAAAACTGGTCAGATAGTTGTAGTAAGCAATGAAATTCCCCTTTGGCAATTCAGCGATTTCAATATGGGTAAATTTGAGAGATACCCCAAACAAGGAAAAACCTGGCTTTATTCCTGGGTGATGAACAACTACTGGTTTACCAATTTCAGGGCTTACCAGGAAGCTGGCTTTAGCTGGAGCTACCAACTTACATCTTCAAAGGATACCACAAACACCTTTGCTGCCAAATTTGGCTGGGGAGAGAGAAACAGTTTCCCGACCCGAACTTTTCCTGCAGGCAAACCAGAACTAAAGGAATCAATATCAGAGAGTTTGAAAATTGAGGGAGCTCAAAATGTATTGTTGGTAAACACCAGACCGGCTCAGGATGGGAAAGATGCCGTTGTGCTGCATTTTAGAGAGCTGGAAGGTTTAGAGTCCGATATTGTACTTTCCAGTTTGGTCGCTGGTCGTCCGGTGAAAACGATCACAATTGTCAATGCAATGGGTAAGAAAGTAGCAGAAAGCACCTCTTCTATTCATTTTAGTCCATTTGAGGTAAAATTCATCGAACTCCAGTTTTAAAACTTCAATATTTCACCTATGAGACGAAGCGAAATCAACAGCATCCTGGTAGATGCAAAAAAATTCATGGCAGAGAAATGTTTCATATTGCCACCCTGGGCATACTGGACTGTAGCCGATTGGAAAGAAAATCTTACGGCCACAGCCGAAATCCGCAATAATTTTTTGGGTTGGGACATTTCAGATTTTGGATCCGGTGATTTCAAAAGCAGGGGACTTTTTCTCTTTACAATACGCAATGGGAAGTTGGGAAGTGACAGAAAACCCTATGCCGAAAAAATCATGATTGTTGAAGAAAATCAGGAGACTCCAATGCACTTTCACTGGTCAAAGATGGAAGATATCATCAACCGCGGTGGAGGAAATCTGGTGATCGAATTGTACAACTCCAGATCAGATGATACGCTGGATACAACAAATGTTCATTTTAAAACGGATGGTATCGAACGCATTGTTGAAGCTGGTGGAAAAGTTATTTTGAAACCGGGCGAAAGTATTACACTTGAGCAGGGTATGTATCACCGGTTCTTTGGAGAGGAAGGCAAGGGTAAAGTACTTGTCGGTGAGGTTAGTGCTGTCAATGATGATGCTTCTGACAACTGTTTTTTAGAAGAGATCGGCCGCTTTCCGGTGATCGAAGAGGATGAGCTTCCACTTCATTTGCTGGTAGGTGATTATGAAAATTTCTTATAATATGATAACTGTGTCAGGTGTGGGCTGTTGTCTGGTGGATGTACTGTACAGCAACATCGATTTTTCAACGAAAAGCTTTCAGCCATTTCTATCGAAAGAGCCGGGTGATGGAGGTCTGTGTCCCGGGCAACTGGTCTTTCTCGAAGACTTTGTAAGATATGCCAAAATTCCGTTCGAAGAATTTCTGAACAGCATTTCTAAAGGTCAGTCACCGAATAAAATCAACATCGGCGGACCCTCCATAGTCCCATTGATTCATCTGGCCCAATTAACAGCGCGGGATGAATGTTCCGTGAGGTTTTATGGCAGGGGAGGTTCTGACGGGAATGGGAGCTATCTGAAGAAGGCAATGGAAAGTACTGCAGTTTTTTTAAAGGATTATCAGTTGGTAAATGGTTATACACCCTCCACTTTTGTTTTGTCTGACCCGGACTTTGACAGCGGTCATGGTGAACGGATTTTTATCAATACCATCGGAGCAGCCAACGAATTTCTGCCAGAATACCTGAAGGATGACTTTTTTGGCTCTGATATCGTGGTTTTCGGTGGAACAGCCCTTGTCCCAAGCATTCATGATCAGCTAGGTAACTTGTTGAAGAAATCCAGGGAACATGGAGCCATCACGGTAGTGAATACGGTTTTTGATTTCAGGAACGAGAAGTTGAATCCCAACAAAAAATGGCCTTTGGGTGAATCTGATAATAGCTACCAATATATTGATTTAATGATTATTGATCATACCGAGGCCCTGCGTCTAAGCGGCACAATGAATAGCGATGATGCATGCTCCTTCTTTATGCATAGTGGTATATCCGCTTTTATCATCACCAATGGTTCAAAAGATCTTTTTGCCTGGTCGGATGGAAAGCTCTTTTTGAAAATGGATTTAAAGGCTATGCCGGTCTGCCAAGAGATAGTTGATGTACTAAAGACCAACAGGACAGGTGATACAACAGGTTGCGGCGATAATTTCGTTGGGGGAGTGCTTTATTCTGTTGTGGAGCAGTTTAAAATGCAGAAACACCAGCTGGATCTTTCAGAAGCTATCTCCTGGGGCGTCGTTTCCGGCGGTTTTACCTGCTTTTATGTTGGTGGAACTTACCATGAAACAACTGACGGGGATAAGCTGGCAAAAATCAAATATTATTATGCATTCTACAAAGCTCAGGTCGGAAATTGATCTCCAAAAGATTGTCATTTTTGGTGCAGGTAAGATTGGCAGATCTTTCATCGGTCAGCTTTTTGGGTGTGCAGGATATCAGATAGTATTTGTCGATGTGGATAACATTTTGGTGGAAAGGCTTCATGCCAGGGGATGTTATCCTGTGATAATCAAAGGTGATCACGAAGAAGAAATAATTATTTCCAATGTCAGTGCCATTACCGCTTTTGATGTAGAAAAAGTGACTCAGGAGATTGCATCAGCAGGAATTCTCTCTGTTAATGTTGGCAAAAATGCCTTGATAAAAGTAATACCCTTGATAGCAGAAGGGCTTAAAATCAGATACGCTAAATATCCTGATGCGGCGCTGGATATCATTCTGGCAGAGAACATGCGTGATGCAGCCCGGTTTGTCATGGAACAATTACAACTTAGTCTGCCTGAAGATTTTCCAATCGAAAGGTTTGTCGGACTGGTTGAAACAAGTATCGGGAAAATGGTACCCCTGTTGCCGTTAGCTGAAGTTGAGAAAGACCCCCTGATGGTATTTGCAGAGCCATACAACAACCTGATTCTCGATCAGAAGGGGTTCAGGTCGCAGATACCGGATGTGAAGGGTTTATCTCCCAAGACAAATATCAGGGCATGGGTCGACCGCAAAGCATTTATCCACAATCTGGGTCATGCGACAGCCGCTTATTACGGCCATTTCCTGCATCCGGAGATGGTTTACATGTACGAAGTGCTTGAAATTCCTGAAGTTCTTGCTTTTACCAGGGCGGTTATGTTGCAGTCGGCTGCTGTACTGGCAATATGCTATCCGGATGATTTCTCAGCCGAAGATCTCATCCAACACACAGATAATCTGATAACCAGATTTCGCAACAAAGCGCTGAAGGACACAGTCTTCAGGGTAGGACAGGACCTTCCCAGGAAGCTTGGAGACGGTGACCGCTTTATGGGAGCGATCAGGCTGGCTATGGAGAAAAAGATGCCCTGCGATTTGATTCTGAAGGCCATGTCTTACGGTTTTTTCTTCCGCGCAAAAGGGGAGGAAGGGAAGGAAATGCTTGCCGACACCAACTTTTTAGCACGATTAAATGCTAATTTTGAGACTACTTTGGTGAAAGAGTTGCATCTTCATCCTGAAATTGACAAATCATTGATGGAAACTTTGAAAACTTATTACTTCTAATATGAACTCCAGAGAACGAATTCTTTCAGCCATTAACCACAAACAATCCGACCGCATCCCGGTTGATCTTGGGGCAACACCCAGCAGTGGTATTTCTGTTGTTGCCTATCAAAACCTTATCAACTATCTTGGAATGGGGCATCTGAAAAATAGGGTATATGATGTTATCCAGGAGGTTACACAACCTGAAATGGAATTACTCGATTATTTTGGTGTGGATGTTCTGGATATCGGACGGGAATTTAATACTGCAGAAGATTACTGGCAACCGCTCGAATTGATCAAAGGAACTCCTGCACTTTATCCTAAGTGGTTTAATCCGTTAAGACAACCCGACGGTTCATGGCATGTTGCCGGGAAAGGCAATGAATTTATTGGTAAAATGCCCCAGGGGGCTACCTTTTTTGACCAGCTTATCTTTCCCTACCGGGAAGGCTATCCAACAAATTTTGATGATCTGGGTACACAAATGTCGAGGGCTATATGGGGTGGCTTCGGATTTACCCCTTACGACTGGATTGACGAGCCAGGCTTTTGGCAAATGCTCCGTGAAAAGACCATCGACCTGAGATTGAAAACGGATAAGGCGCTATTACTCGGAGTGGGCTGCAATCTGTTCGAATGGGGAACCTTCCTGCGACGCATCGACAATTTTCTGATGGACCTCTATCTTGAACCTGAGAATGTACACCGCCTGATGGATGCCCTGATGGAGCGGCATCTGGAGTTCCTGGGCAAAGTGTGCGAAGCCGTTGGTGACGTAGTAGATATCCTGAAATTTGGCGATGACCTTGGAACCAATACCGGCCCTTTTATTCCCAACGAAACCTATCGGGAGTTCTTCCTTCCCCGACACAAGCAGCTGTGCGACTTCGTCAAAGCCAACTCCTCCGCACACACCATGCTGCACTGCTGCGGCGGAATTTATGAACTGATTCCTGACCTGATCGAAGCCGGATTCGAAATCCTCAATCCTATCCAGATCAACGCCATCAACATGGATCCCAAAAGGTTAAAACTGGAATTTGGAAAGGAACTTACTTTCTGGGGTGGTGGCATTAACACCCAGAGCGTGCTGAATCGTGCAACTCCTGAAGAGGTTAAGAAGCATGTAATAGAAAATCTCGAAGCCTTTGCTCCCGGAGGTGGATTCGTGTTCAACACAGTACACAATATCCTCTCAGACGTTCCTCCGCAAAATATTGTGGCCATGTTTGAGGCAGTAAAAGGGTTTAACCGTTAATGGACCCTCGTTTAGTAAAAGAAATAACATATAATATTCTTAAATTGATATAAATGGAAAACAGAAATGAAAAAGCTGTCAGTGCTTTTAAATCCGGATACAACTGCGCTCAGTCGGTTGTGATTGCTTTTGCTGAAGATTTAAATTTTGACAAAAATGCAGCCTTAAGCACTGCCGCCGGATTCGGTGGCGGGATGGGCAGGTTGCAGGAAACCTGTGGAGCTGTTACCGGCGCATTCATGGTCCTTGGAATGTACAATTCCAAAATTTACAGGGATAACTTAGACCTTAAGAATGCAACCTATCAGATGATCCAGGAATTAGACACGAAATTCAAATCAATTCATTCAACAACAAATTGCAAGGCATTGATTCAATGTGATTTAAGTTCAGATGATGGCCATGCCTTTGCTGTAGAAAACAAATTATTCGAAAAAGTCTGCGAAAAATGTATCGCCGATGCTGTCGGCATTATAGAGGGCTTGATTGGTGAATAAATATGCTGGTTGATTTGATTTTCCTCTATCTTTGAAACCATATGGATTCAATGTTAAATATAACACAAATCTCTTTTCTTAAGTCGCTGAAAATAATTGCAATAGCCATTATTTTATCGGTAACTTCTTCGTGCGGAGACTCTGCCTCAAGCAGCAAAAGTACATCCAAGGCCGCAAAAACTACTTCCTCAAACGAAGAGGTAAACAGTAATGATGATTCGCAATCCATTACTGCTCTTCTGGTTTCCCCCAGAAATCCAAAACCGGGGGAATCTTTCCGAGTGTTGGCAACCGGCAGTCAAACTGTTCAAAAAGCCAAGATAGTGGTTAGTGCTCCGTCCGGTAACATCGAATCAGTCAAGAGCAGGAGCGGGGAGGGATTGCCCTTTTGGCAGATTGCAGAATTTAAGGCTGGAGCAGTCGGCAAATACCAGGTTGTTTTCCGTACCAGCAACAGCTCCGTGATACAGCAAGATTTTTGGGTTACCAACAAACCGGCACAAGCCACTTCCAATGCCGTCTGGGCTACGGAGAAGAGTTGGGATTCCGGTACCGAAGATCTCTATTCGGCCTGGATCAATGCACTCTTTAACGAGGCGGATGAACGTGCCTCCTGGACTGCGCTCCAAGAGGTTACACAGATCAAGGATCGGAATTTTCTATACAATTACCGCTCAATGAACGAAGATGATGCTACCGGGAAAGAGCACGTACTTATGAAACCTGATTGTGCCGACAACCCTTTTTACCTTCGTGCCTACTTTGCATGGAAACTGGGTCTGCCGTTCGGTTACCACGAATGTGACAGGGGTTACCTTGGCAAAGCCCCGCACACCGGCCAGTTAGTAACCAACGAGATTCAGGTTTCCGGGTCACCAATCCGAAAATTCAATACTTTCGTGCGAATGGTTGCCAATGGCGTCCATTCAGGAACCGCACGAACAGCCTTGAATGATGAAAATTCCGATTATTACCCGGTTCCACTGGCAACTTATGCTCTCAGACCCGGCGTCGTTTTTGCAGATCCCTATGGTCATACCCTGGTGCTCGTCAATCGCGTTGCGCAATCGGGTAATACGCCCGGTGTGTTGCTATCGGTAGATGCCCAACCTGATGGAACGGTAGGAATCAAAAGGTTTTGGAAAGGCAACTTCCTCTTTACTACAAGCGAGGTGATCGGTGAACCTGGCTTTAAAGCGTTCCGGCCGATTGTTTTGAAGGGTGGCAAATATCGTCAGATGACATCGAAAGAGATCAATGCAGACCCAGGAATGGTTCCGTATTCGATGCAGCAAAAGAATATGAAGAGCGATGCTTTTTACCACGCAATGGATCGCATCATCAATCCGAAACCACTCGATCCTGAAACTGCACTTCTTGATTTAGTACAGGCATTATATGAACAGCTGACTGTGCGGATTACTTCTGTAGCCAACGGGGAAGCATATATGAATTCTCATCCAGGCGCGGTGATCCCGATGCCCGTCAGTGCTGCCGGAGTATTCCAAACCGGTGGCCAGTGGGAAGACTTCTCCACGCCTAACAGGGATCTTCGTCTCCTGATTGCCATGGATGCCGTTCTCGATTTTCCTGACAAAATTGTTAGATCGCCCGAGGATTATAAGCTGCCTGTGCTCAAGAAACCTGAAACTGTTAAAAAAAATCTCGAAGTGTTGCTGTCTGAAAAACTAAATGAACTGACCATCACCTATACGCGTACCAACGGCACCATTCAAAAACTATCGATGGGAGAGATTCTGAAAAGAAAGGAAGCATTCGAAATCGCCTATAACCCCAACGACGGGATAGAAATCCGCTGGGGAGCCCCGGAAGGCAGTGAGGAACGCTCAACCTGCAAACGCAAATTGCCTGCCAACCAACTGGCAAGGATGAAAGCGGTAAGGGTATGGTTCAATAAGAGATTGCATCCACCAACATAATCTATATTAACAAAAGATGAGATCAACCACCCAAAAAGTTTCTGTTATCGAAAAAATAGGTTACAGCCTGGGTGATCTGGCGGCTAACCTGGTTTTCCAGACACTGATTACCTATTTAGCCTATTTCTATACCGATATTTATGGGCTTAAAAGCACCGATGCTTCCATTATCATGCTAAGTGTCGGCTTGACTGCTGCTTTTATTTTCAATCCGATCATCGGTGTTCTGGCCGACAGGACTATTTCCAAATGGGGTAAATTCAGACCATGGATACTGTACTCAGCGGTTCCGCTGGGTGTTGTTGCACTGCTGGCATTTTCGACACCCAATTTTTCATATAAGGGAAAACTGATCTATGCAGCTGTCACCTATACGTTCTTGCTGATGTTGTATGCCTCAAGCAACCTGCCCTATTCGGCCCTGAGCGGTGTATTAACCGGCGATATGGGCGAAAGAAACAGCATTTCATCGTACCGGTTTGTGGCGGTGATGTTTGCCCAGTTCTTTGTTCAGGTATTTATGTTGCCGATCATTATCGCAGCAGGCCACGGTGATAAAGCAGCCGGGATTGAAGCAGTCATGACCTGGATGGCCATAGTAGGTACCATTATGTTATTGATAACTTTCTTTTCAACCAGGGAGCGTATTGTTCCAACTGCAGAACAAAGATCATCAATCAAGGATGATCTTTCGGATCTTGTGAAGAACAGGCCATGGCTAATTATGCTCAGCCTCACCATTTTGCTGTTCATTACATTGGCCATGAAAGGGGGGTCCTATGTCTTTTATTTTAATAATTACGTGGATAAAGCTGCACTGGCTCAGTTTATCAGTCCTGTTATTTCTGCCTTATCGGGTGTAGGAATCAATTTCTTTGGATCTGACCCTGTTGCTGCCGGTTTTGGTCTGTTCAATGCAGGCGGAATTATCTTCATGTTGGTAGGCATTTCATTTTCAAAAAAACTGGCAGATAAGTATGGCAAACGGGATGTTTTTCAATATGGCTTGCTGGTGGCTACATTTTTTATCCTGATTTTCATATTCTTCAAACCCGGGAATGTGCTGCTGATGTTCGGCTCACAGATACTCCATGGCTTTTCGTATGGGATTACCATCCCTGTTCTTTGGGCCATGATTGCTGATGTGGCCGACTATTCAGAAATGAAGACCAACCGCAGGGCAACTGCTATAATCTTCTCTGCCATGATGGTAGGACTAAAAGCGGGGCTCTCTATTGGCGGTGCCCTGGTTTCATGGATCCTTGGTTTATACGGATACCTTGCAAAAGAAAGTGCGGTTGCAGGGCAGGAGATTATCCAGCCCGCCTCTGTCGCAGAAGGATCAAGACTACTGGTGAGCATATTTCCGTCAATTCCTTTTCTGGTTGGTGTTGGACTGCTTTTCTTCTATGTCATTGACAAGAAAATGGAAGTTAAAATCGAAGCAGAACTGAAAGCACGCAGGGGAGGGAAAGCATAACAGAAACATAAATACTAAAACATCCAAGATGAAAATCAAAATTATTTCCGGAGTTGCAGCCATGGTTTTTCTTACATCAGTACAGGCTATGGGCCAAAAAACATTGGGCGAAGTTACCAAAGGCAAATTTCTGTTTGGTGTTGCCGTCAACAGTCGGCAAGTTATTGGTATTAGCGCCATCGAAACGGAACTCATCACCAGGGAGTTCAGCGCCATCGTTGGAGAAAACTGCATGAAGCCGCAACCCATCCACCCGGAAGAAAACCGTTTCAATTGGGTGGATGCTGATAAATTGGTTGCTTTTGGAGAAAAGAACAAACAAGTGGTTACCGGACACTGCCTGATCTGGCATTCCCAGGTTGGCAGATGGATGTTTGAGGATGCCAACGGGAAAGATGTATCACCAGAAGTGTTGAAAGAGCGCATGCACCAACATATTTCTGCAGTTGTTGGCCGTTACAAAGGCAGGGTAAAAGGTTGGGACGTGGTTAACGAGGCTTTTGAAGACAACGGAACCTACCGTAACAGCAAATACTATCAAATTCTGGGCAAGAATTTCATCAAATATGCTTTCCAGTTTGCCCGCGAAGCCGATCCGGATGCAGAGCTGTACTACAACGATTACAATGTGGAAACTCCTGCCAAATGCGATGCAATCGTTGCACTGGTCAAAGAACTCAGGGGGGAAGGCTGCAGGATTGATGCAGTCGGTTCGCAGGCACACATGCACATGAACACGCCCACATTGGACGCAACAGAAGCCAGCCTGAAGAAGCTAAAAGCTGCCGGCGTAAAAGTCCTGATCACAGAATGGGATATTTCTATCCTCCCAAGTCCGTTTGAAGGGGCAGAAATTTCTACCAATTTCAGTTATTCCGCGAAAATGGACCCCTACCGTGATGCGGTACCCGATTCTGTTCAGCAGAAATGGAACAAGCGCATGCTGGATATGTTCGGACTCTTTCTCAAATATAGTGATGTGGTTGATCGCGTTACCATCTGGGGACTGACGGATAACACGACCTGGCTGAACAATTTCCCGATCAGGGGACGAAAAGATTATCCCATGCTTTTCGACCGCAACAACCAGCGAAAAAGCGTGATGGATGAAATGATTAAACTGGCAGAAAAAGATAAGTAATGAAAAAAGCGATGTATTTGGTTGAGAATGACTTCATGGCCGATCCTTCTGTTCATCTCTTTGACGGAAAGCTTTATGTCTATCCTTCCCACGACCGTGAGTCGGGTATACCGGAGAATGACGACGGCGATCATTTTGATATGAATGATTACCATGTTTTCTCAACTTCAGATATTGAAAATGAGCCATTGACTGACCATGGTGTGGTTCTTAAAGTCAGCGATATCGCATGGGCAGGACGTCAGTTGTGGGATTGTGATGTGGCTTGTAAGAACGGGAAATACTATATGTATTATCCACTGAAAGATAAGACCGATATTTTTCGCCTCGGCGTTGCAATTTCGGATAATCCGGCAGGCCCGTTTATTGCTCAGCCCGACCCGATCAGAGGAAGTTACAGCATCGATCCAGCTGTATTTGAAGATAGCAATGGAGCCCACTACATATATTTCGGTGGCTTATGGGGTGGACAGTTGCAACGATACCGCTGTAACAAAGCCATCGAATGTGGCCATGAGCCCGGTGATAATGAACCGGCATTGCCATCACGCGTAGCGCAGTTGAAAGACGACATGCTTGAATTTGCCGAAGAACCTCGCGGAATTGTTATTTTGGGGGAGGATGGCGTACCTCTTAACGCGGGTGACCATGACCGTCGTTTTTTCGAAGCTTCCTGGATGCATAAGCACAATGGTAAATACTATTTCTCCTATTCTACCGGCAATACGCACAAATTGTGTTATGCCACAGGGGATAATCCATACGGGCCATTCACTTACAGAGGTATCATTCTTACTCCCGTAGTCGGTTGGACAACACACCATTCAATCGTTGAATTTAAGGGCAAGTGGTACCTGTTTCACCACGACAGCGTACCCTCAGGTGGAAAAACCTGGTTACGCAGCCTGAAGGTGGTTGAAATAGATTATAGCGAAGACGGAGAGATTATGACTATTGCCGGTGGTGGGTAAAAGATTATTTTCTTCACAGGCTCATGAACAAATATCGCTCCTTCTTTCACTCCCTTCCCGTCAGCGCCAGCAACCCATTGATCAACGTCAGCGGATGCGCAGGGTTGCCCGGGATGTAAAGATTAATCATGTGGCGGTCAAGAAAACTGCGGTCCAGGGCAGGGGAGCCTTCGAAAATACCCCCACTGATCGCATCCGTTCCTACGAGGATGATCATCTTGGGATCCGGAGTGGCATCGTAACAAATTTGCAAAGGTTCTGCCATGTTGGCCGTAATAGGTCCGGTGATCACGATTCCATCCGCATGGCGCGGAGAGGCGACAAACTCTATTCCGAACCTGCTCATGTCGAACTGAACATTGTTGGCAGCATTGAGTTCCCATTCGCAACTGTTGTCACCGCCTGCAGATACCTGCCTTAGCTTGAGAGAGTTGCCAAACATGGAAATGAATTCTCCGGGGATGATATCCTTGTTTAATTTGATGGGCTGGTCAACTCCTTCTTTAATGATCAGGCATTCCCGCTCGTTGGTTGAGATCTTATAATCTGTGGTAAACATAACTTTACCTGGAAACCTGATACTGCACTCCCCGCAGAAGGTACATTTGCCAAGATCGATCGCCACCGGGGATTGCGATATGGCATTGGCCGGGCAGCAGGCAGCCAAAGCCGCCCCATCCACCTTGTCAACAGATATCACCGGCCTTCCCCTGAAAATTCCGGGTACTTTCGCATTCCGCACATCAGGAATGAACTGTTTTCCCTGATGATACCAAATCTTAAGATTATTAAACATATATGTAGCTTATAATAATATATCCAATTAAACAATAATTTTCGATATTAGAATTTCGATTTTCTACCCCAGTCTCATATCTCATATCTCATATCTCATATCTCCCAGTCCTCCCTGCCCTCTGCTCTCTGCCCTCTGCTCTCTGCCCTCACAAATCATGTCCTGCGTAAGATAAATTGAAACTCTTGTTGCAGACCGGGAAATCCGATATCTCATTATTCCTTACTGAAAGTGCCAATGCAAGCCAGTTATGGAAGGATGGATCCTTTATTTTATAATGGATCAGCTCTCCCTTCGGGCCGGTGATGGCAGTATGACAGATCTCTCCGCGCCATCCTTCCACAAGGGTAAGAGTAAAAAGATTTTCACCAGGAACAGATAGTTCTGATAATTCTGAGGCTTCGGGTAAATCTGCTATCAGTTTTCTAAGATATCCTATCGACTGGATAACCTCGTTTTTACGAATCTGAACCCGGGAATAAACATCTCCATGCCTTTTTACGTTGACAGCATGACGAAGTTCGGGGTATAAACTGTGAGGATGTGAGCTGCGGATGTCCCTGTGCACACCACTGGTTCGGGCAGCCATCCCGACTGCACCAATGGACAATGCATCCTCAAAGGATACTACTCCGGTTCTTTCGAATCTGGAAAGTGCACTTGGCAGCATGAACAGCTGTTTGTTCATCTCCAGAAAATCAGGTTCAAAAGAATTCAAAACCTGATTTAATCTATCCACCAGTGCAGGTGTAAATGGAAATCGAACTTGTCCCGGTCTGATCAGCCCCTTGGAAAGCCTGTTTCCGCACCACTCCTGCATGAAATTAACAATGGGAGTGCGAAGCCGGCCAAAGACTGAACTACCTAACTGGTAGGCAATATCGGTACATAATGCACTCAAATCGCCGGTATGGATCGCAATTCTCTCCAGCTCCAGTGCCACGGTGCGGGAGAAGTCAATTTCGCGTGAAGTTTCGTACCTGCACAGGCTTTCCCAAATCTGGGCAAAAGCAGTTGTATGGCCCACCACAGTGTCCCCTGCGATATTTTCAGCCAGCGTGGACAACTGAGAAAGTTCTTTTTTCTTCAGAAATAATTTCTCAATACCCCTGTGCTGATAACCTAATTGTATTTCGAGATGCAGGATCTGCTCGCCATTGCAGATAAATCTGAAATGACCCGGTTCGATAACTCCCGCATGAATGGGACCAACACCTACCTCATGAAGTTCTTCACTATCAATTGAATAAAATGGATAATTGGAAATATTCCGGGTTGAATCAAACCTATCAAATGCATATCTGACAGGTTTTAACCAGGGATGATCCGTGTATTTCAGTCCGAAATTTTCATGAATTTCACGCTCGAATTTTTCGAAACAGAAAAGCTTTGTTGTAAATGAGGGTAGCTGATCGGATAGTTTTACAGTGCAGCTTGAAATATGAATCATTTGTTCACTATCGTCTGCAATGCAACAGATTAATATGATCTGATCCTGAACCGGATAACCATAATAGCTAACACAATGTCTCTCCGGTTTTTCGGCCACCAATCCGGTATTTAATGTAAAAAACTCCGGATATTTTAATTCGGGAATCGATGAAACCGGGACGGGCTGATTGTTTTTTATAGATAGGAATTGCATGGTCAATGGGGTAAAAGTATGATGCTCTCTTTCAACAGTTGAACAAATATCGGTGGAGGATTTAATCCCAGGTATACTGCCGTTGCCAGTAACAAAAACTGGGAGAGCGACTCCCACGGACTGGTTCTGACAACATGCGCGTCATTAAATCCCTCTGCGGGAACGAATAGCACTTTGAATATATTTTTTCCGAATGCCCAAATAATCATGGTTAAAAGCAACAGTACAACTACAAGAAGCAAGATCTGACCTGCATCAAACATGGATTTGAATATTAAAAATTCACTCACAAAAAGTCCGGAAGGAGGCATTGCCGCCGAACTGATGAAACCAAGAAGAAGCACCATCGCTCCCGTCGGATTGTATTTAAAATAGTTGCCAATGTGGGTGATGCTTTTGTTTTGAAATACTCTGTAGAGCTGGTTATACTGGAAGAAAAGAGTTGATTTAACAAAAGCATGCAAGATAATGTGTAGGATAGCTGCATAATAGCCTATACCACCTGCAGCAATTCCCAGCATGACAATTCCCATGTGTTCAATGCCTGAGTATGCAAACATCCGCTTTATATTCTTCACTTTCAGCATATATACCGTGGCTACAAAGAGCGAAAGAAAGGCAGACGTTCCTACAACCAGTTGAGCCCAGTGCAAAAGTGGTGTGTTGGCGATGACGATGTAGAATCGAAAAATGCCAACAAAGCCAAGATTCATCAAAACGCTGGCCAGCAAGGCACCAGCCGGTGCAGGGGCAGTATCTTTGGCATCGATTCCGGCTGTAAACATCGGTACCAAACCAAGTTTTGCTGTAAACCCTGTAAAAATAAACAGGAATGCCAATCTGAGCCAGATAGGATTAAGCTCATCACTCCTGGCAAGCAGATTGGTGAATGAAAGATTATCTGAACCGGCATGTTGGAGCGAAAGGCTGAGGAACAAGATTCCTATGAAAATAAAGGTGATGCTGATGGCACAAATGAAAACATATTTCCAGGTACCTTCCAGTGCCAGCTTGTTCCGGTGATGATATATCAGGGCTGAAGCACTCAGTGTCGTTATTTCGGTGAAAATCCAGGTCACCGCGATGTGGTTGGAAAGATATCCGGCGCTGATGGCCATAATAAGCAGAATGAGCGAAGCAAGGTAAATTGATCTGGATCTCGGTGGTTCGAAATGATTCTCAATGTAGATATAGCTATGAATGGCTGCCGGCACTGCTACAATGCTCAAGGTGATCAGGAGGAGAATTCCAAGTGAATCAAAGGTGAAATAAACCGAATCGGTCGTGCCGAAATGTAAACAGGCCTGCAAGGTAAACCAGGTTTGCCATACAAGGAACAATCCCAACAGGGAATAGACAAACTGTTTATTCCGGCTAAAAAAAAGAGTTAAAACAACCGCTACTGAACCTAATAAGTATATGACGACCATCTGTTTCGGGTGTTTGTATTAATAATCTTTTAAATTGCTCAACTGATCTACGTCCACATCTTTGAAGACATCGCCAATCTTGTTCATGAAAATTCCCAGGATAAGTACACTGGCAAAGATATCCAGCATAATACCAAGATTGACAAGTAGCGGCATTTCATTGCCAATGGCCAGTGAAAGCACAAAAACGCCATTTTCGATGACCATGTACCCCATCACATGGGTAATGATTTTACGCCTGGTTGCGATGATATATAATCCGAAAAACAGGGTAGAAAGTGCTACCACAAAGAAGATCTTATCGAGATGACTATCTTCTATCGCATTAGCTATCAATATATTGACAACAACTATTGCCGTAGTTATCACGAGGGAGACAAAATTTGGCAAAAAGGGTTCAGCTTCCCTGGTAATGTTGTTTCGTTTGAGCAGGTAACTTAAAAAAAATGGTACGGCCAGAGATTTGAAAACGATGGTTTCCAGCAGAATAAAGGCCAAATTCACAGGATTCATCTCGATGAGCTGGATGAAGACTACAAAAAACAGCAAGACCCCTTGCAGCGCGAGCACCTTAATGTAAGTCATCAGCCGGTTGGCAATCGACATGTAGAATAAGGTAATAATAAAAATGATTAACAGGATGTGTATCATAATGGTAAACTGAATTTGGAGTAGTTAAATAAATTTCTGAAGGATCAGTAAAACACCAAAGAAAATGAGCAGGCTGACTGAGGTGAGGACTACTATAAATTGCGGGTTGTGGCTCATCCTGAATCGGGCCATGAATGATTCAATCAATCCGATGGCAACAGCCATTAGAAATTGTATCGCAAAGAAAGAGGGAATAGCATACTGAAAAGGTATGACTCCAATAAATAGATTGACAATCAGTGCTCCATAGATTGCAAATTTGAGGTAGCCGGCAGTAAGAATCAATCCCAGATCAAAACCGCTGTTGTCAAGAATCATCACTTCATGAATCATCGTCAATTCAAGGTGTGTCTTAGGGTCATCAATAGGCATCCGGCTACCCTCAATCATGGAGATCATCAAAAGTACAAAGGTGGCAAGTGCTGCCATAGCGTAACTTATTTGAGATCCAATATGCAGTGATGAAAATATCTCCTGGAATGATGTATGACCCGAAAGCAAAGCCAGAGAACCCATTAAAATAAAAAAGGCCGGCTCAGCAAACATCGAGTAAAGAGATTCTCTGCTTGCCCCCATCCCTTCAAAACTACTGCCCGTATCAAGGGCTGCAATAATGCTGAAAAATTTTCCGAGTGCCAGAACATACGCGAAGAAGATAAAGTCTCCGTTGAAACTCAATATCCCATGAGATCTGCCAAAAGGCACGACCAGCATAGCCATCAGAACGGAGGAAAAATAAACTGTAGGCGCCAGCTGAAAGATAAAACTGGTGGTCTCACTGTATACTGCCCCTTTGCGGAACAGCCTGAAGACATCCCAAATTGGTTGCAAAATACCCGGACCTTTGCGCCCTGAAGCCAGACTCTTGGTCCTGACTATAATCCCCGTAAAGAAGAGGGCAGCCATGAAAATTAACAGGAGGCTAAGCATATTTACAATTTTTTTAATAGTTCGATGAAAGATTCAAAATTCCGGTATAATGGAGGAATACTCAGGACAGAAAGTATAAATAAAATACCATACAGAATGTAAATCTGCAGCTTTCCGTTGTTTAAAAAGATAAATCTGCCCATGAAATTTTTATTCAACTTTATCGTACGATCGATCAATCCTCTCTCAATTTTATCATACGCGCGGGTATGGTATTTTACTTCAGAAGGGAAAACACCATGAACAACCTCTTCCTCTTTTTCCACAAGAAGGGCAGGCGCAAATAACTTACTGTATGTTCGGACATATGATCCCGCCGTGTACTGCTGCTTGAAGGTTGGTGATATGTAACCGCAACCCCAGGTTGGAGAAATCGCATGGCTGCGATTTCTTATCAGTTTTTTTCGGAGAATGATCAAAGCGGTAATCATCAGTATGAACAGCCAGATTGCCAGACTGATAGGCTGTAACAAGTTAAAAAGACCCGATTCCAATGGATCTGACCCACTTATTGATGCACCATTGAAAAGATTCACGGGTTCAGCCAGCAGATGAATAAATAGAAGAGGAAATATCCCGATAAGAACAATAACTGCGGCTAAAATATAAATTGGCAACAATTGTAAAAATGGCACCTCCCTGCATGTGGGTAGAATCTGAAGACGCTCTGTGCCCAGGAAAATGATCCCAAATGCCTTGGTAAAGCAAATCATGGCTAATCCGCCAATAGCCACGAGACCAATAATGGAAAATATGGCGGCAAGGAGCGAAAACAGGGTTCCGTCTGAAAGCCAGGCGTAAAGTCCGGTGTAAAGTATGAATTCAGAAATAAAACCGTTAAATGGGGGTAACCCGCAAATAGCAAGGGCTGCAATTAAAAAAAGAATAGCGGTTTGTGGCATCTTTTTAAGCAGTCCGCCAAGTTTCTCAATCTCTATGGTATGCGTAACCTGGTAAACATTTCCGGCAGTGTAGAATAGTAAAGACTTAAAAAGCGCATGATTTAAAGTATGCAACAAGGCCCCGGCAAATCCCATCGTGGCCAGAACCGTATTGCCTGTCCCGGCACCGATGCAGCCTATCCCGATTCCAATACCTATTATTCCAATATTCTCGATGCTATGGTATGCAAGCAACTTCTTGAGGTTATGTTGGATGATGGCCAGCATGACCCCATATAAACCGGAAAGGACCGAAATAATCAGTATCACGTATCCGGCAGAAATTAAATCTGCTTTGACGACAAGCAACATGCGCAGAATGCCATAAATTCCGATTTTGATAATGACACCAGACATCATGCCTGACACATGCGCCGGAGCTGCCGGATGTGCATAGGGCAGCCAGGTATGAAAAGGAACAAATCCTGCCTTGATGGCAAAAGCAACAAAGAAAAAGAGGAAAAGAATGAGTGAAGCCGTACCGGGAATGGAGGAAGAGTATGTGGTAATAGCTTGAAAATCATAACTTTTTGTCTTATTGAGTACCCACAAAAAACCAATTATTAAAAACAGAATCGAAAAATGGGCTTGTATCAGGTAATTGATCCCGGCTTTGATAGTGACCGGATTTTCATGTTCGAAAATAATCAGCACAAAGGATGTCAGAGCCAGAATTTCCCATGCAATCAGAAATACGAAGCTGTTCTGTATACCGCAAATACTGATGATGGAGACGTGTTGAATTAGGAAAACAATGCTGTGGAGCGTAAGACTATCCTCCCTCTTCTTATAAGTTTTCAGGTAAGAATAGCCATAGAGTGAGCCCGTTAAAAATATCAGATTGATGATCAGAATAAACCAGCCTGATAATGCATCAATCCGGACAGGAATAGGACCAGTGACATAACTTCCCGGCAGGATGAGGGAAATTGTTTCACCCGTCAGACTATTTACTGCAAGAATTCCTGAAAGCACCGCATTGATTGCCAATAAAGTCAGCGTGAGAATACCCTTCCATCTCACTTTTAAAAATGGTATTATCAGTATCCCGGCAACGGGCATCAAAACAAATGCAGTAATCAGGTTCATACTACAATATTGAAAATCGTAAGAAAGACCATGGCAAGAATAAATACGATTCCATATAAAACATAAGACTGTATTCGTCCGTTCTGAACGAAACTGAAATAATTGGCAGAGAAAACCAACCTATCGGTGATGGGTTTAATCAGGAAGTGTTCGAAAAAATCCTGGTAATGCGAAATATAAGACTTTTTAGCAGGAAATATTTCACCGTGATTCAACTCCTCGAATTGTTTATTCTCAATCAAAACCGTATTAAATATTTTACCCAAGGGCTTGGAGAAAGATTTTGCGGTATACTGTTGCCTGCTGTTTGGTGCAATATAACCGCATCCCCAGGTTGCGCCAATCCTTGCACTCCTGTTTTTAAGTACCAGGGACCGCAACATCCATACTACAACGATGATGCCTGTTAACAACAGGGAATAGAGGCTGACCAGGGAGGTGGTTTTAGCTATTCCAGTCAGGATATCTGGTGCAGATCGTAACGGATTCATCAAGGAAAGTATGTTGCCAATAAAAATCATATATACCTGAGGGAAAAATGCTACACTTACCATGACAGTTATGATCAGGTATTGCGGGACAAGCATCAGCAGAGAAACTTCTGCAGGTTTATGAGTCAGTTTTGTACGGGGCTGACCCAGGAAAATTGTCCCAAAGGCTTTTGTGAAGGTGAGAACCGACAATCCACCAACCAAACTCAGTCCCGCCAGGGAGAGTACAAACAAAATGATCTGACTGATACTCGCGGAATGAACACCCTCGATCAATCCTTTGTAAATAATAAATTCCGAAACAAAACCATTGAAGGGAGGAAGTCCGCTAATTGCGACTCCTCCAATCAGAAAAATAACAGCAGTTTTGGGCATCGATTTGATAAGTCCTCCAAGATTTTCCATGTTCTTTGTGTGACATTGCTGGTACACAGATCCCGCGGAATAAAACAGCAATGACTTAAACAGCGAGTGATTTAATACATGAAGCAAGGCTCCGCCGAAACCCAGATAATACATCATTGGAGAATTGTTTCCGATTCCCATCAGGCCGATTCCGATTCCGATACCGATGATTCCGATGTTTTCAATGGTGCAATAAGCAAGCATGCGTTTGAAATCACGGTGAATGGAGGCATTTAGTATTCCGTAAATTCCAGAAAAAATTGACAGGGTGATAACTATTTCACCCAGCAGTAAGAAATCGCTCTTCAAAAAGGTAACCATCCGGAGAATACCGTAAATTCCTAGCTTCACAATAACTCCCGACATGATACCCGATATATGGGCTGGTGCTGCCGGATGCGCATGGGGTAACCAGCTGTGGAAGGGTATAAAACCGGCTTTTATGCCAAAACCCGTGAAGAATAAGAGAAATAACCACAAGTTTTGATTGGATAAAAAATAGGTGTTAATGGCCTCAAAACTGAATGAACCGGTCTGATGGTAAACCCAGATAAATCCCAGCGTAAGAAAAGTGATCCCAATGTGCATCTGAACAAAATAATTAAGGGCAGCTTTGAATGTACCGGGATTTTCGTGTTCGAAAAGGACAAGCATCATGGAGCTGAGTGACATGATTTCCCAAACAACCAAAAATGCAAAGCCATTCTGTATCATGCACACAAATAGCATGGAGAGGTGAAAAAATAAAAACATGATCCGGTGCAATGAGAATTTGGATCCGGATAAGGCATAACTTTTTAAATACCCCAAACCATAGAAAAAACCTGTCAGTATGGTGAAGTTGATTATCAGGATAAACCATGCGGCAAGTCCGTCTATCTTTAACAACACTTCTCCGGCAAAGTTGCCAAATCGGATGGTAAATTCAAGGGGTTGATAAATAAGCGCATGAATTGCTATCCAACTTGTTGATAATGAATTGCATAAAACCGCAAGCATAGTGATCGAAAAACCAAGTCTCCGTGGCAAGGCTAAGATCAGAACAAAGGAGAGCAGGGTAATTAGGATGGTCCCGTTCAATATGGCAGCATCAAAGAGAATTTCCACTTCAGCATTTTATCGTTACTAATTACAAAGTAATAGTAATATCTAGTGTAATCAAAGAAATCAGACTTTTAATTCTAAGTATTTACCAGGAGGTACCCGGTGGTGGCTATAATATTTGATACCTTATGACATGAACACTTTCAGCGCGTATAAACTCCAAAGTTTTTCTTCAGCAGTTTAAAAACATGCTGTAAAACATTAAATTATATCAACCGTATATTTTCCTGCAAATCAGACAGATAAAAATTCAAAAAAAATAATTTTTAACAATTTGTTAACTCATCTGATTATATCTTAACATATTTTAATAAAAAGATTTAATTTAGTCGAGGAATTGAAATGAAACGTTATTATCGGCTTTTACTAAAACTAAGTGTTTTAATCTATCTAAACGATCAGGGAGTGGGTTGCAAAACCTGCTCTTTTTTTTTGCTTATAAGAATTCTCTCCTTGGAAAAGTACTTTCACCATGAACCAGAAAAAATCTTCACAGACAGTTTGCAGTCAGAGAAAAGATGTGTATTTTTGCGCCACTCAAATTACGAGTAATATTGTTAAATGTAAATTTAAAAAAGTATGTTGAACCAGTACGAAACCGTTTTCATTACTACTCCCGTTTTGTCTGATGCTCAGATGAAGGAAGCGGTAGGAAAGTTCAAGGATCTTATCACGTCCAATGGTTGTGAGTTGATTCATGAAGAAAATTGGGGATTAAAAAAATTGGCTTATCCCATTCAAAAGAAATCGACAGGGTTTTATCAACTCCTCGAATTCAAAGCTGATCCTGCTTTCATTGGAAAACTCGAGATCGAGTTTCGCCGCGACGAACGTATAATCCGTTTCATAACCGTGAAATTGGAAAAGTATGCTGCTGAGTATGCAGAAAAGAGAAGAAAGAAAATTAATGCAAAAACTCAATCAGAAAACTAAGTCATGAGTACAAATTCCAGCGAAATCAGGTATCTTACTCCTCCTTCGGTTGAAGTAAAAAAGAAGAAATATTGTCGTTTCAAAAAGAACGGTATCAAGTATGTGGATTATAAAGATCCTGAGTTCTTGAAAAAATTTCTTAACGAACAGGGTAAAATTTTGCCCCGCCGCATTACCGGTACTTCTTTGAAATACCAGCGTAAAGTATCGCAGGCTATCAAGCGTTCACGTATGATCGCATTGTTGCCTTATGTAACAGATTTGTTTAAATAATTAATAGGAGGTACGAAAATGGAAATTATTCTGCTTCAGGATGTTACAAATCTGGGTAGTAAAGACGATGTGGTAATTGTCAAAAACGGATATGGTCGTAATTACCTGATCCCCCAGAAAATGGCTCTTTTGGCCACCCCGTCTTCAAAAAAAGTTCTTTCAGAGAACCTGAAACAACGCGCACACAAAGAGGCTAAACTGAAAGAAGAAGCTTTGAAACAAGCTGAGATATTAAAATCTATCTCTATTGTAATAGGTGCAAAAACCAGTACAACAGGAAAGATTTTTGGTTCCGTAAACAACATTCAGGTTGCCGAGGCTCTTAAGGAAAAAGGTTTTGAGGTTGATCGTAAACAGATCACCATCAAGGAAGATTCTATCAAAGAAATAGGAAAGCATATGGCAAAGGTGAAATTTCACCGTGATGTGGTAGTTGAACTCGAGTTCGAAGTTATTGCTGAATAGAACCCGTTTGCTGCTAAAATAAATTTCTAAATCATTTTTTCTGAACAGATAAAAAGCTGTCTCAATCATTGGGACAGCTTTTTTTTGGTATTTTTGCCCTAAATCATTCATTTTGGAAAAGCTAACAGAACAAAAATTAGCAGACCTCTTTAAGAAGAGATTCTCTGAAAATGTCACTTCAACAGAAGTGCTGCCTCCTTCCGGCTCCTACCGGGAGTACATTCGTTTAAAGAGTGCAAATTATACAGCGATTGGGACCTGGAATAAGGATGAAAAGGAGAATAATGCTTTCGTCAACTTTTCCTTTCAACTTCGGTCAACAGGGCTGAATGTTCCTGAAATTTACGAATATGATCCAAAAGCAAGAATCTATTTGCAGGAAGACCTGGGTGATACTACCCTTTTTTCTTTCCTGACAGACATCCGTAATCAAAAGGGTTTTTCTTCCGAAATCCAAGATGCTTACCGAAAAGTTGTTCGGGTATTGCCTGTCATTCAGGTCACTGCCGGAAAAGTTATCGATTTTAATTTTTGTTACCCCAGAAAAGCCTTCGATCGCCAATCGATGATGTGGGACCTCAATTACTTTAAATACTATTTTCTGAAGCTTGCAAAAATTAACTTCGACGAGCAGGCACTGGAAGATGATTATTCGGCATTCTGCGATTATCTGCTGAGAGCGGAAAGCGATTTCTTCATGATGCGGGATTTTCAGAGCAGAAATATCCTGCTTCGTCAGGATGAACCCTGGTTTATCGATTACCAGGGGGGAAGGAGAGGAGCGTTGCAATATGATCTGGCTTCCCTTCTTTACGATGCAAAGGCTAATATTCCGCAGCCTGTAAGGGAAGAGCTGATAGAAGAATATCTCGACCATCTTACTGATATCCACCCTGTTGATAGAAAGGAATTCTTGCAATATTTTTACGGATATGTGCTGATACGCATGATGCAAGCCATGGGAGCATACGGTTTCAGAGGCTTTTATGAGAAAAAGGCGCATTTTCTGAAAAGTATCCCTTTCGCGCTGAAGAATTTGAATATGGTCATGAAAAAAATTGATATTCCTATTCAACTTCCTGAACTGTATCATGTTCTGAATTCACTTTCCGAATCTGAAGTACTCAATGACATTGTCACCAAAGAGTCCGGACTCACCGTTTCAGTTACCAGCTTTTCTTATAAAAAAGGATTACCAGTTGATAATTCCGGCAATGGCGGTGGTTTCGTTTTTGATTGCAGAGCTTTGCCTAATCCCGGCAGACTAATTGAATATCAGAAATTAACCGGAAAGGACAGCCAGGTGATTTCTTACCTGGAAGCATATCCTGAAGTAGCTTCGTTTCTGGACTCAGTGTTTAGTTTAGTCGACGGAAGTATAAAAACATACATCGCACGGAAATTCACCCATCTTTCTGTGCAGTTTGGCTGTACAGGCGGACAGCATCGCTCCGTTTTCCTTGCAGAGAGATTATCAACACATTTGAGAGACAATTTCCCGGTTAAAGTAGTATTACAACACAAAGAACTGGAATAGGTTAAAATATTTTGAAACGTTCAAAATATTTAAGAAGTTCCGTCAATTCAACATTTCAAACATTTCAAACCCTGTAAACTGAATAATTAATATGACCAAAAAGAAATGTGAAGAGAAGGATTATGAAAAGCCCGACAATCCGAAATTCGAGTGCAGGAAATGTGGCAGAAATGCCAAAAAAGAAGATAAAATCTGTAAGCCGGTTAAACTAAACAACCAAGCCCTTAAATTCTGATGAAGGCATTCATTCTTGCTGCAGGACTGGGTACCCGGCTCTATCCATTTACAACAAACAGGCCAAAAGCCCTGGTTGAACTGAAGGGGATGACACTTCTTGAAAGAGCGATTCGAAAAGTTAACGAACTGGATGTTTCTGAAATTGTAGTTAATGTTCATCATTTTGGATCTCAAATCATTGATTTCCTGAAAGAAAAAGAAAATTTTCATCTTCCGGTGGTTGTATCAGATGAAAGAGATCAACTGCTGGATACAGGTGGGGCCTTACTTAAAGCCCATGCACTCCTTGGCGATCGTGAACCATTTCTGGTTTACAATGTGGATATTCTCAGTACAATCGATCTAAAGGATCTCATGCTTTTTCACCTCAGGAAAGGTGGCATTGCTACGATGGCTATCCGGGAAAGAATTACCCAGCGATACCTGGTTTTTAATTCTGAGATGCAGCTTTCCGGTTGGAGAAATGTAAAAACTGGTGACGAGAATATCATCAGAAACGAACAAATATTACAAAACTTTGCCTTTAGCGGAATTCAGATTGTTCAGCCTGAAATCTTCCCGCTCATCACAGAAACAGGCAAATTTTCAATCATTCAATTGTACCTGAGATTGGCGCAGAGTCAGAATATTTTCGGTTACCATGATCAGTCAGACCTTTGGATCGATCTTGGCAAACCGGAACAACTCATCGCCGCAGAAGAAATAATTGGAAAATTGGAAAATGAATAAATATGCAATCTTAATTTGCATTAATTAATATTTTACAAATTCATTTGATTTGTTTAATTACCTGACAACATAACCCCAATTTCCAAATTTTCCAATCTTCTTACCACTCAATAGGTTCAATATCATGCATTTTAAGGTATTCATTGGTCTTGCTAAAATGTTTGTTTCCGAAAAATCCCCGGTAGGAAGATAGCGGTGACGGGTGAGGAGAGGTGAGGACCAAATGTTTGTTCCGGTCAATAAACTCCCCTTTTTTTTGAGCAAAAGAACCCCAAAGAAGAAATACCAGGTGCTCCCTCTCCGCAGCAAGTATGCCGATGACACGGTCTGTGAATTTTTCCCATCCATGGTTTTGATGTGATCCGGCCCGGTTGGCCTGAACTGTCAGTGTAGCATTCAAGAGTAATACTCCCTGCCTTGCCCAGCGATCGAGATTCCCGCTGGAAGGAATTGGAATCCCGAGATCCTGCTGTATTTCCTTAAATATATTTTGAAGTGAGGGTGGTTGATCAATTCTTTCCGGTACGGAGAAACAAAGTCCATGTGCCTGACCTATACCGTGGTACGGATCCTGTCCAAGGATAACAACCTTGGTATCGTCGAACGGAGATTGCTCAAAGGCATGAAAAATTAATTTACCGGACGGAAATACCTGCTTAGAAGCATACTCCAGTTTAACAAATTCTGTCAATTCGTGAAAATAGGATTGCTCAAACTCTTCAGCCAGCCGTCTCTTCCAACTCTCTTCAATTTTTACTTCCATCCAGGATAATATTCTGTTGTCAGGGATAAATATAACGATTCGGATCAATCTACTCCTTCATCTAGTTCGTTTTTTCTTATTTTTACGGATTCTGATTCGAATCGCTAATTTCAAAACTACTTTTTTACGATGACAAACGTTCAAAATATTATTGGCGTTGATCTGGGAGGAACCAATATCCGCGCAGGCAAAATTGCACAAGATCAAATTGTTCACATCGCCAAACTGCCTACACCGGCCAAAGGGAGTGTGGACGAGGTGATGAGCCAGATTTATTCGGTTGTCGATAGATGTTTCGATGCCGGAACGCAATCTATCGGAGTGGGAGTTCCCTCTGTTGTAGATGTCGAAAATGGGATAGTCTACGATGTTACAAACATTCCATCCTGGAAAGTGGTGCCGTTGAAAGAGTTGCTGGAAAAGCGTTATCAAGTGCCTGTACATGTAAATAATGACGCAAATTGCTTTGCCGTTGGTGAAAAATATTTTGGGAAAGCAAAATCCTACAAAAACATCGTTGGTGTAACGCTGGGAACCGGATTGGGATGCGGACTGATTTTCAACGGGAAGTTGTATGAAGGATCAAACTGCGGAGCCGGTGAGTTTGGCAATTTGCCATATCTTTCCCACAATGTAGAATATTATTGCAGTGGACAATTTTTTACCGATGAAAAGAAAGTTAAAGCGATCGATATATTTCACCTGGCAAAAACAGGAGATGATTCTGCTTTAAAGCTATTCGAAGAATATGGCAATCATCTTGGAGAAGCCCTTAAATCAATTCTATATGCCTATGATCCTGAGGTTGTTATCTTAGGTGGATCTGTTTCCCAGTCGTTTGAGTTCTTCAAAGAGGCGATGTACCTTGCTTTACAGGACTTCGCCTTCAGAAGTGTGCTTGCCAACCTGAAGATTGATATTTCAGAACTTGAAAATTCAGCAATTTATGGAGCTGCGGCCTTGCCCTTGATCAAACGATGATCATTAAAATTTTAGTAATCAAATAAATAACTATAATGAAACGAAACTATTACATGGTTTTTCTGGTTTTTGTCGTCTTTTTTGTGATCTCTTTTCTTACGAACATCCTCGGTGCTATTTTACCGGTAGCAAAAGATGACTTTCATGCCAGTAATACAATGGCTGCCTTTTTGCCACTATTTTTCTTCATTGCCTATGGTGTCATGTCCATACCTGCCGGGTTGATGACTGAGCGTTTTAAAGAGAAAAAGGTCATGATGATGGCCTTTATTTCTGCCTTTGCAGGAGCACTGATCTTTGGATTGGTTCCAAAATTTGGAGTTATGCTTGGTTCCCTGTTTTTTATTGGGGCTGGTATGGCAATTTTGCAGGTTGCTATCAATCCACTGTTGCGTGTTTCCGGCGGAGAAGAGCATTTTGCCTTCAACTCTGTTATGGCGCAACTTTTTTTCGGGGGAGCCTCATTTCTAAGTCCTATGCTCTATTCATATTTGGTAAGTGAGTTGGGACCGCAGGGTTCTCCCACTGGAATTGTGAAGTATTTAGGGGGTCTTGTTCCGGCGAATCTTACCTGGGTTTCCATTTACTGGGTGTTTGCAATGATCGCCTTTGTCATGATTTTTGTTATTTTTTCTTCCAAATTTCCCAAAGTAGAATTGAAAGAAGATGAGAAAACCGGTAACTGGGATACCATCGTTCACCTTCTCAAAAACAAAACCGTGATCATGTTCTTCTTTGGTATTTTCGCATATGTAGGCACTGAACAGGGGGTGGCCAACTGGATTTCAGAGTTTCTTAAAACTTATCACGGATTACGTCCTGAAGTGGAAGGTGCCCAGGCAGTGCAATGGTACTGGGGTCTTATGACTATCGGATGTATCCTTGGATTGGGATTGCTTAAACTCGTTGACAGCAAGCTTGTTCTTCGTGTATTTGTTCTGGGTGCAATGGTGTGCCTTGCAACAGCACTTTTTGCCGAAGATCCGAAGATTTCTTTTTATGCCTTTATTGCCATGGGTTTTTGTGCCTCCGTTATGTGGTCGATCGTATTTTCATTGGGAATGAATTCAATTGCCGAGCACCATGGCTCATTCTCTGGTATTTTGTGTTCAGGAATTATGGGAGGAGCAGTTACTCCTTTGATTGTCGGATTCTTAGCAGATCATTTTGGCTTGAGAACCGGAATGCTGTTCAATTATGTTACCCTCTCTTACCTGCTCTTTCTCTCTTTCCGGGCAAGGCCATTAATTGTCAACAAAACAATCTTTTCTAAATAAAAAGTGGGAGTAAAAACTCCCACTTTTTATTTAGAAAAGATTGTTAATCAGTGCTCTATCTTCGTTAACAGGAAATTGTGTATCCATGGCAAAGTGAGGTCTTCTCTTGATCCACTGTCCTCTGGTAAAGTCGGGAAAATCTACAGAAGCACCACCGCGGGCAACAGACATCTCTGATAAAGCCGATACCGCACTCCAGGCTGCAGCATCATATGCATCAAGCGGAACAGTTTTTTTACCACGAACAGCATCAAAAAAATCATTCAGCATAATAAAGTCCATTCCACCGTGGCCGGCGCCTAATGCCTGTTCACCTTTTTCTCTCCATAACTGATGGTCATATTTTTTCAGCCAACTGTCAGACTGATCCCAAACGTGTGGCTTACTCTGTCCTTCGACATAGATAGCCTGACCAGGATCTTTCCAATCTCCGCTTCCTTCTCCTCTCCAGATTCCATTGGTGCCCTGTACGCGAAAACCCAGAGAATATGGTCGCGGCAGATTGGTGTCGTGCGTAACCAGGATGGTTTCACCATTGGCACATTTAATCATTGAAGTTACAATATCCCCAAGGTTAAATTGAATGTCCCTGTATATGCTGTCTTTGGCAGCATGATCCATTACAAAATCATGCAGGCCTCTTGATTTGGTAGCCATCGCTGACAAAGTCAGGAATCGGTTGCCCCTGTTGATATCCAGGTAGGTACCAATAGGTCCCAATCCATGGGTGGGATAGAGATCTCCGTTGCGGCGCACCGAATGCAGGCCCCTCCATTGGGCTTCAGAATGGGCTTCCTTGCCAATTTTAAGATCATCTTTCAATAATTCAAATTTCACGGAACGCAGATCATGTTCATAACCGCATCTGCAGTGCAGCAATTCTCCGAATATATTGGTGCGTACCATGTTGAGAATGGCCATAACATCTCTGCGGTAACAGACATTCTCCAAAATCATCAGCTGATTTCCAGTCTCTTCATGAACATTTACCAAATCCCAACACTCTTCCATAGAATTAGCTGCCGAAACTTCGACACCCGTATAAGGAACACCGGCTTTCATGGATGCAATGGCCATCGGTACATGCCATTCCCAAGGTGTTGCGATAATTACAGCATCCAACTCCTCGTTCTTTAGCATCTCTTCGTAGGCATGGTCACTTCCTGAGTAAAATTTTGGTTCTTTCATTCCGGCTTTGGAGATGATCTGTTTGGTGCTTTCTATTGATGTAGGGCTGATATCACAAACAGACACAATTTCTATCCCGCCAACCGTGATCGAATCGTGTACATGGCCCTGACCACGACCTCCCACACCAATGAATCCCACCCGGACGATACGCTCATCTCTGGCTACAGTTTTTTTGTTTTTTACCTTTTCCTGCGCAAAAAGATCATTGCCCGCCAGGGTCATTCCCGTCAGCCCGACTCCGGCCATACTGCCTTGTCTGATAAAATCCCTTCGATTTGTACTCATAAAGTTGATTTGTTAGTTTGAATGCAAATATAATTATAAATGTCTGATCGCTTTTGTATGGTGTTGCATGCACGCAAAAAACCACTAATAATTATACTGTTTTGATAGCGGTTCTGGTCCTCAATGCACAAACTGATTCAGGCAAAGCGGTTGAGAACATGTAAAATTGGTCATTTGGATCCATAAAAAGAATAACTTTGGTTACTAAATTTAATTTTTAAAATATGGTTCAGAAAAGGTTTTTGTGCATGCAAAAGCCTGCAGTAACTTTCAGAAAATGGGGAAGAAAGGGCTTTTCAGTCTTTTCCAGCATGCACAAGGTTGTAAGGATAGCAACATTAAGTATCGTTTATCTAACCTTTGCAGTTCCCGCAAATGCTGAATATTCGCTGTTGGTGGCTGCCGGAGACACGCTACAACCAATCAGGGAGGTTGAGGTGGAAGAGGTAGTCGTGAGTGCACAACGCGCACCTGTCGCATTTTCACAGACTGCGCGCATCGTACAAATTATCGGGAAGGAGGAGCTGGAGAATGCCCCGGTGCATGATTTGCATGATTTGCTCAAATTTTCTCCCAATGTCGACGTCAGGCAACGTGGAAATAATGGCGTTCAGGGCGATATCAGTATTCGCGGAAGTTCATTCGATCAGGTTCTGATCCTTTTGAACGGGATTCCTCTCAATGATCCCCAGACCGGTCACCACAACCTTAATCTGCCTGTCAGCTTCGATGCCATAAACCGCATCGAAATTCTCGAAGGACCTTCGTCCAGGATTTATGGTCCCAATGCTTTCAGTGGTGCGATCAATATTATCACAGATCAATCAGATACTCCTGCACTGACAGGACGGTTTAGTGGCGGACAATATGGATTCTTCGAATCAGCTGCCACATCTGTTTTTCTAACCGGTAAGCTGACTAACCGTATTTCTGCCGATTATAAACAAGCGAACGGATCCCTTCCCAATACGGATTTCAAAATCGGAAATGCATTCTACAACGGAAGCCGGACTTTTTCAACCGGAAAACTTGAATTTCAGGGAGGATATTCAGATCGGGGATTTGGAGCAAATGATTTCTATACTCCTGTATATCCCAATCAATATGAGCGAATTAAAACCACATTTGCCTCGGTAAAAGCAATCTCTAATGGTATATTTCATCTCGCACCTTCTTTCTATTGGCGAAGAAACCAGGATCGTTTTGAACTTTTCAGAGATTTTGACGGTGCACCCTCATGGTACAAAATGCACAATTATCATCTCACAGATACGTATGGATCAAATTTGAGCGGATGGATTGCTGCCGGATTCGGTAAACTTGCCTATGGCACCGATTTCAGGAGCGAGAATATATGGAGCACCGTTTTGGGAAATGAAATGAGTACTCCAACCAATGTTCCGGGTGAAAGTGGCATACAATTTAACCATGAAGCCAGCCGGTCCAATTTGAGCCTTTTCGGCGAATACTCTCAACACTTTGGATCCCTGGATATATCCGGAGGAATAATGGCCAACTGGAACTCCTCACTCGGGAGAAAATGGCAACTCTATCCGGGTTTTGATATAGGATGGAAAATTTCAAACCCACTGAAGTTATATGTATCAGTTAACAAGTCACTAAGATTGCCAACTTATACCGACCTATATTACAAAAGTGCTACCAGTATAGGTAATTCTGAACTTCTGCCCGAAGAGGCTATTTCTGTTGAATCGGGGCTCAAATACAACAATCCATGGGTGACAACCCATGTATCGATTTTCAAGAGATGGGGTAAAAATATGATTGATTGGGTCAAGCAACCAGGTGATAATCTGTGGTATGCAAAAAATATGACTAACTTAAATACTGCAGGTATTGAGGTTTCTGCTCAGTTAAATCCTTCCAGGCTATTTGAGAAAAGGCTCTTTATACAAACTTTTGGTATCTCATATGGCTATCTGACACAGGACAAGGAGTCAGAACCCTATATTTCAAAATATCTGCTGGATTATCTGAAGCATAAAATTGACATCAGGCTTTCACATGATATTTGCAAGAACCTGAGCGCAAGCTGGCTGATCTCTTACCAGGACCGGAATGGAACCTTTACTTTCTGGGATGGAAATAAATATGGAAATGAAGTGAGTTATGCACCATTGTGGCTGATTGATACACGAATCAGCTGGACAAAAAATCAATTTAGCTTATATCTGGAAGCCAATAATCTTCTGAATAAGTCTTATTATGATTTTGGAAACGTTGAGCAGCCGGGGATATGGATGAAAGCCGGAATAGTCATGAAACGATAATATATCTGTCAGGTTTTAAAAACCTGACAGATGTATTCCAAAAAATTACAACCTACTGTCAATCAGTTTAACCAACTCATTGAAGTGATCTTCCTTAAATCCTTCTGACATGTAAATGATCTTACCATCCTCATCCAGTAAAAAACTTCTGGGAATCAATTCAGTAGCAAACTTGCTAAAAACACCTCTTTTGGGATCGGGATAGAAAGGAAATTGAAAACCATTATCCAGCTTGAATTTGTCAACCTCCGACCATGTGTGTTCCCGCCCAAAAGTTAACATGGAGAATTTTGGATTGCTCTTGTGTTTATTCCAGATCTCAGTCTGAACTTTAGGCAATTCTATTTTGCATGGGCCGCACCATGTTGCAAAAAAATTGATTAATACCACCTTACCCTTTAAATCACTAATTTTTCCTTTTTCCCCTTTCGAAATTTCATAACTAAAATTGGGAGATTGCATTCCAATGCTTACCAAAGTACTTTGAACTTTAGTCGTTGTTTGTCCAAATAAAGTCATTCCGGAAAACAATATAAGGAGCAAACTCAATTTTAAAATATTTTTCATCTATTTGAATATCTGTATGTTATATAAATTTGTTCATCGTCCTATCTCATATCTCATGTCTCATGTCTCATGTCTCATATCTCCCCCTTACGCCTTTTCCTTCAAAAATACGGAGATGTTTTGAAATATTCTTGCATTCACATCTTCCATCCCAGCCTTCACAAATTTGTCACCTGTAATATGTTCGAAAAGCTCAATGTAACGCTCCGAAATCTGATTTACCAAATCTTCGCTCATAAATGGCACCTGTTGTCCTTCCTTGCCCTGAAAACCATTCTCGATCAGCCATTGACGCACAAACTCTTTGGATAGTTGTTTTTGATTCACTCCATTTGCTAGACGTTCTTCATAATCCGCTGCGTAGAAATACCTGGAAGAGTCGGGAGTATGTATCTCATCAATCAGGTAGATGACACCCTCTTTTTTTCCAAACTCATATTTTGTATCCACCAATATCAATCCCTTTTGGGCAGCAATTTCCGTTCCTCTCTGAAAAATGGCCCTGGTATAATGCTCTAATTTAGCGTACTCTTCTGCTCCAACCAATCCTTGTTGAATAATTTCCTCTCGCGAAATATCTTCATCATGGCCTTCCATCGCTTTTGTAGTTGGCGTGATAATGGGTTCAGGGAATTTTTGATTCTCTTTCATTCCCTCAGGAAGTTGAATACCGCAAAGGACTCTTTTCCCTGAACTGTATTCCCTCCAGGCATGTCCGGTAAGATAACCCCTGATAACCATTTCAACTTTATAGGGCTCACAAAGATGACCTACTGTAACCATGGGATCCGGAGTGGCTATCTTCCAGTTTGGAACAATATCGGATGTTGCATCCAGAAATTTTGTTGCTATCTGGTTTAATACCTGTCCTTTGAAAGGAATTCCTTTAGGTAAAACAACATCAAAGGCAGAAATCCTGTCTGAAACTATCATAATTAGAAATTTATTCCCGATGTTGTATACATCACGTACTTTCCCTTTATAAATACTTATCAGTCCCGGGAAAGTAAAATCGGTGGAGACAATCGCTTTGCTCATATTCAGTTGTTTTATTGATTTGTATAATATTTTATTTCTGTTCATCCCTTTTCTCTTCGTACCGATCATAGGCAATCACAATATCTTTGACCAGCCGGTGCCTGATGATATCGGTATAGTCAAAATAGATTGTCGCTATGCCTTCAATCTCTTTTAAAATCTTTAATGCAAATATCAAACCGGATTGCTGATTTCTGGGAAGATCAATCTGGGTAATATCTCCTGTAATAACATATTTGGTGTTAAGTCCCATTCTGGTAAGAAACATTTTCAATTGAGGTACTGTCGTATTTTGGGCCTCATCCAATATGACAAAAGCATTGCTAAGTGTTCTTCCACGCATAAATGCCAATGGGGCAATCTGAATAATACCATCTTTCAAATACTCTTCAAGTTTTTTGGCCGGAATCATATCCAACAGGGCATCATAGAGAGGTTGCAGGTAAGGATCGATTTTTTCCTTCAGATCGCCGGGCAAAAAGCCCAGGTTTTCACCGGCTTCCACCGCAGGTCTGCTCAGGATAATACGCTTGATCTCTCTGTTCTTTAATAATTTAACTGCCATAGCAATAGCAGTATAAGTCTTTCCGGTTCCGGCTGGCCCGATCGCAAACATCAGATCGACATCAGAGCAGCTTTCAACAAGCTTCTTCTGGTTTAGGGTTCTCGCTCTGACCGGTTTTCCTGCATTTCCGAAAAGTAACACATCCGCGTTGGTTAACATACTCTGATCGGAACTTTCCGGATCGTTCATCATAATTTGGTGTATCGTCTCGTCAGAAAGGGTGTTGAAGCGATAAAAATGCTCCAGCATCAATTGAAATTTCCGGGAAAAAAGGGTAATTTTTGCTTCATCTCCTTTCACCTTGAGCGTATTTCCCCTGGCTGTTAGTGACAGGCCGGGGCAATATTTTTTGATGAGATCCAGTTTTGAATTTCTGACGCCGTAAAAATCAGCAGGTTCAATGCCTTCGAGGTGAAAAGAGTTTTCAATCATGGGATGCAAATTCCGGTATTGAATTTACTGCAAATTAAATATTTTTTTGAAACGTTTCCCGATAGGATGTGTAGAAAATTAAAACTTGCAAAAGTGTATCTTCGCAAATATCAATCTTACCATCATGACGCAGGGGAAAAAAATGGAGGCTTTCGGAAAGTTGCTGACAATAATGGATGAACTGCGGGAGAAATGCCCCTGGGACCGTGAGCAAACCAATGAATCACTGCGGAAACTCACCATTGAAGAGGTCTATGAGCTGGGTGATGCTGTTTTGGATAACAATGTACAAGAGATCAAAAAAGAGTTGGGTGATATTCTGCTTCACATTGTATTTTATGCCAAAATAGGAGAGGAGCAAGGTCAATTTGACATGGAGGATGTAATTAATCATCTGATTGACAAATTAATATACCGGCATCCACATGTTTTTGGAAAAGTTGAAGCCCATGATTCGGATCAGGTGATTCGAAACTGGGAAAACCTAAAACTCAATGAAAAGGGTAGAAACAAGCGTGTTCTGGAAGGTGTTCCACTTGCGTTGCCTGCTCTGGTTAAAGCAAACAGGATTCAGGAGAAGGTGAGGGGAGTGGGTTTCGACTGGGAATTTAAAGAACAGGTTTGGGATAAGGTGAAGGAAGAGTTGGCTGAGCTGGAGATCGAATTGAAAGCCGGTAGAAAAAAGGAGATGGAAGAAGAATTCGGTGATCTTATTTTCTCTGTTGTCAATGCGGCAAGACTGTACGGGATCGATCCGGAAAGTGCACTCGAAAGAACCAATCAGAAATTTATCAGAAGGTTCAATTACCTGGAAGAGAATACCTTATTAAAAGGAAAATCTCTTCAAGAGATGAGTCTTGAAGAGATGGATGTCTATTGGAATGAAGCTAAAAAGTTAGAAAAGAGCTGAATATCATTCCTTTGTCTCTGCCGGCAATTCAGGTATCCCGGGCAATTCTGGAGTGTCGGCGCGTTTCTTGATGATTTTGGCTGAAATTTTATCTTTGGTCTCATTCAAATCTACAGAAATTGTATCCCCCTGCTCAATTTCACTGCCAATGATTACTTCTGCTATTTCGTCTTCCAGGTATTTCTGTATGGCACGTTTAAGCGGTCTGGCACCAAATTGCGGATCGAAACCCTTCTCCGAAATGAAATCTTTGGCATCAGGATGGATGAAAAGTATATATTTTAACGACTCAATCCTTTGGTAGAAACCTTTTAGCTCAATGTCAATGATTTGATTTATATGGCTTTTCTCCAATGCATTAAACATGACAACGTCATCAACCCTGTTTAAAAATTCAGGAGCAAAGGCACGCTTTAATGCTTTTTGAAGGACATATTTATTATGCTCATTTTCATCTTCTGCAGTTGTTCTGGTATTAAAACCAACACCCTGACCGAAATCCTTCAATTGACGGGTTCCGATGTTTGATGTCATGATCAGAATGGTATTTCTAAAATCAATTTTTCTTCCCAAACTGTCTGTCAGACGACCCTCATCCATTACCTGAAGCAGAATGTTGAAAACATCCGGGTGGGCTTTTTCAATTTCATCAAGCAAGATGACGGCATAAGGTTTTCTTCTCACTTTTTCAGTCAGCTGTCCGCCTTCTTCATACCCTACATATCCCGGAGGGGCACCAACCAACCTGGAAACAGAGAACTTCTCCATGTACTCACTCATGTCTACACGGATCAATGCATCAGAAGTATCGAATAGATATTGAGCCAATACCTTGGCCAATTGAGTTTTGCCAACACCTGTTGGTCCAAGAAAGATAAAGGAACCTATTGGTTTATTGGGATCTTTCAATCCTGCGCGGTTACGCTGAATGGCCTTGGTGATTTTTTCGACTGCTTCATCCTGCCCAATGATATTTTTCTTCATATCATTATACATCACCTGCAGTCGTTTTCCTTCTGCCTGTGCGATTTTCTGGACAGGGATACCTGACATCATGGCAACAATGTCTGCAACCTGAGGTTCATCAACGATTTCCCGGTGACTTTCCAGCTCTTTCTCCCAGATCTCCTTCTCTTTTTCGACAAGACTGAGCAAATTTTTCTCATTGTCCCTGAAGCTGGCCGCCAACTCAAAGTTCTGGCCTTTCACAGCCAAAATTTTTGAAGCCCTGACCTCTTCTATCTTCTCTTCCAGTTTGATAATTCGTTCCGGAACAGAAATATTGGAAATATGCACTCTTGAACCGGATTCATCCAGTGCATCAATAGCCTTATCAGGCAGATGCCTGTCAGAAATATATCTGGCTGTCAGTCTTACACATGCTTCAATAGCCTCTTTTGTATAAGTTACATTGTGATGATCCTCATAACGCTCCTTGATATTGTGCAATATCTCAATAGTCTCTTCAACTGTTGTCGGCTCAACCAGAACTTTTTGAAAACGTCTCTCCAAAGCACCGTCTTTTTCGATGTGCTGTCTGTATTCATCCAGTGTTGTGGCCCCAATACATTGGATATCACCCCTTGCCAGGGCAGGTTTAAGCATATTGGCCGCGTCGAGAGAGCCGGTAGCTCCTCCTGCTCCTACAATGGTATGAATTTCGTCAATGAAAAGAATAATATTATCGACCTTTGCCAGTTCATTGAGGATGGCTTTCATCCGCTCTTCAAACTGACCGCGGTATTTGGTGCCTGCAACAATGGATGCAAGATCCAGACTGATTACTCTTTTATCAAAAAGTATGCGGGAGACTTTTCTTTGCGAAATGCGTAAAGCAAGTCCTTCCACGATGGCAGATTTTCCAACACCGGGTTCTCCAATTAATACTGGATTATTTTTCTTTCTTCGGCTTAGAATCTGGGCAATACGCTGAATTTCATTCTCCCTGCCAACAATCGGGTCCAGACTGCCTTCCATGGCAGCCTTGGTAATGTCTGCTCCAAAATTATCCAATACCGGTGTATCCGTCTTTGGATTGGCGCTCCCTTTTGAACCGGATGAGGGACCCGGATTAGAGCCACTGCTCCGTCCAAACATATCATCCTGATCATCACCTTCTTCGGGGAAATCCGATTTATTTTCAACCCTTGAAAGTTCAATTATTTTAGTTTTTACTTCGTCGTAATTCAAATCATTATTTTTAAAAATTTCGAACACAAGACCCTCCTTTTCCTTCAATATTGCCAATAGCAAATGACCGGTATTGACAGTGTCTTCATTGAGCGACCTGGCTTCCAGGAAGACAATTTTCAAGGTTCGTTCCGTATTTTTCAATAATGGTATTGAGGCATCCATGGGTAATGAAGCACCCTTTCTTAGATGATGTTCAATTTCATTTTTAAGATTTGAAAAATCCAGACCCAACTGTTTCATGGTATCTATGGCAATACCTTCACCATCGCGGAGAATCCCCAGAAAGAGATGTTCTGTACTGATATGGTCATTACCCAATCGTATAGCTTCTTCTCTGCTGTATGTCAAAACATCCTTAATCCTTGGCGAAAATTTCGAATCCATGATAATATTTTATATTCTTTTCATCAAAAATCGTTCCCACAACAAAATAACAAATAAATTTAATTAAATGATTGATCTTCCTTCAACAATAATAATCAAAGTATTGAATGATTTATTATTTAAATACTTATATATCATTCATTTATGATTATTTATTCCTGGAAAAAAATAAATTTTTAAAGCATGTATGCCAATTGCCAAAATGGCACAGTCTGCACGCATTATAATTAGAGGTTAAATTACACCATTTAATAAGGATCATATTCCATGATTTACTTTAAAATGATTATTTTTGTGTGGTTTTTTTGACGCTTTAAAATACAAATAAAATATATATGTCTGATTCAGAAAGAATTATTCCGATTAATATTGAAGAGCAAATGAAAACAGCTTACATTGACTATTCAATGTCGGTTATTGTTTCAAGAGCCCTTCCGGATGTTCGTGACGGGTTAAAACCTGTTCACCGTAGGGTATTGTTCGGAATGAGCGAGTTAGGTAACTTTTCAAACAGACCGTATAAAAAATCCGCCAGAATAGTAGGGGAGGTGTTGGGTAAATATCACCCACATGGTGACTCGTCAGTTTATTATGCGATGGTTAGAATGGCCCAATTGTGGTCGTTGCGATATCCTTTAATTGATGGTCAGGGTAATTTCGGTTCTATTGATGGAGATAGTCCGGCGGCTATGCGTTATACTGAAGCCCGCCTGAAAAAAATTGCTGAAGAAGCTTTGGCTGATTTAGACAAAAACACAGTGGATTTTCAGCCAAATTTTGATGAATCACTGTCTGAACCAACTGTGCTGCCAACAAAATTTCCCAATTTACTGATCAACGGTACTTCAGGTATTGCTGTAGGGATGGCAACCAATATGCCTCCTCACAATTTGTCGGATACCATCGAGGCCATTATTACCTATATTGAGAATCCGGATGTTTCAATCAATGTATTGATAGATAAAGTAAAAGCACCGGATTTTCCGACAGGTGGAATAATTTATGGATATGCGGGTGTGCGTGAAGCATTTGAAACCGGAAGGGGAAGAATTGTAGTTAGAGGTCGGGCCGAGATAGAGACTACAGATAATGGCAGGGAGAAACTCATCATTACAGAGATTCCCTACATGGTCAACAAAGCTGAGATGATCATAAAAATTGCTGAAATGGTCAATGAGAAGAAAATTGACGGTATCAGCAACATCAACGACGAATCTGACCGTTCCGGGATGAGAATCGTCATCGATATCAAACGCGACGAGATGGCCAGCGTGGTTTTGAATAAACTTTACAAATTTACTGCGCTTCAAACAGCCTTCAATGTCAACAACATTGCACTTGTAAAAGGCCGGCCACAAATGCTTAATCTGAAGGACCTTATCCACTATTTTGTTGAACATCGTCACGAAGTGGTTATCCGTCGGACACAATATGATTTGGAACAGGCAGAAAAGAAAGCTCACATTCTCAGGGGATTAATAATTGCAATTGATAATCTGGATGCAGTCATAACAATCATCAGGGCAGCTAAAACTCCGGACGAAGCCAGGGAGAACCTTTGCTCAAATTTCGAATTGGATGATATCCAGGCACGGGCTATTCTGGATTTGCGCTTGCAAAAACTAACTGGTCTGGAGCGCGACAAAATCCACCAGGATTATACTGAATTGTGCAAAATGATTGAATGGTACAAGGAAGTTCTGTCGCAGGAGTCATTGAGAATGCAAATAATCAAAGACGAACTGGTTGAAATAAAAACATTGTACGGTGACGAGAGAAGAACAGAAATCGTTTATGCTTCGGAAGAGTTTAATCCGGAGGATTTCTATGCTGATGAAGATATGGTGATTACAATATCCCACATGGGCTATATTAAACGTACGCCACTTTCCGAGTTCAGAACCCAATCCCGGGGAGGTATCGGTTCCAAGGGTTCAAGTACCAGGGATGAAGATTTCCTCGAACATATGTTTATCGCCACCATGCACAATACACTGCTCTTGTTTACAGAAAAAGGAAAGTGTTTCTGGTTAAAAGTATATGAGATACCCGAAGGCACCAAGATATCCAAGGGAAGGGCTATTCAGAATCTGATCAGTATAGAACCTGATGATCAGGTGAGAGCCTACATCAATGTCAAATCATTGAAGGATGAAGAATATATCAACAATAACTTCATTATTCTCTGCACCAAAAAAGGTACAATCAAAAAAACATCACTGGAAGCGTATTCCCGTCCAAGACAGAATGGAGTTAATGCAATAACTATCAGGGAGAACGATCAGCTTCTTGAGGCAAAATTAACAAATGGTGAGAATGAGATGATGCTTGCTGTTAAAACCGGGAAAGCCATCAGATTCCATGAAAAACATGCCCGCGCCATCGGACGTACTGCCTCAGGCGTAAGAGGCATTACACTAGGAAATGAGAAGGATGAGCTGGTAGGAATGGTTTGTGTTGCCAACGACGAAGATGATATTCTGGTAGTTTCGGAACATGGTTACGGTAAAAGGTCCAAAATTGGAGATTACCGTGTAACCAACCGGGGTGGGAAAGGAGTCAAGACAATTAATGTTACTGAAAAGACAGGTGCATTGGTGTCTATTAAAAATGTGACTGACGGAGATGATCTGATGATTATTACTGAAGCCGGGGTAATTATCCGGCTATCTGTCGGAGCAATAAGAATGACAGGCAGAGCAGCACAGGGCGTTAAATTGATCAACCTCAGGGAAGATGATTCAATTGCTTCAGTTGCCCGTGTGGAAATTTCAGAAATTGAAGAGGTGGTAATTGACACAATTACTGAACCTGAGGAAGTTGAAAATAATGAGAATAAGATTGAAGATCATCTTAATTAATAATTACTTAAATCAAAAATTGTCCATAATGAAAAAGATTCTTTTAGTAGTGATCCTGCTCTCAGTGAACGGTTTCTTGTTCGCTCAAAAAGGAAAAGTTAGCAGTGCTTTGTCATTCAAAGAGAGTGGTAAGTTAGACAAGGCATGGGAAGCAATTCAAGAAGCGATCAATCCGGCTAACCCCAAAGCAGAGAAATCCATCAACTGGGCTGACAGCTGGGAGGCAAGAGGGGAAATTCTTGAAGCTATCTACAAATCTAAGGATGAAAATTACAAAAAATTGGTTGAGAATCCTCTGGAAGAAGCCTACAAATCCTTTCTGAAAGCAATGGAACTGGATTCCAAAGGCGGTACTCCTGCATTGAAAATCAAGTTGTTAAGTAGTTTTATTCCTACTTTGTCAAATGCTGCCATTGATGCATTTCAGGCCCAACAGTTTGAAGCTTCCAGCGATTTATTCGAAAAGGTGCTGAACCTTGAATCTACTGCGCTGTTCAAAGCTGATAATACCATTGATACAGCTATTATGTACAATACAGGTCTTGCAGCCATGAATGCCAAACAATATGACAAAGCCATTAAATATTTTGGTCTGACCGCACAGCATGGATACAATCCCGGTTCATCCTATTCCCAGATCATCAGTGCTTACCAACAAAAAGGAGACACTTTATCTTCTGTAAAAATTATGAAAGAGGCTTTTGACAAATATCCGGAAGATCAGAGTATCCTGGTTCAGTTAATCAATTATTATATCACTACCGGGAAAACTGAAGAGGCTATCGCATACCTGGATAAAGCAATCGCAAAAGAAAAGGACAATCCTTCATTTTATTTAGCCAAGGGTATTGCCCTGGATAGATTAGGCAGACCTGAAGATGCCATCAAAGAATATGAAGCAGCTATCAAAGTTAAAGCAGATTATGCTGATGCTTATTACAACATTGGTGTAATTTATTTCAACCGTGGTGTAAAACAGGCTGATATTGCCAATGTAGTTCCAACCAACGAACAGGCAAAATTTGAAGCTGAAAAGAAAAAATCAGATGATGAATTCTCCAAAGCAGTTCCATATTTGGAAAAGGCTGTAGAATACAATCCGAAAGACACGTATATCAAAGATCAGCTGAAGAATTTATACTATCGCCTGAAGATGATGGATAAATACGAAAAGTTGAATAAGTAATCAGGGTCGAAAAAGTAATCAGGGAAGGAGTCATTTTATGGCTCCTTTCTCTACCCTTTTTCTATTTAACATAATATTAATTATAAGACAATTCATAATATGTGAACTAAAGTGACTAAAGTGGCTAAAGTTGTGAACTACTGTCATTTGCGTTTCGCATAGCAAATGAATCCAGGATCATCGATCAACTTGTTTTACTCCAGGCACTTCAGCTCAATTAAGTTCACTTTCGTCACCTAGATGGAACGGAAAATATAATCAGAATAATCCGTTACAATGGGTTCGTACTGCTGATGAAACAATGGAGATGAAATAATAAAATCAGCAGTTGATCTGTTCGAGGCTGTAGGTATATTGTACATTACTGCAATTCTTAAAAGAGCCTTAACATCTACATCATGCGGCTGTGGCTGCATTGGATCCCAAAAGAAAAACAGCAGGTCAACATTACCTTCACAAATCAGGGATCCCAACTGTTGGTCTCCTCCCATAGGACCGGATTTAAGTCGAAATATTTCAGGCGGGACAGCATCGTGTTCCTTGCATTTGGCACGGATTGTTTCATCTACCAGCCTTCCGGTTGTTCCGGTACAGATCATGCTGTGCTGCGCAAGTTCCTTCCAGTTGTAACTTACCCATTCCACCATGTCTTTTTTCCGGTTATCATGGGCAACAATGGCAATTTTCTTTTTTGATTTCATTATAAATTTCATTTGATAATAATTTGATTTTCAATTGCCAAATGGAATAGCCATGAGGTTATTAACATCTCTGCTGGTGATTGACAAATCATGGCGATTTCTTCTGTTAAAGAATTAATTTTAAGAAGTGCAGGGAAAAGCATTAAAAATAATCTTCAAAATAACTTTTTATTACCTGTAAATAGTTTCTTTGGTATTCAAAATAATCCGGGTTAATGGTAATATGGTCGTACCTCCCTAAATCGTTCTTATCAATGATTGATTCGATCAACGAGGAATATTCATCGGTTTCGTGGTAACTCTTCAGCAATTTGACCAGGTCAATTGAAGTGCCTCTCTCCCATCGTTTTTTTCTGAATTTTTCGTAGGATGATAATCTTGCAGTAAAAAAATAGTAGTGTTCAACTGATTGATTAATACTGGAATAGCTTCTAACATAGATGGATGTTTGCTGTTCCGGATTCAGGAATCTTTTGCGCTGTTCATCGCTGTTGAAGGACATGATACCAAAAGGGTTATTGGCCCTGGAGAATACATTGGAGATTCCCCAGCCTGATTCAAGTGCAGCCTGAGCCAATACCAAACTTACAGGATGCGGATATAATCTGACCTTTAAATCCTTTAATGATGCAGCGTCATATTTTTGCATCATCTCTTTGAAAAACAGCAGATCTGTTTCTCTGATTGTTCTTTTATTTAACATTCTGTTTTCAATGAATTCGGTATGACGCAAAAGATCAAGTAAACGTTCATGTTCAATGACAATGGCAGGCAACATGTAATTGATGAAAACAGATTTCCTTATCGATTCAGGGATGGTATCAAAATCAATGGTGCCATTATATTTTACCGGAATGATAGCGTTTTGGTCTTGAATTAAAATTGAGTTTTTGTTGACAATATCAATCTCAAATAATTTGACATAGTATTCCGGATAAATGTAATTGTAGGAAGAAACCTCGTTTACGATTACGGAGACGATTACCAGCAAAAGTACCAACAAGATTACCTTAAGTGACTTAAACATGAAATTACCTAAATTCAAGTTCCAATTGATTCGTCCATTTGGAAATCCTTCCGTCCGAAAGTTTTGACTGATTTTCCTGATCCAACAATAATCCAGTTAAGATATTATTCTTTAATGCTTTGGATGATTCAAAATTGTATCCCTCCCGGGCAGTAAATCCAATGATTTTAGCACCCCGCTCTTCAAAAAAATCAGCCAGAATGCCAATTGCATCGCAGAAATTCTCAGGGTAATTTTTTTGATCTCCCAGACCAAATAGTGCGACTTTTTTCCCGTCCAATTGCAATTTTTCCAAAGCAGGTAAAAGTTCATCCCAATAATTGGGTATTTCACCATCAAACCAGGTTGGAACGCTCAATATATAGCCATCGTACAAAAGAAATTCTTTTCCGGTACAATCTTCAATATTTAGTTTTTCTATTTCATAATTCCTCATATTCTCAGCAATTTTGGATGCAATTTTTGCTGATTTAGTAGAATTGAAACTGTAAAACAGGGCAATTTTCTTCATGATCAAATAATTTTATCAGGCTTTATAAACCCTCCAGGCAATCTATTTTGCTGTTAATACACTATTTAGTAGAGATATACCAGTTTTTAATATTTTACCAACAATAAAGCCGCTTCGTAAATTTTGCTTTCATTCGGTAATATAGCTGCTTCAAGAATCCTATTAAAACCTACAGGTGTAAATTCTGATCCAATTCTGCGAATAGGGGCATCAAGATACTCGAAAGCCTCTTCGTTAATGACAGAGGAGATTTCACCCCCAAATCCGCCAAATACTTTGTCTTCGTGAACGATTAAAACCCTTCCGGTTTTTTTCACTGAGTCTATGATACCCTCTTTATCCAAAGGAACCAGCGACCTCAGATCGAGAACTTCGACATCATGTCCTTCGTTTTGTAACTTTTCTGCAGCCTTTAAGGTTAAATGGGTAGTATTGCCATAAGTGATGATGGTCAGATCTTTACCCGTGCGTCTAATCCGCAATTTTCCGAATGGAACTTCAAAGTCGTCGGGTACCAGCGCGGTTGCTGCCGGCGAATTGTAAAGTGCCTTAGGTTCCAGAAATAAAGTCGGTCCTTCCGAACGCAGCGATGTCCTGAGCAAGCCAGCTGCATCATCGGCGAAGGAAGGATAGACAATCCTTATCCCTGGAAAACAGACAAGCGATCCTTCAATAGTCTGGGAATGATAGAGTCCTCCCCCTATATAACCACCTGATGCCAGGCGAATGGTAACATTCGGAGCAAATTGTCCGTTCGTTCGCCAATATTCATGTGTCATTTCAACAAATTGTTCCATGGCTGGCCAGAAATAGTCTGCAAATTCGGCTCCCTCCACAACAATTCTAATTTTCTTGTTGTATCGCGACATTCCATTGGCGGTTCCTGTGATAAAATCCTCTGCTATCGGACCATTGAAAACACGTTGTTTACCAAATTCTTTTTGCAGTCCTTTGGAAACGTTGAAAATTCCACCTTTTTCTTTATTTGCAATATCCTGACCCCAAATAAAAGTGTCCGGATTGAGAATGAATTCTGCTTTTAAAGTCTCGTTGATTGCCTCAATCAATTTCTTTTTAGTTCCTTGATTTTCAGTAATTTGAATCCCGTCCGGATATTTTACTGATGCAAAGGCATCAGCATAAACAAAGTCATGGATACTGTTTGGATCAGGATCCGGAGAATGCAGTGCAAACTGATGAGCCTGTTTTACCTCTTCCCTGGCATGCTCTTCAATCGAAATAAGCTCTTCTGCTGTAAAGCGTTCATATCTGAGCAACAATCTCTTGAATTTAGTCAGGGGATCATATTCTCTGACATAATTCAGTTCTTCCTCATGGCGGTAGAGATCATGTCTGTCAGAATTGGAGTGTGAATGTATCCGGATGCAATTTGCCTGCACAATACATGGTTTTTGGTTTTGAATTACCCAACTTTTTGCTTCGACCATTGCATTCATTGATTCAAATACATCTTTCCCATTACAATGAATCACGCGTATGTTTTTGAAACCCAGGAAGTTATTGGCAACTTTACGGTTAGCAGTCTGATCCTTCTTTGGTACAGAAATTCCATATCCGTTGTCCTGAAACACAAAAATTACCGGCAATTGTTCGGTCGAAGCCCCATTGATGGCTTCGTAGACATACCCTTCGCTCACAGATGATTCACCCTGGGAGCTGACAGAGATGCCATCGCTTTTATAATATTTGATTGCACGAGCCACCCCGGCAGCATGAAGCGTATGATTTCCTGTACTTGATGAAACATTATGAATATTCCAGGCTGGTTTGCCAAAATGATTTGACATATGACGACCGCCTGAATTCACATCCCCAGCTTTTGAAATTCCATTCAGAATTATCTCTTCAGCGGTAAGTCCTGCTGATAAATTGGTTAATAAATCTCGGTAATAGGGAAATAAATGATCTTTCTCTTTATCGAAAATTTGACCTATTGCAAGTTGTATCCCATCATGTCCGGCATATGGAGCATGATAGGACCATCCGATCGCTTGCTTGAGATAATTTGGGGCCTTTTCGTCCAGCATTCTACCCAGTACCATGAGATGGTACCATTTCTGGAGTGTTGATTTTTCAGTTTCTAAAATCGAAAATTTCTTAGGAACAGGCAAATCGTGTAAATTACTCATATATAAAAAAATAGCTTATTTCAATTACATTAATCGTTTAGGATCAAAACCCTCAATCAGATCGGCAATCCGACGCAGGAATTTGCCTCCGAGCATGCCATCTACTACTCTGTGATCGTATGAAAGTGAAAGAAATACTTTATGTCGTACAACAATGGCATCTCCCATGTCCGTTTCTATCACCGCAGGTTTTTTCTCTATGGTTCCGATTGCTAAAATAGCTACCTGAGGCTGATTAATGATAGGTGTTCCCATGGTATTTCCAAATGAGCCAAAATTTGTAATGGTAAAGGTACCTCCCTGCAGATCATCTGCATTGAGCTTCTCACCTCTGCCTGCCTCAGCAAACTGGTTGATCTCCCTGGTAAGACCCAATAAATTTTTAGTATCCGCTTCTTTAATAACAGGCACCATCAAATTTCCACTATTGGTTGCTACTGCTATGCCAATATTTATCTTTTTCTTCAGTATGATGCGTTCTCCGTCCACTGAGCTGTTTATCATGCGATATTCCGTAATCGCCCTGGCTACAGCTTCTGTAAAGAAAGGCAAAAAGGTGAGCTTTTCTCCATATTTGCTTTGAAAAGCCTCTTTGTTGCGATTACGCCATAAAACCATTTCAGTAGCATCCGCTTCTACAAAGGAGGTTACATGTGGTGCTGTTTGAACGGACATGACCATATGCTTGGCAATCAGTTTTCTAACACGATCCATTTCCATAATTGTATCTTCTGCACCGATGGAAACAGCTATTGCAGGTTTCTGAATTGGGTCTGAAATTGCAACTTTTTCCTCTGCCTGCCTGGCTGTTTGTTGCGAAGGCCTACCCGCCGGAGCCAACTGTCTCTCTTCGACGTAACGAATAAGATCATTTTTTTGAATCCGGCCACCAATACCACTTCCTTCAACTTCTTCCAGCTCTTCCAGTGCTATACCCTCCTTTTTTGCTATTTTTTTGACAAGTGGTGAATAAAATCTTGTTGTTATCACTTTATCGTGAACTAATTCAGGGGGTTCACCCATATTATTTACTACAGAAGATAGACTCTCCGGTGCGGAGGTAGCGGTTTCATTGGAAGATCCAATGCTTTTTCCTCCGAGATCAATGACCATAGCTACTTTGCCAACTGCAAGAAGATCATCAACATGACAACTAATTGACTTGATGGTACCTGCTACAGGCGAAGGAATTTCTGAATCTACTTTGTCAGTTGCCACTTCAAAGAGCAAATCATCTTCCTTCACAATATCCCCAACTTTTACGAAAATCTTTGTGATAGTGGCTTCCTGAATACTTTCACCCAATTTAGGGATTATAACCTCAAATTCTGACATATACATTCTCGATTTGTTAATCCAATAAAAAACGAGCTATTTTAAATGCCCGACGGAAACATATACGAAATTAGCTTTTTAAGGTAACAATACATGATCAGAAGGAGAAAAAGATCAAAATAACTACCTGGGAAAGAAATCAAAAAGGTTATATTCAGGCCATTTCTTGATTTTTCCCAATGATACTGACATCACACGATCCATTTCTATTGCCAGATGGGGTCCTTTATAATTGCTGGTATTGGTTATCATAACCCATGAAATACCGTTCGGATCTCGCTTTAAAAGTGCCGAAGAGCCGGGGAGTGTTCCGGTACGCCACCATTCGCCATGCTCATTGGTACTGCGCCATCCCAGTGGATCCAACCCTTTCTCGTCAACATGCGTCATTTCGTTTATACTTTTGACTGAAAGTATATCTTTGATGGCTGGATCACCGTCAATAACTACCAAAAGCTTCATTAAGTCGATTGGTGAGGCAATCCAGCCGCCTGCAGAGCCCAATAAGGTCATATTTGAACTTCCATATATCTTTGGTACCATTCTTCCGCTTCCGTCATATGCTTCGACTGGCTGAGCGTCTTCCGGCTGATAGTATCTAACCTCTTCCAGCCGTTTTTCGTTCTCAAAACTGCCACCAAGCTGCATGTCGTAGATTTTGGCAGGTTTAAGAACGTTTTCCCTGACAAATTTTTCATAACTGGTTTTCGAGACTATCGAGATTACCTCACCTAAAATCATATAACCAAGATTTGAGTATGCACTGGAAGTTCCGGGTTCAAAATGAAGCCGCCGGGAGCTTACAAATTTAATATAGGAAGAAATATCCAGGGGCATTGGATCTCCTGTCTGTTCAGAGACTATTTTAGGAAGGAACGCAATATCTCCATAGCGTTGTGTCCATCCTCCTGAATGGTTCAAAAGGTTTCGTACTGTAATGTTTTCCAGCCTGTTATCCTTAATTTGAAGCTGTGTTCCCTTGTTGATAATCCCATGTTTTCCAAACACCTTACTCTCCAGCGTGATTTTCCCACTCTCAACCAGTTTCATGATCGCTACCGCAGTTACTAATTTGGATACACTGGCAATTCTGAAAAGTTGTTCCGGTGCAGCAAGAATTTTTGCATCTGAATCAGCATATCCATATCCTTTGGCAAATATTAGCTTTTCATCTTTGACGATGGCAACCGCTAATCCTTTCAGAAAATTCTGCTCCCTGAATCTCTCAAAGCTTTTATCCAGCAAATCAGTATTCTCAGAAGCGACAATCTTCTTGATAATAAGACTGGTAATCCTTGGATTTTCAAGAAACACCACCTTTTTCTGCGCCATGAATGGATGGAAATCAAAAAACGCAGGTACCAGCAAAAATATAAAAGCAACAAAAGTGAATCTTAAAAAGAGACGATGCATACAAATGTAAATTACATATGTCAACAAATTGAAGGGTTTACAAGATCGAATCGAATTACAATTGTAAACATCCTATGAGATCTTTGATGGAGTTAAATTTGTGTCTTTCCAGATAATCATCAATACCAGAAATGATTTGTTTTGCAACCAGCGGATCGATAAAATTGGCTGTTCCAATCTGGATAGCTGAAGATCCGGCGAGAAAAAATTCGATGGCATCGGTTGCATTCATGATTCCACCCATGCCCACAACGGGTACTTTAACCGCATGATAAACCTGCCAGACCATGCGGAGAGCGATCGGTTTAATAGCTGGACCTGAGAGTCCTCCGGTAATCGTTGAGAGTACAGGCTTCCTGCTTTCTGCATGGATTGCCATGGCTAAAATTGTATTGATCAATGAGATACTATCAGCACCACTTGCTTCAACAGCTCTTGCAATTTCAGCGATATCAGTTACGTTGGGTGAAAGTTTAACCATCAAATGTTTATCGTAGACCTTCCTTACCGCATTAACTACCGCCACAGCAGCAGGACAACTTGTTCCAAACGCCATGCCACCCTCTTTTACATTGGGGCAGGATATATTCAATTCTATCCCTGAGATATGTTCCAGTTCGTTAATTAGTTCAGCGCAGGCGATATACTCTTCAACCGTTGAACCGGAAACATTGACCAGGATATGGGTATTGTATTTTAGAAGCCCCGGGTAAATATGATCTGCAAAATATTTAACACCACCATTCTGCAAGCCAACCGCATTAAGCATGCCTGAGGGGGTTTCAGCCATCCTGGGATAGGCATTTCCCTGTCGTGGATGCAAGGTTGTTCCTTTTACGACGAAGCCTCCGAGGGTGCTTATATCATAGAAGTCATCGAACTCCGCTCCGTATCCAAAGGTACCGGAGGCAGTCATCACCGGATTTTTCAGTTTAAGTCCGGCAATATCTATATTTAATTCTGCCATTTTAGTTGTTTTATATCAAATACAGGTCCATCTGTGCAAACACAACGGTGTCCTTTCGTTGTTTCAGTAACACAACACAGACAAACTCCATAACCGCAAGCCATGGTATTTTCCAGGGATACTTCGCAAGCAACGTGGTTTAAACGGGCAAGCCTGGCTACTGCTTTCATCATAGATTCCGGTCCACAGGTGAAAATTCTGTCAAAAGTGATCAGATCATGACCAAACAAGGCATGATTGGTGACAAATCCTTTTGTTCCATGGGTGCCATCCTCTGTTGTTGTATGAACCGTACCAAACCTGGCATATTCATTCAGTTCTACCAGATCATCCGTACTTCTGGCCCCAATCAGAATCTCAACCAGATGATGGTCATCGTGCAGGATGTTAGCCAGAAGCAATAAGGGCGCAATCCCAACGCCCCCTCCAACAAGTAAAACCTTTGATTTTTTTTCAGGCATCGAAAAGCCTCTTCCCAATGGAAAGATCACACTCAATATTTCTCCCGGCCGACAATTGGACAAACATTTTGTCCCTTCTCCAATATTCTTAACGAGTATGAAGATGGTGTTACATTTGTAATCTACCTGATAAATTGAAAAAGGACGTCTCAGAAACACGTTTTTAGTTTTATCTACCAGAATATTGGCAAACTGCCCCGGAACAATTCCTTCCAAAATAACATCCGACTTTAATTCCAGAAGTGCATGGTCTTTGTTTAACCGCCGGTTCGAAATAACCTGCAGGTTCTGCACTGTTTTTTTCATGAAAATAATCTTGTTTATACATATTGGCAATCCATTCCGTCATCCGCTGATATTAAGAAATATACGCCGCCGAAGTTTATGAATTTTGTAACTGAAAATCGTTTATATTCTCCGTGAATACGACCAACACTGCTTCATAAACACAGCAAACCGAAAAGGTAAGCTGCACCCTGAAGAATCCACAAATATAGCCAAATTAGGGTTAGGAAGGCAGGTAAATACTGAAAGTTTTATCCTTAAAAAAGAAGAGAACCTGTTCTATTTCTTTTCCATTTGCTCGTGGCTCATTTGACTGTGATACAATATTTGATTGTATTGTCAAATTGTCCGTCTCCATTGATATCCCGGCTACCGGAGGATTATTGCCTTTTACATTTTCAGTATGAGGGATGCGATCCGTTTCGGACTGTACCTCCGTTTGGAACCCGGTAGCTGGTTCAGGACTCTTGAAATCAGGGACAGCAGAAGTATGTGAAGCCGAAGGATTAACATCCATGTTCATTGCCCCGTCTCCGATCATCAGCCACCTTGGATTCATCGCTGGGTATGCCTGAAGCATTTTTTGAAGAAAAGAGGCACTTGGATAATTGCGCCCATTCAGGATATGGGACATACTAGATCTTTGAACCCCAATTTTGTCCGCAAATTCAGCCGGTGAAATCATTTCTGCTGCCAGAAATTGAGTGATACGATCTTTCATTTAAATGCTATTTTCTACAAATGTAATAATATAATTCACATTATGCAATAAAATAAATTTATCACTGATTGCATGTTGTAATCAATGATAAATTACAAATGTTATCTAAAAAATCACTTGCAACAAACACAAAAGGAATCATGTATTAAGTATAAATTTAGATAAATCAATTAAACGACTGGATTATAAGTATTTGAATATACATAATTTTTATTGTACATCAATTTTATTCAATTGTATACAGATGTACTGCATTTTAATAAACAAATAGTTTGCTTTATTACTGTAATTAATTGAAATTAACTACTCTATAATTGGTTTATAGGCAATAAATCAATTATAAATTTGGATACTTTTATGCTTTACATATGTAAATATTGAAGATATGGATCATCCTGGTGAGCCCCCTTCTAAATTATCTGGGGTCATCCTTCTGAGAATCCCGTAAAATTATATTCCGTTGAAGTTGACTGAAAAAATGAATTCTGAAATAACCGTTTTGGATTCGATCTGGTAAGATTCTCTGATTCCCATTTTAACAGGAGCGATAAAACGTAGAAAGTGACACTCAGTAAGCAGTTCACCTCCGGCCGAGCTTACATGTTCATGGATCGTGCTGGTCGAATGATAAACCGGGCTGATCATATTGGCCATATCGTAGTGAATCCTTAGGGTAACTCTTTTCAGGTAGTATAGGTGCCAGATATTCCAGTCGGGCGACAGAAGAGGAAGTACATAATCACTCCTTAATGTAACCATTTCGTTGTTATTCTGGCTCATATAACCTCTGGGATAGCTGATTATGTCACTAAAATAGGAAGCATCCGACTTCTTTTTTTGATAGCCACCATAAAATCTAAGTCCGTGACCATCAAAAATGCCGGGCAAATAGATCGTTCCTTCGGCAGAGGCTATTGTACCTTTTTGCCGGTCTCCAAATGGGGTCTGCCTGAAATGAAGATCCATAATTTGTCCCCATCGTGTTTGAATGTCACGCGTGCTCCGCTGCATCAGGTTATGTGCATAAAGGCGATAGGTAAACGGAACATAACTACCCCTGAAGATCGTGGAAAGTGTCGTGGGTTCCTGCCAGTAGTACGAATAGCCTAATTGAATCTCAGGTTGAACCAATCTGTACATTTTCCCATGCGACAGGTTTATTGGGATTGTTGCATCAAGATGCAGATTCATTACTTTTTGTGTGAAGGGAACGGAGACGGTATCCTGTCTGGTGATTTGATTTTGTAAATTGTAAACCTTGTTGATCATGTAATAACTGGAATTTTCTTTTCCGTAATCCGCATAAAGTTTCATGACCGGGTACCATCCGGCATATTCAAATTTTCCAATCCATTTTCCGGTATGATTGACTGTGGAATAATCATAACCCAATTGCGTGATCGCTGTCGAAAGCTTATTTTGTGAAACTATTGAGAATCCGGCATTTATAACTGACTGGTCAGGATCAATATAAATTGGCGACCAACTGTGAATATTGATCAGATTCCTGAATTTGGCATATTTTTCAGTAACAAACCTGGTAGTATCCATGCCGCCAAAATCGATGATTCCATTTTCCTGCGACGTCAATATGTCGGACAAAGTGTCCTGAAACCTATTCCCGGGAATTTTCTCCATCCATTCAGACCTGAAATTCTCTTTTTTGACTATTATAAAGCCATTTGCCGAGTAATCTGAGAAAAGCAATTTACTACCATCGGCAGAACTTTGGAGGTCTTTGATCCCGTATTTGGCCTTCGCAATCCGATAGCTCCTTCCGGTTGTCAAATCCAGGGCATATCCTTCATTTTTCCCCGCATCATCTGCAGTATAGAAGAGAAAATTACCTCTTTGTACCGGTTTTTTCAATTCTCCGAAAGTAGGAGCGGTTATGTGAATTATTTCGCCGGACGGAATATTCAACCGGATAATTGTTTTTCCTTCATTTCCCAGTTCAACTGCATACAGTACATCATTGCCGGAGGACCATGACGGTGTCAAAAATTCATGGTGATCGTTGGCATTGAACTCCTTTATAATCTGATTATTATCAGATTTTATCAACACGATGGAACAAGTATTGAGGTAATCATACCTGACTGCAGCAATCCATTCACCATCCGGCGAAATTACCGGAGCAAAAATTTTGCCGTCGATAATCCGCTCCTTCAATTTGCCGGTACGAATATCTAAAATTCGTAACAAAGATTTATCCCGGTAGGTCCACCTGGGATCCGGTTTAGATTCCATCCAGACAATTTTTCCATTTGAATAGCTCATTGATTCATCCAAAATAGATCCGGGAGAGAGGAGTTTCCGCTCATTTTGTTTGCTGTCAACCCATACGATTTCCGGTATTTTATTCAGGGATGTTTTCAGCGCGATAAAAGTGGAGTCATCCACAAAATGAGGATATCTGTAACTTGTATAATTTTTAGAAGGCTTAACAACTGTCATCCTGTTAATTACTGAATCAGGCGAACCATCAAAATTAAATGGTTTGGTCACTTGAAGATTCTTCATGACCGAAATGTAATATTCATCCTGATTTTTTCCGGTAGCCAGCTTTAAACCTCTGGAAAGGGAGGTCAGTCCCAATGGATTTCTTGCTACATGATGCAGCACCTTTCCCCACACCTCTCCCCCATTTTGATTTCTGATATTAGAAACCATCTGATAACCAAGCTGATAATAATCAGGAATATAATCTTTATAGGAACCGAGATAGGCCTTGTCAAAACTATAAATGCCTTTAACATCTGCCTGAGCCTTTAACTCCATCGAAAAGGAGGATAAACGACCTCTTCCAGATTGGCTTAAGGCAGTTTCTGAGACCACCGCATCACCCTCAAGAAACCAGAAGGGCAAATAGGCTCCAATGACCAATGATGCGGCTTGCTCGCCAAGCAAGATTTTAAAAATAGTGGGTAATTCAGATTCTATTTTATCAATCTGCACATGATGCCTGAGTTCATGAATGGCCAGCTGTTCAATCCATCCTTGTGAATAGCTCTCCTGACCAGGCGTTGGAAAGAGTTCAACCCTTGAGGGAGCCCAGGCCACAAATCCGTTGGAATTCATTGATTTGGTGTGTAGTATAACAGAGATCCTTTTGGGCTGGTGTTGAAGCGAAATCCCGGAATAGGTATAAACCTTCTCAAAGATATGTGCAACTCTTTGTGCTTCCGTTTCATATTCGGAAGGAAAAATGATCTGAAAATGATCGGTTTGGATATATTTCCATTTGATGCTTCCCGGATCCTGTCCAACAGCAAAATATTGAGCTCCGGCGCTAAATGGCAGAAGAATCAGGCATAGCCAGATAAGTCCGGAAAGAATATTATTTGTGGATTTCGTCATAAAAATTGGTTTATTCCGGATTAATTACTGGCAGGCAAGCTGATTTTAACCAGACCAAAACCTCTCCATCCAAAATAAGCGGTGATATTTTCAGGAGTACTGTTTCATGGTAATTATTGATCCAGTTTATCTCTCCTGTATTCAACAGTTCAGGAACGATAAGCTGCCTGTCAATCGGACAGAGTGATACTGTTTCGAAGCAGAGAAAGTCTCCAAATTCATTGGAAATGCTTTTTTTGCACAAAATGACATTTTCAATGCGGATACCATATTCACCTGCTCTGTAAATTCCAGGCTCATTCGATAAAAGATGGCCTTCCCTGATTGGTTCATTGTTGAATTCGGCCCGTATACTCATTGGACCTTCGTGCACAGACAAAAAATAGCCGATGCCATGTCCTGTACCATGACCGTAATTAATTCCTTTGTCCCATAATGGCTTACGAGCTATCGAATCGAGCGAATGTCCTTTAGTGCCCTGAGGAAAGACAGCATTCGCAAGTGAAATATGTCCTTTTAAGCAATTGGTGAAGTCTTCTTTCTGTTTTTCTGTTGGTTTCCCCAGACAAATGGTCCGGGTAATGTCTGTGGTGCCATCCAAATACTGGCCACCCGAATCGATAAGAAGCAAATTGTCGGGCAAAATTTCCATATCAGTTCGACTCGTTGCATGATAATGGACAATGGCACCATGAGGTCCAAAACCGGCAATCGGATGAAAGCTATCGCCTTTAAACAATGGTTGCCGGCTGCGAAATTCATTCAACTTGTTACCTGCCGAAATTTCGGTGATTCGTTCCTTGCCAATAGATTGAAATATCCAGTACAAAAAATGAACCATCGCTGCACCATCTTTGATATGAGATGTTCGAATATTATTAATCTCTGTCTGATCTTTGACTGCCTTAATCTGGGTTGTAACTGAGGGACTTTTGTCGATTAAATTGTTATTAATTAATGACCTGGCAAGAATCGAATTGGAGCGAAGCGGGTCAACCTGAATTTTTTTGGCGGCAATTCTGCCTAAAAAAGAGTAGAATTGATCATAATGTAGAACCTGGATCCCCTCTTTCTCCAGGATATCCCTGAAAATACCGGTTATCTTATCCGGATGAATAAATAACCACACATTTTCCTGATCGAGGTATACATAGGCCGTTACAAGCGGGGTGTAACTGATTTCATTTCCTCTTATGTTAAATAACCAGGCAATATCATCAAGCATGGAAATTACAGCAGCGTCAATATCTTTCGAAAACAGTATTTTTCTGACCAGGGTGATCTTTTCTATTCTGGATTTTCCGGCAAATTCGGTTGTATGTTCATAAATAGGAACCAGAGATTCTACCGGACGATGTTTCCAGATCTGCGATACCAGATCAGGTTTCGTATCAAAAATGATGCCCTTCGCACTGAATTTTGATTCCAGTTGCGCCGCATCCGCCGCAGAAAGGGTTGCTCCATCCACGGCAATTCTATTGCCGGCACAAAGATTGTCGCATACCCATTCTTCCATTGAAATGGCCTCAGGAACCCTCTCCTTCATCAATTCAATTTCGGTGCCTTTCAATTCTTCAAACGCCTGGATGAAATAGCGGGTATCGGTCCAGAGAAGTACTTTTTCCATTGTAACCAGTACTTTGCCGTAGGATCCTGTAAAACCGGAGATCCATTCCCTTGTTTTCCATCTGTCGGGCGTATATTCGCTTAAATGAGGGTCGGAACCGGTAATCAAATATGCATCTATGCTATTTTCCTCCATTTGCGCTCTTAATGCATCAATTCGGTTGGCAATCTTCATATTTTAAGAACAAAAAATTTGATAAGTTTTATTTTTAAGGTAATACCGGATGATCTGTCTCATACTTTCGGCACACAAAGCATCCATCTCTATTTTTTCGGGATGGAAAAATTCGATGGATGCTACATCATCATCAGGTTTCATGGCTCGGAAACTCTCAACCTGGCATACAAAAGCCAGATCAACGGTAGGTACAACTAAATTGGAAAAAGGATAAAGATTGGGAAATGAGACCAGGTAAATCATTTTGGTGACATCCAGGTTCAATTCTTCTTTTATTTCCCTAACAACTGCCTCTTCGGCAGTTTCCATCGGCTCGACAAATCCTCCGGGGAGATCCAGCATACCCTTGTTCGGCTCCACAGCTCTTCTGGTAAGCAATAATTCGCCTGAACTATTGATAATCAGGCATGCAACTGCTGCCGAATTATTGATGAAATAATGGAAGTTACAATCTTCGCACCAATAAGACCTTCCCCCGTTCTTGCTATGAAAGCTGACAGAACTACATTTGGGGCAAAATTCAAATCCGTTCCCGGGTAGTGGAACCATTACTTAATATATTGCATAGCTTTCATCCACTCAACTAGCATCAGGGGCCACTGATCATGGGCTTTACCTGTTTTATGCATCCCAAATCCATGTCCTCCTTCTTTAAAAATATGAAGTTCTGCCGGAATTCCTTCCCGTTTGAGAGCCAGGTAATATTCGATGCTGTTTCGTGGCTTAACGCCTGTATCATCATCAGCCAGCGCGATAAATGCCGGAGGAGTTTGACTTGTAACCTGCAATTCATTGCAGAATTTCTGAATAATTTTCCAGTCGGTTGTTTTTCCTATCAGATTTTCCCTGGAACCCATATGACCCCACTCCTCTTTAAACGTTATTACCGGATAAAGGAGAATGGAAAAGTCAGGCCTGCAACTTATTTTTTCTATTGAATTATTTGCATCCTTATTGCCTGTATCAAAATGAGTTGCGAGAGTGGAAGCCAGATGTCCTCCAGCTGAAAATCCTGCGATTCCAACCTTCCCCGGATCAATAGCCCACGCTCCGGAATTTGACCTCACCAATCGCATGGCTTGCTGTGCATCCTGCAATGGCAGTTCAGAATGTCCGTAGGGTAGTCTGTATTTCAGAACAATTCCTGCAATGCCGTGACTCTGAAGGAATTCCGCGACTTCGTAACCTTCGTGATCCATGGCTTCGATGCCATAACCGCCACCCGGACAAATAATTACCGCTGCACCGGTATTCAGTTCTTTTGTCGGAAGGTAAACCGTAAGCGTAGGTTCAGATACGTAGCGGACTCTTCTGCCTTCGAATGTCTCTTCCGGCTTTGGAGATACAACTGCACCTGGAGTACCATCGGGCCATAATTTCACAACATCTTGTGAGAATGTGGTTTGTGATGCTATCATAAAGAAAAAGATCAGATAAAAATTGGTTTTCACTTTTATTTTTTTTATAGTTTAAGAAATTTAAGTAATTTTGATTACCCTGGTCGATTGCCTAAAAATAACCAAATATCTCTGTAAAGTTTATAGAATTCGGTTTATTGTATGTATAAATAATTTTTTACTCTATTTTTGTCTCTATGGATATACATTTGCTCTGGAAAGGCATAATTACAGGAATGGCAGTATCAATTCCCCTCGGTCCCCTTGGAATTTTATGCATCCAGAGAACTGTTAACAAAAACTGGAAATCAGGTATTTTTTCAGGAATTGGCGTTGCTACGGCAGATACTGTGTATGCACTGGTAGCTGGTTTCAGCCTATCCATAATTATTGATTTTATACGTACTTATGAATTATACTTTAAATTGGTTGGATTGTCCGTACTCCTCCTGTTGGGTATCTATATTTTCCGTTCAAATCCTACGAAGCAGATTAAAAATAATAAAAGAAGAGGTTCTTCGCACCTGCAGGATTTTCTCACCACCTTTCTGATAACTTTATCTAATCCGCTCTCTGTCTTTGTTTTCGTTGCAATTTTCACCAGTTATAGTATTGTTTTGCATTTTTCACATCCCGTGGAAGCACTTCTTACAATCGGAGGCATTTTTATAGGAGGAGTTTCGTGGTGGCTATTGATTACAGGCTTCGCCAATCGCTTCCGTCACAAGTTTACCATCAATTTATTGTACTGGGCCAACCGGATTATTGGTTTGGTCGTCATTTTGATTGCCGTGGTATTCTTTGTTTATCTGCAGATAACAGGAATTTGAACATTGAAAACTATTTGCGCTGCCTGGCCATTTTTTTATGCAGCGGAGAATCAAGTTCTTTGGACATATGACGAAAAGTAAGCCTGTCCAGCAGGAGTGGAAAGAATTTTCCAAAAAACAGCGGTAATCTTCCCTCTGCAAAAGTAAGTACAAGAGATCTTTTTCTATGCTCAATGGCACGAATAACCAATAGGGCACAATCTTCCGAACGCATCATTTTTTCTTCTTTCCTGGGAGTTTCTCCCTGGGGAGTACCATCTGCTCTCAGCGCAGACGTTCTGATCTCTGAGGCAGTAAAACCGGGTGCAGCGACCAGAACATGTAATCCGGTATACAGGTTTTCTAACCGGATCGTGTCAAGCAGACCACGCATGGCAAATTTTGAGGCCGTATAGGCCGATCTTGCCGGTAAAGCAACATGACCTGCAACTGAAATTATACCTACCAAGGAGCCTTTTGAACTGATAAGATATGGAAGTGCATATTTGGTACAATAGACGGTACCGTAGAAGTTAACATCCATCACCCTTTTAAAACTACTTAATTCGATGTCATCAAAAAGTGCGCGCATAGACAATCCTGCATTATTGATGAGCACATCAATGCGGCCATAATGTTGTACCGTTTTATTTATCAATTCCTTGCATGCATTTTCACTGGTCACATCTGTTTGAATAGCCAATATCTCTGAATCAGTAAGTTGCTCCCTGAGTTCAATCAGTTGATCGATTCTTCTGGCAGCCAGCGATAAAGAAGCTCCACGTTTGGCATATTCCACTGCCAGTGCCCGGCCTATACCTGAAGATGCCCCGGTTATAACCACTACTTTACCGTTCATTGACAATTACTTAATTGCTTAAATATCTGCTCATTTTTGCATGATGAATTACAAAAATAGGGCTTTTTACCGGATTTACTATTTTTGCTAAGAACATTTCGTAATCGCCTTATATTTAGATACATATAAATTATTTGGCCAATATTATACTTTTTTTTTATCAGGATTGGGTGATTAAAAAAAATGGGTTATCTTTGCAGTGCCTTTGAAAAACAGAGGAAATACAAGGATGACTCAGTAGCTCAGCAGGTAGAGCACATCCCTTTTAAGGATGGGGTCCTGGGTTCGAGCCCCAGCTGGGTCACTTTTAGCGTTGTAATCGATTGATTAACAGCGCTATTTTTTTCTACACACTATTTTACACAATTTAGACCGCTGTCCTTCATGTTTGCATCACCTCGATAATTCTGCCACACGTAAAGGTCTTCAGCTGTGACATTTGATTTTTTTTCGGGTTGTTCGCATACTTTACGCTCAACTTCACCATGATCTCAGGAAATGCACGAGCAATTAGCATAAATATAATACTTTATAAGAAAGGCCGCCATATTCTGGTGGCCTTTCTTATAAAGTGAAATTCAAGAAGCTTATCTGTTCTTTATAAATTTCCCATTAAAAATTTGATCTCCATTTTTTATGGTTATCATATAAGTACCTGATGGCAAATTGCTAATATCAACCTGTGTGAGGTTGGCATCCAGAGGTTTCCTGTAAATTGTTGCACCCTGGATGCTGTATATACTGTAAGCATCGCATTCCTTCAACTCATTTATCCTCAAGTTAATGACATCCTGGGCGGGATTCGGGAAAATGGTGAAGCCTGCCGATGGAGCAATATCCTGTTGTGTTATCGTGGCACTTTTGTACAATGTGCCAGCAGCCAAAGGGGCAGAAATATTTACCGTATAGTCTTTTACCTCGCCGTTGCTGAAAATCTCACAGGCAGCAGGCATCATATTTCGTTTCATGCTTACCCGCATCCTTGTCGGACCTGTGCCTGCCGTTGCAGGAATATTTATCGTTTTGGTAACCGAAGTTTTAGTTTTGCTTGCGGTAAGAACCTGTTCTCCTGCATCATCAAAATCAGCATCGTGGTTCAGATCGATCCAGACACTCCAGCACCATGTACTTACCCTGCCAGAATAGCCCGGAGTCAGGGTGATGGAGTAACCCTTGCCGGCACCCACATTGAACACGTTGGCTGTGAG
>JANYKW010000003.1 GCA_025358025.1 Bacteroidia bacterium | reverse complement strand
AAACCTGAAAGGAAAAGAGTCGGCCGAAACTGCTTTTTCAATAGCCAGGGATCTCTATCCCAAAGGAATAGATTTTGATTTCATGGATTTCGAGTCACTTACGAAATCTGAAATCTCTGACAAAGAACTGCATGTCAGTGGGGAAAGATATAAGGTGCTGATTTTGCCCGCTCTTTCAGCTGTCCGTTACGAGACCGTTGCCAAAGCGCTGGATTTCTTCCGGGCAGGGGGTATTGTACTTGCAGTCGGTGCATTACCGGAAGCTAGCGACAGAATCGGGGGCAATGACCCAAATCTGCAGGCAATGATTCAGGAGATGTTCGGCACAATTTTTTCGGACAAACACGACACAACACAGGTTTATTCCCGAAAAAGCACAAATGGTGGCATCGGAGTGTTTATCCAAAATCCCCTTGGGGCAAAGAAAATAATTGAAACCCTGATACAGCCCGACTTTAAAGTCCTTTCCGGAGGATCTGTTCCAGGAATTATGCATCGGAAGATCGGAAACAGGGATTTGTATTTTGTTTATGGCATTTCCAAAAACACAGCATGCTTTTTCCGGGTAATCGGGAAGGCCGAACTTTGGAATCCATGGAATGGTTCTACTCAACAGTTAAAGGTTTCATCAGTTTCTGAAACAGGAACCACCCTGCGTTTGCCATTGGAAATAACTGAACCGCAATTAATTGTTTTTAGTCCAGGAAGGGCTGAAATAGCAGAGCCTTTAAATGAATCTGCCCGACCTGAAATTCTGAAATTCAAGGATAACTGGGAGTTTGAGCTCAAACCTGCACTCGACAATAAATATGGGGATTACCGACTCCCGGCATTCGATGGGAAAGTCGGCGTTGAAGTTTGGCAGATGAAATATGCAGAAGAAATTTTGCCTGCACAGAATTGGCAGGATCCTGACCTGGACGACAGCAAATGGTCTGTGGCTACAGTCTCTTACGGCACGCAATTTTTCAGGCTGGGTCCTTTGCCGGCAACAGCAGATTTTGCAGCCCTTGAAACACAACTGGCAGCCTTGGATAAAGTTAACACCAGTCAGCCGGTTAACATAAATGGTAAAAGCTACATTTGGCAGCCCTATGAATTTTCATGGAGATGGGGGCTTAAGGACGATGCCGGCCACCAGGGTTACCATGGATTGAAAGGCCAGGTAAACGACGACCTGGTATCACTTGGAACGATCGATAAATCCAAAAAGTATTTGCCGGTTTATCCACTTAAAGCAGATAACGAAGGTTCTGTATATTACTTGTGGTCAACAATATTGTCGCCCGGTCAAATTCAGGCTAAGATTATTATGTCAGGATTGTTGCCTTCAAAAGTATATGTAAATAGCAATCCGGTTAAATTGGAAACTGAAGAAGTTGAGTTGAATAAGGGGAATAATCCTGTTTTGCTCAGATACAATAAGATTGGCCGCGGGTATTTTGTTTTTGGCAACAGCCAGGCCAGAATATTACAGAAAAAAGGTACCGATTTGGCTACCGGATGGTACTTGAATTCAGATATTCTACCTTTCGTCTATTCTGTTCAAAATTCGAATTCGTATGGGTGGTACCGTTTTAAATCACCACCGGGAGTGCGGGCTATTTACCTGGCTTCTAAAGCAAAACCGACAGTATGGGTAGCAGGTAAGGAGCTTGCCTGCAAACCGGGTCAGATGGAAAAGGGTAGGATAAGCGATCAAAGTTTGACAACATGGAAAATTGAAATTCCTGAAGCGTTGCCAAATACCGCCACCGTTGCGCTTAGAATTGCACTGTTACCCGGATATTCCGGAGGTGCAGCCATCCCTGAACCCGTCGTTTTTGAATGCGGGAAAGGTAAAGTCCAGTTGGGTGATCTGGGTGAAGAGGAATCACTGAAAACATACTCGGGCGGAATGTGGTACCGCAATACAATTACCATGAATGCCAGTCAGGCAAATTCGGGTGAAATTGTGCTCAACCTTGGAAAGGTAGTTGCTTCTGCAGAAGTTTTGATTAACGGGAAATCTGCAGGTGCAAGAGTTTCCTCCCCGTGGACCTATGATCTTACCGGTAAACTGAAATCAGGAGAAAACAAGATAGAAATTTTGGTATACAATACCTTGGGAAATCACTACCTGACTACTCCCTCCCAGTACATCGGCAGGATTAACTCGGGATTGATTGGACCTGTAACTTTAGAAATCAGACAATAATCACTCCAAATGAAATACCTCCTCCATATTCGCCCACCACTCTCCAACTGAACGTTTAGCAACCGGTCGCTGCATCGGCTCCATCACCGCCCACCACTCCTGCGTTTTTGGATCGGCTGCCATCCTGGCCATATCGGCTGTAAAATCAGTGCCGGTATACTCGAAATAGGCATAGAGCATATTGTCTTTGTGGAAGATCGAATAGTTGGTGATGTTACACGCACTGATCATTTCCAGTATTTCAGGCCAGACAGCCGCATGATATGTTTTGTATTTTTCAAATTGTTGAGGATCAACCCCGATAACTTGTCCGAATCTTTTCATATTTATCGTTTTTTAAATTATTCTTTGGAAAATTACATCAAAATAATTTCATAAATTCCGGGTACTCCTGAGAATTTTTTCAGCACCAATCGTACTTTTTGGGTGGAGAATCCCGGTAGCTTTATTTCGGCCTTGCTGCCAATGGCGGTTCCAGTGTAAACAGTTTTCCAGCTATCATCCGCCAGGTATTGCAGCTCATACGCATTGACAGCTGTTCCCCGCTCGTAAATATATGCTTTGGATATTTTTTGGGTCTTTCCGAGATCAATTTCTACCCAGGGATTTAAATCTTTTTCTTCCGGTTCCCAAAAGGCTCCCGACCAATCTCCGTTGGTGACAGCATTCATCTCTACCCATTGATGATTTGACCAGTGACCGGTTGGATTGGAAGATGCCAGTACTTGTTTCGAAAATGAAAGTGAATTTGAACTGATCTCCATGGGTTTTAACCCCATGGCACTTCCTG
>JANYKW010000158.1 GCA_025358025.1 Bacteroidia bacterium | reverse complement strand
AGGAAATACCGAACACATCGAACTTTTGATGCTCGATAACAACCAGATACGGGTGGCCCAATACTTAACCGAACTTCCCAGCAAAGCCTGGTTTGCCGACAAACTGCACAGGGCTTTGGAAATTGCAAAACAGAATAGCTTGAATCCTAAATCGCCCGATTAAATTTATGAATATGACAATTGTTGAAGAACAAAATAATCAAGGCCATAACCCCATACAAGTAAATCAAGGATTATCCAATCCTGTAAGGATTGAGTGGAAAGAGGAACCTTTAGACAAGGTAACTCAATTTATAAAAGATGGTTCACATGGCTCTCATAAAGATTTAGAGAATGGAATTCCACTATTAAGCGCAAAAGATATTGTTAATGGTAAAGTTTTAATCCCTGAAGATTGCAGAAGAATTTCCAATAGAGATTTTGACCAGATTCATTCTAATTATCAGATAGAAGAAAATGATTTATTATTGACAATTGTTGGAACTATCGGAAGAGTCGCTTTAGTTGAAAACAAAAAACAGAAATTTACAATTCAAAGAAGTGTCGGCATTTTTAGAATAAATTCAACTAAACTAGATTCTCATTATTGTTACCATTATTTTACTTCTAATCGATTTCAACAATCACTTGAACGATCAAAAAATGCCTCTGCTCAAGGAGGCGTCTATTTAGGTGAGCTTGCTAAAATCAAAATTGAATATCCACCACTTTCAAATCAACGCCAAATCGCCCAAATCCTCTCCACCACCGATGCCGTAATCGAAAAAACACAAATTGCCATTGCCAAATACAAAGCCATCAAACAGGGGATGCTGAACGATTTATTTACCCGTGGAATTGATATAAATACGGGCAAACTCCGCCCTGCCTGCCAAGATGCCCCTAATTTGTACAAAGAAAGTAAGTTGGGAATGGTGCCGAAGGAATGGGAGGTGGAGATTTTTGGAAAACAAATTGATTTACTTCATGGCCACCAGTTTAGAAATTATGATTTTACAGAATTCGGAATTCCTGTTGTAAAGATTGGACAAGTAAAGCCGGAAAATGTTGATTTAAGTGGTTGTTCTTATATTGGATTTGATAGAATAGATGAATTTAAAAATGAAATTATACAAAACAATGATGTATTAATGGCTCTCACTGGTGCTACTTTGGGAAAGGCTTGTTTAGTAAATGGATTAAATGGTATTGTATTTCAGAACTACCGTGTAGGAAGATTCGAACCACTTAAAAAAGAAAATGATATTGATAAGTTGTTTCTATATCATACACTGATTGCAGGTGAACTTCTATGCCAAATTTTCAATAAAGTGAACTCTGGGGCGCAGGGTAATATAGGGAAAACTGATTTTGAAAAGGCAATCTTCAAAAAACCACCTTTTGAAGAGCAAAAAATAATCTCTCAAAGAATTCTGTCAATTGACGACAAACTCAAAATCGAACAAACCTACCTCCAAAAGCTACAAATGCTAAAGGCAGGTTTGATGGGAGATTTGCTGAGTGGGAAGAAAAGGGTCGGGAAATGCCTGTAGAGACGCCATGCATGGCGTCTCATGGCGAACACAAATGTTAAAATGAATTCACAAATTGCCGGCGACTGTTTGTCGCCAAATAAATAAAAAAGCATGAACCATGACGGATAAATTTCAAAATAAATACAGAATCCCTTCGACTCGGGCTGCGTGGTGGAATTACGCTGACAATGCAGGATATTTTATCACCATCTGCACCAAACACAGGGCGCATTACTTTGGGGAAATCAAAGGGGCGGTTTTACAACCCACCGAAATTGGCCAAATTGTCGAATCCGAATGGTTAAAAAACCCGTCCATCCGTCCCGATATGAATCTGGATATCGATGCTTATGCGTTAATGCCCAACCATTTTCATGCGATCATCTGGATTGGGGAAAATCAATACAATTGCGATAATCCACCTAAAGACGCGATGCATAGCGTCTCTACCACAACAATGCCTCCACAGGATTGGGTTTGTGATATGTATGCGGAGACGCGAAGCATCGCGTCTCTACCGGCGGAACCGCCGGAATGGTGGTGCGATATGCGTGCCCCCTCCCGCAATAAATTCGGACCACAATATAAAAATCTGGCATCGGTCCTGCGTGGTTTTAAATCGGCTGTTACCACATTTGCATTAAAGAACAACATCGAATTTGGATGGCAGGAAAGATTTCATGACCACATCATCCGGGATGATGGATCCTATCAACGAATTAAGAATTATATCATCAACAATTCAACCAATTGGGAAACAGATCAATTCTATAATTAAACCATGCCTGAATATATCAACGTCGAAAAGCCATTTCTGGATAAACTTCGCCAATTAGGTTGGAAAGTGATTGATCAGGGATTAGGTGTCCCACAAGATCCTTCACAGAGTCTGCGCAACACTTTCAAAGAGGTTGTTTTACCTGAGGTTTTCAAGCAATCCATCCGAAAAATAAACCTTACGGCTGAGGGCAGGGAATGGCTTACCAATAAACAGTTGGACGAACTGTTGTTTGAGATTCAGAACTTCCCGGGCAAGAGCCTGCACGAAGCCAACAAGGAAATTCACCGGATGCTATTGAAGGGATCCAGCGTGTCTAAAAATGAACTGACCGGTGAGCTTCATCCTTCTGTACGATTGGTCGATTTCAGGAACTGGAATCAAAACTCATTTGTAGCCATCAATCAGTTCCGTTTGCTTACTCCCGGGGCAAGCCGCCAGGGAATCATACCGGATATTGTCTTATTTCTGAATGGCTTGCCAATTGTGGTAGTTGAAGCAAAGGACTTTGATGTGGCCGAACCTCTGAGCGAAGCATTTATACAAGTAACCCGTTATGCCAATACACGGCAAGATGATTATGGGTTCAAGGAGGGGGAAGAAAAACTATTCCATTACAATATTTTCAGCATCATCACCCATGGTCATGAGGCAAGGGTGGGAACTATCAGCGCCGATTTTGATTTCTATAACAATTGGGTTGATATTTTCCCTGAAGAGTACAGAACTGTGGAATATCCTCCCAACGAAGAACGGCAGGAGGTGCTGATTCACGGTATGCTGAACAAAGAAATCCTGGTAGATATCCTGAAACATTTCACCCTGTTTATGGAAATTAAAAAGGGGGTGGAGGTAAAAATTGTAGCCCGTTACAATCAATACCGTGCGGTTGGGAAGATTATCCGGAATTTCAGGGAAGGTACAACTTCCATGGAAAAAGGCGGGGTAGTTTGGCATACTCAGGGAAGCGGTAAAAGCTTAACAATGGTTTTCCTGGTTAAGAAGATACGAAGCTGCGATGATTTGAAAGACCTGAAAATTATTTTCATTGTTGACCGGATCGATCTGGAAGAACAGTTGTCAGAAACTGCCGCATTGACCGGTGAGCCTGTCCGGGTGTTTAACAGACGAAACAGATTGCATCTGCTTGGAGATGATACCGGTGATGTCAACATGGTCATGATCCACAAATTTCTGGACGAGAACAATGTATCTGCTCAATCCTTGATCGATGCCGGGATTGTGCCCAAATTTGAGAAGTTTGAAACCATCAATGCCAGTGACCGGATTATCCTTTTAATTGACGAGGCTCACAGAACCCAGGGTGGCGACATGGGCGACAATTTGTTTTCAGCTTTCCCCAATGCCGTCCGTATCGGTTTTACCGGAACCCCATTGTTAACAGAGCGTCATGAAATTAAAACCCATGAACGTTTTGGCGGTTTTATTGATTTCTACAAGTTCGATAAAGCAGTCAAAGACCGGGCTACGGTCGAGATCAAGTACATTGGGAAAGTTTCAAAAGATCTTATTGATGACAAGGAAATATTTGATGCCGAATTTGAGGATATGTTCAGGTTACGAACCGACGCAGAGAAAGAAGAAATTCAACGCAGGTATGGTTCTTTGATCGCCTACCTTGAATCAACTGACCGCGTTGCCAAAATTGCCAAAGACATCATTGAGCATTATGCTACTGATATTTTGGTTAATGGATTTAAAGCTCAGGTAGTCGCTTCGAGCATTGTGGCTGCAGTTCGCTACAAATACGAATTGGAAGCAGCTATCAAAAACAAAATAGAAGAACTAAAGTTATTGCCAGCAAGTGAAATAGATTCGGAGATTATCCGGCAGCTGGAGTTTTTGAAAGTGGCTGCTATTGTTTCAAGTCAGGGCAACAACGAACCCGGTTACATCAGCAATGCCCGGAGGGAAGCTTATGATATGAATGCGGTGACCAATTTTAAAAGTGATTTTAAGTACGATGTTCCCGAAACCGGCATAGGCATTATTTGTGTTTGTGATCGTTTGCTAACCGGATTTGACGCTCCCATTGAGCAGGTAATGTATTTGGATAAAAGCTTAAGGGAACATGATCTTTTTCAGGCAATTGCCCGTGTAAACCGTACCCGGAAGGGGAAATCATATGGATTAATAGTCGATTATTTTGGTGTGACAAAGCATCTGAGCGACGCATTGAATATCTATACAGATAAAGATGAGAGCGCATTGGATAACTTTCTGGAAGTTTTCCGCGACATCAACAAAGAAATTCCCATACTTGAAGCTCGCTACAAGCGTTTGGTAGATCTGTTTGGCGATAACAATCTGAAAGAAATCACCAAGTTCCTGCAACAGACATTTTCCGATTCAACCAAAGAGTTCGAATTTGCAGAAGAATGCATTGAAATGGCAAAAAACGTCAAGTTTCGGGCCGAATTATTAACCTACTCCAAGAGTTTCTTCGATAGCCTCGATTTGCTTTTCAATGTTCAAGCTGGCATAGAATACTGGATTCCGGCGAAACGTATTGGCTATTTATTGTGGCGGATCAAGGAGCGTTACAAGGATGAAACGATGGATTTGAAATGGGCTTCGACGAAAGTTCGAAAACTGATCGACAGGCATCTGCAGTCACTCGGAATTGACACAAAAGTTTCACAGGTTTCGATACTTTCTGATGAATTTAAAAGCACTGTGGATTATCTGAACAAAACGCCAAAATCAAAGGCCTCTGAAATGGAGCATGCCATCCGCTGGCATATTAAAGTCAATCTTGATAAAGACCCTGCTCTTTACAGCCGTTTCAAGGATCGCCTGGAAATGATCCTAAATTCCTACAAAGAAAACTGGGAAGAAATAGTAAGGCAATTGGGCGTATTGAGAGAGGAGATGAAAGTTGAGAGGAAAAAGGAAGAACCATTCTTCGATTTAATTTCAACGTACCTGAAAAACAGTGACAAGGGAGAACTGGAACAAACCAGAATTTTAACAGAAGATATTTTAATTCTTCTGAAAGACTCGGCAAGGATCAGAAATTTTTGGAATAAACCATCCGAAATAAGAACCATGGAAGGGGTTATCGAGGATGAACTAATTTTCAGCAATATTTCGGGTATTAAAGAAATGGCCGGTGATCTAACAACAGAATTGCTGAAATTGGCTAAAAACAGGGAGGCGGACTTAAGATGATTCTGGAAGGTATTCACATAACGATAGAGCGAACCAAAAGAAGAAAAACGGTAAGCATTTTTATTGAACGAAATGGTTCCGTTAGGGTATTGGCGCCTTCCAGTTCGACAGATGAAATCATAGAGAATGCCATAAAATCAAAAGAATATCAGATCTTCACGAAACTTGCAAAGTGGAAAGAGCTCAATCAAGGCAGAGTAAACCGTGAGTTTGTAAACGGCCAATCCTTTTTGTATCTGGGCAGAAACTATCGTTTAGCCATTGTGGAGGATCAATCTGTTCCATTAAAAATTAGCGGTGGATATTTTAAACTGGATAAAATATATCTCGCCCAAGCGGAGAAGGTTTTCAAAGCTTTTTATAAAGAAAAAGCAAAAGAAAAGATTACTGAGCGTTTAAAATTCATAACTGAAAAGTTTC
>JANYKW010000156.1 GCA_025358025.1 Bacteroidia bacterium | reverse complement strand
CCCTTTGGCTCTGGCCAACTGGACGGTTTTCTGGCAAATCCGGGCGGCACAGCCGAAGGCTACCAAAATATAATCAGCATCATCACAATCAATGGTTTCATATCTAACATCTTCCTCCTTCATCTGCAGATATTTGGCCTGAAGGCGAAGGTTGTTGTTCTCCATGATCTGTGAGTCCATTTCCAGGGAAGTAATTACATGTTTTCCGCGGCCTTTTGACTTACCCAGGGTGGCCCAACTACCTGTTATCTCTTTCAATTGCTGATCAGTCCACCGGGGTTTCGGATCCATCAGCTCTACCTTTTCCATCATCTGACCAATTACACCATCAGCCAGAATCATGACAGGATTCCGGTATTTATAGGCCAGGTCAAAACCCAGTCCGACAAAATCATTCATCTCCTGAACGGATGCAGGTGCCAGGACGAGCAAAGAATAGTCTCCATGTCCTCCCCCTTTAGTCGCCTGGTTGTAATCAGCTTGTGAGGGCTGAATGGTACCTAATCCAGGACCACCCCTTTGTACATTAACGATTAAACAGGGAAGTTCAGAGCCTGCTATGTAGGAAATTCCTTCCGACATCAGGCTAATTCCCGGACTTGATGAAGAGGTCAAAACCCTTTTGCCACAACCGGCAGCACCGTAAACCATGTGAATGGAGGCAATCTCGCTTTCGGCCTGCAAAACTACCATTCCGGTCGTTTCCCAGGGACGCTGTGCCATGAGTGATTCCATCACTTCTGACTGGGGGGTGATCGGATACCCGAAATAACCGTCACAACCGTAACGAATAGCTGCTTCAGCGATCACTTCGTTTCCTTTCATCAATCTTAATTCACCCATATTTGGATTTTTTTAATTGATTAATCTTATTCTACTTTTAATCTGTAAACAGTGATGCAACTGTCCGGACAAACTGATGAACAGTTGGAACAGCCGATACAGTTTTCGGGATTTTCCATGTAAGAATAGTGATATCCCTTGCTGTTGACATCACGGTTGAGTCCCAAAGTATTTGTTGGACAGGAGACTACACAAAGGTTACACCCTTTGCATACTTCCGAGTCAACAACTACTGCTCCTATGACTTTAGCCATTTGTTCGTTATTTTAATTTCAAATTTCGGTATAGGAATTGAAGTCAGTTATGACTTTTGTCCTATATTCGTTATCTTACATATTTTCAAAAAACAACTACTTTAACTTTCAATTTATAAGTTTGCTGAAAAATCCCGGTGAAACTGTTTCAATCTTGATTCTAGATCTTCGAATTGATTACGACGTACATTGGAGACACAAGCTCGCAGACCCTGTTTTGAGCTCCCGGTATTGCCCAAAGAGATGGCACTAATGCCATAAAACAGGAGGTGGTATAACAATTTAGCCTCATCCATTCCAGGGTAGCAGATGGTAAAATAGAAACCATCCCCGACGGGTTTTTCTATATCAGTAGCATAAACGATTTCGAAACCATTGGAGAGAAACAGCTTCTTCATCATACGTGCCCGTTCTCCGTATTCCTTCACTTCTCCGATAAAATCATAATCTCCGTCGTTAGCATGCCTGAACATGGCAGCCAACGCGTATTGGGCAGAATGGGATGTTCCTGATGTCATCGCATAAAGTACCCTGTGGACAATGGCATTACCAAACCCATGTACGCGAAGCCTGTCGCTGAGATTTTGCGAATGACGGTGATACAGCAGATCGGAAATAATCAGGACTCCGATCCTTTGCCCGGCATAGGAAAACACTTTTGAGCTTGAAATCATCATGACCCAGTTCCGGGTATATCGCGCCACAGTAGGCTGGTATGGAGGCACCCCTGGTTTTGACAAATCCTGCCGGAAGTCCATGGCAAAATAGGCAAGATCCTCTATTACAACAACATCATATTTATCTGCCAGTTCCCCGATGATTTTCAACTCTTCCTCTGTGAGACAGATCCAGGAAGGATTGTTGGGATTGGAGTATATCATGTTACAGATATTCCCCTTGGAAAGATAAGATTCAAGCTTCTCCCTCAGTTTCTCCCCTCTGAAATCAAAGACATCGAAAGAGAGATATTTCTGGTTCATCACCAGCATCTGTTGTTTTTGAACCGGGAAGCCGGGATCGATAAAAAGTGCGGTGTCCCGCTCTTTATCCCGGGCAGCAGTAACCAGAAAAGCAGCATAACTGCCTTCCATCGAACCGACTGTCGGTATACATCCTTCGGGTTTAACATCCACATCCATAAATAGTTTTACAAAGCGGGATGCCTCCTTTTTCAGTGCGGGAATTCCATCTATCTGAGGATAAATGGAGGCAACATTGTTTTGCAAAGCTTCAATTTCGGCTTCGACTCCTACCCGGGAAGGCGGAAGTCCGGGAATTCCCATCTCCATCCTGATGTAACGGATTCCAGTTGCTGCTTCAATACTGCTGACAAGCTGGACTATCTCCCTGATGGATGCATTCCCAATCTCTTCAACCTCGAGAGCCGCAATTTTTTCTTCTACTATAGCTGGAGGTACCGGTGTATTTTTCATAATTAAAATTCCTTCAACAGGGATTCGATCCAGTCAGAAACGCGTTTTTCGGTAAGTTCTGATTCAAAATCCTCATCAACCGGCAAACCGATGAATTGTCCATCTACAATCGCATCCGAGTCCTGGAATGTATATCCTTCTGTACTTACTTTTCCGAAAATTTCTCCACCCTGGTTCTTAATGGCTTTACCAAGAAGTCCCATAGAGTCAACAAAATGGTAAGCATAGGTAATATGATCCCCCAGGCCGAAGATTGCTACATGCTTGCCTGTGAAGTCGAACGATGTAACCACCGGAAAAAAATGCGACCAGTCGGTATTGTCGAATTTTTGCTGCCAGGTATCCTTCCCAATGGTGGAGATACCGAAAATGATTTTGGAGTATTTTTGCAGATCAGAAGCAGTAGCTGATGCTATGTGGATCATATCAACTTTCTCCGCACCAATTTTTGATGCAACTAATTTGGCTATCCGGTGCACCGACCCGTCAAGGGGTCCAAAAAAGATGGCTATTTTTTCCATAATAATCTATTTTTCAGGAGTTAATATCTGCTTTTTTATATTCGCCCAGGATGGCCAGGCTTGAGACATTCTTTAAAATCAAATGGATGGCTCGCTCATAATCGCCTTCCGAGTCCCATTCTACATCAACGTGCATCGTGTATTCATTGGGTTTTCCTAAAACAGGGACTGATTGAATCTTATTCAGGTTGATTTTGTTTTCGGCAAAAATATTGAGTACGCGGGCCAAAGCGCCATAATAATGCCCGACTTCGAAACACAATGATGCTTTATTGTTACCATCACTTATCGTTGCATGTTTGGAAAGTATCCAAAAACGGGTGTAATTTTTCTTGTTTGATTCGATGCCTTTTTCCAGAATCTCCAGACCATAGAGGCTTGCTGAACGGAGGTTACTGATGGCTGCAGCATGCAGGATCTTTTCGTCCTGGATGAGTTTTGCAACCTTTGCATTATCTCCTAATTCCTTACGTTCGGCATTGGGGAAATGCCTTTCAAGATAATCGGAGCATTGCAAAAACGATACCGGATGCGAGTAAATCTCCTTGATTTCTTTCTTCTTCACCCCTGGAAAAACCATCAGGTTCATTTGGATGTGAATGTAAATTTCGCCAATTATTTTTAGGTGATAATCACGAATCAAGGCATAATTCTGGAGAAGGCTTCCGGCAATAGAATTTTCAATGGCCATTACAGCACAATCCACCTCGTCGCGATCAAGCATTTCACAAACTTTTTTAAAAGTCCGGCATTCAACAATTTCACCCTCCTCTTTAAAATATTTTAGGGCGGCATCTTCGTGAAAACTACCTTTTATCCCTTGTATGGCGATTTTCTTCATGAAAAATGGTCTTAATAATTGCTATCCACCTGAATAAGCTGAATCATTCACTGGAAACAGGTACGCAAGGTAAAAAAAAATCAACAAAATTCACCGCTATTTTATATCCTGTAAAGATCACTGGCCCTGACCAACTCCATACTGTGCTGTGTCAGAACGGTTATGCACTTACTAAGATTATCCGGTTTTAATACAACATTGGCTGATTCACTTACAGAATACGCATAGAGATATTCAATTGAAACTTCGTTCTCAGACAAGATCTGCAGTGCCCTTGCCAATGCTCCGGGTTGATTGGGACAGTTGAGGCAAACAACATCCGTCAGGCTGACTGAGAAATTTTGCTCCCTCAGAACCTTAAGTGCTTTTTCATGATCTGAAACGATCAGCCTTAAGATTCCGAATTCGGAGGTGTCAGCTACCGAGAAGGCCGACATGTTGATGCCTGCACGACCAAGAATTGCAGAGACTTCATGTAACCGGCCGGATTTGTTTTCCAGAAAAACGGAAAGTTGTTTGATGATCATAATAATAAAAATTAGATATTAGCTATGAAATATGAGACATAAAACCTGAGACCTGAGATATAAGATAGGAGGTTGGAAATAAATAAACAGATAAGCAGGATGTTAGACAATAATAAATTTTAATTTGGTATCAATCTTCCTAAATCTCATATCCAATATCTCTTGTCTTTTATCACTTAAATGAGGTTTCGTTTGTCTATTACACGCTGTGCCTTCCCGGCAGTGCGTTCAATGGTTTTGGGTTCAACAAGTTTGACGTTTACGGAGATCCCCAGAACGCTTTCGAGCTGACGGGTGATTTTCATCCGGAGTTCTTGTAATTTTCTGACTTCATCTGAGAAAAACTGTTCCTGAACTTCTACCATAAGGGTGACAGTATCCAGTGTTCCATCGCGTTCTATGATCAAAAGGTAGTGAGGTTCAACTTCGCTCATTTGTAAAAGTACCGTCTCAATCTGAGATGGAAATACGTTTACACCTCTAATAATCAGCATATCATCACTTCTGCCTTTGCATTTAGCCATTCTTACAAGCGTTCTGCCACAGCCGCAAGGTTCGTATAATAGCCGGGTAAGATCCCTGGTACGGTAACGAATCAAAGGCATCCCCTCTTTGGTGATGGTCGTGAAAACAAGTTCACCCATTTCGCCTGCAGGAACAGGCTCCAGCGTTTCAGGATCGATGATTTCAGGTAAGAAATGATCTTCATTGATATGCATACCGCACTGATATTCACATTCGCACGACACCCCCGGTCCTACAATCTCGCTCAGGCCATATATATCAATGGCTTTGATGCCAAGTGTAACCTCAATCTCTTTCCGCATCGCTTCAGTCCATGGTTCGGCGCCAAAAATTCCAACCCTGAGTTTCAAAGCATGCGGATCCAGTCCCTGGTCTTTCATCACCTCGGCAATATTCAGGGCATAGGAGGGGGTACAACAAAGAACAGAGCTGCCAAAATCCTCCATCAGCTGAATCTGCTTCGAGGTATTTCCTCCGGATATTGGAATCACAGAGGCACCCAGATTTTCAGTCCCGTAATGAAGTCCGAGACCGCCGGTAAAAAGACCGTATCCATAGGCAATCTGGACTACATCGTTGCGATGAACGCCTGCCATACACAGGGATCGTGTGACAACTTCTGCCCACATGCGGATATCATTACGGGTATATCCCACAACCGTAGGTTTTCCTGTAGTTCCGGATGAAGCATGAAGCCTGACGATTTCACTCATTGGAACTGTGAAGAGGCCAAAAGGATAGTTATCACGAAGGTCCAGTTTGGTAGTAAAGGGTAATTTATTCAAATCAGCCACACCCTGAATATCATGTGGTGTCAAACCGGCTTCCTGCATTTTCTTCCGATAAGAGGGAACTGCATGGTAAATACGTTCAACTGTATCCATCAATCTTCCGGATTGAATTGACAGCATATCTGTCCTTTCAGCACATTCAATTTTTTCGTTCCAGATCATCTTTTTGTTTTAGAAATAATTGGTCACGATCCTGGCTCCATGGTTCACCGCACGATGAACATCCGCGTATGCACGCCAAGCGCCTGAAACGGTAAATTTATACAATGGTTTGCTTGTTCCCAAATTTTTTGCATAACCCGGAAGAATTCTGCGAGATCAAAAGAACCACTCAGGCGCTCTATTTAATTGGGATAGATTTATATCTTTGAAATGCAGTATCCCTGGAAGCAGATTTCTCGCCAGATCCTGGTCGGAAAGGAAGGGCAGTGTCCGTTAAAGACAGGGAATCATGCCATTTCAAAAGGATAAGAAAATTTTTCAGAAATTTAAAGATCCAAATTCTATGAAAAAAAGAAGTTTTTTATTGCCAAGCGGACTCAGACCAATTGGTTTTGTATTATTTCTAACAGGATTAATATTGCTTTTTTTGAGGTACCAATTCAATTATAAGCCTGATTTTCTGAATCTTAAGGTATTTGCCTTTTATGCCTATTATATTGAGTCCAGGATCTTCTCCATGATTACAAATCAGATGGTTGAAGAGGTTGCCGGCATTTTGTTTCTATCAGGCAAGTTTCTGATAGCATTTACGAAAGAAAAGGAGGAACTTGAAGAATATGATTTCCTGAGGTTGAAATCATTCTTTATAACCGCCTACCTGAGCCTTTTTTATCTCATCTTTACACTCCTGTTTTTTTTCGGTTTCGGTTTTGTCGGAGCATTGACATTTTTTATGGGATTCTGGCTTATAAGCTATATTTTCGCCTTCAGGTTCTTACTGTTTCGTTACAAAAGGACGCTTATTATCCAATAAGTACCTCAGGATTATTTCGCCATTAGCCAGTATTCTTTGATACTCTCAGTAGTTTCCTGATTCCAGTATGCAGCAGTTACGACTTCTCCTTTGGGAGTTTTCAAAACCATCTCATAGACCGCAATCACCGGATTAAAGACGAGGTCGGTTACCCCTATGTTGTACAGTTGTACTGTGGTCTCTTCAGTTGAAGCCACTTCTTCGATAATTACTTGGAATTGATTGCTATGCAGTAGTTCCTCTAAAAAATTCAATCTGTTTTTCTCAATCCCTTTCTCAACAACCGTGCAACGCTGGCCGCTGATCTCTTCAACGATATGTTTAGCCTTGAGTACCATGCTCTTTTCTTAAATCAATTTGTTTGTAAAATAAACCGGTTATAATCAGATTCCGAAAGACAGGTTATTAATGAACTCATAAACCTGGCTCCAGAAGCCCAATACAAAAATACCCAATGCACAAAGCATCAACCCGACTTTGGTATAACCATCGCTTTGGAAAGCAGCAATTGGATTCTCACTTTTATTGATAAACATTGCCTTGATCACCAAAAGATAGTAGTACAAGGAAATGGTTGCATTCAAAACGGCAATAAATACCAGCCAGTAATAACCGGCAGACGCTGCCGAAGTAAACAGGAACATCTTTCCGAAGAATCCGGCAACAGGAGGAATTCCAGCCAGCGAAAACATGGAAAGCATCATCAGTAAGCTCAGTTTCGGATTCGTCAGATACAAGCCATCATAATCATCCATATTCTCTTTACCTGTTTTTGCTGAGATGGCAGCAACGACACCGAATGCTCCAAGGTTAGAGAAAATATATACCAATACGAAATATACCACAGATGTCATACCCATTTTGTTGGTTCCCAGGATACCCAAAAGGATAAATCCGGCCTGTGCAATGGATGAGAATGCAAGGAACCTTTTCATATTCTTTTGCCTCATGGCAAAAAGATTACCAACCGTCATGGTAAGAACAGCAATCAGATAAATCATTGATTTATAAACTGGTGCAAGTGTCTTAAAAACTGTAAACATTACAATAATAAGGATAAAGGCAGCAGCTCCTTTGGAAATAACAGACAAATAGGAAGTTACATTGATGGGAGCTCCTTCGTAAACGTCGGCAGTCCAGAGATGGAAAGGAACCAACGATATTTTGAAGGCCATTCCTGTGAAGAAGAAGATGAACGCCAATACCTGCAGAGGTACATTGGTATAGGAAGCCCCGATAGCATCAAAATATATAGAACCAGTAGATCCATAAATCATTGATATACCGTATAAAAGTATTCCGGAGGAGAGGGCAGAGGAGAGCAGCAATTTGATACCGGCCTCTGATGATTTGGTATTAAAGTGTGTAAACGCAGCCAGTGCAGCAATGGGAATGGTCGCCAGTTCCAATCCAAGGTATAACATCAGAAAATCGCCTGATGAGATCATAAAGTTCATTCCGATCAGTGTGGAGATGAGCAAAAAGAAGTACTCACTGATTTTGGTACTATTGGCCGGGCTTCTCAACCAGGCTACGGATTGTAATAGTATGATGAGAACACCAATGTTCAGAATGTTCTTCATCAGTTGTACCAACCCGTTTGTGTGGTACATGCCGCCAAACAGTGTCCGGTCGGGCTGGGGGATAAATCCGATCAGTGTTACAACCAGAAAGAGACCGATCGAAATGGGTATCATCCTGCTTTTTTGCGCATGGTTCAAATTCAAATCGATGATGAGCAAAATCATGGCCATAAAGGTTAGAAGAAGCTCATTTCTCATTGTCAGAATATCGATTAAACTCATATCTAAAGTTATTATTTTACTAAATGATAGTTTTTACATGCCCGGAAGCTGGATGGATGCCAGCTTCTCCATTAGGGGTGCCAAACTGAAATTGATCATATCTGACAACCAGATCGGTACCACGCCGATAAAGGTTATTCCCACAACCAGGGTGATGGTAGAAAGCCGTTCATACCAGTTGGCATCGGGAAGATGATCAAAATGATGGTCTTTGATAGGCCCCATCAGGAGAATGCCAACAACACGAAGGATATATACCGCAGTAATTACGATGGAGGAGACCGCTAAAATGGTAGCGACGCGGTGGAAAACGTCTATATGCTCGAAAGCACCGAAGAAAATGGTCATCTCTGCGACGAATCCGCTGAAACCGGGTAATCCCAAAGAGGCTAAACCAGCAATGACATAAACTACACCCAGGAACGGAATCACTTTCATCAGTCCACCCATCTCATTGATCATACGCGTATGTGTTCTGCCATAAATCATCCCGATCAATGCGAAGAAGAGGGCTGTCATCAACCCGTGAGAGATCATCTGAATTACTGCACCGGTGAAGGCTGACTGGTTCATCATCAAAACAGCAAAGAGTACCAGACCACAGTGACTTACCGAAGAGTATGCGTTGATGTATTTCAAATCTTTTTGGAAGATGGCACCAAAGGCTCCGTACACGACGCTGATGGTGGTCAGAATAATAAAGATCCAGGCTTGTTCATGTGCAGCTTCAGGCATCAGGTAAATGGCAACGCGGAATGCACCGTAACCTCCCAGCTTCATCAATACACCGGCATGAAGCATGGATACAGCGGTAGGAGCCGAGGCATGTCCGTCAGGAGACCAGGTATGGAAGGGGAAGAGTGCTCCAAGGATTCCAAACCCGATAAAGGTAAATGGGAAAAGAAATCGTTGCATCTCTACAGGAATTTGATGTTTCGCGATTTCCAGAACATTAAAGGTCAGTTGTCCGCCTTCAGGTACTGAATAGAAATAGATACCCAGAATACCTACCATCAGCAGGGCAGATCCACCCATCAGCATGATAGTCAGTTTCATGGCTGAATATTCTTTCGGTCCGGAACCCCAGATCCCGATAAGCAGATACATTGGGATAACAGCAATCTCATAAAACAGGAACATAGTGAAGAGATCCAGGGAGATGAAGAATCCAAAAACCCCGGTAGCGAGCAATATCAGGGAGATAAAAAATTCGCGGGAGAGAAATTCCATATTCCAGGAGGCAAATATTCCCGCGAATACGACCACCCCGGTGAGGGCAATCATGGCGACCGAGATTCCGTCAACTCCAACGGCATAATGGATGTTTAATGCAGGAAACCAAAGCACATCAAAAGTAAACAACATCGGGGCCATGTTACCGGCCGAACGTTCGGTCATGTAAAGGTATACCAGGATTCCTGAGAGGATTAGCTGCGCAGTCATTCCGATGGCACTTACCAGGCGCGATTGCTTCAGATCTTTTGTAAATAGGATTCCGATTACGGTAAGAACCGGGATCACTATAAAAAGGGTTAGAATATTCATTTGTTAATATTTTGTTTTTTAATTGTCAAATGCAATACCCACTTAATCATTTTCGATTGGTATGAAAATTTGCTAATGGGTGTTTCATGAGAATTCAGTTTCTTAAAATAGATAAACAAAAATCAATACCAACGCTACAACACCTCCAAGAAATACAAATCCATATTGTTGTACTCTTCCTGTTTGCAAACCCCTGATGGAAACAGAGGCAAACTGCACCATCCCGGCAATCCCGTTCATTGTTCCGTCTACGATATGACGGTCGAACCATGCCACAGGTCTTGAGATGTAATTGAATATGATCTTTTTTGTAACGAAAAGATAAACTTCGTCGATGTAGAATTTATGGAAAGCCCACCGGTAGAAAAAGCTGAAAGATTTTGATAACTTTTCAGGAAGTGCATTTTTAGTTTTGTACATCACAGTAGCAACTGCTATACCGACAACTCCCGCCAAAATAGATGGAATGGCGATCATCCAGTCGATGTGCGATTCAAAGCCTAAACCATCCGAGGTTACCAGGTTATGGAACGGAAGAAATCCGGAAAAGATAGAGCCAAAAGCCAGAATCATCAGCGGAACAGTCATTACCAATGGTGCTTCATGCGGAGTATGGTGATAATGACGGTCGTGACCCCAGAAAATATTGTAATAAAGTCGGAACATGTAGAAGGCAGTCAGACCTGCTACAAAATATTCGATACCGAAAAGAATCTTATTGGAATGGAAAGCTGCTACCAGAATTTCATCTTTACTGAAGAATCCTGAAAAAGGAGGTATTCCGGCAATGGTAAGACAGGCAATCAAAAAGGTTAGATGGGTGATCGGCAGAAATTTTCTTAATCCACCCATTTCGTTCATGTCGTTGCTGTGAACTGCATGAATTACTGCACCTGCACCAAGGAACAACAGGGCTTTGAACATCGCATGTGTAAAGAGGTGGAAGTTGGAGGCCATGAATCCCAATCCTTCTTCACCACCGTAACCGGATACTCCAAGAGAAAGCATCATGTATCCGATTTGTGACATGGTAGAAAATGCCAGTACTCTTTTAATATCGGTTTGTGTTGTAGCGATCACCGCAGCAAAAAGTGAGGTAAAAGCTCCTACCCAAGCCACCACTTCGAGCGCTACCGGACCACCCTGTGCATAAACAGGGAATAGGCGGGCAACCAGATATACCCCGGCAACGACCATCGTTGCCGCGTGGATCAAAGCTGAAACAGGCGTCGGACCTTCCATCGCATCCGGTAACCAGATGTGTAGCGGAAACATGGCCGATTTACCTGCACCACCAATAAAAATAAATATCAAAGCCCAGGTGATCACTGATAGTCCCATGAAGACTGCACCTCCGGTTGAGGCAATAGCCAGACCGTGAGGATCTGTGAGGGTCTGGAAGTCGAAAGTTCCGGTGTTAAAGGAGAGCATCAGGATACCTATCAGGAAACCGAGGTCGGCAAACCGTGTAACGATGAATGCCTTTTTAGCCGCAGAAAAGGCACTGGGTTTTTCATAATAATAACCAATAAGCAAGAAGGAAGATACACCTACCAACTCCCAGAAAATATACATTTGAAAGAGGTTGGTTGCAAGTACCAGTCCGAGCATGGAAAAGCTAAACAGCGACAGGAATGCATAAAAACGTGCAAAGCCCCGCTCACCCTCCATATATCCCAGACTGTAAATATGCACCATAAATGATACAGTGGTAATAACAACCAGCATCATCACAGAGATAGGGTCTATCAGGACACCCAGGTTGATGGTGAGCTTATCGGTAAGATGAAGCCATGTTACCTCAACCGCTTTGAAAGAGGTGTAACCTGTGCCTGCTACATGGTCTGCAATAAAATATTTGTAGGCAGTATAGTAAGAGAGGAAGGTCCCGATACCCAAGCCTGCTGTACCAATCAGTCCGCCCAGTTTCCCTTTCAGTTTATCTTCTGCCATTCCGACAAAGACAAAAACGAAGAGCGGGATCAGCGGGATCAACAATGTATATGCGTAACTATTCATCTGCATTTATTTTCTAATCAGTTAGTGGATCAAAATTTCATTTGGTCAAGGTTATCAACATCGATCGATTTAAAGTTCCGGTAGATGTTGATGATAATAGCGATGGCTACAGCCGCTTCAGAGGCTGCAACTGCTATCACGATCAGACTGAAAAAGTGGCCGTGAAGCAGATTGGGGTAAAGAAATTTGTTGAAAACCACGAAATTAATATTCACGGAATTGAGGATCAATTCGATCGACATCAACATGGTTATCAGATTTCTTCTTATCAGGAATCCATAGATGCCAATGAAAAACATCAGGGTACTGATAACAAGAAATGAGTTAAGAGGGATGTTATCTATCATGATTTTGATGAATTATCAGGATTATTTTTTGGTTGATTATCTGTGATTTCCAGATGCTTCTCTTTTTTTGCCAGTACAATGGCTCCAACCATGGCTGCAAGCAACAGGATGGATATCACCTCAAAAGGCAAGGCAAACCCGTCTCTGTTATAGGAAACAAGTGCACGTCCGACATTCTGGATATTGGCTTCAACCGCAGGTGATGCAGCGGGTGTAAAAGCAAATTTAAAGATGGTCATGATGGTCAGAACAGCTCCTGCCGCTACTGCAAGAGCGGAGAAAATCTGCTGCTTGACCGGTGCCACAACGGCTTTCTCGCTGACGTGGCTTGTTAACAGGATCGAGAAGATGATCAGAACGATAATACCCCCCGCATATACAGTAAGCTGCACAGCTGCAAGGAAGTTGTAATTCAGCATGAAATAAATTCCTGCTGTTGAAACCAGAACGAAAAGCAAATAGACAGCTGATCTTAGAATTCTGCGGCTGGTGACGGTTAGCAAAGAAAAGGTCAGAATTGAACCGGCAAACAGGTAGAACATGATATCATTGAGCGTCATAACGAATATTTTTTGATGCAGTTTGTTACTCTTTCACTCCTTGTGCAATTTTTGAACCCGGTTGGTTCAACACTTTCGTCAGTTTTGAACGGTCCCAAACGGCATGTTCAAAATTCTGACCCATCACAATGGCACCTGTCGGACAAGCTTTGATACAAAGATTGCAGAAGGTACACATGCCAAGATGGTAGATGTGCTGGTCGATGGCTCTTTTTTTCTTACCCTCTTCGGTCAGCTCCATTTTACTGATGATTTCAATCGACCCATTGGGACAATTTATTTCGCAGATGCCGCAACCGGTACAGAGGTGTTCGTTGTTTTCGCTGTGTGTCATGATCACCTCTCCACGGAAACGATCGAACATTTTCAATGTTTCACGATTCTCCGGATATTGCTGCGTGACATGTTTCCAGGGTGTAAAAACATATTTGCCGGTAATTTTCATACCTGTCAGAAGTGTTCCTATACCTTTGAAAACTGTGCTGATATATTGAAATAGCGCGTTCATAAAGCGATAATTTTACAGATGGAATTTGGTTAAAACGACCAGGCTCATCAGGATGATATTGATCAGGTTGATTGGAAGCAGATACTTCCACTCCAGTGTCAGGATCTGATCCACTCTCAAACGGGGGAATGTCCATTTAAACCACATGATCAGGAAGATAACACCAAGAACTTTCATGAAGAACCATACCAGTGGAGGAATAAAATCCATGACAACATTAAATGATTCGAATGAACCAAAATGCAGCGGCATCCAGCCTCCAAGGAATACCGTGACAGCCATCGCGGAAACGATGAACATATTGATATATTCTGCCAGGAAGAAAAAGGCAAATTTGATACCGGAATATTCAGTATGGAAACCCGCGGTAAGCTCGGATTCTGCTTCTGCAAGGTCAAACGGACCTCTGTTGGTTTCTGCTGTACCTGCAATCAGGAAGATCACGAAGGCTATCAGTGATGGAATGTGTCCTTTAAACAGGAACCAGCTGTCGCGCTGGCTTTCTACGATCACTGAAAGTTGCATGGAACCTGCCAGGATAATAATTGTAACCAGCGACAACGAGACCGATAACTCATAGCTCAATATTTGTGCACCGCTGCGCATGGCTCCGATCAATGAATATTTGTTGTTGCTCGACCAACCTGCAAGCAGAATTCCGATAACACCGACAGAAGAGACTGCAGTAACATAAAAGATGCCAATATCAAAGTCGAGTGTTTGCAATCCTTTGGCAAATGGCAGAACCGCCATGGCTAAAAAGGTTGCAATCATCACGATAAAAGGAGCCAGATTGTAAAGAAACCGATCTGCACTCTTTGGCATAATCAGCTCTTTCATCAGCAATTTGATGAAGTCGGCTATGGTCTGGAGCAGACCCCAGAATCCTACACGCGTGGGTCCCAATCGTTGCTGGAAAGCTGCGCAAACCTTTCTTTCTGCATACACCAGAAACAGACCAAACAGTGCGACAAAGAGCATGTAACTGACCCCGATAATGGTCCATTCAACAATGGTTGTAGCAGTTGGAGACATTCGCTCCGAAAACCACAGGTGCATGTTGTGGGTCATGCCTGAAAAATCGTAAATATTGAATCCCATTAGATTTGATGATTTTCGATATAAATCAATCGTGTTATTATTAATTACCTGTCAATGTCAGGGATAACGAGGTCGAGCGTCGACATGATCGCGACCAGGTCGGCAATTTTGTGTCCTGCGGCCATCTTGTTAAGTGCAAAAAGGTTTGAGAATCCCGGAGAACGGAATTTTACCCGGTAAGGGTTTTTCTTTCCGTCGCTGACAATGTAAACTCCGAATTCACCTCTGGCAGTCTCTACTCTCTGGTAAAATTCACCCTCAGGCAGTTTAACAACCCCTTTCATCTTTACTGCAAAATCACCTTCCGGGATATTGTCAATCAACTGTTCAATGATGTGGAGAGATTCATGCATCTCCTCAATTCTCAAACGGTACCGGGTAAATGTATCCCCTTTTGTATCCAGTTTCTCTTCAAACTGAACCAGCGGATAGGCACTATATGGCTGATGTTTTCTAACGTCGCAGGAGAATCCGGATCCACGGCCGGAAGGACCGGTAACACCCCATGCAATTGCGTCTTCCAGTGAAAGGTAACCGATGTTTTTGGTTCGTTCCTGGAAAATGACGTTGCCTGTCAGCAGTTCATCGTATTCGGGTAGTTTTTTCCTGAATTCCTTGATGAAATCTTTAACCCTTTTTTGAAAATTCGGATGAATATCGAACATCACTCCTCCCGGAACGCTGTAATTTAAGGTCATCCTTGCTCCGCAGGTCTCTTCGAAGATATCGAGAATGTGTTCCCGGTCGCGAAGTCCATAGAAGAAGGTAGTTAATGCACCCAAATCCATCCCCATAACACACCACCACAACTGGTGAGAAGCCAGACGGCTCAGTTCATCCATGATGGTTCTGATATATTTGACGCGTTCCGGAACTTCAACCTGTAGCGCGTTCTCTATGCATAGCGCGACCGCTTCGTTGTTCATATGGGCCGAGAGGTAATCCATCCGGTCGGTCAGGTGAATGACCTGTGGGTAAGAGATTGCCTCGCACATTTTTTCGATTCCGCTGTGAATGTAACCGACATGCGGCTGGATGTTGTGTACTATTTCGCCTTCCAAACGAACAAGCAACCGAAGCACCCCGTGTGTAGAAGGGTGTTGCGGCCCCATGTTGACAAGATACTCATCTGTGTGGATCTTATCCGAGTGCATGATAATCTCTTTGATTTCAGACATAAGGCTATCGTTCTACTATTCTTACTTCGTCTTTGTAATCTTTTCTCAGTGGAAATCCCCAGGTGTCATCCAGGAATAGCCTGCGCAGATCTTTGTGGTTATTGAATTTAACACCCAAAAGATCATAAACCTCACGTTCATGGTATTTCGCTGTCTGCCAGACATCACTTACGGAGTCGAGAAGAGGATCAACGCGATCCGCGGTATTTACTTTTAATACCACGATGTGTCTGTGAGTGACAGATTCGAGGTGGTATACTACCTGCATGGTGTCAGGATAATCTACACCGGATAGACAAAACAGATAATCAAATGATAATACAGGTGCCATTTTGAGTTGAACCGCGGTTTCATGCAGATCAGCTGCCCGGACCAGCATCTCAATATACTGTTTGCCTTGTTTAACCTCAGCATTGGAAAACTCACCGGCAAGGTAAGCTTGTAGTTCTTCGTTTGTCATTTCACCTAAAGATCAGTTTGTTAAGTGATTTTTTGTACTATTGATTGTTGTTCCCTTCATCCTGGTTAGTTTCAACGTTGCGGGGTACTTTTTGTCTGTTTTCTGGAGAAATAGCGCTGCCGTCTGATTTTTTTCTGAAGTTGCATCATACCAAACAGCAACGCCTCAGGTCTTGGAGGACAACCGGGTACGTAAACATCAACAGGTATAACATGGTCTGCACCCCTTACCACCGAGTAAGAATTGTAAAAGAAGGGGCCGCCTGAGATGGCACATGATCCCATTGCAATCACATATTTAGGATCGGCAATCTGGTCGTACAACCGTTTCAGAACAGGAGCCATCTTATAATTGATTGTACCTGAAATAATGATCATATCAGCCTGTCGGGGTGTTGCCCGTGCAACTTCCATACCAAACCGTGCCATATCATGCCTTGAGGCACCAACTGCCATAAATTCAATGGCGCAACAGCGGGTTCCGAAAGTAAGCGGCCAAAGTGAATTGGAACGTGACCAGTTTATTAAATCATCCAGTTTGGCGAGGATAATACTTCCTCCTTCATATTCTTCCAGGATCGGGTAATCATTTACCCCGAACTCTTTTTTACTCTTTACTCCCATTTCAATGCATGTTTTTTCCATCCGTACAACAATCCCAGACCCAAAATGGCAAAGAAGATAATAATCTCAACAAAGCCGGTCATCCCTACTTCCCTCATGACCGTTGCCCACGGGAAGACAAATACTGTTTCAACGTCAAAAATGAGGAAGAGGATGGCAAAAAGATAATACCCAACAGTATACTGGTTCCAGGTTTCACCGATAGTCTCCATACCACACTCGTATGGTTCAAATTTTGCCACATTGTAAGAGGAAGGTGGAACATAACTGGAAAATACCAGTGCCAGACCCACCAGGCTAATGGCAGTAATAAAGAAAAGTATTAATGCACTACTTTCCATATTTGGTTGTTTTAAATATTAATAAGAACTATTCTAAATAACAGTGTATAAGGAACTTCAATAATCCGCGACAAAAATAGAAATTTATCCTTAACCCAAAAGCCCGCGTTATAATAAATTTAAAAAGTTATTAAAATATCTTAATTACTAGATACAATAATCGAAACAGGCATCAGAAATATGTTACAAACAAACATGATGACAATACCTTGTAAATTTTGTCTCAGTGACGAACAAACTAAAATTTAGAATTATTTTAAAAGGATTATATATGGAGATCCCGTGAATTGCTTAATCATGAGTCAGTTCATCCGCATAAGGTATAAAGATCACGCTGTGAGTTGATACACATCAAAGAAAGTTCTTCGGAATGTTCAATCACAAAATCATCATTTATACCAAGAAATCGGTCAATGATCGAGGCACCATGGGTAAATGAGATAATCAGGAGTCCGTTTTGGAAACCCAATGCGTGTTTCAGTGCATTTTTTTGAATTTTCCATGTGGAAGTATGCATCTCGATGGTTTCAAATGGAAAGAGAAAATTCTTAAACAGACGTTCAATGGAAAAAAGATTACTCATTACCCTTCTTTTGTCTTCCTCCGAACTCTCCAACGCTTTGATTAAAGTAACTTTAGCGCCGTTATGACGAGCAATGTAACTGCTCCAGAGAGCCAGATCCTTGCTCTTTTTCATGTATCCAACCGGTACTGCAATCTTTTGGTAGCTTCTATCCGGATGTTGCATGGCTGAAACAAACAGAAAGGGAAAGCCTGAATGGGAGAGTTTGGGCAGAAGGACCTTGCTTTTTGTTTTCGGTGCAACAAGAAGCAAGGCATCGAACTCTTCTGCAAGCTCAGTCAATATGATTTCAAGAGGATGTGTGGTAACAAAGGTGTGAATGCGCGAGGAACCAAAGATCAGCACCAGAGGGTGGGAAAACACGGCCAAAGCGTTTGATGCTTCTTCTGTTTTTATAAGATCGTCAGGTGTCTGACAGATCAGGCATATTTCCTTGTCCAGGATCAATGCAACCTGAACCCCATGCTGTATGGTCATATCGGTTTCTGCAGAGAAATCGATCCAGATGAAGATTTTTTGTTCGCCGTTGGTCAGCATAAAGAGGTGCTTCTTATTCATTAAACCTGAACCCAATTCCCCTGACAGTATCCAGAAAATCACCTTCCAGATATTCTGCCAGCTTCTTGCGAATATTTTTGACATGAACATCGATGTAATTGGAATTGTAATTTTCCTCGAAAATATCGCCCCAGATATGTTCGGAAATTTGGAGTCGGGTAGTTACTTTATTCTTATTTAATATCAGAAAACTGAAAATATCGTACTCTTTTTTTGTTAATGGAATTTCATTGTTGTTGCAGAACACTTTACGTTTGTCAATGTCAATTTCAAGTCCGTGGATCCGGATAACATTTCCTTTCAGTCCATGTTTTCTTCGTGTAACAGCCAGTATCCTGGATTTTAATTCTATCATGGAGAAGGGTTTGGACAGATAATCATCTGCTCCAAGATCAAGTCCCTTTATTTTGTCGTCGATGGCTGTTCTGGCCGACAGGATAATAACCGAAGCGGTACTTTTGTTTTTGATCGATTCTTTCAGCAGGTCCAATCCTTCGTAGTCGGGTAACCCAAGATCAAGCAAGATCACATCATATTCATTGGAGAATATTTTGTCCGAAGCAATTCTTCCGGTATAAGCTTCGTCACAGACAAAACCTTCTTTCTCCAGAAACCGGCGAATTTCTCCCGAGAGAGCAAGTTCATCTTCAACAATTAAAATGTTCATGATGGATAAAAATGTTTCTTTACCAAATCGATATTATCAATATCTTGTTCATTACAAAAATGGGATTTTTAATTTGTATTTTGAAGCATGGAGATCCTTGCAGTTTGTTAAAATAGTAGAACATCAATTTATTATAACTGGTTGATTATGAGACTGGAATTAAAACTTGCTCTGATCGGTGCTATTTCAAAGATTGTTATTTTTCTGATCTTGTTTACCATCGTGCAGCAGATGATTGATTCTCTCGCACTCAGGCATACAGAGAAGGATCTGATCAAAATGAAGGATAAAACGATGTTGACCGTCCGGAAAATCGGTATTAAGTCATACCTTGATGCAGAACAGGACAGCGCGTTTGCCAGTTACAATATTCTGAAAGATGAATATATCTCCATCAAACTGGATTCAAAAGTTATTCCGGAACAAATGACCTTTACCCAGGAAGCCAGAATCATTGAAGGGGAAGAGTTTGATTACAGAATTTTGATATATACTTTTGAGATTGACCACCAATTATATACTCTTGAGATTGGAAAGAATATACAACTGATTTACAGCCTTGATAAAACCTTGAAAAGTATTTCCGTCTCAATCATTCTTATTGTCTTATTAATTACCATTCTTTTTGACCTGGGGATCTTCAAATACCTGCTTCATCCCCTGAACCGGACGATCATACCCAAGTTAAAAACAGTGGTCAATCCCGAAACATTCAACTACTCAGAGATTGACTCCACCACTTCTGATTTTGTTTACCTCAATACCACCATCAATGAGTTGATGCACAAAGTGAATGATATCCTCAAAACCCAAAGAAAATTTATAGGCGATGTTTCACACGAGTTGTTTACGCCAATTTCGGTGATGCAATCCAAATTGGATAATGTGCTGGTGTCCGAAAAATTGTCGTCCGAAACGGAACGTTTTATTATGGATCAGCAAAAGCAATTAATGCGTTTGCAACACATTATTAAGGCTTTGCTTTTGATTTCCAGAATTGGAAATGATCAATACGCCAAAAATGATACAGTCAGTCTCCGTGAACTGACAGACGAGATTATCTCAGATATTGAAGAACGCGCGCTGATGTCAAATATCACCCTGGAAAACAGAATTGCAGAAGAGATTACATTGTTGAATGTAAATAGATATTTGATCTATATTCTGTTGTTTAATCTGGTCAGCAACGCGATCAAATACAACAAGGATGGAGGTTATGTTAAGATTTCGCACGCGAGCGATGAAACCAATTTTTTTATCATCGTTGAAGACAATGGTATTGGAATTGAAGCAGAAAATTTGAATCTGATATTTAATCGTTTCAAACGAATTGATACAAATAAAGAGGAGGGACAAGGCTTGGGTCTGTCAATCGCGAGCAGTATCGTGGCTTTTCACGATGCGAAGATAGAAGTACTGTCAGCACCAGGTGAAAGTTCACAGTTTAAGATCTGCTTTCCGTTAAAAAATATTAAATAGGAGTCAGTAAACAGATTCTTCATGATTTCTTCATAATCGCAGCGATATGTTTGACCTGTAAAACAATTTAAAAAAGTCGATTATGAAAAAGTTAGTTATGTTTTTAAGTCTTGCCCTGATCATGGGCATAGTTTCAGCCAACGCACAGGATGCTAAAAAAGAAGTAAAAAAAGAAGCTCCCAAGACAGAAGCCAATGCAAAGCCGGCAGCAAAGGCAAATGCTGCAACTCCGGCAAAGAAGAAGGCAAAGCCAGCCAAATCTAAGAGCAAGAAAGAAGTTAAGCCAGCAGCAACTCCGGCTAAGAAATAAGTTTTTCGTGGGTAACTACAAGCGGCCGTCGGAATTTTCCGGCGGCCACTCTTTTATGATTTATCGTAAGAAAACCAATTACAATTCAATAATTTTCAGATTCTTCCATCTCACTTTAATCCCACCTCCATCGTGGATTTGAAGGGCGATTGAACCATTTGCCAACCCGATTTTCTGATCTGAGAAATCCGTCATAGCCACTCCGTTTAGCCAGGTCTGTACATGATCACCTACTACTTTAATCCGCATGGTATTCCATTTGCCTGGCTTCAGTATATTTTCCTTTTCATCAGGAATCTGGACCAGCCAACCGCGTCCGTAGGATTCATAGATCCCGCCCGAGTCGTGATCTTTAGGTGCTACCTCACATTGCCAGCCGGATATTTTGGTGCCAACTATGGTGGAGCGGAAGAAGATCCCGCTATTGCCATTGCTCTCCTGCAGAAAATCACAGGATAAATCAAAATTCCTGTAGAATTTTTTAGTGGCAAGGTATCCGTATTTCTTATCCTGCCCACTCTCGCACACCAGGTTTCCTTTGTCGACATACCATCTTTCTGTCCCATAGATCTTCCATCCTGTCAGATCTTTCCCATTGAATAATTTAATTTTTTTTCCGAAAGAGAATGATACTGCCATCAGACAAACCATTCCCAGAAGCAACAGTTTTTTGTTCATAAATACCTTATTTATTCATCGTTACTTAACAACTCAATAATTAATAAAAACATAATACAAATAATCTCCTGATACCCCCAACCGAAGTACTTGAAGTACCTCTTCCTAAAAGTTATCCGCTTTCCTGTATGCTTCAATCAATGCCAGCTCTCCCTCTTTACCCTTGATACTTCGGCCATGTTCCATGCAAAGCACATCGTCATAACCTTTGTTGAGAATGTATTTGAAAATACTGTTGAAATTAATCTCCCCGGTACCCGGCTCTTTTCTTCCCGGATTGTCACCCAAATGGAATGCGGCAATTTCGCTCCAGCTCGATTCGATGTTAGGTATCAGATTCCCTTCTGTAATCTGCTGGTGGTAAAGGTCGTCAACAATTTTACAAGCCGGACTGTTTACTCCCCTGCAAATGGCGTAAGTTTGGGGCATACTGGTCAGAAACAGCCCCGGATGATCTCGTTTGTTAAGAGGCTCAAGAACGATGGTCATGCCTCCCTGCAGGGCGATATCGCTTAGCTCACGCATGATGTCGATTACATTGGCAGTCTGGTAACCCCAATCCATGTGTTCGTTGTACCGTCCCGGAACCATCAGAGCCCATTTCAGACCATTGCGCTGACACACCTCGACGCCGGCTTTGACCTTGTCTGTCAGCATCTGACGGATGTCATTATCTTTCAGTACCATGGATTCCTTGCTGAAATCAGCATACAGAACAAAAGGGCCAAGTTTCATGTTTAACCGGGTTATCTCCCCAATAATTTTAGCCTGTTCTTCAAGGGGGCGTCCCATAAATCCATTGTCAAACATGGCTCTGAATCCCTGGTCGTTACAGAATTTTATCTGATCGATGGGGTCTTTTCCGGCAAGTTCATTGAAAGCACCGAAACTTGGTGCATACCTAAGTTTGAAAAATGCACTGTTTGAGGGTTTCGCGTCCTGAAAGTCGGGAAGCCCAAAAACAGAAGTTCCCAACCCGGTAAAAGCAACAGCAGCTGTTGATTTTTGTATAAAATTTCGTCTTAGCATTGGCAATGTATTATAGGGATGAATGCACGATTCTAAACTCACCTTGCAACAACTGCCGGAGTTTCAGAATTATTATATAAATAATAGATTATTAATAAGGTAGATCGTCTTTAGGAACGATGATCCACAGGATAAGGTAGATCAGTATGCCGGGAAAAACAACTGTAAAAATGGTTGCAAAAGCAAAAATCAGTCTGACAACAGTTGAATCAACGTTCGAATATTTTGCTATTCCGCTACAAACTCCGCCCAGCATCTTATCGGTGATGGAGCGTTTCAATCTTTTAGGGCCATCGGGTTGCATGATTTCCATAATTTGTGATGTTAGTTATCTGCTTCTTCTTCCAATTTGTCAAGCTCCTCTTCATATTCGAGTTCAAGCTCCATGAATTCCTCGGCCTGTTCCATTAATTCAGCTTTAAGTTCCTTGCTTTCAGGCTCCTCGTCGATCCAATGGATCTCCTGATCTACATTAAACCCTTCCAGATCACACCCCACAATGAACCGGGGCTGTTCCGTATGGATGATGAAGATTGTGTCGGGGAGTACCTGTGAATTGTCTGCAAGTAGAAATTTTGGAAGCATTTTGTTGATTTTTTTATTTGGATATTGCCGGGTTGGATTATACCTCAAATATAATTTTTTTTTGAGAGTTATATTATCTGCCGGCTCCCTTTTTTTTACTCAGAAAACTGTGAATTGTTTCATTTATTTTAATTGATTATGACATATTAGCGTGAATATGAGATTATTATGACTTTTTGTCAGAGTTTTTCACTGAAAAAAATGTCATTATGTCTTTAGAATTGAACCTGCAAAATGCATCTGATTGATAATAAAGCAGAAACATTTTGCATTAAAAAAATGGCACAAGGATTGATCTTCCCGGGGTGTATAACGATGGTTATCAAATTCAAATTTTTAACTAAAGAATAGGAGGAATTAAAAATGACACTCATCAGAACATCAAACAGACTTTATCCATCCGTTTTCAATCAATTGTTTAACAGGGAATTGGTGGATTGGAACAATGCCGGATTTTCAGCAGATGATACCACTTTACCGGCTGTCAACATTCGTGAAGATGAAAATAGGATTCAGATTGAAGTGGCTGCACCTGGCATGAATAAAGAGGATTTCAAAATTGATCTCGATCAGAACCGGTTGACGATCTCTGCAGATGTAACGACCGAAAATTCTGAAGTGGCGGAACGCTATTCCCGCAAGGAATTCAGCTACCGATCCTTCCGCAGGTTATTCAATATTCCTGTTGAGAGCATCAACGGAGATCAGATTCAGGCAGCTTACAAAGATGGCCTTTTGTTATTGACCCTGCCCAAAAGAGAGGAGTTGAAACCAAAACCCGCGAGAGCTATTGAGATCCAGTAATACAGTAAAAGGTCCTTCGGGGCCTTTTTTGTTATCGGGCAGATCGATGAAGATTCATCACATGGTAGATTGGAAACTGTTATATTTGTAAAAAACTACGTATTGCATGTTTGCTGTTTCAACGATATGTGCCATTTCCACTCCTGCCGGGACAGGGGGGATAGCGGTTATTCGCCTCTCAGGAGGAATGGCAATACCAATTGCCGACAGGGTCTTTAAGTCTCGTGTGAAAGGGAAGAAACTTGTTGAACAGGCTGCCAATACGCTCCATTTTGGTTCCGTGTATAAAGAAAATGAACTTCTGGATGAAGCCGTTATCGGTCTTTTTCGTGCTCCTCACTCTTACACAGGGGAGGATGTGGTCGAAATTTCTTGCCATGGCTCGGTTTTCGTACAGCAGCAGATTCTTCAGCTATTGATTGACCAGGGTGCGGAGCTTGCTCAACCTGGTGAATTTACGCAGCGTGCATTTTTGAATGGGAAGATGGATCTCTCACAGGCTGAGGCTGTTGCAGATCTCATCGCCTCCGAAAATTCAGCCGCACACCGGGTTGCGCTGAACCAGATGCGGGGTGGGTTCACGGCTGAAATCAGTCAGCTGAGGGATCAGCTGCTCCATTTTATTTCACTCATTGAATTGGAACTTGATTTCAGTGAAGAAGATGTCGAGTTTGCCGATCGGGGTCACCTGATCGCGTTATCGGGAAAAATCGAGGTGCTTCTGCGGAAGCTAGCGGACTCCTTTCGCCTGGGAAATGTGATTAAGAATGGCCTGCCTGTCGCGATCGTGGGAGATACCAATGTTGGAAAGTCGACCTTGCTGAATGCCCTGCTGAATGAGGAAAAGGCCATTGTTTCCGATATTCATGGCACCACCCGCGATGTGATCGAAGATGTTGTCACCCTGGATGGGGTGTTGTTCCGCTTTTTCGATACTGCCGGTTTGCGGAATACATCAGATATCATTGAGAATCTGGGGATTGAACGTTCTTACCGGAAGCTTGGGCAGGCCTCCGTGGTTTTGCTGGTACTGGATCTCACTACGCCGGCAGAGATCATCCTGCAAAGGATCCATGATATCAGAAAAATGATCGTGGATCAGCACCTGATCCTGGTTGCCAACAAATCCGATCTTGTTTCGGAGGGGGTTCGGGATGAAATGGCTTCGGTCGGATTAAAGCAGAACGAATCCCTCGTATTTATTGCAGCAAAATCAAAAGAGAACCTCCAGACACTGATTCATTTGATGCACCAATCAATATCATTGGATAAAGTCCAGCCGGAGGATGTCATTATCACAAATATTCGCCATTATGAAGCGCTGACCAAGGCGCTGGAGGCCATTGAGCGGACTATTTCCGGGCTAAAAACCAATTTGTCAGGCGAATTCCTTTCCCAGGACATCCGCGAATGTCTTCACTATTTGGGTGCTATAACAGGTCAAATAACTACAGATGAAGTTCTTGGGAATATATTTAAGCATTTCTGCATCGGAAAGTGAAGTTTTTGGCTTACTGATGAACACCAGATCGGAAATGCTTTTCTGATGATCATAGCAAATTGATCAGAAGCGTAGATAAATATTCGAAGCAGCTTCAAGAAATATGGATTACTTCAAAATATAAACAATGCCCTGCGCTGTTCGACTTGCGTGGGACTTAAAAAACTAAACCTAATATTTTATATTTTTGCAGAAATAAACAAATGCCGATATGACAACAATTACAATAAATGAGCGGACTACAAAGGGCAAAAGCCTGTTGAATTATCTTCGCGAATTTGAAGGCGATGGCTTTTTAACGATTGTGAAAGAACCATCGGCATCACTGGAAGAGGCTATTGAAGAAGCCAAGACCGGAAAAACAATGGAGTGTAAAAACACGAAAGAACTGTTTAAAAGTCTTCGCAAAAAAGCCAATGTTTAGAATAATTTACACCAACAAGTTTGAAAAGAACGTTGTCAAATGTGTTAAAAGGGGTTTAAACATCGACTTGTTAGAGAAATTGGTTGAAGATCTTGAGAACAGAGGAATTGTTCCACAAAAACACAAACCGCATATTTTGTCCGGTAAGCTGTCCGGATTTTGGGAATGTCATATAAAAGCTGATTGGCTATTAGTCTGGCTTAAAGATGACGTTCGAAAGACAATAACCCTAATTGATACCGGATCTCACTCCGAACTTTTTAAATAGCCATTGGCGATATGATTTGTTTCAGATTGTATCTTTGACGTATTGATAATCACCAAAAGTAACAATTATGAAAATCTATTTCAGTTGTGATTTGCTTTCAGATTGTATCTTTGACGTATTGATAATCACCGATCCTGTTTATTGAAACGCCAGTGACCAAAATCGGACTTTGGGCAACCGCCCAGCCTCCTTTTCTGCTCCGGCTCCATTGATATGCATGGTCCGGGTCGACTCCAAGCCTGATCAGGTTTTTCCGTTTCCGCTCCGGTTTCTTCCAATCGGTCCAAATGCAGTAACGTATCCGGTTGCGTAACCATCCGTCCAGTACGTTGAGCTTATTGTATATGCTCGCGAATTTGAAATAGTTGATCCAGCCCCG
>JANYKW010000139.1 GCA_025358025.1 Bacteroidia bacterium | reverse complement strand
AATTTCCCTCGGCCATATGTTTCTTTCCCTGATTTTGGAATATAACTGGGGTCAAAAGCAATGATACGATCTTTACCAACTATATTTTCTGACAGAAGCTTGTTAAATGCCAGAAAATCAAATTCCTGCTCAAACTGGATTCTGTAGGTCTGCTCACAGTAAGGACTAAAGCGGGCTAACTGCATGAAATTAATTTTACCTTTGATGCTCAAAATATGCCAAAGCACACTGAAAATGAAATCCTTTCGGGATTTGTTGAGGCTGGAAAATGTGTCACTTTGTAACATACTGACAATAAGACGTTTAATGTTTTGGTTAACCTTGGAAGTCATGTTTAGATAATTGCGGAAATAATCATCTAATGTAGTGATTTCCAATGGTTTAACCAAATTTATTTCTACTTATTTTACTGAATATCAAAGATTTATCACATTAACTAACGGAGTGTTGTAATCTTTACAAAAAAATACTTGTTGAAATGTATCCGCCCTACCTCCTTATTGTTGACGATACTATTGAAAATCTTGAACTGCTTGAAAGGTGTACCAGGAAACTTAACGTCAACCTGATTCTGGCTCGGTCCGGATTCGAAGCCCTCGAGAAAACCAATGGAATTGACCTGGCTGTAGCACTGATCGATGTCAAGATGCCGGAGATGAACGGATTTGAATTGGCAATGAAATTGAATGACTTACGAACAAATGAAAAAGTTCCGATCATTTTCATCACGGCAAACGTCGGGTATGATGCCCAGGTCTTCCAGGGTTATAGTTCAGGAGCGGTCGATTACATTTTCAAGCCATTTGATCAACAAATCCTGCTGAGTAAAATAAAGGTATTTCTCGACCTTTTCAATCAACGGCAAAGAATACAGCAGGATGCACGGCAACTCGAAGCTTTGGCCGCCGAGTTGACCCGGTTAAATTCCGAACTTGGAAGGAGCGCTGAAAAATATCGTAGTTATGTGAATATTGCTCCGGATGGTGTGTTTATTACCAATGAATCCGGCCGATATATTGAGGTGAACAATGCAGCCTGCAAAACAACAGGATATTCGCAGGAGGAGTTGCTGGAAATGTCGATCACCGATATTCTTTCCGAAGGATCGATTGCTCACGGATTGGCCCAGTTCACTGAATTAGCCATAGCAGGAGTTTCAAATTCAGAGCTTCAGTTCAAGCATAAAAACGGATCACTGCGTTGGTGGAGTGTAGCTGCCGTAAAACTGGATGAAACCCGCTTTCTTGGGTTTACGAAGGACATCACCCACCGTAAGGAGATGGAAGAGGCTGTGACGAGACAGCAAAGTAAGCTCGAAACCCAGAACCAGGAACTCTCTGTCGCCATAATTGAAGCAAAGGTTGCAACAGAAAAATACGCTGATCTCTATGATTTAGCGCCTATCGGTTATTTCACCCTTTCGCCTGATTTTATGATTTTGGATTTGAACCATACTGGCGCCTGGATGCTTGGAAAAGAACGTTCGCGTTTGATCAATAGTCATTTCGGGCACTTTATTTCAATTAAAACACTTCCCGTTTTCCAGAAATACTTCCACAAACTGTTAAAAAGCGAAACAAAGGCAATTTGTGAAGTCATTTTTGAATCTGAAGCCAATCAGACAAGGTGCGTTCATATCGAAGGGGTAATGATCGCAAACGGGTTGCAATGCCTCCTGAATGCAGTAGATATAACCGACCGCAAACAGGCAGAAAAACTGCTTCTTGAGAGCGAATCCAGACTTGAAGAGGCGCAACGGATCGCCCAAATGGGGAGTTGGGAATGGAATCTGATCACAGGAACTGTAACCTGGTCTAAAGAGATGTTTAAGGTGGTTGATGTCAGTCCCGAAGATTTTGAAGGGAAGCCCGAATCCATGATAAAATCGCTTCATCCGGATGATGTTGAATCCTTCATCCGGTGCATGAATGTGAATTTATCGGGCGGCAATGAACCAACTCTTGAATTCCGTGTAGTTCACCGCGATGGGTCAGTACATCACCTGCTGGCGGAGGGAATTATGGAAGTTGACGAAAATGGGGTCACGATAAAAAATATCGGTACGGTTCAGGATATAACAGCACGGAAGGCAGCGGCATCAGACATACAAGAGAAGGAGAAAGATTTGCGGGCCCTCCTGAACTCCGCCACCGAAGCAATCTTTCTTCTGGACTCTAATGGAACCATCCTTGATGCCAACGAAGAACTGGGTACCCGTTTCGGATTGAAAAGTGAAAAAATGGTAGGCTCTGTCATCTATGACTTTCTTCCACAGGATGTTAGAGATCACAGAAAGCCGATTATTGAGTCTGTGTTTCTGAGTGGCAAACCGCTTCGGTTTGAAGACGTCAGGTCGGGCCGGTACATCATGAATTCTTTGTATCCGATCTTAAATGCTTCGGGAATCGTGAACAGGTTGGCTGTTTTCGGCATGGATATAACGAATCGTGTGCTCACCGAAAAAACACTAAAAGAGTCCGAACGACTTTACCGTACCTTGCTAAACGCCTCGCCGGATGGCATCTTTTTGCTTGATCTCAAGGGGGTCATCACCGAAGTTTCTGAGATCGGGGTTGAATTATTGGGCGCCGAAAACCGGAGTGAACTGGTGGGAAGCGATGTTTTCAGGTTTGTTCCGTCTGACGAAAAAAATGTAATCCGGGAGATCATCGAAAAGACAACCAATGAAGGATTGGTTCAAAATATCGACATAAAAGTAAGGAAGAAGAACCAGACAATCTTTGCAGGTGAAACCAGCGCTACGTTGATACAAAGCCCTGATGGCGCACCGATTGCCTTTATGATCATCCTCCGCGACAGTTCCCAACGGAAAAAAATGGAGACCAAACAGATCCATGCCGACCGGATGGCCAATCTTGGCGAAATGGCTTCCGGTATTGCGCATGAAATAAACCAGCCATTAAATATCATCTCAATGGTCCTGGATAAAATCCTCTTTGAATTCGCCAAAACTGAAACCATTGACCCCAACTTCCTAAAAGTTAAATCGGATAAAATTTTCGAAAATATTACCCGGATCCGGACCATTATCGATCATATCAGGGCATTTTCACGAAGTCACGACGATTATTTTCTGACAGACTTCGATATCAATAAAAGCATCGAAAACGCTGCTTCGATGATAACTGAACAATTCAAACACCTGGGAATCAACCTCATTCTTGATCTTGAAAAACAAATTCCGCCAATCTGCGGCAATACCTATAAATTTGAACAGGTAATCATAAACCTGCTGACCAATGCCAAGGATGCGGTCATTGAGAAGAAAACCAAACAGGATGAAAGTTTTGATATGATCGTTGGCATCAGGTCCTGCGAGGAGAACCAAACACTTGTGGTAGAAGTCACCGATAACGGCATCGGGATCAGCAATGACGATGTCAGTAATATCATTCTGCCATTTTATACTACAAAAGACGAAGGGAAGGGAACCGGTCTGGGATTATCGATTTGCTATCAGATCATTAAAGAGATGAACGGAACGATTGGAATTACCAGCGAAAAATTGAACGGAACGGTCATCAGACTAACATTGGACAGGCCAAAAATAAAGTGATAATGGAAGAACGCGAAAAAATTAAAATTTTGTTACTAATCAGTGCTAAATCTTAATGTTATTAACAGTTTTAATCGGTAATGAACAAGGTGGTTTGTTGGTAAAATTTTGACTTTTTGAAATCCAAGACATACTAACAAATATTATTTTAAAAGTTGATAAACAAGCG
>JANYKW010000101.1 GCA_025358025.1 Bacteroidia bacterium | reverse complement strand
AAAGACGGTTGGACGGAGAGTTTATAGGAGCGTTGTTACTACCACTTTGCGCATCTGATGCCAGCCCGGTAAATTTAAGGTAAATGCCCCGTTGGATTTCGAAAGCAATATTGTGACACATATCTCCATCAAAAAAGCAGGTGCCCTGCAATCGGGGTTCCATCCCAATTTTAATGTCGCTGCGCTTGTTGAAACGGACCGGTTTCCCTTGTGCGTCGACGAGGGAGGGGAAGTCGTATAGCTGCATAATTTCCAGCACAGGATAACCGTTGGCGCCAACAAAAGAAGACATATCCGGGAGAGGCAACATCAGCGCGTCATAACAATGGCCAAAAGTTTGCCCGTCATAACCCTTGCTAAACATAGTCTCGGAAGAGGTTTTATCCAAAAACAGGTTGGCGAAATTGGTCGCCTTATCCGGGTAATTCTTCGTATAAAGGGAGTAAGGCCCCGCTTTAATCATGATACCTGCATCGTAAGCATACTGGAAGAATTCATTCGCCTTGGTAGGATCCATACCTGCCAAACCTTTTTGTACTGAAGCATCCGTGCCAAGACCCAGGTACTGGGTGTATTTGGCAACCCTGCCTGCATAAAGCATGGAACGAGACATTAGGGCGGCAGCCACGTACTTGTTGGCACGCCCGGATACACTGGTTGCACTCATGTTCGTCATGGCAAACTGCAGGTCGTCGTAAATAAATTTCCAGGTATCGTACTCAGTATTACGAGATACATTCAACGTTGTGGGGTCGTCGTTTACCGGGTCCTGCACTTCCGTTACAATCGGCACACCCCCGTAACGTTTGGCCAACCCCTCATAAAAGAAAGCGCGGAGGAAACGGGCTTCTCCCAGTAAAGAGTTAAAGGTAGCAGCATCGTACTTGCTCTTATAATTGGGGAAATTATTAATGAAAACGTTCAAATAGCGTATGTCTGCGTAAGGCCAGTAACCAAAACCGGCTCCTGTCATCGCTACGTTCCACCCATAAATTTCACCGTCCATTTGTCCCTGAGAATTTTTATATGCCTGCCAGGAGTTGTTGTTGCCCGGCAAATAACCACCACCAGCTGTTGCGTAATAAATGAAATCTTCTATCGGGAGATGCATATAGGATTGGACAAAATATTTCTGAACGCCATAGGAAGTACCAAACAGTGCGGGTTCATCCAGAATACCTTTGGGTTGCAACTCCAGGTCATAGCATGAAGAAACGGCAAACCCAAAAATTGCTGCAAATAATATAAGTTTTAATTTCATGGTTCTCATTTTTTAGAATTTAATGCTTGCACCAAGCGTATAGGTTTTATTGACTGGGTAACTATAGTAATCCACATAGTTATTGGTATTTTCCGGGGTTGAACCTTGACGTTCCGGGTCTAAATATTTCAGACCGGTTAACGTTAAGAGGTTATAGCCACTCAGGTAAACCCTTAAATTCTTTATCCCTGTTCTTGACAATAATCTTTTGGGTAAAGTGAAACCCAGTTCCAGGGTCTTCAGACGCAAGTAGGAAGCATCCTGGACCATGTTGCTTCCCAGGGCACGGTCGTTGTGAAGTGTAACTGGCCAAAAACCCGGGATCCATTGGGTTGCGGTGCTAAAAAAGTCCGCATTGGGGTCTGTCGGACGCCATCTGTCCATAAAGTACGACAAAGTTTGTTGTCCGTTAAAAGACAAAGGATGATTAAGCAGCTCACCATATGCGACGTAAGTCCCGAATGCTCCCTGGAAATTCATTGCCAAATCGAAGTTCTTCCAGGCCCCCCCCAGATTAATCCCATAGTTAAACAGGGGAAGCCCGTAGGTAGCGATCGGATGGACATCATTGCCGTCCACTACACCATCTCCGTTCCAGTCATTTTGGATCCAGTCTCCCGGTGTTGCGCCCTGTCCCATAGGAAGATTATAGTTGCGGATTTCGTCCAGACTAGTAAACATGTGTACTGATTCGTTTTCCCACCAGATGTTGTTGTAACGGCCACTGGTACGGTTGCGCCAATAGTCGTACTGGTTGTTGGCAACATTTTCAAGCCATTTGGTGCGCATACTCCTAGTTGCGGATATTTGGGGGGTTATAAAGTAGGTGAAATCCCTGAATTTACTACGGTAATCCAAAGATAATTCCCACCCAAAATTACGGTCGGCGTTCAGGTTTTCCTGAGGCATGGTAGCTCCCACGGTACCGGGAACCACAGCGCTGCTGGTTGCGAGCAAACCCGTACGGTCGCGTCTATAAATTTCAAAAGTTCCGTTCAGCTTATTTTTCAATAGGCCAAAATCCAAAGCCAGGTTGTACATTTTGATATGGTACCAGGTCAGGTTTGGGTTGGGAATAGCCTGTGCCTGAAGGCCCCCGTTCAATACATCGCTAAATTGCCATCCAAGACTATTGTTTAAGCTGTAGCCCAAAGTTGGAGGATAGTTGGCTGCCGAACCGTCGTCGCCCATTTCCCCGTAAGAAGCCCTCAGTTTTAAATTACTGACCATGGGAAGGTTCTGCTTGATGAAATTTTCCTCACTGAGCCTCCACCCTGCTGAAAATGAAGGGAAGAACCCCCAACGGCTGCCTTTCGGGAACCTGGAAGAACCATCATAACGGAATTTGAAATCCAACAGGTATTTTCCGTTGTAATCATAGTTCGCCGATCCAATAACAGACTGGGTCAAGCGGTCGCCTGGGGTACCGCCAGTGGCTTGTTGGTTTAAAGCTTCACCGGCAAACAGGTACTGGGAAGCAATCAATAACTCGCGGTAAGCTTGAAAACTGTCCCAGTTACTGTAGGCTTCCTCGTAAATAAGAAAGCTTTTCAAGTCATGCTTGCCAAACTTGTGGTTGTAATTCAGCCCCAACTGCATATCGGTATCAATGTTGAAATTAGCGTTTCGCGTAATACTGGAAGGTGCGTTTTTAGGGGCGGTCACATAAACATCTGTGGCAGCGTTATATACGTAGAGATTATAGCTGCTTTTATAAGATGAAGTTTCGGGCAAGTTGAGCGCATAGTCGTACGACCCTCTTGCTGACAAGCCGTTTATCCCCGGTATGTCGTAGGTTAATTGCAGGGAGCCGTTTATCCGGCGCGATTTGTTGGTGGTATTACCAACTATGTTCGAATTGACTCTTGCAACCATGTTGTCGGTTAATACACCGGGATCGCCGTTAGGATATAGTGGGTTGTCGTTTGCATAGATAGGCGCATCGGGGCGCTCCAGCCATGACGCCTTATAAGTATCCCAGCCTGTTCCGGTTGGTTGGTGGAGTTCGTCCATGATGGCGCCAATAGTAACCTTTGCTTTCAAATTTCTGGTAATCTGGGCATCGACAGTCGAACGGAAGTTCCAACGATTGTCAAAATAACCACCGCCCACGTACGAACCTTCCTGATTGGCGTACCCAAGGCTCATGAAATAACGGAGCTTATCGTTTCCCCCATCGATGCTGAGGTTATGCTGGCTCTCCGGTGTAGATTTATTAAATATGGCGTTCATCCAGTCGTAGGAGGGTTTTCCGTCGATGTAGGGCTGCATTTGAGCCTGACTGAAATACGGGTTTTGGCGTACTAAATAGTTAGTGGAGAAGGCTTGGTAGACTGACTCGTTGCGCAAATTCATATAATCCAATGCACTTACGCCGGTTGGCACATTCAGGAACTGCTGTATGGAGTAGTTACCGGTATAGGTAATATCTACTTTCCCTGCTTGTGAGGTGCCACTCTTCGTCGTGATCAGGATAACACCGTTCGCTGCATGCAAACCATAGATGGCCGCGGAACCGTCTTTCAATACGGATATGCTCTCAATTTCCTGGGGGTCCATCCGGGCAAAATAATCCTGGTCGCGCGTGACCCCGTCAATAACAAATAACGGGGTACCCATGCCACGGATGTCAATAATGGAGTTGTAAGCTCCTGGCGCTGCACTCTTTTGAACGATCCGTACGCCCGGCATTTTACCGGTTAACATGTTGATCACATTTTCGTTCTTGGTGGCAACAAGAGCCTCACTCTTGACTGTTGCAACAGAACCCGTTAACGTTGATTTTTTCTGGGTCGAATAACCAACAGCCACAACTTCTTCCAGACCGATTGACTCGTCCTCTAAAACAGCATTTATGACATTCTGCTTTCCGACTTTGATCTCAACTGTCTTCATTCCCACAAACGAAAATATAATCACCGAATTGGGTGGCACATTAGTCAATGTGTAACGACCAAAAGCATCAGTGGTGATTCCGTTTGTAGTTCCTTTCACCAATACTGTTGCTCCGGGAACAGGATTCCCTGAATTGTCATTTACAGTACCAGTAATTTTACTCTGTTGTGATGATTCGGTCAGACTTGCACTTCCA
>JANYKW010000090.1 GCA_025358025.1 Bacteroidia bacterium | reverse complement strand
GGCATCCCAGTCGGTGATGGCAATTCTGGCAACCCCTGAATCCATGGCAGCCTTAGCCACAGCTGGTGCCACACGGGTGATCAACCTCGGATCCATCGGTTTTGGAATGAAGTATTGACGTCCATAAACGATGTTCCTGGCATTGTATGCGGTCAGAACTGACTCAGGAACCTTCTCCTTAGCCAATTCTGAAAGTGCTAGTACACAGGCGATTTTCATCTCCTCGTTGATGGTTCTGGCTCTTACATCCAATGCACCTCTGAATATAAACGGAAAACCAAGTACATTGTTAATCTGGTTGGGGTAATCTGAACGACCGGTTGCAAAGATCAGGTCATCTCTGGAATCCATGGCTTCAGCATATGGAATTTCAGGATCAGGATTTGCCAGGGCAAAGACGATGGGATTGGGAGCCATCGTTCGGACCATTTCCTTGGTAAGCACTCCGGCAACCGAAAGGCCAATAAAGACATCAGCACCAACCAGGGTATCAGCAAGGGTTCGGCATGGTGTATCGCGGACAAACTCCATTTTTGAGCTGTTAAGATCCGGCCTTTCATTGTGAAGTACCCCTTTGCTGTCGCACATCAGAACGTTTCCGCGTTTTGCGCCAAGGGAAATATAGAGTCTCGTGCAGGATACGGCAGCAGCTCCTGCACCATTCACAACGATGCGAACATCTTCAATTTTCTTTCCGGCCATTTCAACCGCATTGAGCAATCCTGCCGATGAAATAATAGCCGTACCATGTTGGTCGTCGTGCATGATCGGAATATCGAGCTCTTTCTTGAGTCTTTCCTCTATTTCGAAACACTCTGGGGCCTTTATGTCTTCAAGGTTTATACCTCCGAATGTTGGGGCCAAAGCCTTGACGGTCTGAATAAAAAGCTCAGGATCCAACGCATCCAATTCAATGTCGAATACATCGATATCAGCATAGATTTTAAAAAGCAATCCTTTGCCTTCCATAACCGGTTTTCCGGCTGCGGGACCAATATTCCCTAAGCCAAGAACAGCGGTGCCATTTGAAATAACTGCTACCAGATTCCCTTTGGCAGTATATTTATAAACATCATCCGGGTTATCTTTGATAGCAAGACAAGGACTTGCTACTCCCGGAGTGTACGCGAGGCCTAAATCCCTTTGCGTAGCGTGAGGTTTGGTTGGAGTAACTGAAATTTTGCCCGGCCTTCCATTGCTATGGTAATCCAGTGCCTCTTGATTCAATTTAGCCATGATAAATAAAAAATTATGTGGGTTTTGCTATTTTTTTGGTGGGAACAAATCTATCAATTTTTTTATTATATGGTTTAAAAATCCGAATAAACCAGTTAAGAATTAAGATAAAAAAAACATTAGAAAATGTGAATAGGGTCAGATGTTTATCTTCAGCTGTACATCAATTTGTCTATTGGTAAGAAACAGATTAACAATACTTTCTAATTCCGTACGACACTTTCCACAACCCGTAGAAGCAAGGGTGAATTTTTTTACATCCTCCATATCTTTGGCACCGCGCTTTAGAAGTCTCAAAATCTCTTTCTCGTTTACTCCATTGCAGTGACACACCAATTTTAATTTTTTGTTGGCCACTTTGATACTATTCAGGCAATTGCCAGTTCAACCAAATAATCAAAATGCGCTCCCTTAATCTTATCCAAAACCTTAAATCCCGCTCCCTCCGCGTAATCCGTGAGTGTATCAGGATCTACAAATAACCAGGGAAATTTCTTGCCTTTCACATTCTTGTAACTAAGTTGGTATTCCATCTCTCCATAATAGGTGTCTGACGCAATGTCAATCCAGCTTTCGCCATTTTCGTCAGTAAAAAGATAGAGAAGATCGGATGAGTCGGCCAGAATTCTACCATCCGGATTCAGCAACGTTTTAAGATGGTTGAGCAAAATTGTAAGCCCTGGAAGTGTTTGGGCTACTCCTGCCCCGTTCATCAAAAGCAGGATGGTATCAAATCGCTGATCGGTTAGCGAATAGATATCTCCGCACAAAACTGTTTCTAATCCTCTTTCCCGCATTGTTTCACAGGATAGCGGGGAGATGTCGATTGAGACAACCTCCAGACCTTTCTCTTTCAGCCATATGGAGTGAGCACCCGCTCCTGCTCCAACATCGAGGACACTCCCTTTGCACCTTTTTAATGCTTCTTGTTCCTGGATCGGCATCTGATCAAAAGTCCGGAAAAAATAACCAGGTGAAAGCGTTTCATCTTCCGCGATATCAGTCCTTACCAGGATGGTATCACCCATGATCCCATGATAATAATCATGTACTGCCTTGCCAATTGGATCGTTTTGTTTCTTTAATACCGACATTAATTGAGTGATAAGTTATAAATTATGAGATAATATAGTGCGCTAAATCAGAAAATAATTTCGGTCACTCTTCTCAATAATCTAATTTTTATTTGATAATGCATCCCTGATTTTCTTCCAGATGGATGGCTTTTCTTCTTCTTTTTTAGGTACAGTTTCTTGTTTATCCTGCTTCTTATCTTTTGCCTTTTCGATGCTCTTTCCTTTTAAATCCTCTTCAATTCTTTTCTCAGTTTTAAAGATGTCCCAGAACCGCTTTTTGCCATCTTTGATCTCTTCGGCAAAATGCGGCGTG
>JANYKW010000070.1 GCA_025358025.1 Bacteroidia bacterium | reverse complement strand
AGATTGTTTTAACTGCTGATTGGTGATTGCAATTTGATCTTCCGAAACTTTTACCAGCTCTTTTGCAAAAAGTATTTCAAGAAAAGTGGAAGCGATGTTCAATGAGAGGTCATCTTTGGCCTTGGCAAGATCTTCAAAACTTGCCTTCAGATCAAACTCTGTTTTCTTGATAGAGTTAGTCATTTGATTTCCCTGAAAAACAGTCACTTGTGTGCCTAAGCCAAAATCAGTCTGAGCCGAGTTGACATTCTCATACGTATTCGAATAGGTAAGAGACCTCCCATAATTTTGGTTCTGGGATACCTGACCACTTAAATTAGGCAATCTGGCACTCTTTCTCTCCTTTAAATTATTCAGCTTATATTGCGTGTTAAGCAGACTCTGCTTGATCTGAATGTTATTTTCGTGGGCATAGGTGATGCATTTCTCCAGTGTCCACAACTCCTGAGCATGCAGCGAAGCGAAAAGGGCTACAAGAAGCAAATAAGCAAGAGTAAATATGGTTCTTATCATGATGTTCAAATTTTTATACTAAGTTACCTCTTTTCGTTGTTAATCGCGGAAGTTCTATTTCTTTTCTTCCGGTTTCTTATTCGGATCGATCAGATTGCCCTTGATTTTATCCTGTTTCGTAATTCCTGATACAATCTCAATATTGATACCATCGGATAATCCGGTTTTTACAAACCTCTTCTCATACTGGTCTTTTGCCTTTTCGACTTCAACGAAGGCAGTATCATGTGCAAATTTCAATAACCCTTCAGGAATGGTTAGTACGCTGTCGCGGCGATCCAGCACAATGTTGGCATTGGCACTGTAGCCGGAGCGGATAAACTGATCAGCTTTCAACAACACATCTGCCTTGATTTCGAATTGGATAGCACCGTTTTCAACCTTTCCTTTCGGAGCAATGTATTTCAAAACAGCATTGAATTTCTGGTTGTCGATGGCTCCGATGGTAAGCTCTATGTTCATGCCCTCCTTTATTTTACCAACTTCTGTCTCGTCAACTTTGCCAAGGAAAATCATATCATTCATATCAGCCACAACAGCAATGGTGGTACCGGCATTAAACGTATTCGCTTGAATGACAGAAAAACCTTCTTTCACCGGAACGTCCAGCACCATGCCATTTATCGTTGAGCGAATAAGCGTATTGGTCGTTTTTGCAGAACTTTTGGTCACTCCCTTGCGGATCAATTCCAGGTTGTTTTCTGCAGCTTCCACCTCTTCACGGGCAGAGTTGAAAGAAAGTCTGGCCTTTTGGTATTCCTCTTTGGAAATGACCTTCTTTTCGATCAGGGTCGTCTGGCGATCGTAATCAATTTTGGCATCCTCGTAATTGAGTTGGGCTCTTTTAACACGCGATTCCGCATTGTTAAGGGTTACCATATCCGGAATGATGTTGATTTGAGCCATCACATCTTCCTTGCGAACCATCTGGCCGGCTTCGAGGTAAACTTTCTCGATAATACCTGATACCTGCGGTTTGATCTCAATTTCTTTTCTGGGCTGAACCGTCCCGGTAGCAACCGTTTTCTTGATGATACTGTTAATAGATCCGCTCTTTATTTCAAATTGATCGGGTTTCTTTTGCGATTTCTTGTACAAAAAGACCAGCGTCCCAATAAATAGGATGGCTATTAAACTAAGTCCGAAAATCTTCAAAAATTTTTTCATGGCAACCTTTGATTTGTATTTTATTATTTATCTGTTTTACTGTCAGGCATTTATATGTATTCAAATTTCAATTTCCCGCTCTCTTTTACTTGGGATCAGATCGGAAGACTTAAATTTCAGTCCAGACAAGCTCCGTTTCACTTCAACCACTCGCTCCGTCGCCAAGTCCCCCAGTCTCCCCCTCATTCCTCACTGTCATTCCTCCCTCAATGCTTCAATCGGTTTGATCATAAGGGCTCTTTTAGCTGGTATACTGCCTGCAAACAAACCGGCAAGAACCAGGATTACCAACGCTGCAACAGCTACAGTAATGCTAACTTCGGGATGCTGAAAAA